>WGMZ01000018.1 GCA_016124735.1 Bacteroidota bacterium
CTTACGTGAGCTTCGGTATACAAGTTTATGGGAATAAGAAAGCTAAGTCTCTGACACATGTCAGCGATAAACCTGATATTAATCAGGTAATGGGATTCATGAGTGTGGTTTTGGCATCTGAAGTACGGGAACATTGCAGGCACTCCAATCGTTTATTGTCCGTACGCATTCGGTTGTTAGCGACGTATAATTATGCGTCGCTACAAAGAATCGTTGGATGTAAATTTCGGCTGGCAGCCATTGGACCGGACAATCGCTTTTCCAGAGAATCAGCCGCAATAAATCGCTACGTTACTCCAAAGCAGAGGCCGGTGTATTTCGATGTTGTAAGGTCGTCGATTTATCGTGACCTGTTAGGCTGAAGCTTGATTTATTGAGCAATGCGACCCGTCAGGCCTTCTTCACAAACTCACTTTTCAGGGCCATGGACCCGAACCCGTCAATCTTGCAGTCGATATTATGGTCGCCATCCACCAGACGGATGTTTTTGACTTTGGTCCCCGCCTTTACTGGTTTGGGAGCGCCTTTAACCGGAAGGTCTTTGATAACAATTACCGAATCGCCGTCTTGGAGAATATTCCCGTTGGAGTCTTTTACTAAAGTCTCCTCGCTCTCCGCTCCCCGCTCTCTTTGCTCCTCTTCCGGGTTCCATTCGTAGGCGCATTCCGGACAAATCAAGAGATGATCCATCTGATAGGTATAGGGAGAATGGCATTTCGGACAGGCGGGAAATTCAGACATGGTGCGGATTATTTATTGCCGCGAAGATAGCTTTTCCCAGCGCTAACGTCGTGTCTTAATCACAGAATGCAGGATAAAGTCACCTGAATCTGTATGCTGATAACGGGCTTCTTTCATTACAGCCAGGCCAAAACCTCTTTCGTAAAAGTAATCTTCCGTTATGTATTCATAGGGAGCTGATGTGCCTGGAATCGCGCTGGAATCTCTCGCCGCATGATGTGTCAGAATTCCCTTTCCGTTCAGGAGAACCTGAACCAGTCCCCGATAGGTGCGGGTACAAATGTACTTATTCAAACCATGGCTTGAGTCGGCAAAGCATGCGTTGGAAATTGGGTCTTCAGGGTAATAATGATCGTTGCGGGCATCCATAAACTCTGGGTACAGATATTTGTTTAAAGTAGAATCAAAAACTACGAGGTAATATAGTTCGTTGTGATTGGCTATAGTTATTGTTCCGCCTGAAGAGTCATAGGGAAAGCCCCGATTAACAGAATAAGTGTAGTAATGATAATTGTTAATCTGATATCCATCTTTATACTCCCAGATTTCTTTTCCTACAGTTAATCCGCTGTTATAGTCTTTTACATCGAACTCCATATGCGCATCCCGGACGCTATCAATCAAGGGCAATTGAAGTGCCGGAACGGACGAATACAAGGTCTCTTCTTTGAATTGGCAGGAAGGAGCTATACAATAGAGAATCAGTAGGGTGAAGGTGAGTTTAAAATTCATATTTATAGCTTAATCCAAAACTGATTGAGGTGAATCTGTTAATAAGTTGATAGACATATTTCTCCCCGTTTAATTCCACCATTAAATCAACAGGGACTAAATCGCTGGAAGGATGTTTCCAAGATTTCAAACTATAGCTGTATGCTGCGGTTATTCCGATATAATGTTGAGGCTTAATCTGATAATCCAGTCCGGCGAACGCGCGGGTATAATTGCCGTAGCGATACTTACTGATCAAAGTAGCACTCACTTGCAAATCAGAACCTAAGGGATTGTTGGAGGGATAGTTTGCTGTATAACTAAACTTGGGTACAGACGTCCAAAGCATTCCCGTACCCGCACCTAGGTTTAACCTTAACTTTTTACCGAGGTGAGGTCTCCAAACGATTTCAGGCACATAAAAAAAGGTGTTTTGCCTTGTTTTTAAGGCAACTGCAGGAACACTCTCTTTGTCGGGATTATTATCTGCAAAGTCCGGATGAATAGTCATGCTACAGGTTTGAATGCCAGCAGCTTGTCCAAAATAAAAAGATGATTTTTTGATTTGGATGAGGTAGCTAAAGATTCCCTGATAAGCGAGCGGGTAATCAAGTATGTTTTGTTGCTTGCGCAAAATGCTAACCTTCTTTGAGTAACGAATAGCGGAATTAGAAAACTCAGCGATGCGCTGGCTTCTCGGTTTTCCTTTGGTAGAGGGAACGGAAAATCCAAGTTTTATATAGGCACTTGCAGCACTTAATTCACTGTTAAAACGATAGGTATAAGTCTGGTCGTTATATAAGAGAGTTTCGTGGATAGGCATAAGGAAAGAGTTTTTTTGGAGTGGAATCATCTGCATATAGCGGAATCCAGCACTTAGTGCCAACGTCTTTCCAATTTTCCGCCCTATTCCAATATCCAATGTGGATAAAGCGCTTATTCGATGTGTTTTTTCGAGGTTCACATTCCCGCTTAATTCCGGAGTTTTTACCCAAAAGTTTGGTTGAATGATTTCTGTAGCCTCAGCGGAAACGTAGGGTTTCCTCTGAATCAGGATTCCAAGTGCCAATGAGGATTCGAGAAACCAATGCGAATTCAGAGGTTGGGAGTACTTTAACTTGCCTTGGATTGAATAAAGTTTTTGGAGAAAAGTAATAGAATAATTGGGATACACGGTTTCTTTGTCCGGATTGTTTAGAATGAAATGAGGATGCGCCGTGGTCCCAAAATTCATCTTACCTATATCCACTCCGAATTTTAAATTCTTGCGAATAGTCCAAAAATACGCTGTTAGATTCAGGTTGTTTCCGGGTTTATAGGAGTAAGAAGCAAAATCATTGGATGATTTGCTAGCCAAATTCTTATACCTGCCATAGCTTAATTCAAAACTTAGTTTACGATCGTTTTGATCTTGAGAATACGTGTATTCTGAAAGAATGAACAAAGAGAAGAATAACAGCAGAATCTTGACAGTCGAATTTCGCATGGAGAGAACGAATGTAGCTTTTGTCTACGAAAAACTCGTTAGTATTCCCGGAAAATATCTGGATGGAGGAAGCAGAGTTCTAAACCCCAAATTGGCTAAGATGATGGTCGTTGTGTTTGGAAAACATCACATTCCATTGCCGGGCACTGAGTTTTCCAAATGACAAAGACTCCTTGCCTTCGAAATAGGATTCGCCGGCTTCTTGTGCTTTTTGAATGTACCCAATCAAACGCTTTTTTTCTTCTTCAAAATTCTTTGGACTATCCATCCTGAAGGCGGGAGCAGTCGGACTGTTCCTTTTATACGGTTTGTTGCCAATAACAGTATCTCTAACAAATAGATGAAGGAAGAACCGGGCAATTCTGCCAGGTTTGGGATACTTGTCGGAAAAAGCCATGTCGTATTGCACGCAGAGGTGTGCAAGCATTTGTGCCGCATTCATCTTTCCCCATAATGCTGTACTGTCATTCGTGAGTCTCTCAATGCGTTGAATACAGGCCTCAGCCTCTTCCTCGTTAAATAAGTTTTTAATTCACTGAGTCATGAAACGAAGCTAATGCAAAATAGGTATAAAAAAGCCCCGCAATCACGGGACTTTTATATCACTGAACAATGAATCGAATGACCTGGTTATTATCTTTTTCCTCTACGCAAAGGAGGTATATGCCCGGAGCAAGTTCATCGACCTGAACCTGGGCCTTATTTTCCTGAATCGTATAGGCCACGTGTTGAACCTGGCCATTCATGTTCCGTATGCGAAGTGATTGAATAATTCCATTAGCCACACGAACCTGAAGTTTGTCCGTGGCCGGATTTGGATAGGTGCTTGTCTGAACAGGTTCGGGATGGTGAACGGAATTAATCATCTGGGTAAATTCATAGGTTGTTCCTTCTGCAGGCAGGCCATTCAAATGGGGGAAGGGCATTTTCCATGTTCTGTTTGTAGTGGGATTGGCGGGGTCTGCCGACAAAAAGAGGTAGGAATTACTTGGCTCATCCCAAATGGCACAAGTTGGCCCGTTATCGCTGCCAAAAGCCCCGGCACTGGCCGTGCAACTTCCAAAGACGAAGGTTACTTTGTTTGCATCTTTGTCGAGCCAAATCTGAAAATTGGCGACATCGTTTGCGGCGCCGTTTTTAAAGCGGGCATTTTTCCATTCAATTATCTTAATCTTATTGGACCCGAAGATTGCAGTGGCCACCGTGATAATTGCCGTATCCTGATCATTGGGGTTGTCATACAAATCGACCCCGAAGACATCAATGACGGATTTTGCAGGATCCGCTCCGAAGTAAATGTTTCCATTCGGATTGATATGGAATTCTGAATAGGTTTTACCGTGAAAATTAAAATCAAATCCGAGTTGCTGGTTGGTGATGGGAGCATCGTCCCAGCCTGGACTGCTCACAATGTAAAAGTTGGTGGATGAATAGTAGGTCTCATTGCCCACATTCAAATTAAAAAGAGTTCGGTCCTGAGCTTGCAATGCACTGGCAAGCAAAAGACAACCAAGAGTGTAAAGTATTTTCATAATTCTATTTTGAAGCAGAGACTTCGAAGATATATGCTCTGTTGCCCAGCGACTTAGTGACTTTGATATATGGTATTCATTCTGTGACGAACGACCGGATACGCAAGAATCCTGGAATTATTGAATCTGAAATTTTGGGCTGTGGCGGGTCAAACTTTTATAATTATGGAGAAGATAGATTCCAGGAGGGTAGGTGGAAGATAAATCGATTTTCATTTTATTCTTTCATCTGAATTTCGAAATACCAAGGCTCACCCACTTTTCATTGGTCCTCTGGAATGCGTACTCAGTAACCTGCCTCACTTTTCTCCGATTAATTTTTCGTGATACTCGCATTTACATAACTTTGGAGTACCCGAACGAAAATGAACAAGACCTTATTTACTATGGCTGCGATTTCAGGAGCCATGTTATCAATCTATTCCTGTGGAGAATCCAAGGAAGACAAAGACACAGAAGTAATTCATGTGGATTCCACAGACGTTCAAAGACAGGAACGCGCAGCGGCCATTTTTCAAACTTTGCCGCAACCTGAAGACCCAGGTACACCCATTGCTCGCCTGGGAAAAAAGCTTTATTACGAGAAGGCTTTGAGTATCAATAGAGAACTCAGCTGCAATTCATGTCACATGTTGGACAAACATGGCGTAGACAATTTGCCAACTTCTCCCGGACACGAAGGTAAGACGGGCGACAGAAACAGTCCGACGGTCTATAATGCGGCACTTCATTTCGCCCAATTTTGGGATGGAAGAGCAGCAAACTTGACCGAACAGGCCAAAGGACCTATTCTGAACCCAATAGAAATGGGTTTGCCGGATGAAAAAACAGCAGAGAAACGCATTCAGGAAATACCTGAATATACAGCCCTGTTTGCTGAAGCATTCCCAGACCAGAAAAACCCTATCACCTATGATAATATTGCAGGATCCATAGCAGCATTCGAAAAATGCCTCATAATTCCATCTCCTTTTGATCGATACCTCGCGGGTAATTTGGATGCGATAAGTCCGGAAGAGAAAAAAGGACTGGATTTATTTATGGATAAAAACTGTATTTCCTGCCATATGGGACCGGCTGTAGGTGGAATGATATACCAAAAATTCGGTTTGGTAAACGGACCTTATTGGGATTTTACCAACTCAACTAATCACGATAAAGGAAGAGCGATGGTAACCAATAATGAGATGGATGCCTACTTCTTTAAAGTGCCATCTTTGCGCAATGTGGCCATGACCGCTCCTTATTTTCACGATGGTTCGGTGACAGATTTGAAAGAGGCGGTGAAAATAATGGGACAAACGCAGCTCGGACAGGTGCTTAAACCGGATGAAGTTGATGCGATAGTCTCGTTTTTGGGCGCATTGACCGGAGTGGCTCCTGCCTTTGCTTTGGAGGATAACACGCATAATACCAAATAGACAACATAAACACGGATACCATGAAAAAATCAATCTTAGCTTTATTCCTTGGTTCTGCATTCCTGATGGCATGCGGTGGAGGAGAAGAGAAAAAATCAGAAGAAACAAAACCAGCAGGAGAACAGAAAACGGAAGAACCGGCTGCTCCCGCGGAGAAACAGGTGGTTGAATTAAGCATTGAAGCCAACGATCAAATGCTGTTTGATAAAAAATCAATGGAGGTTCCCGCTGGCTCACACGTGAAGCTCACACTGAAAAATGTGGGTAAGATGCCAAAAGAATCAATGGGACATAACTGGACCCTGCTCGATCAGGGAGTGGATATGGCAAAATATGCGATTGCGGCTGTAGGCGCTAAAGACAATGATTATCAGCCTGCAGATATGTATGCCGATGTGATTGCGAATACCCGGACCCTCGGACCAGGTGAAGAACAAACCATCGAGTTCGATGCACCTCCGGCCGGAACCTATCAGTTCCTATGCACCTTTCCGGGCCATTACGGCACCATGCACGGTGACTTCATCGTAAAGTAAAGTGATAAGAAAAAGTCGTTTCAATTGAAACGGCTTTTTTATTCCAAGCACTCTTGTGCAACTTACTCTTATCATTAGGCGCTTTTAAATATGTCCAACACAGATTTAATCATTGAGGAACGTGCCCGCGATATCGGCGACTTTCTCGTTGGTCGATTGCTTCCATTCCGCAAGAAACGGATGGTCGGTCCATTTATCTTTGTCGACCATATGGGCCCGGTGGATCTTAAGCCAGGGCATTACGCAGATATTGGTCAACATCCCCATGTGGGGTTATCAACGCTTACTTTTTTGTTGGAAGGGGAGATGATGCACCAAGACAGCATTGGCTCCAAACAGCGTATTTCACCCGGGTCGGTGAATTGGATGACTGCAGGAAAGGGGGTAACACATACTGAACGTACGCCCGACGATTTGAAGGAAGGAACTCTTCGAATGCACGGATATCAGATCTGGGTGGCTTTGCCGAAAGAAAAGGAAGACATGGAGCCGGAGTTTCATCATATTGATGCGAAAGATTTACCCGCATGGAAGGAGAATGGAATGCAACTGCGCTTAATTGCAGGGAAGGCCTATCACCGTGAATCGCCTTTGCCCGTGCATTCTGAATTGTTCATGGTAGAAGTTATTTCTGCGTTAGGGGGCGACCTGGATACTGCAAACAATCTCTTTGGAGAAATAGGAATATGTATCGTTGAAGGAGTCATACAGGCTTGTGAACATAGGATTGAAAAGGGGCATATGCTGGTGGCAAAATCAAAAGATACATGCAAAATCAAGCTTCAACCCAATACCCATCTTTTGATTTTTGGCGGGACACCTTTTCCGGAAGAACGCTATATTGATTGGAACTTTGTTTCCTACGACCGGGCCAAATTGGAAAAAGCCAGGAAGGACTGGCAGGAAAAACGCTTCCCCATGATTGAAGGGGAGGAAAGCTATATTCCTTATCCTTCCTTAAAAAAATAAAACCAAAATCCTTCTTAACGGTTAAGCTCATAACTTTACCTTCCAAATGAAGCTATTGGTCCATTGGAATGGTGAGTTCATCTGAATTTGTACTTTTTTGCATGTTCAGAAATTCACATTTGACTGAATGAAACGACTTTTTTCGCTACTTGGCTTTCTTATCCTGACAGGATTTTCTGTGATTCAGGCCCAGGATGTTACCTTCAGTGGCAGGGTAACCGATGCCGCCACAGGGGAAGAATTGATTGGGGCCAATATCTATGTAGAGGAGATGAAAAATGGAGCTGTCACCAATCTTTATGGCTTTTATTCCTACACTTTGCCAAAAGGCACTTACCACATTACCTATACTTATGTGGGATATAGCCAACGCGATACGGTCATTAAGTTGAGTGGGGATCTGGTATTGAATATCGAGCTTCGGGAAGAACCGAAGACTTTACAGGAAGCAGTTGTTACAGGCGAGAAGTCGGATAAAAACGTATCGGAAAACAAAATGTCGGTGGTCACCATTGATGTGAAAACCGTTAAAAAAATCCCTTTACTTTTAGGCGAAGCAGATATCATCAAAGCGTTGCAGTTGATGCCCGGAGTTCAATCGGCCGGTGATGGTAATACCTTATCCATTGTGCGTGGAGGAAATGTAGATCATAACCTTGTTTTATTAGATGAGGCAGTGGTATACAACCCTTCTCACGTAGTTGGGTTCTTCTCTGTGTTTAATAGCGACGCAGTGAAAGATTTTGAACTGTATAAAGGGGGCATTCCTGCTCAGTATGGGGGTCGACTGGCTTCTGTTTTAGATATCCGGATGAAAGATGGAAACGCGAAAAAATATTCCGTGAGTGGAGGGATAGGGGTCCTTTCTTCCCGTCTTACCATTGAAGGTCCGGTGCAGAAAGATAAAAGTTCCTTCCTCATCTCCGGAAGAAGAAGCTATTTCGATCTGTTCTTCCCTTTGAGTAGCGCCACAAAAAATGCCATCGCCAATTTTGGTGACCTAAACGCAAAAATCAATTATAAACTATCGGAAAAAGATCGCCTTTATATTTCGGCCTATACAGGAAGGGATCGCCTGGGTTTTTCGGGTATCGCCGGGTTCGGCTGGGGAAATACCACCACCACGGCCCGCTGGAATCATATTTTTAATAAAAAGTTGTTTCTGAATACCAGTGTCATCTACAGCCGGTACAACTATCAGATTGATTTCAATATTGCGAAAAACCTGAACTTTCAGCGGAAAAATTACATTGAAGACATCAGCATTAAACAGGATTATACCTATTACCTCAATCCAAAGAATACCATCAAATTCGGATTTTGGAATACCCATCATACCTTCCTGCCAGGAAGAGTTCAACCCATCACATCTGAATCCATTATTACAGCCGCTGCTTTGCCCAAGAAGAGGGCATTAAGTCAGGCCTATTATGTTAGCCATGAGTGGAAGCCTGTGGGTCGTTTCGAGATGGAATATGGCTTGCGACTTTCGGTATTTTCCAATATTGGCAATGGAAGAGAATTTGTTTACCAGAACGGGCAAAAAAACTATTTCCAGGATGGGTCGGTACGTGCCGGAAATATTATCGATACAATCAATTATAGCCGCGGGCAATTCTACCACACCGCGGCGAATTTGGAGCCGCGACTCAATATGGTATATCGCCTGAATTCCAGTAGCTCTCTTAAAGCATCCTACATGAGGATGGCGCAATACCTTCATCTGATTCAGAATATTGCAGCCAGCACCGGACAGGAATTCTGGACTCCTTCCACACCCGCCATCAAACCGCAAATTTCGGATCAGGTGGCAGTGGGCTATTTCCGCAACTTCAAGGACAATTCGATCGAGCTATCTGTGGAAGCCTATTACAAATCCATGAAGAATACAGTGGAGCTGATAGACAATGCCGATATATCTTTCAATGAAGCCATTGAATCGCAAGTGGTGGCGGGAAGAGGGCGCGCCTATGGGGTGGAATTCCTGTTGCGCAAAACAAAGGGCAAAACCACTGGCTGGATTGCTTATACCTTGTCGCGTTCTCAGCGCAAGGCAGACAATATAAACCACAACGATTGGTACAATTTCCGCTACGACCGCCGGCATTATCTTACCACCGTGGTAACCCACGAGTTCAATAGTAAATTCACTTTAGCCGGGAACTTCATCTTTGCAACGGGAAATGCTTATACGGCGCCCGTCGGACAATACACACTGAATGGTAAGGTGGTGGCTTTATACAGCGACAGAAACGCGCTTCGTATTCCGGCCTATCACCGCCTCGATCTCAGCCTGACCTACACTCCGAAAGTAAAAAAATACAAGCGCTTTCAGAATGAGCGAAACTGGGTCTTTAGCATCTACAACGTATATGGACGCAAGAATTATTATACCCTGGATTTCCGGGTGGACGAAACAACCGGTCAGAACGCTGCCTATAAAACCTACCTCTTCCGCATGGTTCCATCTGTCACCTATAACTTTAAATTCTAAGCCATGAGACTCCTGAAATACTTCATCTATCTCCTGATTTTCGGGCTTTTTACGTCGTGCACCGAAAAAGTGGATGTGCAATTGGGTAAAACGGCTCCCGTGGTTGTGATTGAAGGATACATCGCTACCGAAGTCGATTCCTCTTATGTACGTTTAAGCCTCACACAAGATTATTTCAATCCAACCACCCCTGTCTATATCGACAATGGCACCGTAGAAATTACAGATGATAAAGGTAATAGTCTGGTATTTACCTATGCCGGAGAAGGAAAATACAAAGGTCCGGCGGGATATATTCCCGATACCTCAACCGAATATTCGCTTCGTGTCGTAGTTGATGGAAAAGAGTACACGGCTAAAAGCATGCTTTACCCAATGTTTGACGTAGACCCTATATTGGAATTTAAGTACCAGCCAGCCAGCGGGTTTCTGTCTGAAGGGTATTCAGTAACTTATTACTCAACCGATAACCGTCCGGGTGAAATCTATACACGTTTTAATTTTGGTCAGAACGATACCATTTTCGATCAGGAAATTTTATTCTCCAGCAAGGATATCAAGAAAAACCAACGAGTTCCTTTTGAATTGCCTTTTTATCGTCCGCAATCCGGAGACTCTGTGATCATGCAATTTCGCAGCATTGATATTCCTGTTGCGCGATATCTGGAGGCATTGTCGAACCTGAATAGCGGAGCGCCGGGTCCTTTCCAGACGCCTCCGGCAAACCCGCCTACCAATATTTCCGGTGGAGCAGTAGGATATTTTATGTGTACCGATGTGGTTCGGATTGGGCAAAAGATCCCTTGATTTTCTGACCAAGGTCATTTTAATGCCCTGATGGAAAAACGTATTTTCGCTGTCGATGAATAAAATTACGCTGATAGGTGGCGGACTCAGTGGTTCGCTCATGGCTGTTTACCTTGCCAAACGGGGCTTTGAGGTAAATGTATACGAAAGAAGACCCGACATGCGGAGCAACCGTATCTCGGCAGGCAGGTCCATCAACCTGGCTCTTTCAGTCCGTGGATTGCGTGCACTGGAAAAAGTGGGACTCGATAAAGAAATTCTGAAAGAAGCGATACCCATGTACGGCCGCACTTTGCATCCTGTTGAAGGAGAATTGGCCTATCAGCCTTATGGTAAAGAAGGGCAGGCGATATATTCTGTTTCCCGCGGATTATTGAATATTCAACTCCTTGAACTTGCAGATGAATACCCCAATATCCATCTTCATTTCGACCACAAATGCGTGGATGTGAATCTGGAAACTGCTTCTGCTACTTTCGTGAATGCGCAGGGAGTAGAGGTTCAGGTGGAAGGCGACCGGATCATTGGAACGGATGGTGCTTTTGCCGCGACACGGGGTCGTATGCAGATCTCCGACCGTTTTAATTATTCTCAATCCTATCTGAACCACGGCTACAAGGAATTGCTTATCCCGCCAGGCGCAAATGGGCAACACCTGATGCATAAAGAAAGTCTGCATATCTGGCCCCGTGGCCATTATATGATGATTGCTTTGCCAAACCCTCCGGGCGATTTCACCTGTACCCTTTTCTTTCCTTTTGAAGGAGAAGAAAGCTTCGCTTCTCTGCAAACAGAGGAACAGGTGGAGAAATTTTTTAAGAAGAGATTCCCCGATGCTGTTCCCCTGATGCCGACATTGTTGGAGGATTATTTCAGTAATCCAACGTCTTCTCTGGTCACAGTAAAATGCTATCCATGGGTCAAAGACGATAAGTTGGCGCTGATGGGTGATGCCGCACATGCCATTGTGCCTTTCTTTGGACAAGGAATGAACTGTGCATTTGAAGATTGCGTGGTAATGGACGAGTGCATTGAAAAGCATGGAAATGATTGGGGTGCAGCATTTGCTGAATACCAGGATTTGCGAAAAGTGAATGCCGATGCCATTGCCGATCTTGCCGTACAGAATTTTGTGGAGATGAGAGACCGCGTCGGCGACAGGCAATTCCTCCATATGAAGGAAGTGGAACATGAACTCTGCGAAATGTATCCGGAAAGCTATATGTCGCAATACGAAATGGTGACATTTAGCAATATTCCCTATGCAGATGCTTTGGCCATGGGATCAGTAAACGAAACGATTTTGAACCGGATTATCCGGGATAAAATGGACCTGAACAACGAGATATTGATCAAGTCCTTGATTGACGAAGAAAAGAAAAGAGCCCATGGCGGGTAATATTGGAAAACTGGTAGGTGGTGGATTGGGATGGGCTGTTGGAGGCCCAATAGGTGCCTTATTGGGCGTCGTGTTGGGATCTTTGTACGATACGGCCAGCGATTCGGATGAAACCCGGCAACTGGGAGGAGATTTCGGACAGGCCCAAAACAGGGTTCAGAATGACTTTTTTATGAGTCTTTTGGTGCTTTCTGCTGCGGTAATGAAAGCAGATGGCCGTAGGTTGAAATCAGAACTGGATTACATAAAAAATTTCCTCATCGGAAACTTTGGTGAAGAACGAACCAGGCTTGCATTGCCAACTTTGAAGAATTTGCTCGAAACGGATATATCCATTCGTCAGGTTTGTTTACAGGTAACGCAGTTTGTCAGCCATTCCGGCCGCTTACAATTGATGCACTACCTCTTCGGAATTGCCGCAGCCGATGGAAAGGTAGACCAGAAAGAAGAGAACCTTTTGGCCCAAATTGCCGCCTATTTTAACATATCACAGGCCGATTTTCTATCCATCAAAGCCATGTTCGTCAAATCTGTGAATTGGGCGTATGAAGTGCTGGAAGTGGAAGAAAATATCAGCAACGATGAGCTGAAAAAAGCCTACCGCAGAATGGCGACCCGTTTCCATCCAGACAAGGTGGCGAACCTGGGAGAAGATGCCGTGGAAGCTGCACAGAAGAAATTCCAGAAAGTGCAGGAAGCATACGAGGAAATCAAAAAAGAGAGGGGGATAAAATGAAAAGACTGATCCTTATCTCTTTTTTATGTTTGATTGCATGCTCATCAGAGGTCACACCAGATAAAGAGGCCATCCGTGAAGAAATTGTTGCGGTCATGCAGGCTCAGGAAACCGCCTGGAACAAGGGAGATATCAGAGGATTTATGCAGGGTTACCTCCAAAGCGATTCGACAATTTTTGTTGGAAAGAAACGAGTGAATTATGGATGGGAGAATGTCCTGGCTGCTTACCTGAAAGGCTATCCGGATGAAGCGACAATGGGAAAACTTCATTTTGACCTGATTCGGATAGAAGCCATGGATGCAACTCATGCTTATGTGATTGGAAAATGGACATTGAGTGAGAATGCGGAACCGGCTTCCGGGCACTTTGTCCTCATCTTCGAAAAAGGCGCTGCCGGATGGCGCATAACCGTAGACGGAACATCGTGAGATATGCGCTCGAACTGGCCTACGAGGGCACCCGATACTATGGATGGCAATCGCAAAGCGTAGGAAATACCGTTCAGCAGGCAATCGAAGAGGCGCTTGAGAAAGTAACCCGCCAGTATCTTCCGGTTATGGGATGCGGACGAACGGATACCGGCGTCCATGCGAAAAACTATTTTTTACATTTCGACTGGGATGCTCAACCCGATGAACGTTTCATCTTTCGCTTGAACAATGCCTTGCCGAGAGACATTGCCGTGTATCGAATCTTTCCGGTAACAGATAAGTTTCATGCGCGCTTCAGCGCAGTTTCCAGGAAATATGAATACCATATCATTACTCAACCGGATCCTTTTAGCCGCGATTGGGCTTATTTTCGGTACGGGGAACTTAATCTGGAAAAGATGGACGAAGCCTGCCAATACCTGCTGACCTGCAGGGATTTTAAAAGTTTTAGCAAGTCGAGAACCGACGTAAAAACCTACAACTGCGATTTGATGGAATGCCGTTGGGAGAAATCATCTGACAGATTGATCTTTCATGTCAGGGCGGACCGCTTTTTGCGGAATATGGTGCGCGCCATGGTAGGCACAATGCTCGATATCGGTTCAGGTAAATTGACTTTGTCTGAACTTCCGGAACTTATGCAGGCGGGGGATCGCAGTAATGCAGGAACCTCGGTTCCTGCAAAAGGTTTGTATCTTACCGAAGTGAACTATCCATGGGATAAATTTTTACGGGATGAGTAATAACAAAAGTAACCGGTCTTCTGAAGGGAAAGCCATGGATCTTAAACTGATGCTCCGCATTTATAAGCTGGCATCTCCTTACCGTGGATATCTCATTGCTTCTGTGATTCTGACCCTGGGTTATGCCTACACGGGGCCTTTGGTACCCGAGTTAATCAAGAATGCCCTGAACAATGATGTGATGACTGGAGACAAGTCGGGACTGACGAAAGCGGTGCTCATGGTGTTTTCTGTTTCCTTGCTCAATACCTTGATGATGCTAAGCCGCTCCTGGTTTTCTGCCTTTCTGGCGCAAAATGTTGTGTACGATTTAAGGAACAAGGTATATAAGTACATTACACGACTCAAACTGAAATACATTGACAAAACTCCGGTGGGAACCTTGATAACCCGGAATGTATCGGATATTCAAACTATCTCCGACTTTTTCACCGATGGCGCTGTGACTATTTCGGGAGATATATTGATGATTTTGGTAATAGTTTACAATATGTTTCATGCGGACTGGCGATTGGCGCTAATCACATTGTCCGTAGTTCCCTTTTTACTCATTGCAGCCTATATATTCAAAGAAAAGGTGCGTGTGTCTTTTCAGGATGTGCGCATGCAGGTGCAAAGGCTCAATGCATTTGTGCAGGAACATATTACCGGAATGCAGATTGTTCAGATTTTTAATCGGGAACAAGTGGAAGAGCAAAAGTTTGAACGAATCAATGCCATGCACCGCAATGCAAATATCCGTTCGGTAATGGCCTATTCTATCTTCTTTCCTGTTGTTGAAATATTGACTGCCGTAGCCATTGGTTTGATTGTATGGTACGGGGTGAATACGGCGATTCGGGGGGTAGCAGGTGGCGAGCCTGCCGACTTCGGAACCATCGTCGCTTTCATTATGTATGTCAATATGTTCTTTCGTCCAATACGCCAAATAGCCGACCGTTTCAATGCCATGCAAATGGGGATTGTTGCCGGAGAGCGTGTTTTTAAGCTGATTGATGCCAGCGAAAACGAGGAAGAGAGTGGAACGCTGAAACCTGAAATTAAAGGGCATATTGAATTTGATTCTGTTTGGTTTGCTTACAAGGATGATGATTGGATATTAAAAGATTTGTCATTTGATATCCGTGAAGGCAAAACATTGGCGCTGGTTGGAGCAACGGGTGCAGGTAAGTCATCTATCGTCAATTTGATTTCCAGATTCTATGAATTTTCCAAAGGAGATATTCGGGTAGATGGCAATTCCATTCGCGATATCGATTTGGTATATCTCAGGAAACATACTTCGGTTGTATTGCAGGATGTCTTTCTGTTCAGTGGTAGCATTCTCGAAAATGTGAAGCTCTTCAATCCCAATATGAAGGATGAAGAAGTAATCGCAGCATGCAAAGCGGTTGGCGCCGATACCTTTATTCAGCGTCTTCCTGGAAAATACGATTATAAAGTGATGGAAAGAGGAGCTACCCTGAGTGTTGGTCAGAGGCAATTGATTTCTTTTGCACGTGCCCTGGCATTCAATCCGAAGATTCTCATTCTGGATGAAGCAACCTCAAGTGTGGATACAGAAACAGAGGAGCTGATTCAAAAAGCCATCGCATTATTGATGAAAGGAAGGACCAGCATCGTCATTGCGCACAGGCTTTCAACTATTCAGCACGCAGACGAAATAATAGTGCTCGACAAGGGAAAAATTCTGGAACAGGGCGCTCATGCCGATTTAATAGCAAAAGATGCGGCATATGCAGCAATGTATCGCAGTCAGTTTGAAATGAATCAGATGGAATCCTGATTTTCATTCCTAATATCTTAAAGTAATATACGCATCTATAAATAGCCCTGAGCAGCATGATTCGTAAATTACGCTGTGAATATGGGGAATGCTATAGTTGAGGAGGTAATGTTGATTGATGACGAACCGATAGATTTGTTTATCAATGAGAAGTTGTTGACGGCATACGGATTCTCAAAGAAATATGTCTCCTTTCAGGATGCACGTCAAGCCTTGAATGAATTAGAAAAGAGAGCTGAGTCTGGAAAAGCCTTTCCGGGCATCATCTTTCTCGATTACTTTATGCCTTTGGTTGATGGTTTTGATTTTTTGGTCAAGTTGAAAGAAATTGAGGCCAGAACACCCGAATCCTTTCGTTCAACCAACGTTATCATGCTCACAACGATGAAGGCTCCGGAAAAAAGAAAGAAGCTGGAGGAATTCGAAAGGATTCTCACGGTGATGAACAAACCTCTGACAGAAAAGGCAGTCGCAGAATTAGGTAAGTTGCTCGGTCAGAAGGGACTCAACTAATTCGAACTGGAGGTGCATAAAGCCAAGAAGCCCTGCGGGGTTCCCTTCCTCTGAATCGAATCGTTCCCAATACTTTTTTAATTTATCACTGCTCACGTGATTGTGTCGTCCTTTATTAAGCAGGAACAACACTTTGGTAAAATTCTTTACACTGATGGCCATGTCTTGAAATTCAGCGGCCTTGCGTTTGGCACTGGCGCTGAGTTTTAAATAGAGCTCCTCATCGCCCTGTTGCGCATACATAAATGCCTGGAATAGGCGGAATTCAATAGACAGGCGGGGTAAGGTTTTAAAGTTGGCTATGTTCAGGAGATTGTTGATGTCAAGTGCCGCCTGACTATAATTTTTCTTGTAGAAAGATTGCAGCGCTTTGTATCGGAAAAAAATGACCAAATGGCTAATCTCGTTTTGTTCAACGAAATAGCCCATTCTGAATTTCTCAGCCGGTTTGAAAAAACTCTCGAGATTTCCATCAATCTTAAGCTTGTAAATTAACGATAATAAAAACTGGGTGATAAAGAATCCCCATAAGTGCGCTTTAAACTGAAATTCGATCTGAATGCTGATTTCTTCTAAATAATAGTCTGCTTTGATTTGATTATGGATGCGCACATAGTACTCGAAATTTAAAAAGGGGATAAGGTTGTGAATCACCGCATAAAAAGGATCCAGGTCATAAAGGGAAAAAATATCATCAAGCTTTCGCATCATTTCTTCCACTTCCAACTCAAGTTTCTTTAATTCTTCCGTGCTGAGAAATGTGCAACGGTGGTAATGCCTGACTATTTGAAAGATGGTATACAGTCGATGAGATTCATAAAGGTTGAATGTGTTCTCCAATTCCTCCAGCAAATCATCCAATTGTTCCCTGTAGGTCTTTTCTCCGGTAATATGATAATAGCCAAGCAGATAAATGTATTCGTACAAAAGGTCCTCCGCCTTGCTTACTGCCAGAGAAAAGGCAATATGCTTCTGATAGGCTCTTTCATATTCTTCGTAGGAGTCGTCGAATCGATTCAGGCGGACAAGTTGTTTATATACCACCGCTAATTCGGAAGACATGTCGTAAGCAATTAACTTTTTCTCCAGTTCCTTAAGAAAAGAAACGGAAATCATCCTCTCATTATTAAGAACCACAAATGAGATCCGCGCCGCCTCTTCACGCAATAAACGGATTCGGTTCTCGTTCAAAGTGGTGTAATACTGAACCAGTTTGGGTGTCAACCTCGATTTTAGCGTGTAAAAAGCTCCTGGTGTCATGTCTAATTTTTGGAGAAGCTCTTTTTCGCCGACATCCTGTACTTTCAGTATTTCTAGCATCATTCTCCCTTTCGAATCTTTTTGCGGGGTCACATTTTTTAGCAACTCCGAAAAACCATCTCTGGAAAGATCTCGTATAATGTTATGAATAATCTGCATCTCGTATTCTGCGCGTACCCTTGTGGATTATTTCAAATAAACGTAATTAATCGCCAAATAAAACTTTAAAATATGAGAAAATATTGCACACTATTTATTTGTAAATAAATGGATATTACTTGAGAAGTAAGCTGCAAAACCCGTAAAACAACAAATTAAAATATTAAAAAATGAAAAAATCTTACATCTGTCAAAAAGCAGAAAACTTAAAAAATTTCACCCACTTTGGCTCACATACCTTTGACTTATCAAACTCGCTAACTCTAAAAATATGACCAATATGAAACTCGCTAAAAGACTACTAATTCTCGCCGTTATTATGTTCGGCCTTAATGTTTTTATTACACATGCCCAATCCACAGGAACAGATACAGTCTGTGCCGGAACAACTGGCAAGTCCTATTATGTAACTGCCACAACCGGGTCAACCTACAATTGGACCATCAATGGAGGTACGCAGGCCTCCGGCGGTAGTACAAATAGTATTACTGTCGATTGGAACAATAGTACCGGTACAGACACCATATCTGTTGTAGAAACCGATTCCAATGGTTGTACCGCTGATCCTGTTTACGTCGCTGTTGTCCGCATGCCTAATCCTACCGCAACTATTTCCGGAACAACAACCCTGTGCTACAACGACTCAGCAACGGTTAGTTTTTCGCTTTCCGGAACGTATCCGCTTTCGCTCGTCTATAATGATGGCAGCAGCAATGTAACGGTAAACAACATTAGTTCATCCACTTACTCTTTCAACACGGGAGTACTTTCATCCAGCACTGCGTATTCTCTGGTGTCTATCTCCGATGTATTAGGGTGTAGTACAAGTGCTTCAGGTTCTGCAAACGTAACCGTTTTGGCTAAGCCTGTGACCTCTCAAATTTACCACTAATCCTTTCCCGTTCGGGTAGTTTAACTCATTCATAATCAGTCCTTATTAATTCCAATCATTATGTTGGCCAGGATTGTATTGTCCATATTAATCAGCTTAGGTTTTGGTTTTCTGACCCAACCACTCCAGGCACAGACCGTACTAGACACGGTTTGTGCTGGAGCACGGGGGGTACATTACCAGGTGGACAATGTTCAAGGCTCGACATTTAATTGGAAAATAGAAGGAGGAGAGATTGCAAATGGAAACGGGACTAATCAGGTTTTCATAGATTGGGGGAAGGACACCGGGATATTTCCAATTGAAGTAGTTCAATACAATGCACAAGGTTGCCCTGGCGAATCAGTCAGGGCTTTTGTGTGGATTAGAGGGGGTATTGAAGTGAGTATTAACGGTCCGCAGACTATCTGCGAAGGTGATTTGATTTCATTGAAAGCCACCGGAGCAAAAAGCTTCAAATGGTCTACTGGCTACCCTGGCAATGAAATTCTCATTCGCCCGAGCGTAACGAAAGAATATATTGTGACTGGCTATTCCGATAAATGTGGGATGGATACAGCCAGTTTTGTGGTAGAAGTTAACAAAAAACCACATGCAGATATTCTCATCAATCCGGATGATCCGAAACTCAATGAATGGGTGCGCTTTGCAAATGCGGGAAAATCAGGCAATTCGGGTGCTCAATCTCAATGGTCTTTTAATGATGGAACAAGCGTCGATCAGGGAGATGATGTGAATCGCCGTTATACTCAATCTGGAAATTATAAAGTCCGTTTGATTGTTATTGATCCAAACGGCTGTGCCGATACGGCGTTTGCAGCATTCTCTATCAAAGCAGATCCTCAGGTGTTTATTCCGGATGCTTTTTCTCCAAACGGAGATGGATTGAATGATGTATTTGAACCGGTAACAAGTGATGTTAACTTTGTCAAGCTTCAAATTTTTAATCGTTGGGGCGAAAAAGTTTATTCCGGAGAAAATTATTATGCAAAATGGGATGGATCCTTCGGCGGACAAATTGTGCCGGAAGGGGTTTATGTATACACTGTTGAGGCCATCGGAGTGGATGGTAAATTATATACCTACAATGGTACTTTGACTGTTATTAAATGAGAAACGGACTGAGAAAATACGGATCTTACTTCTTGCTCCTCATCCTCTGGATGATGGGGGGAGAAAGTTATGCGCAATGTCCGGGCTCAGTTTATGCCGGGGAAGACACGATCATCTGCTATAGCAATAATATCGTCTATCTGGATGGGAAGGTGATTCGGCCAAATGGCTCTCTTTCCTCCGGGATGTGGTACAATGGTTCCGGACGTTTTATTCCGGATTCCACTACCCTAAATGCGCAGTATGTTCCCTCCCAGGCAGAAGCAGATCAGGGCTATGTAGATTTGATTTTGATACCTGCCCAGAATTGTAACCCCTCTAAATCGGACACCGTTCATATTACCATCCGAACCCTGCCTCAGGAAACTGTGACTGGCCCAATGGGAATTTGCGAATACTCCGGTGGGAATTCCTATTCAGTACCTTCAGCGTCCAATATTACTTACGATTGGCATGTGGTGGGCGGATATGTTACATCGGGTTCCAGTACCAACAGTATCAGCGTTACATGGGGGAACCGGGGTCCGGGATATATTTACCTGATTCGCACCGATACATTGGGTTGCTATGACGTGTCAAGTCTGGATCCTATTTCAAGATTCCACTTTAACACGGAGGATTTTGCCGTGGCTGCCATTGGGTCGGATGCAACATCCTGGGACAGCGACGCCCATTCAGATGGTACCGCTTTTACCATTGATGCGAATTGTGGAGGTAGCAAAGGAATCGATTTGGAAATTCCTGGTTCTACCTTTGACCGGGGTAAATTAAGCATGACCTTCAGTTGGCAAAGACACGAGTCGGAAGCAGTGTTTTTTGAACGGGGAAACACCAAGTTTTATATTGACGGTGGATACCTGAAAATACAGCTGGAGCAGTACGATACTTCGGGAAATGCCCAAACGGTGGGCCCGATTAATTCCGGATATTCTCCTCCCAGCGACGACGTATTCCGTTATTTTACCTTCTGCTATGATTCGGCTTCCGGTGTGGCCAGGATGCTGGTAAACGATTCCATCGTTTGGGATTATGAAACCGGAACGCAAAGCTCGCTTTACTGGACGGGTGCCGGTAACTTATTTGTTGGAAAAAGAATGGATGGAAACTGTAGTGGCAAGCCCTTACTCGACTGGTTAAATATTTCCATTCCGGTAAGTATTTATAGTAAACCGACAACTTCATTAAGTGGTACAGACCCGGTATGCTACCTGAAAACCGAGGCCTACTATTGCGATACACCGTCTTATGTTTCTTATAACTGGACTGCCACGGGAGGAAGCGTTTTAAGCGGACAAAACAGCGCCTATTCAACCATTCAATGGACAAGTGCTGGAAATGATTCGGCAAATCTTTTTCTTACCGACACCCGCACTGGTTGCGATAGTTCTTTTTCTTTTGCGGTGAACGTAAATAGTCTGCCAACAACTTCTATCAGCGGAAACGATTCGCTCTGTGCAGGCGATACTCTGAATATCAGTGAAAGTAGCAATGCCACGGGGTATTCCTGGACTTCATCTTATTCCGGAGGAGCTTCCACCTCCCAGAGTTTTAGCTTCGTAGCCGATTCTTCTGGCAGTTATTCGGCCTATGTTCAGTTGAGCGATAGTACCACGGGTTGCGTGAATAATGACACCTTTGATTTTTGGGTTCAGTCCTATCCGGTTCCGGTTATCAGTGCACCCGCGGCATCGTGTTTTGGAGAACCTGTAGTGGTAAATGTCAACCTTTCCGGCGGAGTCTCTTATGCATGGCAGGCAAGCGGAGGAAGTATACAGTCCGGACAGGGTACCAATGAGATAATAATTGATTATTCATCCGCTGGCCCTTATACCATCAATCTCAGCGTGGAAGATGTATTGTTTGGATGCAGTGCAGACGACTCATCTGCCATTGTAGTAAGACAAAAGCCGGTTACAAGTTCTATCTATCATTACTGACGGCCAATTCGGTAGCCGATGAATGCACGGATGTTCCCGAGTGAGTAGCTGGGTGTATTGGAATTATCGAGAATGGTGAACTGATCAAAAATTGCATTCAATCCGAAGAAATATTTATTGGCATTGTAACCCACCGAAGCTCTGGCAGCCATTCGTAGCAAAGGATGAATACCCTGAAAATGGGTGTTGTTTTCATTTGTGTAGCGCCAGTAGGCAATACCTGTTCCGCCGCTAAGAGAAATACTTGCGTACGCATATTTTTTCCAAACCCAGATATAAGAATATCCCCCATTAAGTCCTATTAGTGATGCTTTTCCTGCCTTTACCCCTATGGTAATGGCCGATTTTTCATCCAAGGGAATAAGAGAACTGTCGGCACGGAATGAAACACCGGAATAGCCTCCTCCGATGCTCCAGCTTCCTGCATCCTTTTTTTGATGTTCAGATTGGATGAAGGCCGCACGAATGGAGAATTTTTTCCAGTTGAAATAGTAATTCGTATTGGCTCCATAACAATTGGTGATGACATCATTCCGGTAGCTACCGGGAAGCGAATTCAAATAGCGTTTGAAAACATCCGTATTCTCCAGGTAAAGGCCCTGATAGCGCTGTAAATAAAAATCGTTGGAGAACTTTTTGCCAAATTGATTCAATTGCAAATCAAGCCGGTACTGGTCCTTGTTTTTTGATTTACCAAAAGTATGAAGCCCCAGAAAGAAACCAATTGAACGGTAATAACTTCCAATTCCGATACCGATTTTTTCGTGTGGATTGTACCGGGCAGATGGAATACTGTCTTCTTGTCCCCTCAGGTTTAATTCCATGAATTTGGTAACTCCATACAAACGGAAATTGATGGGGAGGCGGTGTATAGCAATAAATGAGGTGTCCCGGTTATCCGGCTTACGTGCCAGCAAATCGAATGCCTGAGCTCTTGAGCCGACAAGCAGGAAAAGCAGACAGAGTATTCCGGATTTTTTCATCAAATTTTGAATGCCTGATCGACAATTTCTTGCTGTTCTTTTGCATGAACCTTAGCAAATCCTGTGGCAGGGGAGGCAGCAGAGTTTCTGGAAATGAGCTTCAGTTTGAAGTTTTCTTCCCATCTTAAAAGGAAGGTCCAGGCACCCATATTTTTCGGTTCTTCCTGAGCCCAGACCAATTCTGCTTTGCTGTATTTTTTGCGAATAGCCGCAAGTTGTTTCTCCGGATAAGGGAATAACTGTTCTACGCGCACGATGGCAACATCTTTTCTCTCATCTTCCTGCTGTTTGCTGAACAAGTCGTAGTACAATTTGCCTGAACAGAATACAACTCTTTTCACACCGGATGCAGTCACATAGTTGTCGTCAATCACTTCCTGGAATCCTCCATTGGTAAAATCTGATTTGCTGCTAACGCAGAGCGGATGACGCAAGAGACTTTTTGGAGTCATAACAACCAATGGAATGCGGAAATTGCGCATCATCTGGCGACGCAGTAAATGGAACAGGTTCGCCGGAGTGCTTACGTTCGCCACCTGCATATTAACATGAGCACACAATTGAAGGTAACGTTCCAGTCTGGCAGAAGAATGCTCGGGGCCTTGTCCTTCGTAACCGTGAGGAAGGAATAATGTGAGCCCGCTAAAAGTTTTCCATTTGGCTTCTGCCGCGCTGAGAAACTGATCGATGATGATCTGGGCTCCATTACTGAAGTCGCCGAACTGGGCTTCCCAAATACTCAGTGTCTCAGGAGAGGCAAGGGAGTACCCGTATTCAAATCCCATCACAGCATATTCCGACAAAAGTGAATTGTAGATTTCAAAATTGCCTTGTCCGTCGCGGATATGTGAAACCGGAGCATACTCCTGTTCATTGTCTACACTCTTAATAATGGCATGGCGATGAGAGAAAGTGCCTCTTTCGACATCCTGTCCACTCATGCGCACATTAAATTCTTTATCAACCAGCGTGGCGTAGGCCAGTAATTCACCCATTCCCCAGTCGAGCTTGTCACTCTCTATCATGGAAGCACGGTCACTAAAAAGTTTTTCAATTTTTCGAAACGCGTTGAAATCGTTCGGGAGTTCCGCGATTTTCTTGGCAAGTCGATCGTATTCCTTGACAGTAATCGCGGTTTTAGGGCTGCTTTCCACTGCTTTTTCAGTAACGGCTTTATAAGATGACCAGATATCGCCGACAAAGTTGGTGGCGCGTTTCGGGCCATCAAGCTTTGACATTTCCAGCTTTTCCTGTAGTTCGGAGCGGAATTTTTTCTCCATCTCCTTGGCAAGATCTGCTTCGATTTTGCCTTGCGACTGAAGTTCTTGGCTGTAAATTTCTCTTGGGTTCTGGTGTTTTTCTATGGCTTTATAAAGCAGGGGTTGTGTAAAGCGTGGCTCATCTCCCTCATTATGTCCGTATTTACGGTATCCCAGGAGATCAATAAAAATGTCGGATTGAAATTTCTGACGGTATTCCATGGCTAGCTTTACGGTGTATATAACCGCTTCCACATCATCTGCATTTACATGGAATACCGGACAAAGAGTCGTTTTTGCCACGTCTGTGCAGTAGGTAGAAGAACGTCCGTCTGTGTAATTGGTGGTGAAGCCAATCTGATTATTGGTTGCAATATGAATGGTACCGCCTACACGGTAGGCATCCAGCAAGGCCATTTGCACCACTTCGTACACAACACCCTGACCGGCAAGAGCGGCATCGCCATGCAGCATAATTGGAACCACCCGGGAAGCATCTCCTTTGTGTTTATGATCGATGAGTGCACGGGCCATCCCCTGAACCACCGGATCTACTGCTTCCAAATGCGAAGGGTTCGGCAGGAGGGAAATGGAAACTTCTTTCCCTACTTCAGATTTGTATTTTGATGAATAGCCCAGATGGTATTTCACATCTCCTTCAAACAATCCTTCTTCGAAAGCTTTTCCTTCAAATTCCTTGAAAATGTCTTCATAGGATTTCCCTAAAATATTCGCCAACACATTCAGTCGCCCGCGATGCGCCATTCCCAATACAAACTCGTTCACATCATGTTCGGATCCGAATTGAATCACCGCATCCAGGGCCGGGATGAGTGTTTCCAGTCCTTCCAGTGAAAAGCGTTTCTGACCGACAAATTTGGTATGCAGGAAGTTTTCAAAAACAACGGCTTTATTTAGTTTATCGAGGAAGTGGCGTTTTTCATTCAAACTTAATTGAGGGGTATTTCTACCCTGTTCCATTTTATCCTGAAGCCATTTCAAACGCTCCGGGCTGCGCATATACATATATTCAGCCCCGATCGAACGGCAATAGGTATCTTCCAATAATTGGATGATGTCTTTCAACTTGGATGGTCCGATTCCCACCTCATGTCCGGCATTGAATGTTTTTTCCAGGTCAGCTTTCTCCAGGCCAAAATTCTCAATGGCCATGTTTGGGCTGTATTGCCGACGCTCACGCACCGGATTGGTATGGGTAAATAGATGTCCCCGGGTACGGTACCCATGAATCAGGTTCAGTACGTTGATTTCTTTTAATGCATCTTCTGAGATGGCTTCACCGGCGCTTCCATTCTTCTGGCTTCCCAGTTCAAAACCTTCGAAGAACTTCTTCCATCCAAAATCTACCGATTCCGGATCGCTTGCGTATTGTTGATATAGATCGTCTATTGCCGCTACATCGGCATTGCTCAGGTAAGAATGTGCATCCATGTTTGATTTCAGGCTTAAAAGCGCGCAAAGTTAAGGAATTTTTACAGGCTTAATGTTAGGTTCTGCGGATTATCTAAGTGGTGTATTCCCGCTTTGTTTTTTACTTTATTCTCTTCAGGACAATTCATGATATTAATCAGGTTTTGGCTTGAGTAGGGTCATTTTTTACCCTTATCTTTAGGAAAATCTTTGTACATCAAAAACCTTTACGCACATGACGCAGATCGAGAAGTTCAGTTATGACAATAAGATTGTCAGGAATTTCGGGGTTGCTACCGTTATTTGGGGCGTTGTCGGAATGTTGGTTGGCCTCCTTGCGGCCATTCAGCTGTATGAACCAGCAGCGAACCTGAGTAATCCCTACACAACCTTCGGGCGAATACGTCCTCTACACACCAATGCAGTAATCTTTGCTTTTGTAGGAAATGCCATTTTTATGGGCGTTTATTATTCCTTACAAAGGCTCTGCAAAACAAGAATGTTTTCGGATGTACTGAGCCGCATCCATTTTTGGGCCTGGCAGCTGATTATTGTGGCAGCCGCCATCACATTGCCACTCGGTATGACCACATCGCATGAATATGCAGAGTTGGAATGGCCGATTGACATCGCCATTACCTTGATCTGGGTGGTATTTGGATGGAACATGTTCGGTACTATTCTGCGACGCAGGGAAAAACACCTTTATGTGGCTATTTGGTTTTACATCGCCACCTTCGTTACCGTGGCAGTGCTGCATATCGTGAACTCTTTCGAACTTCCGGTTGGATTCATGAAAAGTTATTACTGGTACTCCGGAGTGCAGGATGCGCTGGTTCAATGGTGGTACGGCCACAATGCGGTGGCATTTTTCCTGACTACCCCATTTCTGGGTCTCATGTATTACTATCTTCCAAAAGCGGCGAACAGGCCGATATACTCGTATAAATTATCCATCCTCCACTTTTGGACATTAATTTTCATCTATATATGGGCAGGTCCTCACCACTTGCTATACACATCACTGCCTAACTGGGCACAGTCGTTAGGTACTGTTTTTTCCATCATGTTGATTGCTCCTTCCTGGGGTGGTATGATCAATGGATTGTTGACTTTGCGGGGTGCCTGGGATCGGGTGCGGGAAGATGCCATTCTGAAGTTTTTTGTGGTGGGCATTACCGCTTATGGTATGGCTACCTTCGAAGGTCCGATGCTTTCCCTGAAAAACGTAAATGCAATTGCGCATTTTACCGACTGGATCGTTGCGCACGTACACGTTGGGGCATTGGGATGGAACGGACTCCTTACTTTTGCTATCCTTTATTGGCTGGCTCCTCGTATTTATAATACCACACTTTACAGCAAGAAACTTGCAAATACTCACTTCTGGCTGGCCACTCTGGGAATCATCTTCTACGCCGTTCCAATGTATTGGTCTGGCTGGACACAAGGTCAGATGTGGAAGGAGTTTGGTCCGGATGGCGGCCTGGTATATCCGGAGTTCATCAAAACCACTGTATCCATCCTGCCACTTCATATTATGCGATCCATTGGCGGAGCTATTTACCTCACCGGTGTATTTCTGATGGTTTATAATCTGTATAAAACAGTGAAGAGCGGCCACCTCGTGGCGAACGAAGAGGCCGAAGCACCAGCGATGGTAAAAGCGAACCCTCAAAAAGAATACTGGCATCGTGTGATAGAAAGAAAGCCTACCATGCTTTTAATCCTGTCGCTGATTGTGATTCTCATCGGAGGGGTAGTAGAAATGGTGCCCACCTTCCTGATCAAGGAAAATGTGCCCACAATCGCAGCTGTGAAGCCATATACACCGCTGGAACTGGAAGGCCGGGATATATATATCCGGGAGGGCTGTGTGAACTGCCACAGCCAAATGGTGCGACCGTTCCGTTCAGAAACAGAACGCTATGGCGAATATTCCAAGGCGGGAGAGTTCGTTTACGACCATCCATTCTTGTGGGGATCCAAACGTACCGGACCGGATTTGGCCCGGGAAGGTGCCGGGCACTTGCATAAATCGGACGGCTGGCATTACAGTCACCTGGTCAAACCCAGTGACATGACAGAAAACTCCATAATGCCTGAGTATGTATTTCTTACCAGGTCAACCCTCAATACAAACAAAACCGCAGATAAGATTGTAGCCATGCGTACCCTGGGTGTTCCTTATCCTGATGGTTATGAGAACCAGGCTGTCAAGGACCTCGAATCTCAGGCAAAGGGAATAGCCGATAACCTGAATAAGGAGGGAATTTGGCTCGATGAGGAAAACGAAGTGAAAGTTCCGGCAGATGCGGAGGTAATCGCTCTGATCGCCTACCTGCAGCGTCTTGGAACTGATATAACCAAATCAGAAACCGCTAATAAATAAGACCATGTTTAAACAATTTTTAAGCGGGGTAGATGGAATGGAGCAGTACCTGATCTTTTCCATGATAATTTTCATTCTCTTTTTTACCGGTGTGCTCATCTATGTATGGCGCATGAAAAAGGAGGACGTGAAAGAGCTATCCAATATTCCTTTAACCGACCAAGAAACCGAATTACCATGAAGACGAATCCGGTAAATAAACGAATTTTCGCTCTGGGTCTCCTGATAGTTTCGGGAGTCTCTGCCGGAGCCCAAACCATCGCGGAAACCGTTCCCTTTGGTATGAATGAATTGCTTTGGACGGTCACGATTCTGATGGGTGGACTGCTTTTGTTCCTCATTGGGGTGATGTACCGCCTACTGAGCATTCTGAAAGATAAAGAATCCCCAACGCCAAAAGAAGAAAAGCTGAGTACCTGGGAAAAACTACTCTCTTTACGCCCTATGAAAGACGAGGCGTCTCTAACTATGGATCACTCCTACGATGGGATTTATGAGTTGGATAACCCAACACCTCCCTGGTTTAACTTCCTGTTTTACGGGACCATTATTATTGGTATTATCTACCTGATTCGTTACCACGTAGTTGGCGATGGTCGGGTGCAAGAGAATGAATACCAGGCGGAATTGGCCATGTGGGATGCAAAAAAAGCTTCTTACGAAGCGAAGCATACGGAGAGTATCAACGAGAATACTGTGACTCTGGTAACCGACCCGGCTAAACTGCAAAAATCAGCGGAGCTTTTTACCTCCAAATGTTCCCCTTGTCATGGAAAAAAAGGAGAGGGAATCAGTGGACCGAATTTAACAGACCAATATTGGCTTCACGGGGGTAAGTTGAGCCAGGTGTTTAATACCATTACCAACGGGGTACCTTTAAAAGGAATGATTCCCTGGAAAGGAATCTTAAAGCCAGAGCAAATTCAGGATATGGCAAGCTATATTTTGTCTTTGCAGGGAACCGTGCCCGAGGGAGCGGGTAAAGAACCACAGGGTGAAAAAATGGTGGCTGAGCCCGCCGAGCAAGCGCAGGACACTGCGTCGAATGAAACAGTTAGTTTGCTAGTTAAATAGGAAAGATGGAAGCTGCGAAAGCCTTAGACGACAAGCATTACCGCGACAGTTTATCCAATGTAAATAAGAAAGGAAAGCGACTTTGGATATTCCCAAAAAAACCTAGCGGAGGTTATTACAAGGCGCGCAGCATCGTATCCTGGGCACTCATGGCACTGATGTTTTCCGGCCCTTTTCTTAAATGGCACGGTCATCCTTTGATGTTGTTCAATGTACTGGAAAGGAAATTCATTCTGTTTGGGTTTCCTTTCTGGCCCCAGGATTTTAAAATTTTTGCCGTGGCCATGCTTACGGGCATCGTCTTTATCATTTTATTTACAGTGGTCTGGGGAAGGGTGTTTTGTGGATGGGTTTGTCCGCAAACCATTTTTATGGAAATGCTCTTTCGCAAGATTGAATATTGGATTGATGGCGACTGGAAACAGCAGCAGAGGCTTAATGCCATGCCCTGGAACAGCGAGAAGATTCGAAAAAGAACGCTGAAACATATTCTGTTCTTCATATTGTCCTTTATTATTTCCAACACTTTCCTGGCGTACATTATTGGAATTGACGAACTGAAGCTGATGATGGTGGATGGTCCGCTGGATCACTTGGGCTCCTTCATTTCACTGCTCATTTTTACCGGAGTCTTTTATTTTGTCTTTGCCTGGTTCCGTGAGTTGGTTTGCATCATTGTGTGCCCATACGGCCGACTGCAGGGTGTAATGCTCGATAAAAAATCGGTGGTGGTGACCTATGATCAGGTTCGCGGAGAACCAAGGGGGAAGATTAGTAAGAAGGAGGATACTTCGCATTTAGGAGATTGCATTGATTGCAACCTCTGCGTCAATGTATGCCCAACGGGAATAGATATTCGCAATGGTATTCAGCTCGAGTGCATAAACTGTACTGCCTGTATCGATGCCTGCAACGAAGTAATGACTAAGATTGATCGCCCGACCGGACTGATTCGCTACGACACAGTGGAAGGGGTGGAAAAAGGAGAAAAATGGAAACTCTCCGGACGCGCTATTGCTTATAGTGCAGTCCTGGTACTGTTGCTGGGAATTCTCACGGCATTCATGATAATGCGGGATGATGTGGAGGCAGTGCTGGTTCGTACCTATGGAACGACTTACCAGTATCAGGGAAACGATACAATCAGCAACCTGTACAATGTAGAATTTATCAATAAAACATTTACGGAAAAGAAGATTGAGCTTCGTATGGAAGATAAAAAGCATGCAAATCTGTTGATCATTGGCGGAGATAGTTATGCAGCGGCTCCCGGTGAACTGGTCGACGGAACTATCATGGTGAAAGTTCCTGTGAGTCAAATTCGATCATCACACTTTAAGCTGCCTATTGGAGTCTATGTGGAGGGAGAAAAAATTAAAACATTCGAAGCGGGTTTTGTAGCCCCGGTAAAGCATTGATATGAAATTTCATTTTGGACATGGGTTGGTGTTAATGGCCCTCATTTTTATGGGCTTCATCGTTTATCTGGTAAGCCAGATGATTGGGCAGAAGATTGATTTGGTTGAAGATGATTATTACGAGAAAGGACTCGAGTATCAGCAGGTAATCGACGAGAAAAAACACGAACGAAATTGTTTTAAACTGGAGCAGGACGGAAATTCCCTGGTATTAAAAACCACCGAAGAAGGAATTTCAAAAAAAGTGGCTTTGGAACTTTATCGTCCATCCAACTCTTCATTGGATACCCTTGTAAATCCTACCCTGAATACATCGGGAGAAAGTCGCATCGACGCCTCCGGATGGGCCAAAGGGCAATGGCATTATACTCTGCATTTTGAAGAAGCAGGTTTTTGGTATTTTCAAAAAGGAGATTTGAACTTACAATGATTTGGACGGCCTTTGTCATTGGCCTGTTTGGAAGCCTGCATTGTCTCGGGATGTGCGGGCCTCTTGTCATTGCATTGCCTCAAAGCAGTGGATGGAAAGCCATGCTTTACCATAGTGGACGTATCCTCGCCTATGCGGGAATAGGGATGCTCATTGGCTTGTTTGGAAAAGGCATTAATCTGGCAGGCTTTCAACAGAGTATCAGTATCCTTAGCGGCATTCTGGTGATACTATTTGGAATGGGTCTGTTGCGAAAAAGAACTTCCTGGCCTCCTTTTTTTATAAAGCTATACCAACGCTGGTCGCAAAGCACCGATTTGTTGTCTGTTTTTCTCCTTGGATTTTTAAATGGATTGCTTCCCTGCGGCATGGTTTACGTAGCTATGGCCGGAGCCTTGATTGAACAAGATTTGCTCCGGGGAGCCCTCTACATGATGGCCTTTGGAGCAGGAACCCTGCCAATGATGCTCGGAATCAGCTGGAGCAAACACCTTTGGAAAGGTAATTTGCGGCGGAAATTAAATCGCCTGGTACCTGTTTTTACCATCTGCATTGGCATTTTATTTTTACTGAGAGGAATGAATCTCGGAATTCCCTATGTTAGCCCTAAAATTCAAAACCAGTCGGTGATGGATTGCTGTGCTCCTGGTGAGTAAAAAGCAATTTGATTCGTCCTTTCCGGCTTCCGTTTTCCACTTCAAGAAAGACGACCTGCTGTTCTTTAATAAAGGAGCAATCAATCTCCAAAAGCTCTGTGCCTGCTGAAGTATTATACTGACCTCTGTACATCTCTTTCCCTTGAAGGGAGAACATTCGTACACTGCTGGTTCCTCTTGTTTCTGATTTAAATTGCAGGGTACATGGATTCATAGCTGCAGGATCATCGGCCTGAACAGAATGTCAAGTGATTTGTGTCACATTGGAAGATGAACAGATTCTGGATTCGACCAAAAGTTCAAAAGCAGGATTAAAACGATAGCCGCAAGCAAAACAAGAATTTCCAGGAGGATGTGAATGAAAATGCTTTTTCTGTTGCCATGAGCATGTACTCTTGCGTCACCAATAATGAACAGAAAAAGGAATACTACACCAACCAGCGGACCGGCATCCCAGTGAAACAGCCATTGCATCAAATCGTCCAGAATAGTCAGTAAGATGAGGTATGCCGAGGAAAGGTAAATGGTGGAGATCCAATGTATAAGGTAGCCCGGCACCTTCTTTAAAAAGGCAAGTTTCGAAATGGTAGCCAACAAGGGGATAAAAAAGAGAAAGAAGGCAATTTGGCTGCTCTTATGCTCTTCCTGAAGCGTGAGCCCGAGCAAAAAGTGGTTAACGAAAGCGAGATGCAGTCCTGCTACACTCAATGCAACAAAAAGTACCTTACCCGGACTCGGATAATAGCTTCTGAATCCGTTTTGATAATTCCTGACGACCATGGCCGGGTTGATAAGCAATTTGAGGCAGGTGGCACCTAACGACTTTTCGAGATTGAAAAGATTGACGACCAGGTCGTTCATCATGGTCCAAAAACTTAAATTTTTGGATTGATAGCGTTGGCCGCAGTTTGGGCAATATTTTTCTTCTATTATATGCTGGCAGTTAGAACAAGTAACCGCTTCTTTTTCAGAGGATCTCATAAAACAAATGGTAAGCTAAGATATTCTTTCAAAAAAAAATCGCTTCTTCGCCCGTATGAGGCTATCCTATGCTCAAAACATTGGTCAGGAGATCAATCTCTCCGAGAAACAAGTGAATGCTGTTTTGAATCTATTGGAAGAAGGTTCCAGTATACCTTTCATTGCCCGTTACCGCAAAGAAATGACCGGGAGTTTGGATGAGGTGAAAATTACCCAAATTGAAGAGGCTTGGAAAAAGATGATGGAGCTGGATAAAAGAAGGGAATCCATCTTGAAGTCCATCGAAGAACAAGGCAAACTGACGGAGGAACTGGAGCAAAAAATTCGAAACGCAAAGGACATGACCCAGTTGGAAGACCTCTACCTTCCATACAAACAGAAAAGAAAAACACGAGCAAGTATTGCAAGAGACCGTGGTTTGGAACCTCTTGCGAAAATATTGATGAGTCAGAAAGACCCGGCACCCGAGTTGACAGCCCGGCGATTTATAAACAAGGAGGTTCCGAAGGCCGAAGATGCATTGGCCGGAGCCCGGGATATCATTGCCGAATGGGTAAGTGAACATTTGGGTGCGAGAGCAGGGCTCAGAAACCTGTATGAAAAATCGGCCATCCTGGAGACCAAACTGGTGAAAGGGAAAGAAGAGGAAGGTCAGAACTACCGCGACTATTTTTCCTTTCATGAGCCGCTCAAAAGAGCCGCTTCCCATCGAATCCTTGCCATAGACCGGGCGGAAAAGGAAGAAATTTTGCGGGTCGGACTCAGTGTGGATTCCGAACAAGTATTGGAACGAATGGACCGCTATTTTGTAAAGGGCGACAATGCCTCCACAGATCAGGTGGAGCTGGCGGTGGAAGATGCCTATAAACGCCTTCTTGCGCCCTCCATCCAAAATGAATTTCGCAAAGCGGCAAGGGAAAAAGCGGAAGAGGAGTCGATCGCTGTTTTTGGAGAGAACTTACGTCAGTTATTAATGGAAGCACCGCTGGGAAAGAAAAGAATTCTGGCGATTGATCCCGGCTTTCGAACCGGTTGCAAAGTGGTATTCCTGGATGAGTCGGGAGAATTATTGCATCACACGACCATTTTTCCACACGAACCACAGAGGCAAAAAGCAGCCGCTCTCGATGCGCTCAGGTCACTGGGGGAGAAATTTAAAATACAGGCAGTGGCAGTTGGAAACGGAACGGCAGGAAGAGAAACAGAAGAGCTGGTGAGAGATGCCTTTCCTTCTGTCTCCGGGATTCAAATATTCATGGTTAGTGAGGCGGGTGCATCCATCTATTCGGCTTCCGAAATTGCCAGGGAAGAATTTCCCGACTTGGATCTTACTATTCGCGGGGCTGTTTCCATTGGAAGGAGATTATTGGACCCGATGGCCGAATTGGTTAAAATAGATCCTAAGAGTATTGGTGTGGGGCAGTATCAGCATGATGTGAACCAGGAGCGTCTGCGCCAGGTCCTGGAGCGTGTAGTGGTGAGTGCGGTTAATCAGGTGGGAGTCAATTTGAATACGGCTTCCCCCTGGCTGTTGCGTTTTGTTTCGGGCATTGGTCCGCAACTCTCACAGAAAATTGTAAAATACCGTGCGGAAAAAGGAGCTTTTCGTTCGAGAAAGGACCTCCTGAAAGTTCCGGGACTTGGTCCGAAGGCATTTGAACAGGCTGCAGGATTTCTCAGAATTCCGGAGGCAAAAAACCCATTGGACAGTTCAGCCGTTCACCCGGAGGCATATAGCGTGGTAGAGAAAATGGCCAGGTCGCTTGGTAAGTCTATTCCTGATTTGATGAAAGAAAAGGACCTGCAGAAGCACTTGCGCCTCGAGGATTTTGTAGAAGGTGGTATTGGCTTGCCGACCCTGGAAGATATTTTAAAAGAGCTGGTCAAGCCCGGTTTGGATCCACGGGGTGAAGCGCAGGAATTCTCTTTCGACCAAAGGGTTCGCAGCATTGGTGATCTTGAAGTTGGAATGTGGCTGCCGGGCATAGTAATGAACATGGCCAAGTTTGGAGCCTTTGTAGATATTGGAATCAAAGAAAATGGCCTGCTGCACATCTCTCAGATAGCCGACAAATTCATTCGCGATCCCGCCGAAGTGTTGCATCTGAACCAGAAAGTGCAGGTTAGGGTGGTGGAAATTGATGTCGCCAGAAAAAGGATCGGGCTCAGCATGAAGCCCTGAAACCGGGATTAATTGTCCCGGTCTTCGAAATCATCCTTTTTATCGTAACGGCTAATCGCAAGGACGATGATAATTATAATGCAGACCAGAATGATGAAACCCACCAGCATAAATTTGAAATATCAGGTATTAATTATTTCAGTTTAACTGCAGTTCCGAAGGCCAGTATCTCGGCGCAGCCCTGCATAATCATTGCCGTTGTGAATCGCACATTGACAATTGCATCTGCTCCTAATTTTTGTGCGTCGTCGGTCATTCTTTTCAACGCTTGTTCCCGGGCATCTGCCTGCAGTTTGGTGTATTCCTCAATCTCACCGCCTACAATGTTCTTTAACGATGCGAATATATCACGGCCAATGTTCCTGGCACGAACGGTGCTTCCTCTGACGAGCCCGAGCGATTCACTGATCTCTCTTCCTGCTATTTTTTCTGTGTTGACTATTATCATAATCCTAAGTTACAGAGTTTAAAGAAATACTATTGAAAATTCCGATAATCGTTGAAGATTATACGGCGAGAGGGCTATCGGCGTTCATAGATTTTCATTTGAAATTTTCAGGAAATTTTTTTATATCTTTAGCATTCAAACCCTTTTAATCATGAATAATCTCGCGTGTCAGTTGCTTGATTCCATTGAGTATCGTTTCAACACTGCTGTGTTGGAATCGCAACCGGAGTTTGCAAATTTTAGCCCGGGCAATGGGTCCCGAACCCCACTTGAAATCGTCAGTCATCTGGTAAATGTGATGGCAAAGGCAGAGGCTACATTAACAGAAAGAGAGGCCGTGGCCTGGCGAACGAATAATCTTGAAGCGGGGGTAAATCAGTTTCGTTTTATTTTGCATCAATTAAAGGATTTCATCGAAGACAATGAGGTGGATTCGGAACTTCTTGAAATTCTTATACACGGGCCCATCAGTGATGTTTTCGGACATATCGGGCAATTGGTTTTGATGCGCGTAATGAGCGGAAAACCAATGAAACGAATCAATTACATGAAGGCGCCGGTGAATCTCCGTCTTGATATTTATCAGCCGGCAGAAAGAGTATCCGGGTAGTTTTTTTTCCCTTTACTTTTTCTCTCCTTTGTAATGTGAAAGATCTCAAGAAATATGCAATTCTTCCGGTGGAACCGGATATAGTATATGCTGCCTTAACCCGGGAAGCAACAGTTCAACTATGGACCGGTTCCTATGCCGAAATGGAGGCGAAGCCCGGAGCTGAATTTTCGATGTGGGATGATGACATCGTGGGGAAATTTTTGGAACTGGATCCGGGTAAAAAGATTGTTCAGCAATGGTATTTCGGAGATGACCAGGAAGATTCTATAGTGACCATCGTTCTTCATCCACATAAAAAAGGTACTTCAATGGAAATTCGTCATACGGGTATTCCGGATGATTTTTTTGAAAATATTGAAGAAGGCTGGGACGATGTGTACATCGCAGCCTTGGCTGATTTTTTTGACGAAGAAAGCGAAGCCGATTAAACGAGGATTTTAACCGGTTCTTCCAGAAGTTCCTTCAGGGTAAGGAGGAATTTGGATCCAACTACCCCATCCACAACACGGTGATCACAGCTCAGGGTTACTTTCATAACCTGTCCCGGACGCATTTCGCCGTTTTTAACGAGCACTGTTTCTTTCACAGAGCCTACCGCAAGGATGCAGGCGTCGGGTGGGTTGATAATGGCAGTAAATTCTTCGATACCAAACATTCCCAGGTTGGAAATAGTGAAGGTATTTCCTTCCCAGTCAGAAGGTTGCAATTTCTTATTCCTGGATTTTTCTGAATAATCCTTAACCTCTTTGCTAATATCGCTTAGCGATTTATTATCGGCAAACTTAACTACAGGTACCAGCAAACCCTCATCCACTGCCATAGCGACGCCAACATGGATATGGTGATTGAATCGGATTTTGTCTCCGAGCCAGCTGCTGTTGACTTGGGGGTGTTTTCTCAATGCAATGGCTGCAGCTTTAATGATTAAATCGTTCATGGAAACTTTCACATCTGCATATTCATTGATAGAGGCACGGGCAGCCACGGCGCGTTCCATCTCAATCTCCATGGTAAGGTAGAAGTGTGGCGCGGTGAATTTACTTTCCGCCAATCGACGCGCAATGGTTTTACGCATCTGAGAAACATTTACTTCATCGTAGCTTTCATGTCCTGTAGCCATGCTGGCCCCTGCAGATGGAGTATAATTTTCAATATCTCTTTTTACAATGCGGCCAAAATCGCCTGTGCCCTGAATGAGGCTCAGGTCGATGCCTTTTTCCTCCGCCATTTTTTTAGCCAGAGGACTAGCCTTTACGCGGCCGTCGTTGTTGCTGCTTTCACTGGCTACCGGAGTGGCCGCAGGAGCTGAATCAGGAGAGGGTACTACTGATTCTCCTTCTGCTTTTTCTTCCTGTGCTGCAGGTTTTACTTCTGCCGCCTCCTTTAAAAGTGCTTCGATATCCTCGCCTTTTTGCCCAACTATGGCAATGACTGCATTTACCGGAACTGCATCGCCTTCGGCAATACCGATATGGAGCAATGTGCCTTTGACATAGTTTTCCAACTCCATGGTTGCTTTGTCGGTTTCTACTTCAGCCAGGATATCTCCTGGAGCTACCGTGTCACCAACTTTTTTATTCCAGGCAACGATAACACCTTCTGTCATGGTGTCGCTCATCTTCGGCATGCGGATTACTTCGGCCATCTTCTAATCTCTCTTTAAGGTTGTGCAAAATTAAATCTTTGAAGCACATTTACCACCTGCCGGGAAAGAATGTATGGTTTTCGGGGCTTCGATTAGTAATTTGAATGATTCATTGTACCTTGGTGCAAGTCCTGCACGCCGTAAGAAGAGTAAATTTTGCAGGACATGAGTTATTACTTTAAAAGAAGAAAGTCATTGGCCTCCAAAGAAGGGAATCCAGGTTTAAACTTTGACCGAAATGAGCGTTTCCTCTATACGAAACTGCCTATGTGCGTTCCGTTGTGCCAGAGTTTTCAAGATGAATTTATCGAACAAATGTCGCGTGGATTAACAACCACAGACTTGAGTATTCCTCAGTTGAAGGATCGCTGGCTGAAAAGCATTGAATTACATAACCCGGGGAAACGAAGTACTTTTTTTGGCTGTTCATTTGAAAATTTTCTTCGTGCATTTATTATCGGACGAAACGAACATTTGCTTCTTGGAGCCCCCGTGCTGCAGATTGAATTTCCCCTGTCTCTTCTGAACGATTCTCATGTACATTTTATACAATCGGATGATAAGAATTCGGCACACCTGAATCTTGAACAAATCAAAGAATGGTGCAATAAAAATGAGCACTTGAAAAGTCAGCTCTGGTTTCTGTTGCAGGAAAGCGACGCCGAAACTTATTGGAATGCCTCCAAACTTCATCAGGTAAAGGAGTTACAGTCGACCTGTGGATTTAAAATTATTCGTTCGGAAAGTCGGGTTGCTCCAGAAGATAGCCTGCTGACTATTCTGCCCGATAATAGTTTTATCTACAAAGATCCTTTTGCCTGTACGGTGGGAGCGGAATGGGGATTGAACTATTGGTCGGTGCCTGGCACCTGGATTGCCGGTCTTGAAGATCAATTGAGCGAATTGCTTTATGAAATGGAAGCGCCACATTCTTTGGAAAGATTGGCTTTGCATGCTTTGTGGAAACACCGGGATGAACAGGAGTCTCTTATTCAGAAATGGCTGGTCGTAACCAAATTGCTTCAGGGAGCTGTTTCTGAGTTAATTGGAAGTACGAATGTGCGGATAAAATTACAGAAAAACCCCTTGCTCCTTGTGATGGACCTTGATGCGTACCGTGTGCAGTTCGGGAGGAAAAATGCATTCACGAATGAGGAGGTGTTTGAACTGATTCGTAAAGAGAGCGCTGTGGAATTGGTCCCGGCAAGAAAAATGGGTGTATTATCCACTTCGATGATTTTTGCTATGCACCTGACCAATTTCAAGCATCCTGAATGGATTCGCGAAGCGAATCTGGAGCAGATCGATGAGTCATTTTTGTACAAACATTTTTGGGACACCATCGATGGAGCTCAGAAATTGATGCGGTTCCTTAATGGTTTATAGTTTATTGTTTATGGTTTAGAGTGGAGAGTGTAGAGTTGGTTTAGGGTATTTTCGGGTTAAAAGAGTGCAAATCTTTTGAATAGCGAATAAACTCTAATCCATCTAGAATCTCTTTCTTATTAAAAAAATCTAAAGAGTCCAAATCGTCTAACTAGTCTAAGAAGTCCAAATTCTATAACAACTCAAAACACTCTAACTCCTCTATAACACCCTGTTGAAAACCCGCGAATAAGATTTCATCCAGTCAGCTTAATTTTGAGTCATGGATCAGTATGAAAAACTTCTTCGTTACGTTTACGAGAATGGAGTTACCAAGTCAGACCGTACAGGAACCGGCACTCGTTCCGTATTCGGCTATCAGATGCGTTTTAACTTGCAGGAAGGATTTCCATTGGTCACAACGAAGAAGGTTCATCTGCGATCCATCATCCATGAATTATTGTGGTTTTTAAAAGGAGATACCAATGTGCAATACCTGCATGATCACAATGTGACAATATGGGACGAATGGGCAGATAAAGATGGAAACCTGGGTCCGGTATATGGATACCAATGGAGAAGTTGGCCCAAAGCGGATGGCTCCCATGTGGATCAAATCACTCAGGTTTTACAGCAGCTGAAAAATACACCGGATTCCCGCAGAATGATTGTCAGCGCCTGGAATGTAGCCGATCTCGATAAAATGGCCTTGATGCCTTGCCACGCCTTTTTTCAATTTTACGTAGCCGACAATAAATTAAGTTGTCAGCTTTACCAGCGAAGTGCAGATCTGTTCCTGGGGGTACCATTTAATATTGCTTCGTATGCATTATTGACGATGATGATAGCGCAAGAATGTGGTTATGAATACGGCGATTTTGTTCATACCCTCGGAGATGCCCATATCTACTCGAACCATTTTGAACAAGTGGAACTGCAACTGAGCCGCACTCCCAAAGCCTATCCAAGCATGCTTCTCAATCCGGATAAAAAGTCGGTATTCGATTTTGAATTTGAAGATTTTACTCTCGAAAATTACGATCCATACCCGGCCATAAAAGCTCCCGTGGCAGTATAACACGAAAAGAAGATTTCCTTTCGTTCTATCAATGTGAACCGCCTGATTACTTTCTTCTTTATATTTTTAATTTCTCTGCCTTCCCGGTCTCAGGTTAGTGTGGATACCGCAGTGCTCAAAGAGCGGCTGGCAGAAATGTTTTTGGGTGAGGGAGTGCGGATTTTCAATGTCAAAGTGCACGGTAATCCTTCTTCTTTGGGATTATTCCAGGCCTATCGTTCCAACTTTCCCATGGAAGAGGGGATAGTGCTTTCTACAGGCAGGGCGAGTGCTGTTCAAAGGCAAAATGAATCTGGAAAGACCACCACGTCGATGCGCGAAAGTATGGGCGGCGATTATGATTTGGGCAAAATGGTTACACGCCAGGTTTTCAACTGTACCGTTCTGGAATTCGATTTTATTCCCATGTTCGATAGCCTCTATTTCGACTACGTGTTTGGGTCGGAAGAATACCCGGAATATGTAGGGAGTCCTTACAACGATGTTTTCTGCCTGCTTATTTACGGCCCCAATTTTAAAAAACCGCTTAACCTTGCCCGCGTAGGAAATCCGGCTCGCACTGTGATGATCAATTCGGTAAACCATAAAAAGAATGCCGAATATTTTTTGCCCAATTATCGTTTTATTCCATCGGAAGAAATACCATATACCATAGAATACGATGGATTTACAAAGCTCCTTACCGCATCTTGTCGGGTTACACGGGGAAAAATTCATCATCTGAAAATTGCCATTGGGAATGTGAATGACTTCAGCTACGACTCCGGAGTGTTTTTGAGAGCAGGTTCGTTTGGAAGTCGCGGCGGACAAATGCCCAAACAGTTGCCTTTTGATTTCGATGCAAGAAATCCGGAACCTGGTTTTGAAAGGACATTGGACAGCATTGCCGACCTGATGAAGTCAAATCCCAACTGGAAGATTGCCGTATTGGGACATACCGATTCCATTGGAAGCCACGAATACAATTTGAAATTGAGTCGGGAACGAGCTCAACATATTGCCGACGAATTGATCAAACGAGGGGTGAGTCAATCCCGGATCTTTGTCAAAGGGTATGCGGAAACAAAACCGCTCCGAAGCAATTCGGAAGAAGAGGGGAGAAAGAGGAACAGAAGGGTAGAGATTATTATTCGAGAATAAAAGGATGAGAGAAACTGTTGAATGAATCATCCCAATAGATAACAGAGCTGCGGTTTTCCATGACGCCCGGTTGGCATCAAAAAAAAACCACTCCGTTTCCAGAGTGGTTTCAATTTATTCAATCTTATCAGCTTAGTTAGCTGAGCGGGTTGCTTTTGGAGCAGCCGCTTTGATTTCGTCGGTCACGCCATCTTCGAATTGCGCGAAGTTTTTCACGAACAATTCTGCCAGATGAGCTGCTTTTGCATCGTAAGCTGAAGCGTCGGTCCAGGTATTTCTGGGATTCAATACCTCAGAAGGCACATCCGGGCAACTTACAGGTATTTCCAGACCAAATACAGGAAGTTTTTCAAATTGTGCATTGTCGAGTTTTCCTTCAAGAGCAGCAGTAATCATAGCGCGTGTATAGCTCAGTTTCATGCGGCTGCCAACACCGTAAGGACCGCCGGTCCAGCCAGTGTTAATCAACCAAACTTTTGCTCCGCTTTCTCTCAGTTTATCGCCCAGCATTGCAGCGTACTTGCCAGGATGCAATGGAAGAAATGCTTTTCCGAAACATGCGGAGAAGGTAGCCTGAGGCTCGGTTACTCCTGCTTCTGTGCCAGCAACTTTTGCGGTATAACCACTGATGAAGTGATACATTGCCTGCTCTGGAGTCAGGCGGGAAATTGGAGGCAACACGCCAAAGGCGTCAGCTGTGAGGAAGAAAATATTTTTAGGAGTATCTCCAACGGAAGGCATGGCGATATTGTCTACCAAATCAATCGGGTAGGCAGCGCGGGTGTTTTCGGTAACACTTACGTTGGTGTAATCTACGTCGCGGGTTCCGGGAACCATCCGAACGTTTTCTACCAGTGCGCCGAAACGAATGGCATTGTAAATCTGAGGTTCTTTTTCCTGAGTCAGGTCAATGCATTTCGCATAGCAACCCCCTTCAAAGTTAAACACAGAACCGTCGGCCCATCCGTGCTCATCATCTCCGATTAATTTACGCGATGGATCGGCGGAAAGGGTTGTTTTTCCGGTTCCTGAAAGACCAAAGAATATAGCGGTATCACCGTCTTTCCCAATATTGGCAGAACAGTGCATGCTCAATGTGTTGCGTTCGTGTGGGAGCACATAGTTCAACACTGAGAAAATTCCTTTTTTGATTTCGCCTGTATATCCGGTTCCTCCAATCAGGATGATTTTTTTGGTGAAATTAATGATTGCGAAATTGTGCTGACGTGTTCCGTCAACTTCCGGATTTGCACGGAAATTTGGTGCAGCCAGAATTAACCAGTCGTGTTGTTGGGTTTTGAGTTCCTCTGCAGTTGGACGGAGGAAAAGGTTATTGGAGAACAGGTTCTGATAGGCTGTTTCATTAATCACTTTGATGTTCAGTCTGAAGTTAGGATCTGCACATGCATAAGCGTCGCGAACGAATACTTCTTTGCCTTCGTAATGAGCAATTACTTTGTCCAGCAATTGATCAAACTTTTCACTTTCAAAACGGTTGTTAATGTCGCCCCACCAAACAGAATCTTTGGTGTTTTCGTCGTATACAACAAATTTGTCTTTTGGCGAGCGACCGGTAAATTCTCCCGTGTCCGCAGCCAAAGCTCCCGTATTGGTCAACTCACCTTCTCCGCGGAGAATAGCTTGTTCAACCAGTTCGGCCGGAGATAAATTCAAGTGCGTTTTTGACGCGTTACTGATGATTTTTTCTACGATTGAATTCATTACTTAGAGTAATTATTGAAAGGGGCAAAAATAGGGATAAATGGGCTATTATTCTATACTTAATGCATGAGATAAAGAGTTTTTACTATCGAGTAAAAATGCATCGAATTGAATTTTGAATCTATTGTATTTTGTAAATTTGGTATACACGCAAGCACATTCGCTATGGAACCACTATTTATCAACAAAGAGGAGATTATGGGCAAAGTTCATTTCCCTCAATCCGACGTCCTAATCCGGCCGGAAGACATGCTTGAACGATTTAAAAGACTGGAAAGAGCCATGCTTCTCGGAAATGCTTACAAAGGAAAAACCAGAATTATCTTCAATACAGATGACGGTGACCGTGTGGTGGAAACCACCGTATGGGCAACCACTGAAAGATCGATTCAATTAAAGGGGGGCGTTTCTATCCCGGTCCGCGCAATTAGAGAAGTGATTCTCTGATGATGGAGAGAGAACCGGGCCATTATTCGTCAGGTAATTCCATTGAGATTTATCGGGGTGGGAAGGCCTACTTTGATGTTCTTTTGGAAAGGCTGAATAAAGCCCGCGTTTTCATTCATATACAAGTTTATATTCTAGGCAAGGACCGTACTGGGTATGCAGTACTCGAAACGCTGTTTGCCGCTGCCAAACGGGGTGTTCCGGTATATCTAATGCTCGATGCTTATGGTAGCAGCTGGGTGAAGGCCCAGCACCTCATCCAATGGAAAAAGCAGGGCCTCAACGTGAAACTCTTTTCCCGTCGTCTGCGATTTAAACGATTGGTACTGGGAAGAAGACAGCATTCCAAACTTGTTGTAATCGACAACGAATGGATGAGTGTTGGAGGATTGAATTTCGCAGATCGATACAGTGGTTTCGACGGAGCCGTACCTTGGTTGGATGCTGCTTGCTGGGTAAAAGGCCCGGCGGCCGCCCTGTTGAGTCAAACGGCCGCCGTTTATTGGCGGTCGAGGAAAGAACGCTTTTTGAGAAGTCAGCAGCCGCTTCCCGAATTGCCGGATGGAGAAGGGATTTGGGTTTTTACCAACGACTGGCTGAGAAGGAAGTTTGAGATCAGAAAAGCGTATCAGGACGCTATTGACGGGGCGAAAAATGAAATTATTCTAATTGCTGCCTATTTTTTTCCATCCAGAAAAATGCTGCGATTGCTTTTGCAGAAAGCATCGGAAGGAGTTAGGATTACGCTGCTTTTTAGCGCAGTAAGCGATGTGCCATTGGTGAAACCTGCAACGGAATATTTCTATCACAAGCTCCGAACCGCTGGGATTGAAATACGCGAATGGGATGAAAGTGTACTCCACGCAAAAATTGCCTGTATAGATCAGGAATGGGTAACCTTTGGCTCCTACAACCTCAACCAACTTAGCGATTTCGGAAGTTTGGAAACCAATATCGCCTTCGAATCCAAAGAAATGGCCAAACCATTCTATCAGCAGTTGATACAAACCATTTACCCAAGAACAAGGCAAATTGACACTGTTTCTCATCGAATGGGGAGCAGGCTAAAGAGATACTTTTCGTATCTTGCCCTGAGGATTGCGCTCAGAATTCTCTTTCTGACCAATCACCCCCCTCGCTGATGTTTAAAACATTAAAAGAAGATTTACCCGCCTCTCTGGTCGTTTATCTTGTTGCGCTTCCTCTCTGCTTAGGAATCGCTATTGCCTCGGATGCACCTTTGTTTTCCGGGATGATAGCCGGAATAGTGGGCGGCATCATTGTCGGTTCTTTGAGCGGCAGCCATCTCAGTGTAAGCGGCCCGGCTGCTGGCCTTGCAGTAGTGGTGGTGAGCTCTTTGAAGCGGTTTGGAAAGATCGTGGAAGATGACAGGCTTCTGGCAGAACCCATTGGCTACGAAGGGGAATTTGAACTGTTTCTGTTGAGTGTGCTCCTTGCAGGCATGCTTCAATTAATATTTGGATTGATTCGGGCGGGAGGAATTAGCAATTACATCCCCAGCTCGGTCATCAAAGGGATGCTGGCAGCTATTGGCCTCATCTTAATTTTTAAGCAAATTCCTCATGCACTGGGAATCGATACCGATTTTGAAGGAGATGAATCTTTTGAGCAGGCAGACGGAGAAAATACCCTTTCCGAACTATGGCATTCCGTTCTGGATTTTGAACCCGGAGCATTAATGATTTCATTGCTTGCCGGTGTCATCATCTTGTTCTGGGCAAAAAAGTCTTTAAAGAAATACAGCTTCATTAAATTGGTACCTGGTGCCTTGATTGCAGTTTTGTCAGGAACCCTGATTAATCTGGCATTGCGGGAATGGTATCCTGAATGGGCATTACAAGGATCGCACCTGGTTGATCTTCCCTTGGATTCGGTCAGGGGGAACCCACTGAACCTGATAACTCTTCCAGATTGGAATGGCTTGAGGCTTCCGATAACCTATGAGATCGCCTTTCTCATTGCGGTTATAGCTTCGATTGAGTCCTTATTGAGTTTGGAAGCAGTAGATAAGCTCGACCCTCAAAGAAGAATTTCTCCTCCGAATAGGGAATTAAAAGCGCAGGGCATCGGAAACATAGTCAGCGGATTAATTGGCGGCCTGCCATTAACTGCTGTAATCGTGAGGAGCTCGGCCAATACTGTTGCAGGCGCAAAATCGCGCTTATCTGCCATCGTACATGGAATTTTACTATTGCTTTCTGTCTTGTTTATCCCGCATGTACTCAACCTGATTCCAAAGGCAGCTTTGGCTGCTGTGCTGATCCTTGTAGGATATAAATTGGTGAGTTGGGAAGTGGTTCAGGCCAATTACCGGAAAGGGATCAATCAGTTTATTCCGTTCGTGGTAACCATCGTTGCCATTTTGATGACCGACCTTCTGAAAGGCATTGGAATCGGTATTCTGGTCGGGATCTTCTTTGTGATCCGTTCCAATTTTAATAAGGGGATTACCTATGTAGTAGATGAAGGCCGACATATGATTCGACTGCGGAGCAGCGTGAATTATCTGAATAAAGGGGTGCTCAGTAAGATTTTCGAACAGATGCCGAAAGGAGCTGAAGTGTGGATTGATGGAGCGGATGCCCAGTTTATCGATCCGGATATTTATGAATTATTGGATGACTTTATTCGCTCCGCTTCAGAAAAAGACATCCAAATCGAAATCATCCGCAAAAAAAACAGTTACAACAAGTATTTTAAGGCGGAAGGTGTCAAATTTGCAAGCGAACTATGAAGTCATACGAACAATTACTGCTGGCCAACAAGGCCTGGGCAAAAGAAAAGACAGAAACTAATCCTGACTTTTTCCCAAATCTGGCGAAAGGGCAAAGCCCGCGTTTCTTATGGATCGGCTGCAGCGACAGTCGGGTTCCGGCCGACATGATTACCGGTACGGAACCGGGAGAAATCTTTGTACATCGGAATGTGGCGAATATGGTTGTTCATACCGACCTGAACCTGTTATCCGTGCTGCAATATGCAGTAGAGGTGTTGAAAGTAAATCATGTGATGGTGGTGGGGCACTACGGCTGTGGCGGTGTGCGCGCTTCCATGCAAAAGAGTCATCTCGGGTTGATCGATAAATGGCTTTTAAATATCAGAGAGGTCTACCGCATGAACCGTGCTGAGTTGGATGGAATGGAGAGCGAAGACAGTCGCGCCGACCGACTCGTGGAACTCAATGTAAAAGAGCAGGTATTTAATCTCGCGAAAACATCCATCATCCAAAAAGCCTGGGCCGAAAGGCAGGCGCCGCTGATCCATGGCTGGGTATATGGAATGGAAGATGGCGTGTTAAAAGACTTGGTGCGCTTCGACCACACAACCGAGCTGGATCCGGTTTTCAGCTACGGCTTCTAAGCAAAAACACGTTGTTTCATTCGTGGGTTGGCCGAACCTTTTCTTGCCTCTGCGTGAATAATTCACCTGCGACCATAAAATGGATCAGAGTTTCCAGAAAGGAACTTGTTTGAAAACGGAAAGTCTTGTAAATATATTTTTCAGGAACTGTCTTACAGTGTTTAAACTCCTTCCAAAGAGGTAAATTTGTCACCTTATCATCCATGCATGGGAAGCGGCATTTTTAACGAAGAATCTACCCTTGGATTGCTTCGAAAATATCTTCCGGAGCAATTGCCTCTGAAAGATTTTGTCCATCATAATACATTACACGCTTTTCAGGATCTTTCCTTTTTTGAGGCAATGAAAGAGTCCGCGGAAATGTTTGGCTATCAGACATTGCCAGGACTGCATGAATACCGAGGTTGGTTTAAATCCGGTAAAATCAAGGAACAGAACCTGGACAAGGTATTGGCCAATAGTGGGGAGCAGGAAGAAATTAATTCCCTGAAAAGCCGCCTGCTGAATGAGAATCTTACACAGGAATTTGTCGGTAAAACAGGAGCTTTGAGGCAAGGCTGGAAAAAGCTGGCTAAGGTGAATTTGGACAGGCAGGTACATCCGGCGTTATTCCGGGTTCTTGGGGCCTATTTGGACCAGGGCATATCAATCTGGAAATTTCCCGACAGACATCTTTCTTTTCTTGAGGCCATTCGTAAACTGGAGCATGATGCCCATTGGGGCCTGTTCAGAAGTCCGCGTGTTAAAAACATGCTCGCCGAAAACAAATTCAGCATGGAAGGCCTGTTGGATATTTTGGTGGCAGATCCCACCTTGTACGAGGATTATCTAATGGATATACTCTTTTCGCATCCGGGTTGGAGCGGCATGGTGAGTGTTTTGGAGGAGAAACCCCATTCTTTGCTTTATCCCAGAAGAATTTCTTTGAAGGAACTCATTCTTTTCGAATTGTTATTGGAGATTGATGCGTTGGACAGAAAGGGTGGAACGAATTGGAAGCCCCTGGGCACCTGGATTAAGGAAAAGGATTATCAGGTTCCGGAGCCGAAAGATCAAGGCGGCTTATTTAAGCAGCTCAGCTATTTCCAGGAAGCTATGGAATGGTCGTTTTTTGATGAAGTACTTTCAGGGATTTTGGTTACCCACAATAAGCAGGAGGTTCAGAAATCGACTCGATCTTTTCAGGCATTATTTTGTATCGATGATCGGGAATGTTCCTTGCGTCGTCATCTGGAAAATATAGAAACAGAGGCCAGTACCTATGGTACTGCAGGACATTTTAATCTAGACATGTATTTTCTGCCTGAAGGGGCTAAATACCTTACCAAGGTTTGTCCGGTTCCGGTCGAACCGAAACATATTATTCGCGAACATGCCCGGGTAAATAAGAAACAGAAGGATGTGTTCCTTGAATCTGCTTCTCATGGGGCAGTTGGAGGCTGGGTCGCCGCTTCATTATTAGGTTTATGGTCGGGAGTGAAGATGATGAAAAGTGTATTTGTCCCGTCGGAAAGTCCGGTGATGGTCAGCTCCTTCGAACACATGCATCCGGATGGCGAGATTGAGATTGATTTTCGGGGAGAGACGGATAAAGCCGGCAACCGAATAGGCTTTACCTGGGATGAAATGGCAGATCGAATGGAAGCCTTATTGCTTGGTGTTGGAATCCGAACCCGTTTTGACTCCATCATCTACCTGATTGCCCATGGATCGAGCAGCATCAATAACCCTTATTATTCTGGCTACGATTGCGGGGCCTGCAGTGGTCGACCTGGTTCTGCAAACAGCCGCGCAGCAGCGCAAATGCTGAATCATCCCGAAGTAAGAAACAGACTGAAGGCTCGCGGTATTCAGATTCCGGAAATCACCTGGTTCATTGCCGGATTACATGATACCACCCGGGACGAAATCCATTTTTACGACACAGCTTGTATACCGGCTGCGCTGCAGGGAAGACATCAGGAAATTGAGGGTTCATTCCAAAAGGCGTTACTTAAAAATTCCAGGGAAAGGGCCCGTCGTTTCCGCAATGTGAAGCTTTCCTGGTCCGACAAAAGGATCCATCAAAAGGTTAAAACCCGCTCCTATTCTTTGTTTGAGCCCAGGCCGGAATGGAACCATGCGAACAATGCTTTATGCCTGATTGGAAATCGGGGTAGCTTTAACCATTTGTTTCTCGACAGGAGGGCTTTCATGCATTCGTACGCTGCAGAAAAAGACCCTGACGCGAGTGTGCTGGCCAAAATATTGGAAACAGCTATTCCCGTATGCGGTGGGATAAATCTGGAATATTATTTTTCTACAGTAGACAATAACAGGCATGGCGCCGGATCTAAGTTGTCGCATAATATTGCCGGGCTAATCGGGGTGGTGAATGGCATCGATGGAGATCTGAGAACCGGACTGCCTGCTCAAATGGTCAATATTCATGAGCCACTTCGTATGCTGTTTGTTGTGGAGCAAAATCCGGATTTGGTTCTGAAAGCCCTTCAGTTAAAACCCCGGGTATTTCAGTGGGTCAGGAAAAATTGGGTTCATTGCGTGGCCTTTGATCGCAGAGAAGGTAAATTTTACCGAATAACGGAAGACGGATATAACCAGTATATCCCCGATGCCTCTTCCAGAACAATTCCGGCTAATAAAGACGTTTGGTACCAAATGGACGATTCATTGCCTATTCACCCTGTAAAGTAGAACCATGAACAGCAATAGTTTTATCATCGCTTTTGTTCTGATTCCACTTCTAAGCTTTGTGCTTTCGCTGGTTCTTCCGGCACGAAAAGAAAATCTTATTTGGAAGTTCAGTTTTGCTTCGGTACTCATTCAGGGAATTGCTTTAGTGTCCTTCACGTTTTATTGGGGAGGGAATGGTTTTGTTCCCATGAATTTTTCAGAATGGACGCTCTATCAATCCACTGAATACAAATTTGTCATCGATTTTTATTTTGATGCAATTACTGTGGTATATCTCCTGGTCGGGGCAATGGTAAGTTTACTGGTTATCAAATTCAGCGGGTATTATCTGCATCGGGAAGCAGGGTTTAAAAGATTTTTTAATACCATTCTCTTTTTTGAACTTGCCTATCAGTTTACGGTGCTTTCCGGGAATTTTGAAACCCTCATTATGGGTTGGGAAATGCTGGGGATTTCATCTTTCATCTTGATTGCATTCTACCGGGACAGATACCTTCCGGTTCGGAATTCAATTAAGGTGTTTTCTATCTATAGAATCGGAGATATTGGATTGATACTGGCTCTTTGGGGAATGCATCATCTATGGCATCAAAATGTATTTTTTCTTGAATTGAGAGGGTTTGGTGAGGTGGAACATCATATTGCAAATCAACCGGCATTTTCCTATTTCGTTGCGTTAAGCATTTTGATGGCGGCATCGGCTAAATCGGCCATTCTTCCATTTTCTTCCTGGTTACCCAGAGCGATGGAAGGTCCAACCTCTTCATCTGCCATTTTTTATGGCGCTTTATCTGTTCATTTCGGTATTTTTCTGCTGCTGCGCACTTCAATATTCTGGTTTCATTTGGATGGAATTCGTTGGCTTTTGGCAGCATTGGGAACAGCTAGCGCTGCAATAGCCTTCCTCATTTCCAGGGTGCAGTTTACCATCAAGGCAAAAGTGGCCTATGCATCCATCACCCAGATTGGAATCATGTGCGTGGAATTAGCTCTTGGATGGAATACTTTAGTTTTAATTCACTTCGTGGGGAATGCTTTTCTTCGAACTTATCAGCTATTGGTGTCTCCATCGATTGTCAATTACATGGTAAGGCAACAAACCTATTCAGAGGGAAAAGCAACGCGCCCTTCCTTTTTTAATTATGGCCATTTGGCGAATTCATTTTACCTGCTGGCACTGAAGGAATGGAATCTGGATGCATTTTTTAACCGGCTTATATTTAGAAATGTTAAACAATTTGGAAAAAGGCTGGATTTCTTCACCCCTTTTAATGTGGTGTTTATCTTACTGCCTTTTTATCTTATAGCCCTTCTTCTCTATTATTATCGTGCAACACTTCCCGACACTTTGGTTTCATGGATGCCCGAAATACTGGGCGTGGTAGCTTTGTTAATGGTGTTCAAGGCATTTTCTGAGCGGATCTATCCACGTTTGGCTTTTGGTATGGTTCTGTTGGCGCACTTCTGGACTTATCTGTCCATTTCTTTTAATCATGAATTGAGTGCGTTGCAAATGCAGTTTTATTTTGGAGGGGTTCTTTTTGGTGGGGCAATCGGACTGCTTGTCTTAAATCGTTTGCGAATGAAAGAAAGGGCCTTTTTTGACCTGAACAATTATTATGGGCATGTCGACGAATATCCAGGCTTGGCCCGTTGGTACTTGATTTCGGTGCTTTGTGTGATGGGATTCCCAATTACCAGCACTTTTATTGGAGAAGATTTATTGTTCAGTAACATTTACAGGAATCAATTTGTGTTGGCCGTTATACATTCGCTGATTTATATCTTCGGTGGTATAGCTTTAATAAGGTCCTTTGCCAGACTATTCTGGGGTCCCAATTTGAAGCCGTATTTTTCCAAAGCATTGAAATCAGCCTGATTTTGGTCCGACTCATTTTTTTGAAATGCTATATTTGCGGCATAGTAGAAAATTATGGCACAGTTAACTATTGTACGTCACGGACAGTCTGAGTGGAATTTGCAAAATCGATTCACCGGTTGGGAGGATGTTGCTTTAACAGAAAAAGGAATCGAAGAAGCGAAAGGAGCCGGCGTTCAATTGAAAGGCATGCATTTCGATGAAGCGTATACTTCCGATTTAAAGCGAGCGCAGGACACTCTGCAAATTATCCTGAAAGAATGCGGCATGGAAGGGATTCCGGTTACGCGCAATGAGGCCTTGAATGAACGTCATTATGGTGATTTGCAAGGCTTGAATAAATCCGAAACAGCTGCCCAATACGGCGACGAGCAAGTGCATATTTGGAGAAGAAGTTACGATGTGGCTCCTCCCAATGGAGAGAGTTTGAAAGATACCGCCGCCAGGGTGCTTCCCTATTATGAGAAAGAAATAGAACCGAAGTTAAAGGCCGGCGAAAATATAATTATCGCGGCACATGGAAACAGCCTTCGTGCCTTAATCATGCACATAGAAAAGCTGAGTCCGGAGCAAATATTAAAAAGAGAGATTGGCACGGCCAAACCTATCACATACACGTTCGATTCGGAATTGAATGTTCTTGAAACCAAAGAATGGTAAAAGAAAAGGAGGTGAATTTCACCTCCTTTTTTGTTTTATCCGGGGTATTTCATGTCTTTCAATAGTCCATGCTTTAGGTCATAGACCCATCCGTGAACACTCGGCCGTATTTTCAGTTCATTGAAATCAGCACAATCGAGCAGTAACTCAACTTGCCGGCATTGTTCCATGACATTCCATTCAACCATTTTGTCCCAGCGCTCATTGAAATCTACAATGTGTACTAATTCACTTTCATGGGAATGAGCCACATCTTTTATTCTTTTAAGCCAGGGATCCATGCATCCGAACGATTCTTCAGACAAAGCGGCTTTGATGCCTCCGCAGCGGTAATGGCCGCATACCACGATGTATTTTACATTCAAATGCACGGCAGCGAAATACACCACTGATTTAATTCCTAATTCTTCGGGAACCACCTGGTTGGCAATATTCTTATACATAAAAACATGACCCGGATCTAAGACCAAAAAATTATTGGGATGGACACGGCTATCTGAACAACCGATATAAAGGAATTCCGGATTTTGCTCAACCGATAAGCGCTGAAAATATTCAGGATCAGCTCCAGTTTTAAGAGCAGCCCAATGGGCGTTGTTTTCAAAAACCTGATTGTAAATTTCCATGTTGGAAGATGTTAAAGAAGCTCCCCGGTTCCAGGGAGCCTGAAGCGTTCAAACCGAGTGGATCAGAAGCTGATTTGGTATTGTAAAACGGCCATAGATTTGCGTCCCTGATTGGTGATCTTACCATTGCCGTCCGGATTAAATACCGGTCGGTTTTGGTAATTGAGAGAGAGCTTGGACCCATGACCGGCGATGAGCCAGTTAAGCCCTGCGTTGTAAACCATCATGCTGCTGTTCAAACGATCATAATTTGCAAGAGTGATGTCTGCATACGGTTGTAAGGTCCCCTGCTTGCCAAGTAAATCATCTTTGCACTTATAGCCGGCCTGGGCATATATGATATTTCCGGTACCAATCATAGGAAAGGCATTGCCCTGGTTTCCTTTTTGAAACATTCCGGCAGCCACACCTGTTGCCGGGTTGTTTACGCCTATATAGTGCAAATATCCAGGACCGAAATTATAGCTAAAAAAGCCTCCATAGAGAGTAATGGCTGTCTTCTTGTCCTTATTGAGAGGTGCATCGTAAAATACGTCTATGCCAATCAGAAGCATGTCGTGGTTGCTCACCCCACTGCTGTCTCCGCTGCGGGTTGCTCCTTTTTGATAGATGACACCGGCTCCGATATTGAAAACGGTTTTATTGCCCAGATAGGTTCCCTGCGTGTATGGCGTGAGGTTGCTTTCCTCCTCTTTGAACTGGTACATGAAATAAGCCTGCTGCTGCAAATTCGGTTTACCGGGACGGAAGCTTGCGTATTGACTCAATGTGGTATCAACTCCGCCTACCAGACCACCGTTGATGGAAGTGTAAGAAGTATTCACGGGCATGGGATTGGTCAGTGCAATCCGGTAGTCCAGTTTGCCAAGTTTACCCTTCCCATACACACTGAATTTCCGAAGGAACTGATCGCTCACATCGTTCGTGGCCTGCAAAAAAAGCGGAGCATCCATGCACATAATCGTGCCAATCGAAGGAGAGGCATAACGCCCCAAGCCGCTCCATCCGGTAAGGCCGCCGCCAATGCTCAGGTTTCGCTTAATCACACTGTATTCTGTAATCGCATCATGAATAAACAAGCCCACCTTTCGGGCAGAAAGATAATTCAGGTTGTTTTGTCCGATTTGCGTATAAACAAAAACCCGGTCGTTGATTTGTCCGAATGCCTGAAAACGCAACCTTCGAATGCTCACGTCAAAAGTATTTGGGGCCGCATCTCCATAAACGGTAGTTCCCGGATTGCTTTGATTGTAGCGCAACCACACCTGGCTCATTCCGGTGAATTTTACATAATGAGTCCCATTTTCATTGAGATTGATGCGCAGGTCTTTGTTTTGAGCCATCAACCCGGCAGGCAGTGCAAAGAAGAATGCAAGGATTGCCAGGAGCCTCATTTTTGATCCTCCTCTCCATGGACATCAACATTGGTGGTTTCCAATACTTCGGTTATGATCATTGCACCACCACGGGTATTTAAAAATTTACTGAGGGCCGGTTTAAAATCGTCGAGCAGATTGGAAGAGAGGATGGAAAACAAGTAAATGTTCTTGTTGGCAGGCATAAAGCTTTCTGCCCTTTGCTCTCCATGCCGCACTCCTTTGCTGCTGGTAATTTCCATTCCGGTATAACCATGGATGCCGTGTTTTTCCATCAGTTCGACCAGGTCAATCATATAGATATAAGCCAAAATAATTTCCAGCTTGAGAATATTCGTTTTCATGTTTTTCATTTTAATAAAATTACCAAATAGCGTGTATGATTGCGTTGAACAGCGGAATTCCGAAGGCGATGTTGAAGGTGAAGGTGATGCCAAGCGACATGGGTAAAAGCAAACTCATATTTGCCTGCGGAACAGCCAATCGCATGGCTGCAGGCACAGCAATGTAAGAAGCGCTGGCAATAAGGATGGTTTGCAACAAAGCATCGCCGGGTTGTAAACCAACCGCATAACTGATCGCAATGCCAATCATGCCGGCGATAATAGGATAGCAAAGGGCAAAAACGGTAAGGAAAATACCTGAATTCCGAAGCTCTCTTAAACGACGACCTGCAAGGAGTCCCATATCGAGCATATACAGCGAAAGCATTCCTTTAAAAATATCGCTGATAAATGGTTTCAACTCCGCTTCTCCCGTATTACCGGTTAGCAGGCCAATGACCAGGCTACCCACGAGCAGAAGAACAGAGCCGTTGAATAATGCTTCTTTGAGAATCGGTCCCCATTTCACTTTCGAATCTTCCTCTGCTTCACTTTCTTTGGCTATTTTACTGCGAATCAGGGTTAATCCGGATATAATCGCTGGCGATTCCATCAAAGCCATACCGGCTACCATGTAGCCACCAAAATTGATTTTATTGGCTTCAAGAAAAGAAGTCGCCGTTGCAAAAGTTACGGCGCTTATCGATCCATAAGTTCCTGCGATTGCACCGGAATTGTAAACATCCAGTTTTCGGCGGAGAATGGGAAAAACAATAAATGGTATCAATGCAGAAGCGGAGATACAAACAATCACAACGGTGATTACCGTGCTGTTAAAACCGCTATGGAAGAGTTCATCTCCGCCTTTGAAGCCAATATCAAAGAGGAGATAGATACTTAAAAATTTAGCAATCTGAGGAGGAATTTCCAGATCAGATTTGACAAATACGGCAAGAATGCCGAGAAAGAAGAACAACACGGGTGGGTGCATAAAGTTCTCCAGAATCGCATGAAGATTCATGATATCTTATTAAAAATAAATGGTTTAGATTAAAAATTGGATTGGATTTTTACACAGGAATCCGGCCTGAAAATTTTGAGCCTGTTATGACAGGCATTTTAAGTACTTGCTGGAAGAATATTAGCAAAGCATGCCTGCTTTATCCAGGAGGCGGAGGGAATGAAACGACAGGATTCGTTTCGTGCAAAGAAAAGGAATGGAGCTTTTCCCAATGAATCGAAGAAGCTTACTGTTACAGGTCACATGCATGTTGAATCCCACAATTAAGTCGGGTTCGGCAAAAAGGTAACCACAAAGAAAAACGGGCCCATCGCCTTCTGCGCTTTCGTTGAGTTCATAGATGCTTTCCAGCTCTATTTCATCGCAATAAGATTTTTGTTTTTTAAACCCGTTGGCTTGTCCACTGGCAATGACCAGCGCCACGACCAAAAACAGCATGAGCAAGGCTTGCCGTTTGCGGATAACCAGGTATCTGCGCTTCGTTGGATTCAACTTGCTCATGGGTTCTTTTATACGGAAAATTCCTATGCAAATGTACAGTCAGATTTCACATAAGCAAGCGGTATATAATAAATATAATTGACTGTTTATCAGTTAATCACGCCAGGTCAGGTTTTCCTCAACCGCTTTGCGAATCGAAGGGGGGATAGGGTCGTTTGTTTGTCCGGCAAGAAAATATCCCAGAGCCTTTTCGTTTTCCTGCAGTCCGAAATATTGGTGCATGGATTCCGTGAATATTCCGTTGCCGGTACTCCAGTACCCATAATATCCCTGGTCGTGTAAACTGAGCCAAAAGTTTTGAACGGCTGCCGCGGTTGCACAGGTTTCTTCAATCTCCGGAACCAGACCGGTATAGTGGCAGGCAATCACAATGACATGACTGCTATTTCGCATATACGAGTATTTCGTTTCTGCAGCCTCGCTCCAGGTTTCCCTTTTGGCTTCCAGATTAGCTTTGGCCATAAGAATCCATTGGTCAATCAACAGATTCATCGCATCTCCTGAATAGATGATAAATCTCCAGGGTTGTGTTCTTTTATGGGTTGGAGCCCAGTTGGCCGCTTCGAAGGCCTGTAGCAAAGCTTCTTTTGGTATTGTCTGCCCATTAAATTGGCGGGGATATACTGAACGTCTTTTAAGTAGTAATTCCTGAGTTTCCATCAATTTCCTCTCTTGCTGTTTTTATATCCTTTATCCAACAAATACTTCACCACCTTATCCCGCTGATCTCCCTGTATGACAATTTCGCCGTCTTTGGCAGTGCCGCCTGTTCCGCAATAGGTCTTCAGGCTTTTTGTCAGGGCATCCTTGTCGTCCTGACTTCCAATGAAATTATGGACAATGGTGACGTCTTTGCCGCCTCTCCCTTTGCGTTCGAGCATCACACGCAGTTTCTGGTCGGAAGGGTTCAGGGTGTCTTCATCTTGTTCTTCAAAACCCTGGTATTCAAAATCAGGGTCGGTAGAAAACACCACTCCGTCGCGCTTTTTGTTCTTGTTGCTCATGATGCAAAGATAATTAGAGTATGGATTACGAGGGAATAATGCACAATGGATAAAAATTCAGCAGTGTGTGTTTCGTATCCGTGCGTGGCGTTCTCCCTGAGGAGCACTTGTTCTTTGTGTTTCAGTCCTGTATTTTTGCGGCGCCCAACTTGAAATTGGGACTGTTTTATGAAATTGCACAATAAGGAAAACCGCGAGGTCCTGAAGGAAAGGATTTTGCAGTCGAAGGAACACCGCATGACGGTTTCTTTCTACAACTATTATCATCTGAAAAATCCGGCATTCGTCCGTGATTATCTCTTCATCGAATTTGACAAACTGGGAGTTTTGGGACGTATTTACGTTGCCAGGGAAGGAATCAATGCACAAGCATCTGTGCCGACAAGGAACTGGGATGCATTTGTTGACTTCATGAACAGCGTAGATTACCTGCGCGGCTTGCGACTGAACACCGCGGTAGAAAACGATGATAAATCCTTCTTTAAGCTTATTGTGCGTTTGAAAGATAAAATCGTTTCCGACGGACTAAATGACGAGACCTTTGATGTAACAGACAAAGGAACCCACCTCAGTGCCGCCGATTTTAATCAACTCACGGATGATCCGGAAACCATTCTGGTGGATATGCGAAACCACTACGAAAGCGAAGTGGGGCATTTTGAAGGTGCCTGGTGCCCGGATGTGGATACTTTCCGGGAGCAATTGCCCCTTGTTGTAGATGAATTGGCAGATAAAAAGGACAAAAAGGTGGTGATGTATTGCACCGGTGGAATTCGCTGCGAGAAAGCTTCTGCCTGGTTGAAACATAACGGCTTCCAGAATGTCTATCAGCTGGAGGGAGGGATCATCAAATATGCCCGCGACGCCAAAGAACAGGGACTTCCAATCAAATTCAGAGGCAAAAACTTCGTGTTCGATGAGCGTTTGGCAGAAAGCATCAACGGTGAAATAATTGCACATTGCCATCAATGCGGCAAGCCGGCTGATACCCATGTAAACTGCAAGAACAAAGCCTGTAATCTGCTCTTTATCCAATGCGATGCATGTGCCGAGAAGATGGATGGAACCTGCTCACCGGAATGCCAGCATGAGATTCATCTGCCGGAGGAAGAACAAGTTGAAAGGCGCAAAAACAAAGATTCCGGGATACGAATATTCTCTAAGGGAAGATTTAAAAGTGGAATCAGTGCTCCTTCCAGCTAAGCACACCAGCCTCAATTCGAAGGGGTAAATTATTTTCCTGTGGAGGAATAGGGCAGGAATAACGGGAGTTGTAGGCACAATAGGGATTATAGGCTCTGTTGAAGTCTATGATTACGGTGTCGCCCAGAGGTCCCTGTATATCCAGATAACGGCCGCCTCCATAGGATTCAAATCCATTGGTGGAATCGTTGAAGGGGATGAACAGGTAATTTTCATAACCTGCTCGTTGAATCAGATCCAGATTTTGGTAGACGGAAAGACGGAGTTCTTTTCCCTCCAGTGTAAAATGTAAAACTCCATATTTTACGTAGCGGGGGAGTCTCTCGGTTGTTGTCTGCATCTGAAATGGCCTTCCATCCGGGGTACGTTCAAATTTTGCAACGACCAAATAATCTGTGTCGTAGGCAAAGTAACGAAGCCCCTCAAAATGTTTGCGGTCTGACGGGCTCAGAGGCGAATGATCTTTGTTCCTAAACTCATGGTCTGTGGCCAGACGGATGGAGTCGCTTTCAAGTCGGTAATAACGGGTGTCTACCTGAGAAAATGCTGTCGAGCAGCTAAGAACCAGCAAGGGAATCAGGAGTTTCTTCATTTTTATTGAATTTTCTGATTGCTTCTACATCGGTAACACCTCCGGATACGATGAATTTCATCAATTCCGAGGAATTTCCTTTTAAGGTTTTAATCCGTTCTTTAGGCACAAGGAATAAGTTTCCGGAGAACGCATAGGAATGCGGGAAATAAACAGCAACAAAGCCGTCCATCTCAATGGCTTTCAAATCGTGACTGGTAACAAAACCCAGGCGAAACAATCCATTGGTGAGTTCTACAGCTACTCCTTCTGTAAATTTTCTTTTATCGCCAACGAAGGCTTCCATGAAATCTTTGATCATCGAATAGATGACTTTAATCCCCGGGGTACGTTCAATCAAATGCTCAAAGAAATCAAGGATGGGCTTGGTAAGAATTCCTTCTCCTACAAATCCGACGATGGTTATGAACACCAGGATGAGCAGAATGCCTAACCCGGGAACTGTATTGCCAAACAATGTTTTGGTATCAATCAGGTTGTCGATTGTTACAAAGGAGGCGTAAATAACGTAGGCCGTTCCTACGATGGGAAGCGTAATCAATAATCCGCCAAGGAAGTAATTAAATAAGCGGCGAAAGGTAACGGGTCTTTTTATGCTCATGATTGGCTGATTTTTAGCAGATCCTGTCCGATATCACGACGCAGGTATTTCCCTTCAAAGTTAATTTCTGCAGCTTTATTGTACGACATATTTAATGCCTCAGGCAAGGTGTCGGCTAAGGAGCTAACGGCAAATACTCTTCCTCCGTTTGTCAAACAATTTTCTCCATCTGATTTGGTGCCGGCGTGAAACACCAGGCTTTTTCCGCCTTCCAACCCGCTCACTACTTTTCCTTTCTCGTAGGATTCCGGGTAACCGCCGGAAACCAAAACGACAGTTGCTGCGGTTTGTGGGGTGATGGAGATTGATTTGGTTCCGAGTTGTTGCAGGCAAACTGCCTGCAGCAGGTCGAGTAAATCGTTTTGAACACGAGGAAGCACAGCTTCTGTTTCCGGATCGCCCATGCGTACATTGTATTCAATCACATAGGGGTCTCCACCAACATTCATCAAGCCAAGGAAGATGAATCCTTTGTAATCAATATTTTCCTTTTGGAGTCCGGAAATGGTAGGTTTCACAATGCGATCCTCCACTTTCTTCAGAAAAGAATCATCTACAAAGGGAACGGGTGAAATGGCGCCCATCCCGCCTGTATTCAATCCGGTATCGCCTTCTCCAATTCGTTTGTAATCTTTCGCTTCGGGCAACAGGAAATAGTCCTTTCCATCGGTGAGAACAAAGACGGAAACTTCAATTCCTTTTAAAAACTCTTCAATAACGACCCGGCTGGAAGCATCGCCAAACTTGGCATCTGCCAGCATTGCATGCAATTCTTTTTTCGCTTCTTCAAGTGTCTCCGGAATTACAACTCCTTTTCCTGCAGCAAGCCCGTCGGCTTTAAGCACAAAAGGGGGGTGCAGGGTTTCGAGAAAAGCATAGCCTGCTTCCAGGCTTTCATTGGTAAAGGTTTTATAGGCTGCCGTTGGGATATCGTTCCTTGCCATGAAAGCTTTGGCAAAATCTTTCGAGCCTTCCAATTGTGCTCCCTCTTTTACGGGACCAGCTATCAGAATATTTTGAAGGTCGCTGCGACTTTTGAAATAGTCGACAATTCCATAAACCAGTGGATCTTCACTTCCCGGAAGAAGGAGATCGATTTGATTATTCAGGCAGAAGTCGGCAATTGCCTCAAAGTCAATAATATTCAAAGGAACATTGGTTCCAATAGATGCGGTTCCTGCATTTCCGGGTGCAATGAACAGTTGCTGACATAATGGGCTTTGGGCAATTTTCCAGGAAAAGGCATGTTCTCTTCCTCCTGAACCAAGAATCAAAATATTCATGGCACAAAATTAGCCCAATTGCAGGGGAATGGGCTACTTATTTCTTAGCCCATTGGCAAATTGTATTATTTTTACGCCCCATTTTTAAGCGCATTAGTGCATGATTGATTCGATAATTAAAGGGATCTCGAAGGTATTCGGGAACAAATCCGACAGAGATATTAAGGAAGTACTGCCTCGTGTAGAAAAGATTAACGCTCATTACGAGTCGTATAAAAATCTGACGCATGATGAGCTGAGAGCCAAGACGGCAGAGTTTAAATCGCGCATTGCTGACTATCTGTCAGACACAGAAGACGAGATAAAAAAATTGAAAGAGCGTCTGGAAACAGAACTGGATATGGACCTTGGAGTGAAGGAGGATATCTACAACCAGCTCGACAAACTGAAGAAAGACCGGAACGAAAAACTGGAGAAGGTTCTGGATATGATTCTCGAAGAGGCTTTTGCCGTGGTAAAAGAAACGGCACGACGTTTTAAAGAAAATCCTGAATTACCGGTGACGGCTTCGGACTTTGACCGGGATCTGGCGGCGCGCAAAGACTTTGTGGAAATTCGCGGCAATAATGCCGTCTGGAAGAATACCTGGGAGGCTGCAGGAAACACTGTTGTTTGGGACATGTTGCATTACGATGTCCAGCTGATTGGTGGTATGGTTTTACACTCTGGTAAAATTGCCGAGATGGCCACCGGTGAAGGTAAAACGCTTGTTTCCACCTTGCCTGCATATCTGAATGCCTTGAGTGGACACGGAGTGCATATTGTGACCGTGAACGATTACCTCGCTCGTCGTGACTGTGAATGGAACGGACCACTTTTCCAGTTTCATGGATTAAGTGTGGATTGCCTGGATTATACCCAGCCGAACTCCCCTGAAAGAAGAAAAGCCTACCAAGCGGATATCACCTACGGTACCAACAATGAGTTCGGTTTCGATTACCTGCGCGATAACATGGCCCGCGATACGGAAGATCTGGTGCAAAGGGAACATCATTATGCCATGATCGATGAGGTCGATTCTGTTTTGATTGATGATGCGCGTACACCATTGATTATTTCCGGCCCGGTACCGAGAGGGGATCAACATGAATTTGCCGAATTGAAACCCCGCATTCAACGACTGGTGGATGCACAGAAAAAATACCTGACCACTGCCCTTGCTGATGCGAAGAAATTAATTGAGGCGGGCGACGATAAGGCCGGCGGACTTCAATTGTATCGGGTATACCGTGGATTGCCAAAAATGAAGCCTCTGATTAAATACCTGGGCGAGCCGGGAGTTAAGGCAGTAATGCAGAAATCAGAGAATATTTACCTGGCAGATAACCAAAAAGAGATGCCGAAAGTGGATGCCGAGCTCTATTTCGTGATTGACGAAAAAAATAACAGCATCGAGCTGACGGAAAAAGGACTTGAGCTCATCACCCAGAGCGGGGAGGATAGCAGCTTCTTCGTATTACCCGATTTCGGTAGTGAGATGGCGGAGATTGAAAAATCCACCCTCGACGAAGAAACAAAAAGAAAAAATAAAGAAGAGCTTATTCAGGAGTTTAGTGAGAAATCAGAACGAATTCACTCCATCAATCAGTTGCTGAAAGCCTATTGCTTGTTTGAATTGGATGTCGATTACATTATTGCCGAAGGAAAGGTTAAGATCGTCGACGAACAGACAGGCCGGGTATTGGATGGCCGTCGCTACTCAGATGGACTGCACCAGGCCATTGAGGCCAAGGAAAATGTAAAGGTTGAAGCGGCTACCCAGACATTTGCCACCGTAACCCTTCAGAATTATTTCCGGATGTATCATAAGCTTTCCGGTATGACCGGTACGGCGGAAACGGAAGCAGGAGAGTTCTGGGAAATCTATAAACTGGATGTGGTGGTTATTCCAACCAACCGCCCGATTATTCGTCAGGATGATAATGACCTGGTATATAAAACCACCCGCGAGAAATTCAATGCAGTAATTGAAGAAGTGGTGCGTTTAAGTGAATTGGGCCGTCCGGTGCTGGTAGGTACCACCTCGGTTGAAATTTCAGAATTGCTTTCGCGTATGTTAAATATGCGGAAGATTAAGCACAATGTACTGAACGCAAAACAGCACCAGAGAGAAGCGGATGTGGTTGCGGAAGCTGGACGTTCAGGGGCTGTAACCATAGCCACCAACATGGCGGGACGTGGTACGGATATCAAGCTGGGACCCGGTGTCAAAGATGCCGGTGGTTTGGCAATTATCGGTACGGAACGTCACGATTCTCGTCGGGTCGACCGTCAGTTAAGAGGTCGTTCCGGTCGCCAGGGAGATCCGGGTTCATCCCAATTCTTTGTGTCGCTGGAAGATAACCTGATGCGTCTGTTTGGGTCGGAGAGAATATCCAAGGTGATGGATCGATTCGGTCATAAGGAAGGGGAAGTCATCCAACACGGAATGATTTCAAAATCCATCGAAAATGCCCAGAAAAAGGTAGAGCAAAATAACTTCGGCATCCGAAAACGATTGTTGGAATACGACGACGTAATGAACAGTCAACGCGAAGTCATCTATTCAAAAAGAAGAAATGCGCTATTTGGCGACAAACTTTCTCTGGATTTAAATGCGATGATGTTTGGAATGTGCCAGTCCCTGGCATATGAGTTTCATGGAGCAGGAGATCTGGAAGGGTTGCAATTGGAATTGCTGCGTTTACTGGCCTTTGAATTGTCCATGAGTGAAGAACAATTCATCGGAATGAAAACAGAAACATTTGCGGAAGAATTGTTCCACCTTGTTTCTGAAGAATATACCCGAAGAAATCAAAGTATTGCAAGACAGGCTCTGCCTGTATTCCGGGAGGTATTCCAAACCCGGGGCGATACCGTGACAAATATTTCTGTTCCGTTCACCGATGGCAGAAAAGGCTTGCAGGTGATTGTCAATCTGAAAAAAGCATACGAAACAGAGGGCAGGGAATTGATTAATGCCTTTCAGCGCTCAGTGACATTGGCTATCATAGATGAAGAATGGAAAGAACATCTGCGCGAAATGGACGATTTGAAACGTTCGGTACAGCAGGCAGTCTATGAGCAAAAAGATCCGCTTTTGATTTATAAACTGGAAGCATTTAAACTGTTCGAGACCCTGGTAGACCGACTAAACCGTGATACCATCAGCTTGCTGCTCAAGGGGCATATCATGACGAACGAAGGGCAACAGGAAGTGCGCGATGCAGAGGAAATCCGTCCAAAGCAGGATATGAGTAAATTGCAGATGAGCAGGGAAGATGATCTTGGGCAGACACAACGTCCGGGAGCTGAACCTCAGCAAGCGCAACGTGTGCCACAGGCTCCCATAAAGGCAGATTTGAAAGTGGGTCGGAATGATCCATGTCCTTGCGGAAGTGGTAAAAAGTATAAAAATTGCCACGGTAAAGAAGCTTAATGTCGGGATTTGCCTCGCATATTGAACTCACCTTGTTAAAACAAACTGCTGTTTGGCAGGATGTGGATGCCCTGCTTTCCACTGCAGCAGAACATCACTATTACGGGGTTTGTATTTCTCCTTATTTTGTGAAACAGGCGGCGCGCCATATTCGGAAGAAGGGGTGGAAGCAAAAATTGGTTACCGTTATCGGCTTTCCAATGGGCTATAATTCTGTGAGTGCAAAGGTGGAAGAGATTAAAAAGGCAGTCATGGAAGGTGCGGACGAATTGGACATTGTAGTCAATCTCTCTGCTTTTTTGAGCAAAGACATGGCAGTCTTGAAAAACGATATTCAAAGCACAATTACTGCGTGTCACCTGCTCAATAAGAAATCGAAGATGATACTGGAAACGGGTGCACTAAGTGAGAAAGATGTTATAAAACTCGCGGATATCTGTGTAGCGGCAGATACGGATTTTATCAAAACATCGACCGGCTACTATGAAACCGGGGCAGAGTTAAATAAAGTAGAGATGCTGCGAAATCATCTGCCTAAAAAAGTCAGGATAAAGGCTTCCGGAGGGATCAAAAGCAGGGAGATGGCTCAGCAATTTCTGGACGCAGGGGCAGATCGCATCGGAACTTCTAGTATATTGTAAATGATGAAACGCATAATTCTATTTCTGGCCTTTTTGGGATGCTATCATCTGGGAGCTTCACAAGTGCAGGATTCCGGCAGCGTGACCATCAAAGCAGACCCCAGAATAGATAAGATCATCCATCGTCGGGCAGAATTTTTCCAGATCGATTCGACACGGCATGGATACCGGCTACAAATCCTTTCCGTTACAGATCATAAGGAAGCGATGCTTGAGTTGGAGAATTTCAGATTGAAACATCCGGAGATACCTGTTTACCTCAAATACGATTCTCCTAATTTCAAATTGAGAGTAGGCGATTTTTCGGATAAAATAGAGGCGCAGTACTGGTTTGTGAAATTAAGAGATGAGTACCCTCAGTTGTTTATGGTACCCGATAAAGTCAATCCTAAAAAGATTGGTGATTGATTTTCTAAAACGCTTTTATATCTAATATCTGCATATTATCTTTGCAGTCCTTTTAAGAAATCGAACAATGGATTTGATCAAATTAGTTGAAGCTGAATTCGCAACCAATACGCAAGTTCCTGAATTTAATGCAGGAGATACGGTAACTGTACATTACCGCATTAAAGAAGGAAACAAAGAGCGTATCCAGCAATTTCAGGGTGTAGTGATCCAGCGCAGAAACAGTGGAATGAGTGAAACCTTTACTGTTCGTAAAGTTTCTAACGGTGTAGGTGTTGAGCGTATTTTCCCGGCCAAAAGCCCTTTTATTGAGAAAGTGGAAGTAAACAAGAGAGGCAAGGTGCGCAGAGCACGTTTGTTCTACCTCAGAAAACTGACTGGAAAAGCAGCACGTATCAAGGAAAGAAGACACTAAGTCGAACGATATATTATCTTTTGCCAAGATCCCGACAGCGACCCTGTCGGGATTTTTTATTGATAGTATTTGAACTCTTTCAGAATAAGAGTTTGTGTGCTATCGCCGGAACGCTCCAACAATGCGGTAGTGTTTCCATGATCGTCTCTTTCGAGAATTTCTACCCAAACGGTATCCATGGCTCCGCTTGTTTTATCCTGATAAACCCGGTAATTGGGGTCACCGTTTTCTAAAGTGATATTGGAAATAAACTGGTTGGCCATAACTGCTTGTTCTGCATATTGTTTGATTTCCGCATTTTTTTCAATGCCGCTTGAAAGATCAATTTCAGTCAGAATAGAATAAGCCATTTGGTTCGTGCCCGAAATGTATTTAATTTCCTGGATATGCCTGTCATCAATCCATTCAATGCTGCCTTTGGATGTATCGCCCTCATTTAATCTTATTTCTGTCCAACCTGTTTTTCTTGCATTCTCGGAAGTATAGTAATAGTCTATGGCAATACTCTGCTCATCGTACATGCTGCGGTTCATAACGAACTGCATAAATTCGACATTCCCTTCTTTGTTGTAATCATACAGAGTACGGAAATTGAAATTGGAGCTGTCCAGGTTTCCATCGTAGAACATGTACTTCTTCATGATTATTTGTTTCACATTTCCATGGTATCCATAACGTGCCAGGTCATTCAGTTTTGTGGTGTCAGATTCAGGCTCTTGCTTTTCTTTGGGTTTGGATTCAGAACAAGAAATCAGCAAAGCGACCATCAGGGTCATAGAAAGAAATTTCATACTATTCGAATTACAGGAAGGGAAGATAAGAAAAGCCGGGGGACTTTATCAGCCCCTGTCGGCTCTCCCAGGGATTAATGCATGGATCTCTTCTTCAAATTCCTGTTTGCGATGCCTTGATAGTGGAATATTCGTTCCTCCTTCCATCTCTATTTCCGAGGTGCTGCGTGTAAAGCTTGTCATTCGGTTGAGATTGATAATGTACTTCCGATGCGCTTTGAAAAAAGTAGGGTTTTCCTGAAGCAAGCGCTCAAAATCAACCAAAGGTTTGCTCACAAGAATATCCTCGCCACTCTCCATCATGATATGGGTATACATGCCATCTGCTTCCAAATAGAGAATATTGTGAATCTCTACAAACTGAAAGCCTGTTGAGTTGGGCAATGCAATCCGGGTAAAGGGTTTCTCGAAATGGCTTTTTAGTACTTCAACACGCTTCTTTTTTTCTGAACTATTCTTTTCATAACGCACCAGTACCTCATCAATGGCATCCACTGTGGCAGGTTTCAGGATATAGTCGAGTGCAGACAGACGCAGCGCTTGCATCGCAAATTCGTTGTATGCTGTAACGAAAACGAGTTCGCAGGGAATTTCCTTGCCGGGGTAAAATTCCGCAATTTGAAGACCGTTGTACTTGGGCATTTCAATGTCAAGGAACAGCAAATCTGGTTTTAACTCATTTACGGCCACGATTGCGTCGGGCAAATTACTCGCCTCAGCCACCACCTCTACTGGATACTGGCTTTGTTCGAGCAAGTGCCTTAGTAATCTCCTTGCTTTGTCTTCGTCGTCACAAATGATTGCCCGCATAAGGATTAATTTACGAACTTATTTGGCTTTCGGTATACATGGAAGGAAAAATGTACGACTGGTTGATTCGGACTTGTGAATGATTACCAGCCATAAATTTTAAGTGTCACCTCCGTTCCTGCCGCCTTTCCATTGGGAAATTCAAGGTCATCAATCTCCAGGCTGATGGAATATTTTCCTGAATCATTCAACATACTGATGCGCCGGTTGATGGCTCCGGTAGCAAAAGATTTATGGTTGCCCGGCCTTGCATTGCGGTATTTCTCGGCCTTTTTCCTTCCAACTCCATTGTCGCGAATCGTACAAATCAATCTGTTATCAATCTCCATAAATTCAATCTCCAGCCGCTTGATTCCATTTTTGTGCAGCAGTCCGTGTTTCACGGCATTTTCAACAAATGGCTGTAGCAGCATGGTGGGGACCATGATTGTGTAAGGATCCGCTAGTTTGTCAAGGTTGACCTGATAGCTAAAATCACTGCCAAAGCGAAGCTTTTCTAATTCCAGGTACAGTGAGAGCCATTCGCATTCTTCGGTCAGGCTAAGCGATTCTTTCTCCGAATTTTCTAAGACTTTGCGCAGGAGAGTGGCGAATTTATTCAGGTAGGTTGCTGCTTCCCTGGTTTCTGAGAATACTATTAATTCGTAAATGGAGTTCAGGGAGTTAAAGATGAAATGCGGATTCATCTGTGCTTTCAGCGCGGTAAGTTGTGACTCGATCAGGTTCGTTTTAAGTTCGGCTCTTTCAAACGCATCTTCCTGCTTCTTCCGAAGCTGACGTATATACAGCAGAAAAAGTATCGCAACCACTGAAACTGTTAAAAAGAAAAGGAGCAGAAGAAACCAGGTGCTTTGCCAGTACGGGGGATGAATTTCGGTTTTCAGTTGTATGGGTTCAGATGATTGTCCTTTGCTGTCGATCCCCCGAACCCATAATGTGGTGGCATCTACCGGCAGATTGCTGAGAATAAAATCGGATTGTCCGACTTGCAGATGATTCCATTTTACATTGTCCCAGGAATAACTTAGGGTATACTCGCCTTTGGAGTAATACGAAAGCAAGGTGAATGTCAATTCCAGTTCGTCGGTCGATTTTAAAACGAGCAGGCTGTCGTGTTGTGCCTCCCCATTTTTATAAATTGATTCCAGATAAAGTATTGGGGCTGCCTGATTTTTTCTTAAGCTGGATGGAAGCAATTGCAGTCCATTCCCGGTGGCAAGCCATACGGACTTTCCCTGAATATGTAAATCGTAAATGATATTGGAACTGAGTCCGTCGCGTGTATCAAACCAGGCCTCACTGCCACTTTTTACATGTATATGAGCAAGGCCTTTTGAAGTGCCTAACCAGAGCAATTGATTGTGCCATTCCATATGATAAATCTGGGTGCCGGTTTTTTTGGGCGACCAAAACAAATTCATAGTGCCCTGCTCCAATTTGTAAATTTTTCCAGACATGGTAGCGCAATACAATGTGTTCTCGTTTTCCACCCAGAGCACGTCCTGTACACCTTCATCTGGCAGATAATGGGCAATAACCTTGTTTTCTTTCAGACAAAAAAGTCCGTCTGAAGCTCCTATCCATATCGTATTGTTCTCTCCTTTGATGACCCGCCTGCACCAGGAATCGATGATACGTTTCACTCCCCGGTCGTTTCGAAGGCTTGGTCGGATAAAAAGACCTGTAGATGAAGCGATGTAGTACTTGTCTTCTAAAACCAAAAGGTCCTTGATGGCTGGGAAGGAGGGAGGGAGCGGAACCAAGCGATCCTTGATTACTTCGTTCACAATATTGTTAAAGGCAACATAGACAATGCCCTCGGGAGTACATACCAATGTTGAAATATCTGCCTGAATAGCACCCCTGATCTCTTTTAGTTCACTTTTTTTATTCACATGGCCAATTCCACCGCTCAAACGTGAATAGTAAATACCTCCATCTCCATCATCTGCCAGATGGGTAAACTTGTAGGTACTGCCTCCCATCCGGCTGCTTGGAAAAGAGCGAATATTGAAATTGGAACAATAGAGAAGTCCATAGCCCAAAGTACTAAGCCAGTAATTGCCTTCAGGATCGACCTCAAGGTCGGTGATAGGCAAATCGCGAAACAGCCATTCGGTGCTTTGCTTTTCGATGTCGTACACCACCAAACCGTCATAAGCCATAAAATAAAGCTTGCCATCAAGCTCCTGCATATTGGTGAATTTCTTGCCATGCAGCATCTGAGAAAGTTCCTTGTTCCGGAAATGGGCGAAGGCAGTGTCTTTCAGGTAATACAAATCACCCCGGGTGATATGGCACATCCAGATATTATCTTTGCCTGCTGTGAGGAGATAGCGGGGCAGAGACGGATCATGTTCAGACTGAACATGCACCGGGTAGGTATGAGATCCTTCTGGAGAAATGGAAATGATTGATTTTTCTGAGATGAACCACATGGTATCGTGCCGTTGAGCCGCACTTTTTGCATATGAGAAGTCATCTTCATTCAGGCCTTCCGGTGTTTGATCCATCCAGACATTTTTCAATTCGTCGTAGCGGAAAATGCCCTTATTGCCATAAAGCCAGAGTGCAGAGTCGTAGCCGCACATCAGGTAGGGATAGTTTCGGCTCAAAACCGATTTTGGTACGCCGATATCAATCAAACTGTCTCCTTCAAGCTTCAATACTCCGCCCAGGAAATTAATTACAAAGAGTTGGTCTCTGACGGGTGTATATTGCGTCAGGGCCTGGCCCGATCCAATATTTGGGCTGTACGATTTAAAATGTTGTCCGTCGTATCTAAAAGCCCCGATTTCCGTTCCAAGCCACATGAATCCTTTCGGGTCAAAATAGATCTGATAAATCTCGTTGCAAGGGAGGTTGTTCAGGTCGCTTATTTGATGAAATTCGGGAGACTGCGCCTTTAGCAGAGCCTGACTGATTATCAGAAAAAGAATGAAAATCCGTTGACGCATTCCCGAATGTAGAAAATATTCTTCATTCAAAAGCGTTCGCTCAGCAATAGCAGCGAGGCACCTAAAGCCATACCGCTAATAATCATGTTCCAGGATCGAGGGTTCATCCTCCCGGATTGATGCAGAGCAAAGTAGATGAGAAACAGACAGAGAATAATAACGATTTGGGCCAATTCTATTCCTGCATTGAAGGAAAATAAAGGAAGCAGGATGCTCTCCTCTCCAATAATTCGCTTGAAATAGCCCGAAAATCCCATTCCATGAATGAGTCCGAAGGAGAATGCCATTCCGTATTTCCATTGAAGAATTGCTCTACTCTGTTTTTTTGCTATCAGGTTTTGCAGGGCCGTGACAGCGATTGTTGCGGCAATGATTTGTTCTGTGAAGGAGCCGTTCCATTGGAAGATGTTCATTGCACTCAGAACAAGAGTAAGGGAATGTCCCAATGTAAAGGCTGTAATCAGAATGAGTAATTTCTTCCATACTTTCAGTTCGAACGGAGCACAGAGAGCCATCACGAATAGAGCATGGTCCATTCCTTTCAAGTTCAGAATATGACGAAGACCCAGTTCTAAGTAGCTAGTAAATTCCGACATTTTACTGGAAACGCGACCAATCGATGGTATCCCCGTTCTTCCAGCCGTATCTGTCGGCTATGCCCGCATTTACTTCCAGAACATATTTAGCCGGGGCACTGGAAGGAATGGATTTTTCAGAAAAAGGCGTGGTATTTTTCTGAATGGTGACAATTACATTGTCTTCCGATATAAAGATGATATCCAAGGGGATGATGGTGTTCTTCATCCAGAAGGAGCGCATTTGCATATCGTCAAAAAGGAAGAGCATTCCCTGGTTGGCCTTCATCTTTTTGCGAAACATGAGTCCAGTGGTTACTTCATACTGGTCGTCGGCCACTTCAATATCCAGCCTGCTCAGTGTATCCAGTTTATTGCTGTTTCTAAAAACGGTCAGGTATCCATCATGACGGAACTTTGGTTCCGCTATGCCCTGTGGTTTTGGTTGTTGGATATGATGTGGTTCACGCAGCGCATTATACAGGTAAAATCCGCCAAACATTATCAACAGAATGAGAAGGGAAATAGCTATCGACTTGTTTTTCATTCCGGGGCAATTTAAGCGATTCTTATTTATTTCTTTTCGAGGGATTCGGGGGAACAGGATCATGTCCATGTGTTCCCCAGGGGTGGCATTTTGATAAACGTTTCAATCCCATCCACAAACCTTTAAAGGGTCCCCATTCGTCGATTGCCTGCGCGGTATATTCAGAGCAAGTCGGCGTGTGCCTGCAGTTCTGACCCAGCATCGGACTGATCAGGTATTGATACAGGCGAATGGGAAGGATGAAAAGGAACTTAATCATAAGGAAGTGGGTAAATGGCAGTTAGTAAAAGGCTCCAAAAACTTAATACTAACTGCCAGCTACTGATTTCTATTTGAGCGAGCCTACCATATCTTCGGGACGTACCCACTCATCGAATTGCTCTGGAGTGAGAAGTCCGAGTTGAACAGCGGCTTCTTTCAGGGTTTTGTTTTCTTTATGAGCTGTCTTCGCGATTTTTGCTGCATTTTCATAGCCAATATGGGTGTTCAAAGCGGTTACAAGCATCAAAGAATTTTCCAGATGGTTCTTGATAACCGGTAAATTTGGTTCGATCCCTATGGCGCATTTATCGGTGAAGGACACGCAGGCATCACCAATTAAACGGGCTGATTGCAATACATTCGCTGCAATGACAGGTTTAAAAACATTCAATTCAAAATGACCTGTTGAGCCGCCAATACTTACGGCTACATCATTTCCCATTACCTGAGCCGCAACCATGGTCATGGCTTCCGGTTGTGTTGGATTCACTTTTCCCGGCATAATGGAAGAGCCTGGTTCGTTATCAGGGATCACAATTTCACCGATTCCACAGCGGGGACCGGAACTGAGCATTCGGATGTCGTTTGCAATTTTCATCAGGGAAACAGCAACGCGTTTGAAGGCTCCGGATAATTCGACCATTGCATCGTGTGCTGCCAACGCTTCGAATTTATTTGGGGCAGTAATGAATGGCATGCCGGTAAATTCAGCGATTTTTTTGGCTACCAATACGTCGTATCCATCGGGGGTGTTAAGCCCTGTTCCTACAGCTGTGCCTCCTAAAGCAAGCTCGCGCACCATTTCCAGAGCATTTTTAATCGCACGCATTCCATTGTCTAGTTGTTGAACATAGCCGGAAAATTCCTGACCCAGGGTCAAAGGCGTGGCGTCCATAAAATGGGTACGGCCGGTTTTGGTGATTGTAGCAAATGCTTTTGCCTTATCATTCAGGGTATCACGCAATTTCTGCATGCCGGGAAGAGTCACTTCCGCGGTCTGCATGTATGCTGCAATATGCATTGCAGTAGGGAAGGTGTCATTGGATGATTGTGATTTATTGACGTCATCATTGGGATGAAGTACTTTTTTAGCGTCGTTGAGAGAGCCTCCACTCAGCACATGGGCACGATAGGCTACCACTTCGTTGACATTCATATTGCTCTGGGTTCCGGAACCCGTTTGCCAGATAACAAGCGGGAATTCTCCGTCCAGCTTTCCCGCCAGAATCTCATCACAAGCCTGGCTGATCAGGTCTCTTTTATTGATACTCAGAACTCCCAGCTCATGATTGGCGTGAGCAGCTGCCTTTTTCAGGTAAGCGAATGCGCGAATTATTTCCTTTGGCATGGAGGCCTCAGGACCTATTTTAAAGTTGTTGCGTGAGCGTTCGGTTTGTGCTCCCCAATAGTGGTTTGCCGGCACCTGAACCTCGCCCATAGTGTCGTGTTCAATTCTAAATTCCATTGCTTGTGATTTGTTGAAATTGGTGCCGCGAAGATAGCCAAATCGGTGCCTTAACCCAACTGAAAGGAGGTCATTGTAAAGGATCCGCCCACGGCATCATCGTTGAAGAATTTCAACCCATCGTTGTCATTTCGCATGGCCAGAGAATACAACATTGGAAGGTAATGTTCGGGGGTGGGAATGGCCTTTCTGACGGCATCGCCCAGCATAGTATATTTCGTCAGGCTTGTATAGTCATTTTCTTCAATTTTTTTCTTGAAAATTTCATTGGCTTCCCAGGCCCAGTCGTGACCAAAAGAAGCATTGAAATCAGGTCCGTTCATCATGGCATACCGGAAACTGTGAACCATATTGCCACTGCCTATGATGAGTACACCCCGTTTGCGCAATGCATGCAGTTCTCGGGCCATGTCATAATGTTCTGCTGCAGTTTTGTTTACGTCCAGACTCAATTGAACCATAGGGATATTGGCATTCGGATAAAGATTAATGGCGACACTCCATGCCCCATGATCAAATCCCCATTGATCGCTCAGATCGACGTGGTATTTAGGCAATTCCGCAATGGTTTCCTGAGCAAGCCAGGGACTTCCCGGCGCCGGATATTGCGTTTCAAAAAGCTGTCTTGGAAATCCGCCAAAGTCATGAATGGTTGGGGGAAGCTCTTGTTTGGTAACTTTACTGCCAACTGTTTCCCAATGCGCAGAAATCATCAAAATAGCTTTTGGGGTAGGGAGGTTTTTGCCTATTTCTTTCATTCCTCGGGTAAAGCGGTTGTCTTCGATGGCATTCATCGGAGAGCCGTGGCCAATAAATAACACAGGCATCAGGGTGCCATTTTCAGGCTCTTCCATGAGCTTGTTGAGCGCATTTAGTTTCATCGCAGCAGGTATTAGTGGGCTTAACGCCAGGTATTTCAGGAAAGTAGCCCGTTTCATTCTTCATGAATATATAAATGTATATACAATTAATGAGCCGATTTGAGAAACCTGAAGGTAAATAAAAAAGTCCGGAACAAAGTCCGGACTTTCACACGTGAACAATGAAGCTACTAGGGGAGCAGCACCCGGTCAATCACATGGATGACACCATTTTTCTGGTGCACATCATATACGCTAATATTCGCTGTGTTACCATTTTTGTCTGTCACGGTAATGTTGCGATCGTCATTCATACGAAAAGTGAGGTTTTCACCCTGAACGGTTTTAAGTACCGCAGTACCTTTTCCTTTTTTAATTTCTTTCTCAAGCGCTTTGAAGTCATAATTACCCGCAATCACATGGTAGGTCAATACAGAAACCAGTTTGTCTTTGTTTTCGGGTTTGAGCAATGTTTCAACGGTTCCTGCTGGAAGATTTTCAAAGGCGTCGTTTACAGGTGCGAACACAGTGAAAGGGCCGTCGCTTTGAAGGGTTTCTACCAAACCTGCGGCTTTAACTGCTGCTACCAGTGTGGTGTGATCTTGTGAATTGACTGCATTCTCCACGATGTTTTTCGCGGGGTACATTTCTTCTCCTCCAACCATGGTTGTTTGGGCATTGGCCATCGTGGCAGCAAAAAGACATGCGACGAAAATACCGGCTTGAAATGTTTTGGTGAAGTGGATTGTTTTCATGATGTTGTTTTCTTTCATATACGGGAGATGATCGGGCTTGGTTTTTCTTTTTTGAAAAAAATGAAAAAGCATGCAGGTCAGGCAACGAAATCCCTCTTTGCTCCGTTTCCCATTCAATGAGATTTTCCCTTAACTTCGAGCGCTAAAATTCAACCAGAGTATTGTCTGTACACGTCAAGCATATCACGAAAATTTACGGCGAACAAAAAGCTGTAGATGATATTAATTTCGAAGTCAACAGAGGAGAGATTGTTGGGTTTCTCGGGCCCAATGGGGCCGGGAAAAGCACCACCATGAAAATCCTTACCTGTTTCATTCCTCAATCATCCGGAGAAGCGCATGTATGCGGCTTCGATGTAGTGAGTGAGTCGATGGAGGTGAGGAAGAAGGTGGGCTATCTTCCCGAGCAAAATCCGCTTTACCTCGACATGTATGTGCGCGAGTACCTCCAATTCATGGCGAAATTGAGGAATTTGGGCGCCAACGCAAATCGTCAGGTAGAGTCGATGATTGAAAAAACGGGACTCACCCGGGAACGGACCAAAAGAATTGGCCAACTATCTAAAGGCTACAGGCAGCGCGTTGGCCTGGCACAGGCCATGTTGCATGAACCGGAAGTGCTGATACTGGATGAGCCAACTTCAGGTCTCGACCCCAATCAGCTGGTAGAAATTCGCAGCCTTATCCGCGAAATAGGAAAAGATAAAACCGTTATTCTTTCTACGCATATTATGCAGGAGGTAGAGGCTCTTTGTAACCGTGCCATTATTATCAATCAGGGAAAAATTGTGGCCGACGATAAAATCGAGGCCTTGCAAAGCTCTTTATCCAGCGGCTCGCGATTGATTATCGAATTCCGTGATCCGGTACATAGCGATCTCATCCGAAAAATGGAAGGAGTGAACCGGGTAGAGCAAATGGGAGACCTTCGCTTCGCCGTGGAGGGAGACTCCATCGATATAATTAAGGAGAAAGTGTTTCAGCTTGCGGTACAGCAAAATACCATTATTCAAAGCATGAACCAGGAGGAGCAGAAGCTGGAATCTGTGTTCCGTTCGCTCACACAAAATTCAGGTTCATCTAAAAAATCGGGGAAATAAGCATGTTCGTCATCTATACCAAAGAAATAAGAAGCTTCCTGAGTTCACTGATTGCCTACATTGTGATTATCACATTTCTACTGGCAATCGGACTCTTTATGTGGGTATTCCCGGATACGAATGTGCTCGATCTTGGCTATTCGAATCTTGACCCGCTCTTTTTTATTGCACCCTGGGTTTTTATCTTCTTGATTTCTGCCATTACCATGCGCTCCTTTTCAGAAGAGAAGAGAGCCGGAACCATCGAAACCTTAACCACCAGTCCGGTGAGCGATATGAACATCATCTTAGGGAAATTCTTTGCAGGAGTCACTTTGGTCTTGTTCGCTTTGCTGCCCACGCTGGTTTATTATTTCAGCGTTCGCTATCTCGCTTATCCAACGGGAAATATTGACTCAGGCGCCATATTGGGCTCGTATATAGGCCTTCTCATGGTGGGTTCAAGCTTCGTTGCCATTGGCATGTTTGCCAGCAGTATCACCGACAATCAAATCTCTTCCTTTATCATCTCCACCTTTCTCTGTTTCTTTATCTATTCGGCCTTTGATTATTTGGGAAATATGAAATTACTGGGTCAGTTGGATTATGTTATTTCATGGCTGGGCATGTACTTTCATTATCAGTCCATCTCAAGAGGGGTGCTTGATACCCGGGATGCATTTTATTTCCTCAGTGTGATTCTCTTCTTTATTCTGTTAACTAAAATGGTGTTTGGAGGACGCAAGTGGTAAAGATGAAAAAGAGCAATCTACGCAACCGCGCACTGCTTGAAATGGCCATTGTTCTGGCTTTATTGATTGCGGGCAATTATATTTCCTCCCGTGTTTTTCATCGCTTCGACTTTACCAAGGAAAAGCGCTATACATTATCAGAGGCATCCAAGCACCTTGCCGGCGACCTCGACGACGTGTTCTATGTGAAAGTGTTTCTGGATGGAGATGACCTGCCGGCAGCATATAAAAATCTGCGCAATGCAACCAAAGAGATGCTGGACGAGTTCCGTTACGCATCCAATGGTAACATAGAATACGAAATATACAATCCTTTAGAAGGCTTGAAGGGGGATGAACTCAGGAATGTTCTGGTAGAACTCAATCAAAAGGGACTTCAGGTAACAGACCTGTATGAAAAAACCAATGACGGAAGCAGGCAGAAGTTAATTGTGCCTGGCGCCCTGGTTTACTACAAAGGAGCCGAATACCCCATGCATTTGATTGACCCGAGCATGACGGTCAACAATCCGGCTACCTTAAATAAGGCGGTAGAAGGATTGGAGTTTACCATCGCAAACACCATACGAAGATGTGTGATGGGCGAACGTAAATCTGTGGCTTTCATGAGCGGTCACGGTGAATTGCCCGATGCCCAGCTGCTGGACGCAAAAACGCTTTTGGAAGAATACTATATTGTTGATCGGATGAATCTCAATTTTGATGATTCCGCATTCTACGGTCAGATTCTGGAAGAATTGAAAGGGGTCCGGGAAGATTCGCTTGCTTTTGCTGTAGATCGGCTGATCAAGAAAAAACTCAATAGCTACGACGCAATCATCTTTGCCAAGCCGCGTATCACATTTGCCGAAAGGGAAAAATACTGGATAGATCAGTACATCATGCACGGGGGCAAGGTGTTGTGGATGATTGATCCGCTGTTGATTGAAGAAGACTCGCTGATGCGCTATGGTAAGGTATATACCATCGATTACGATCTGAACCTGACCGATTTATTATTCAAATACGGAGTACGTGTGAACCTAGACGTAGTGCAGGATTACAATAGCCTCATTGTTCCTTTTGCCCGCGAAGGTGGGGGCATAGATCCGAAGCCCTGGTATTATTTTCCGGTAGTGCCTTCCATGAACAATCATGCCATTAACAGAAATCTCGATTTGACCTGGTTGCAATACCCGGCAACTATCGATACCGTGGGATCTCCGACATTGAAAAAAACGGTGCTGTTGCAGTCCACGTCTCTTTCGCGGGTGAGCAACCATCCTGCTGAAATCGATCTGCAAATTGTTAGAAGACCTCCCGCTGAAGGCTATTTTGGTGATAAATATGAACCGCTCGCTGTATTGGTGGAAGGACAATTTGAGTCTCCTTATAAACTTGCAAACCGCAAGGAACTGGATCCGGAAAAGACTTTTATCGGTTCGGTGGATAATGGAAAGATGATTGTTATTGGAGATGGAGATTTAATGGCCAACCTGGTTCGCAAAAACGGACAATATTACCCGGCAGGATACGATCGGCTTTCGAAAAAGACTTTTGCCAACAGGCAGTTCTTTATGAATTGCATGGATTATTTGGTAGATGATTATGGCTTGATAGAGGTGCGTAACAAAGACATTCAATTGCGCCTGTTAGACAAGGATAAAATCAATCTGCCCAAAGAAGAAAACAAATGGAAAGTGCTGAATATGGTATTGCCCATTGTTCTCATTCTGGTGTTTGGCCTGATTAACGGATTTATCAGAAAACGAAAATATGAGCGATAAGAAGAGAAAGGTATTGAACAGAACATTGTTCATTCTGAGTATGGTATTGGTATTGGCTGTGGTGCTTATCCCCCTGATTGACAAAAATTTCAAACAAACTCTCAAGCCAGAACTGACAAATTTTGCTGTAGAAAACCCGGATCAGGTAACGGAGATTTTCATGGCGTCGAAGTCCAATGAAAAGTCCTATATCAAGCTGGTGAAAGACGACAAAGGCGTTTGGATGGTGAATGGCCAATTTCCGGCCGAGAAGAGCAAAGTCGACATGCTTTTGTATGAATACCTGGCGAAACTGAAGATGAAAAACCCACTTCCGAACGCTGCCCTGGACAATGCTTTGAAAAGCATGGCGGCGAATGCCATCAAGGTAGAGGTTTATAAGGGGACGCATAAAGACAAGGTTTTCTATGTGGGCAAGAATGCAATCGACGACATGGGCACCATTATGATGCTGGAAAATTCTTCCCGGCCTTTTGTGGTGCATATTCCTGGTTTTATGGGCTATCCTGCTGCGATTTTCAATCTGAATCCGAATAAATGGAAAAGTTTGAATTTGTTTCAGACCAGCATAGTGGAAACGAAATCCGTTCAAATGTTCTATCCCTCGGATGCGGCTGGTTCTTTCACGATTGAAAAAGAAGAGAAGGCACTGAAGATTATTCCTTTTGTGTTGGAAGATATGTTGCCAGCGGCCAATTTGAATATCCCTTTGCTTAAACAATATACAGCCACATTTGAGAACCTGAATTATGAAGCAGTGTACGAAGGACTGGCTGCAAAGCTTGCTGATTCTGTCGTGCATCACTCAAAGCCGTTTGTGGTAATAACATTGACCAGAACCGATGGCAAAGTACATGAACTGAAAATTTTCAAGAAGCCGGTGGCAGGCGATTCACCTCAAACCGACAATTATGGAAATCCGGCCACCTATGATCTGGATCGTTTTTATGCCGTATTGGATGGAAATGAATCAGACATCCTTTCTGTACAGAGTTTTGTTTTCAAGAATATCTTTAAGCGGTATCCCGATTTCTTTTCGCAAGCGTCGTGAAGTTTTAGAGTTGAGCGTGCAGGGTTGAGAGTTTTAGACGTCGGGTGTTGTAGCCTTTAAGGAACCTTCAGGCCGATGAGCGAGCTTGTTCAGTTGAAATGGTTTCGCCTACAACTTCCAAAGGGAGAATTGCGTTTAAAGAGGTATGACTCCCAAATCCATCTATCTCGAAATTCCAAAACCTTGTCATGAAAACTGGGATCAAATGACTCCCGTTGAACAAGGAAGGTTTTGCAATTCCTGTTAGAAAAATGTGGTTGATGCTACGGAATGGTCCTTGGTGGACCGGTACTTATTGTTGATGGTAGCACAGTTGTCAAAAGAAAAAGATGGTGGCAGTTCTGGCGCTAACTAGCGAATAATCGTAATGGTTCCGGTGTAGCGCTCTGGTTTTTTGTAATAAAACTTATAGTCGAAAATCACATAATACACACCGGCTGGAAGTACGGTATAATCGGGTTGTGTACCGTTCCAGTTAATACCGACATTGTGGTAACCATCTGTGGTGCTTTCGTAAACCAGTTGTCCGTAGCGGTTAAAGATGCGGCAATGGTAATCCTCTTCGTAGTCAATCTCAATGTCAAAAGCATCGTTCAACTGATCTTTGTCGCCCGGAGTAAACACATTGGGGATGAAGATATAGGGCTTCCATTTGAGAAAAACCCTTTTGCAGGCGGTGTCTTGGCATCCCTCTTTATTGGTGACGTAAAGACAAAATTCATAATGACCCTGGTTAGGGTAAAAATTTTCTTTTGGATTTTCTTTGGTGCTCGACCGGCGAAATCCTGAATCGATGCTATGGAAATCCCAAAGGTATTTTACGGCGTTGGTTGATTCATTAACAAATTGAAAATGCAGGGGGCCCGACTTTAGGCTGTCAATCGTAAAAGCTGCATGAACATCTGTGACTACAATATCTTTGATTGCTGTATCCGGACAGGTAATTCCATAAATGGGGTGGGGTGCGTATGTCGGTGTATATTGAATGGTTTAATTTCCTGCTTTACGGTAGACATAAGATTGATTCCGATTCGATGAGGAACGTTGTCCTTCGTCTCCAAAATCCCAATTGTGTTTGGTATAAGTTAAATCTGCCAGAGATACGGCATAAAAAGATTGATCAACACAGATTTTTGCTGGGATACCGAATTGAGCTTTTGGCTTCGGCAGCACAACCACCTGCCTTTTTTGAGGAGCTTGGGAATAGGTTGCGGAGCAAAACTGTTTGTTCCCAGTACTTATATTGTTAATACTATCGGCACCGTACAGGTGCAATGTATAGATGCCAGGTTGATCGTAGGTGAAGACAGTATTGCTGTCGTACTTCGTGGCGAGCGTGCTTCCCTTAGGATCACCAAAATACCAAATCCACTGACTGCATTCTTTCGAGGTATTTTTTATCTCAACAGTCAGGGGGACACAACCAAAAGTATCGGTTACAAACTCAAAGGAAGGCTCTGGTCCAATGACGAACAAATTAGTAGAGGTACTATCCACACAACCAAAGTTGCTTGTCACTTTTAATTGAATGGTAAACGGTCCGAATTGATTGTAAAAGTGAAAGGGGTCTTTCACGGTATTGATGCGTGTATCATCTCCGAAGTCCCAGGCGTAGGTGTCAATCTTTTCTCCGGATGATAGACTTATCACAGACGATGAATCAAACATCTGCAGTATTTCAGAACACAGCAGACTATCGTGGCGACCGTGGATTCCGGCTTTGATTCCTCCCACCTGAATAGAGCGTGTCAGAGAATCGACACAGCCGATGCTGTCGATGGCAATCATCTTAATCTGATAATTCCCCGGTAGGGCGTAACATTTGGTATTTGAGGTGCTATCCACACTGCTGTCGCCCCAATGCCAAATAACTTTTTCGGGCCTTTGAGACATCGACCAATAGTTGAGACTATCACCGGTATAATATACGGAGTCTCGCATGCTAACGCAGGATCCGGCGCAGATAAACGGAAAGTTCGCAAGGTGCATGTTAAACCCGATACTCACGTCGATGGTGTCGTTGTTTTGGCACCCATGGGCATTAACAGCCGCGACCACAACTTTAAATTTCCCTTTTTGCGTAAAAGTATGCTTCATTTTAATGGGCAGTGAATCGGACTGATTTAACTGAATCGTGTCGAATGTTCCGTCGCCCCAATCCCAGGACAATGACGTTAATTCCGTGTTGTTCTGATCGCTTATTTCAAATTCCATTGGGCTGCCAAAGCAAGTATGTTGTTGTGAAATTTTAAGTTCCGGGATTGGTTGTTTGTTCAAATGCAGGAACTTATGGTACCAGATTGTGTCAGTGCAAATTGGATTGCTTGTGATTCCCGGGCATTCTTTGTTGTCGTTGCCCAGTAATACGACTCCAATGGTTATCCAGCCGGTACTGTCTGCTGTTGCTGGGTAGAAGCCTTTGACCTGGTTTTTATTCCAATGATTTCCCGCAGCTGAATCGGGATTCAACATGTATTCAGAACATGTTCCAACCGAATAATTGACGGTTCGATCCGGACCGGTGCCAGTGCAACTCTTATTTCCGGTGATTGTGAGTGGAATGGTGGTCGGGTCTTCTCTTCCTACCAGCACATTGGTCCAAATTTCATCTTTGCATCCGGAAATAGTATCGTATACCATCATATGGACGTGGTAACAGTCTTCTGCCTGAAAAAAATGGATAGGATGCGAATCCTTGCTGAAGTTGCAATTACTTCCAACATTCTGATTCAAGGCTGTGTGGGTGGTGCAAGACGCTGCGTATTTATCGCCGAAATCCCATAAATGGTTAATGCTTAACATGTTTGTTAAGTCGCTATTGTCGCAGAAATAAGTGCTGTCGCTAACCGTACACAAACTTTTATTCCGGCTTTTGATATGAGCGATGGGGCCTCGCAAGATCAGTGTGTCCGGATAGAATGTTTTTTGGCAATTCCCACTGCTCACTTTCAAACGAATTGGAAAGGTTCCCGGATGATCCTTTGTAAACGAAGTGCTGCGACTTTTGGATAGAAATCGATAACCTGTTGAAGGAGATTCTTCATACGACCATTCCCAGGTCTGCGTTTTATTCCAGGTTTCACTCAGAGAGAATGTGGTGCCCATGCAACCTGCATCAATGGGTATATCCGGATTAAAATGAATGGGTGTATAATTGACTAAATCGGGCTTTCTTGTGGTATCAATGCAAGTGTTGCCTTTAACAGATACCAGCGATACGGAATATTTACCGGAATCTTTATAAACGTGGCAAGGCGGATTCCAGTTGACCGAGTCGATGGTCCCGTCGCCAAAATTCCAATACCATGCACTTTTTTGTGATGTGTCGTATGTGGAGTGATTCTTAAGGCATAAGACCACACTGTCGCATTGTTCTTTGAATTCGTAACTGAATTTTGGGGCGCCGTCATGGTAAATTTCAACTGTATCATAAGCGCGGGAATAGCATCCCTTGGTGTCTGTAACCTCCATTACCAGGGCAAATTTGCCGGAGCCCGGATACGAATAGCAAGACTTATTGTTTACGGAAGGGTTATAGGTTGTCTGCGCAAACCCATCTCCCCAAAGAATATTTCTGCTTGCAAGTCCGGAACCGGTTTGTCCGGGTGTTGAAGTATCTTCAATGCAGACTTCGTTTTGTGAAAAGCAATAATTGGATGATCCCATTACTTTCAAACCAGCAACAGGGCGGTCATGTACAAAAATATTTTTGGAGGCAGTACAGGATGAGCCATTCGGAAATCGAACAATAACAGAGATGGTTTTTGCTCCCAGTTGATTAAACTGAGCAGTTGGTTGATCTAATGTGGAAGTATTATTGGTGCCTAACTGCCAATAATAGGAAGAAGCTTGCCCTCCGGGAATTATTGCTTCAAATCCAATGAAGTCATCTTTGCAAACAATTGAATCGGATTTTATTTGACAGGATTGTCCGCTGACTCGCTGAATTAAGAGCAACAAGACGAAGGTGAAAAATAATTTTTGCAAGGAGAGGTTCATCTTTTTGGATGACGAACAGCTCCTTTATTACGTTGCTCTTCTGATTAAATTCTATCAGGTATTCCAGATTTTCCAGGCTGCTTCAGCCTGAAGATGAAGCATCTCCATGCCATTTTTAATTTGAGCTCCTCGCAATTGAGCTTCCATCAGAAAGCGGGTAAGCTCCGGATTATAGATAAGGTCAAAAACAAGATGATTTTCCCCAATTCCCTCCAATATCATTGGAACTTTTTCATCCACGTTCGGAAACATGCCGAGGGGAGTGGTTTGAATAATCAATGGATGATCCTTCAGGTCATTCTTTTGTATTGAATTAAAAGTCAGAGGTCCTTTTCTTGAGACAAGATCAAATGGAATGTCTAATTCTTTTAGAACATACTGAACAGCTTGTGAAGCGCCTCCATCTCCCAGGATATAGGCACGACGGTGATGGGGTTTCAATAAAGGGAGCAGAGATTCGCGAAAGCCAATCACATCCGTATTCCAGCCTTTTAAGCTGCCATTCTGAAGAAATTCAATAGTATTAACAGCACCTACTGATTTGGCCGCCTCTTCCAATTCGTCCAGAAAGGGAATTATTTCCATTTTGAAGGGCAAGGTAACGTTCAGGCCCATTATGTTCTGGCTGCGTTCAACAAGTGCAGGAAACTCCTCTATTGAATCAATCTCAAAGAGTTGATAGGAATGATCGCTGCGGTTTTCCTTTTGGAATTTATCCTGGAAATAACGTTGAGAAAATGAATGTCCCAACGATTTGCCGATCAGACCAAATTGCTTCATGCCTTTTGCAGGCGTTTACCCAGTTTTTCCAGAAGTAACACCAGAACCAAACCGAAAACAGCCAATCCAAGAGCAGCAAAAAAGGATGAATCGATGGCTGGAGGGGTAATGTTTTCCTGAAGCAGTGGTTTAACTTCTCCGTGGCGGTCCATATAGGTTTCAAGTGTGATTTTCCAGGGCCATACTTTGTTCAAGGAACCAATCATAAAGCCACATAGGGCAGCGACAACCACGTCGTGATATTTCTCGAGAAGCCATTTTAAAATGCGCGCAAAAACCAATAATCCACTCAAACATCCGATGGCAAAAACAGCCAGAGATGGAAGATTAGATGAATCAAAATTTGAAATCATTCCAAGGATATGTTCGTATTTACCGAGCATCACGAGAATATAGGAACCGGAAATGCCAGGAAGTATCATGGCTACGATTGCTACAAAACCGGCAATAAAGTCACCGGGAAGGTTGTCGGCCAAATGTATTTGCTGCATGGAGGTTAAATACCAGGCGATGGCGATGCCAAGAATGAGGCTGATAACTGCAATGGCATTCCACTTTTTGATATGGCGAATGACCAGAATGGAAGAAGCCACTATCAATCCAAAGAAGAAACTCCAAAGTGCCACTTCGTGATGTTTGAGCAGGAAAGTAATCATCTTGGCAAGCGAAACTACAGCTGTGCCAATACCGGCAAGCAGAACTATCAGAAACTTATAATCAATGGCCTTCAAAAATTCTTTGATCTTGCCTCTGAAAAGCAGCTTGAGGCTTGTTCCATTGACTCCACTGATTGCGCCCAATAGCCGGTCGTAAATACCGGTGATGAATGCAATGGTTCCTCCGGAAACACCGGGAACGACATCGGCAGAGCCCATAGCAATGCCTTTCAAATAGATTAAAAGCCAGTTCATTGCTTGCAAAACTAGTGTATCCGGTCTTATAACGAAATAATTTCAACGCTGACAACGTTCTTTTTATAGATTTGTTCGTATGAAACGCCATAAATTATTTCTCTTCTTTTTGATCTTTTCATTACTGGTGGTATCACTGCCAGCGTGTAAAAGTGGCAAAGGATGCAATTGCCCGCACTTCTCCCTGAGTATTTAAGTAAATTATAAGTCTCTTGCTTGTTTACGCATTCATGATTGATTGTCAGGGCTATTAAGCTTAAATTTTGAGATAGACTGCGATGTAAGTATTTTCGTAGACTTGTCAATCCTGCAGTCGTGTTAAACTATTTTGTGTCTACATTTCTTTATTCTCTCGAAGGATTACCTTTTCAGGATGGAGGTTTGGGACAAAGTGCCATCCAAATGGAGAATCGATTGGGTATTATCGCTGCGAACGAGCGCCTGAAGATTGCTTTGGCCATTCTCTCTGTATTATTGATCGCAGGAATCGTTCTGATTGCGCGATATCGCAGGAAAATCAAAGTGCTGAGTCAGAAAGAACGGGAACTGCAATGTTCCTGGAAAGGAAGTCTTTCTACAAAAGAAGAATATCATGAGGAAATCGTCCGGTTAAAGGAGATACTCAATCTGGAAAGGGCTCAGGTAGTTAAGTACGAGGTCCAGAAAAAGGAGCTGCTTGCCTACATCGAGCAGATGAAAGAGTCGGAGGGAAGAACAGATATCCGGCACAAGACCATTGAAATTCAACGTATCTTTTCTGATCAGAAAACAAATGACATTGTCAAGAAGGTTGAGAATACTGCGAAAACGCTGTATCCGGAATTGGTACAGATTCTTGAGTCTCGATTTCCTGAACTTAATAAGTTGGAATTGCAGTATTGTCTGATGTTGGCCTTGGGCTATAATCTCGATGAAGTAATGTCAATATTGGGTCGATCTGAGAAGGCCATTAAGAGCCTTAGGTACCGCATTCGGAAGAAAATGGACATGGATGATAGCATAAATTTGCGCGATTTCATTATCGAAACAAGTAATATAAACGCAGATAATCAATCTATTATGTGAATCGAGGTCCAATCGAGGCCCGCTGTTTTTAGGTATTTTTTTCTTGAGATATTTTCTTTGGATACTGATGGAATGACCACTAACGGCATACATCCCCCGAAAAAACAAACCTTATGAAAACATCTACTTTTACAAACCTATTTCGACTCTGGTCTGTGATAGGAGCTTTTGCCCTATTTGGACTGACGGTCCAGGTACAAGGACAAACGTGTAGTTTGCCAAGCATTTCATCACCGGCATCCTACAATTATGCCTCAAGACAAGTTACATTTAGTAATGTGAGTCTGAACAATGGCGGGAATACCGCTTCTGTGAGCGCTGGGTCATCTGTGAGCTTAAGCTTTAGCTGGTCGAGCACCCAGAATGGTAGCTATTGTCCTGGTTGCGTAGTGCAACTGTATGTGGGCATTGCCAGCACATTTACTCAATGTTTGACCAGTGGAATTCACGGGTACAGTGCCAGTGGATCACAGAACTTTACCTTCACTGCACCTTCAACACCGGGTATTTATTACATCACCAGTACCGGTACTCTGGATTACTCTTGTCAATCAGTGGGGGTTCCTACCTGTGGAAACAGCACGCTTGCTGCAATCAAAGTGGGTAACCCTAGCCAAACTGCTACGGCAAGTATCTCAGGTGAATCATCTTTCTGCCCGAACAACTCTGCAGCACTTTCTGCAAGTGTTTCGGGAATATTTTGTACACCATCTACACTTTCCTATCAGTGGTATTTTGGAGGAGATCCTTATACTTTGGGTACCGCAATCTCCGGGGCAACATCCAGTACTTACAATGCAAGCAGCCAGGGCAACTACCGCGTAGTGGTTACCAATGCTTGCGGTGGATCAGCTACCTCAGGTCCTTACTTTGTATCTGCTGATAACGTAGCACCAACTGTTATTGCGAAAGATGTTACCATCTACCTGGATGCCAACGGTTCTGCCTCGTTGACGCCATCTATGATAAATGACGGCTCTACTGACAACTGCGGAATTGCCAGCTACTCGGTGAGCAAATCAACATTTAACTGTAACAATGCGAATAATCCTACCAATGGTACTTTGACTGGTAAGATGACCGCGGATAACGAATTCTATGCTTATTTGTCAACGAGTGCTTCATCATTAGGAACACAAATAGGCTATGGAAACGATTGGGGAACTACTTATTCCCTGACAAGCTCAACGCTGACAGTAGGCCAGGATTATTATCTGCATGTTAAAGCCATCGACTGGGGGAGTATCGAAGGGCTTTTGGCAACCCTGAATGTATCAGGTAGCTTCGTTTTTGCAAACGGACAGCAGACAATGAATACAAATCCTTCCTACTGGACAGCGTACAATACATTTGGAGGTTCATCCATTTCTCCGGTGGCTCTTGGTTCAAACGGTATGAGCCCTTGGGGCTTGCGCAGCGGAATCAGTTCAAGCGCTCAATGGATTTGGAGAGACCCAAGAAATACGAACGGAGGAGAAACCGTTTATTTCACTACCAAAATCACATATCAGGCGAGCACCAACGATGTGAATCTTACCGCTACTGATGCGAATGGAAACTCATCTTACGCGGTTAGCCACGTAACCGTATTGGATAATACTGCTCCAACAGTAGTAACTCAGAATATTTCAGTTACTCTGGATGCGAATGGAAATGCTTCCATTACTTCCGGAATGATTGATAACGGATCCAGCGATAATTGCGGAATCAAATCAATGTCTTTGTCTAAGACCAACTTTACCTGCAGCGATTTGGGTAACAACACCGTAACCCTCACTGTAGTGGACAATTATGGGAACTCATCCAATGGCACTGCAATGGTAACTGTAGTTGACAATACTGCACCAACCGCAGCGGCACAAAACGTGACGATTTATCTTGATGCAAATGGTTCAGCTTCGACTACTGTTTCTGCAGTGAATAACGGATCTTCTGATAATTGCGGTGTTTCTTCCATGAGCCTGTCTCAAACATCTTTTGACTGCAACAATGTTGGAAACAATACGGTAACTCTTACTGTTACTGATGCCAGTGGCAACAGTTCTACTGCAACTGCAACGGTAACTGTTGTTGATAACACTGCACCAACAGTGGCAACTCAAAATGTAACGATCTATCTTGATGCAAACGGATCAGCTTCTACCACGGCTTCTGCAGTGAACAACGGCTCATCTGACAACTGCGGAGTTGCTTCTACAAGCCTTTCTAAAACATCTTTTGATTGCAGCAATGTTGGAAACAATACAGTTACTCTGACCGTTACCGATAACAATGGAAATAGCGCCACCGGCACTGCAACGGTAACTGTTGTTGATAACACTGCACCAACAGTGGCTACTCAAAATGTAACGATCTATCTTGATGCGAACGGATCAGCCTCCACTTCAGCGTCTGCAGTAAACAATGGATCATCCGACAATTGCGGCGTCGCTTCCACCAGCTTGTCTAAAACATCTTTTGATTGCAGCAATGTTGGAAACAATACAGTTACTCTGACCGTTACCGATAACAATGGAAACAGCGCTACCGGCACTGCTACTGTAACCGTAGTTGACAATGTTGCTCCAACAGTGGCTACCCAAAATGTAACTATCTATCTTGATGCAAACGGATCAGCTTCCACTTCTGCGTCCGCAGTAAACAATGGATCATCTGACAATTGCGGCGTGGCTTCCACCAGCTTGTCTAAAACATCTTTTGATTGCAGCAATGTTGGAAACAACTCTGTTACCCTGACTGTTACCGATGACAATGGAAACAGCGCTACCGGCACTGCTACTGTGACCGTAGTTGACAATGTTGCACCAACAGTGGCTACTCAGAATGTAACCATCTACCTGGATGCAAACGGATCAGCTTCAACTACTGCAAATGCGGTTGATAACAGCTCTTACGATAACTGCGGAATTGCTTCCTTGAGCTTGTCTAAAACATCATTTGATTGCAGTAACGTTGGAAACAACACTGTTACCCTGACTGTAACCGATGTGAATGGAAATACCTCTACCGGAACGGCAACTGTTACCGTATTGGATAACATTGCTCCAACTGTAGTAACTAAGAATGCTTCAGTTACATTGTCTAATGGTTCAGCAAGCATCACTACTTCTGACGTAAACGACGGATCATATGATAACTGCAGCGTCTCTTCTGTGTCTGTATCACCGAACAGCTGGAATTGCAGCGATATCGGTTCTCATACTGTAACGCTGACTGTTACAGACGTGAATGGTAATACATCTACCGGAACAGCAACTGTAACCGTAAACGGTGCGGTACCATCCTGCACGTTATCTGCTACTCCATCTAACAACACCTACACAGGTGCAGCTACCAATCAAATGTTCATTGGATATGGACCAAGCAGCATGAACCTGTCTTGCACAGCAAGCGGTGGTTCCGGATTCTCTTACAGCTGGTCTGGATCGAACCTGAGCAGCAGCACGGGCAGCACCAATACCTTTACTCCTTCTTCGGGAGGTAACTACAGCATTACCTGCACAGTAACAAACTCCAATGGTTGCGAGTCTACTTGCACTATCACGATTTGTGTGCTTGATATTCGTTCTAACAACAACCCGAACAACCAAAAAGTATATTTGTGCCACAAACCAAATGGTAACCAAAACAATGCACAAACATTGAGCATCAGTGTAAATGCAGTTCCTTCTCACCTGAACAACCACTCTGGTGATAAACTTGGACAGTGCAGCCAATCTTGTGGATCCCTGAAAAATGACCCTGTTGGCGATATGTATGTTTCTGGTAATACCGATTTGATTGTATTCCCTAACCCATCTGCCGGCGTATTTAAATTCACCCTTGAAAGCGAAAGCGATCAGGCAGTTCAAATCCGCGTTTATGATGCAATGGGTAAACTAGTGCTGGTGCATGAAGGAGGTTCATCTTATGAAGAAATTCACATTGATGGAACCGGTCTAGCCCCCGGTGTTTACAACGCAGTTGTAACGCAGGGCGAATTCATTAAAACAGTGAAACTCACCAAAACCAACTAAGCATACTAAGTTGATTACGCTAAAAGCCGGACTTTAGGGTCCGGCTTTTTTTTATTTGAATTTAAACGGAATAACTTTTCGCAAAACTAGCAATGTGTTTGAAATGCCAAGAATCGATGATTAATTCGACTTGGGATTTATGCAAAAACTGCTGGTAGTCTTTCTCTTTTTACTGGCAATTCTGTCTTGTTCGAGACAGAAGGATGAGAATTTGGTAACACCCGATTTTGAGCGCGCAGTAGACCAACTGTATCAAATCAGAAACCATAAATACCTCGCTGCATTTCGAAAAACACTCGACTCTACATTCAATCAGGTAGCAACCAAAAGACCCTTAGATTGGTACTACTTTTATGATTTTAATGCCTGGTACTACCTACAAACAAAGGAATATTCGAAGTCCATTGCGTACACCGATAGTATAATTGCAGTATTGACTCCTTTACCCGATGTTCAGTTGAAGTATGCACACGCATTGATTCAAAAAGGGATCATATTTCAGGACATGAACCTCTATTCTGAGGCGCTTAATGAATACTATATCGCGGCATCTTATGCGAATAAAGAGCTGGATGAATGTGGGGCTGCCGAAGTATACTATAGCCTGGGCGGAGTGATTTACAAGCAAGGTTCTTACAATCAGGCATTGGAATATTATCGTAAGGCATACCAGGGAATCCTGCATTGCGACACCAATGATTTCTACAGCTATTATTTTGGAATGCAAGGTAATTTTAACAGTATGGGCCTATGCTTTCAAAAATTGAATCAGCAGGATAGTGCACGCCATTATTTTACGTTGGGACTTGAGTTATTAGACAAAGAGGGCCCTCGTTTTCAAAGAGACTCAAATTTCACCAAATCAGCACGGGGAGTACTTTATGGTAATTTAGGGATGACTGAATTGATGGCGGGTAACCCCAAGCTGGCAAAGACGCTTTTTTTGAAGGCACTTTCCATTGGCGAATACACGGATAACGTTCAGGATGATGCCATCTATACCAAGATCAAATTGGCCAAAGCCTATTTTTTGGAGTCGGATTCAGAAAAAGGCTTAGCTCTTATCCGGGAAGTCGAAACGGAGTTAGAAGAAGTTCCCGATTTAGAGGCTACGCGTCGATTGAAAGACTTGGAGGAGGAATATTACCTCTCCCTTGGAGATACAGTTCGAGCATTTAAAGTTGAAAAGGAAGGGCAATTGGCAGAGGCCAGATTAAAAATGACGAATAAGGAACTGCCAACACTCGATGTGCAATCGTATTTTCACTACCTGGAACAGCGAGACGAAATCGATGAATTGGAATCAAGAAATGAAACCGATAATGTCCTCCTGATTTTGGCTATTCTGATTTTACTTTTTCTTGCAACCATTGCCGTATTATTCAGGAAAAACATGTTGGAGTCCCGCGAACATGCAGAAGAACTGGTATCCATGAATCAGGAGTTGGAGTCGAACAATGAACACTTGCTGCAAACCATGACTGACTTGGAACATAGCCAGAATGAAAATGCCAGAATAATGAAAGTGGTGGCCCATGATTTAAGGAGTCCTATTGCCAGTATCAATGGATTGATTTCCGCATCTCTGTCTCACAAGGATCTGGACAACGAATTGAAAAATGAACTGAAAATGGTGAGCCGAATTAGCCAGGATTCTCTGAAATTCATGGATGATATTCTGAACATTCAAACAAACTTCAAAAACGAAGAAAAGTGCAATACGGATTTGCTGGAATTAATCGATTACTGCGTCAGTTTCATGCAGATTCGGGCCGAAGAAAAAGATCAGAAAATTTCGGTTATAGGAGAACATATCTTCGTACCTATATACAGAGAACGTATTTGGAGGGTAATCAATAATTTGATTTCCAATGCCATTAAATTCAGTCCGAGAGGAGGAGAAATAGTTGTGGAAATAATGGAGTTAACGAGTACTGTTCGGATAAAGGTTCAGGATCAGGGAATGGGGATTCCTGAGAAGATGAAAAAGCAAATTTTCAGCATGATGGGAGATTCACGCAGACTCGGTACGGCTGGAGAACGTTCTTTCGGACTTGGACTGGCTATCTCAATGCAGATTATGGAAGCACATGGTGGAAGAATCTGGTTTGAGAGCGAAGAAGAAAGGGGAGCATCCTTCTTCATTGAATTGCCAAAAAAATCGAAAATCTAATTTTGTTCTAAAAACAGGCTTACGGCGTTACCTCCAAATCCAATCGAATTAATGAGAATGGTTTGGATTTTACTTGGCACAGACTGCTTCAAAATGGTTTCAAATGGAAATATCGGAGCCTGTTGTGTTTTGAAAATCGTTATTCCTTCCGCTAAACTCAATGCTCCCGAAGCACCCAGGGTATGTCCGTATCTCCATTTGTTGGAATATAAATAGGGTCGGGAGGCAAAAAGACGGTCAATGGCTGCTAATTCCGAACGATCTCCAGACAGGGTCCCGGGTGCATGGGTAATTATCAGGTCTACATCTCTTTTTGCATCACGCATTGCCATTTTCATTGCCTGGTACAATGCTTCGCCATTTTTAGAAACGGAGGTAGGGTGTTCTATGGCTTCTGAGGCGAATCCGATTCCGGAAATAAATGCAAGTGCCCGGGAATTGGATGATTCTTCTGATTCCAATGCAAATAGACCAGCCCCTTCACCCAGTGTCATGCTGTTTTTTTCAAGTGTGAACGGACGGCAGGGAAACGATCTAATCGCTGATGATGTGTAGATTCTCAGTGCCCGCATTTGTGCGATAGTAAACGGAGTGAGAGGTGCCTCACTTCCACCGGCAATAAATCTTTTGGCCATGCCACTTCTCAACCAGGCACTCGCATTTGCAATAGCGTGCAGTGCCGAGCTGCAGGTGATGGAATGAGTGAAATGGATTCCTTTACTCCCGATATCCTGTGCCACCCAACTGCTAATATTGCCGGCAGTTGTGGTTGGTGAACTCAGTGGGGAGAGTGCGGTGTTTTTTTGGAGAAATGCCTCGTGATAGTGTTCAATAAGACCGGTGGCTCCTCTGGATGAACCAATATTAATTCCGATGGATGCATCCTCTTCCCAACCGGCATCCTTCACCGCCCTGCGGCCAGCTAATATGGCCATGAGGGCGCATCGATCCAGACTGGAGTAGCGACTGTTTTCCTGTGCGAGAAGCCTGATTTCATCTTCCTTTTCTTTAGGCAAAGAGGCTCCATAATAGGAAACATCACCATCCTGATGCATGGAGATTTCTTTGGGTGCCAAAAGACCCTGGCCAATAATCGCAATCCTCATACTTTTACTTGTTCAAGCACTTGTTCCATGGCTTGATAGACTTCCATCATCTGCTCTTTTGTTGTGGAATATGGCGCCATGATATAGAGTGTATTGCCCAGCGGCCGAAGCAAAATGCCTCGGTCAATAAACTGACGGTAAAGCCAGTCGCGCAAATCGTTGAAATAACTGGTTTCTCCTCCCGTATTCACGTCTAATGCGAATAAGGTTCCGCGGTGACGAACATTGCTTACCGCAGCAAGTTTTTCAAATCGCCCGACCTGCTCGGAATGCAATTGACATACGGCATCAATCCTTTCCCAGGTTTCTTGTTTCTCCATCAGGTCCATGCTCGCCAATGCTGCAGCACAGCCAACCGGATTGCCGGTGAATGAATGACCATGAAAAAAGGTTTTAAATCGGTCGTCGGAGAGGAAGGCTTTGTAAACTGTTTCTGTGCAGGTAGTCAAAGCCATGGGCAGTGTTCCTCCGGTCAATCCTTTCGAAAGACAAATGATATCCGGTTTATTCTCGCAATAATCGGAGGCAAACCATTTCCCGGTTCGGCCAAATCCGGTCATTACCTCATCTGCAATGCAAAGTACCTGATAGGCCTTGCACATGGCGATGGCTTTGTTCAGGAGTTCGGGTGCGTACATAAACATTCCTCCAGCACCTAGCACCAGGGGTTCGTAAATGAAGCAGGCCACCCTTCCACTCTGAAGGGCCTTTTCAAGCACTTGAAGAAAATGGTCCTCTGCGTTTTGTATTGGGACCGGAAGGTGCTGGACAGTAAACAAATAAGGCTGAAAAGGTCGGTTAAATGCCGATGGACCGGCTGCAGACATAGCGCCGAAAGTGTCTCCGTGGTAGGCATCTTCAAAGGCAAGGATTTCGGTACGGTCCTGGCCTTGGTTATGCCAATATTGAACTGCCATTTTTATGGCAACCTCTACCGCTGTGGATCCATTGTCGGAAAAAAACACCTTGCTCTGTCCTTCGGGAAGATGATTCAGGACCCGCTCTGCAAGTTCAATTGCCGGCTCATGAGTAAATCCGGCAAGCATACTGTGTTCCAGATGAGCCACTTGCTCGCTTACCTTTTGTGCAATATGCGGATGGGCATGACCATGATTGGTAACCCACCAGGAGGAAACGGCATCCAGATAGGCTTTGCCATTTTCGTCGTATAGATAACTTCCTTTGCCGCGAACAATAGCAATGGGGTCGTCGGCTATTTGCATCTGTGTAAAGGGATGCCAGATGGATTTTTTACTGCGTTCTGCCAGATTCATGCGAAAGGATTTAATGCTTCTGCATATTTTAGGATGGTATCGGAATTAATTTTCTCTTCTTCCTTTATGCGCAACAGGCAGGGAAGGTTTGAATACTCGAGAATCAATGATTCGCTGGATGGAGTGGGTATTCCGTTAAAAACTATTCCCTTGATCGGAATCTCATACTGTTTTAAAAGGGCAATACTCATTAAGGTGTGATTGATACTGCCAAGATAATTTCTGGAAACCAAAACGACTTCCGCACCTAGTCTGCGAATGAGGTCAACCATCATAAATTTTCGATTTATGGGAACCATCAAACCTCCGGCGCCCTCAATAATGAGGTTCCGCTTGGTTTGAGGAATTTGAATGGAGTCCTCCTCTATCTCTATCCCTTCCATTTCTGCCGCGGCATGTGGAGACAATGGGTTCAACAATCGATATGCTTCGGCATGAATATAACTTTCGGAATTGCTGATAAGCGCTTTGACCTTCATGGAATCAGTATGATCCAACTCGCCGGCCTGTACTGGCTTCCAATAATCGGCCTTAAGCGCCTCTGTAAATACGGCAGAAACCACTGTCTTGCCAATTTCAGTTCCGATACCGCTAATAAATAATTTCATAGAATCTCTCTAATCTTCTCAAGCAGTGATTTGATTTCAGAATTTGTATTATGCAGGTGAAGTGAGATGCGAATCCTTTCCTTGCCTGCAGGCACGGTTGGATGGATAATAGCCTTGACCGCAAACCCTGCTTTCTGCAAATCCTGACTCACCGCCCCTGCTCGTTCATTACCGGATATTAATAAACTTTGTATTGGGCTAATTGATTGCAGGAAATAGGGTTCCAACCCGAGTTCCTTGAGTGTTGAATTGAAATAAATAATTTTCCTCATCAAGGATTCTCTCATTTCTCTTTGTGCACTTAGATGATGCAGGCTTAACTGGATAATGCGCGATTGATGAGGAGAAAGAGCGGTGGTATAAATAAAGGAACGGGCGAAATTGATAAGAAAACTTCTCAACTCTTTCGAACCAACCACAGCGGCACCATGGGTGCCAAAAGCTTTGCCAAAAGTGATAAGCCTGGCAAATATATGCTGTTCCAGATGATACTTTGCACATAAACCCTGACCCATGTCACCAAATATTCCTGCTGTATGTGCCTCATCTACGATTAATTCTGCACCATACAATTTGCCCGTTTTAACCAATTCACGTAAAGGAGCCTCATCTCCATCCATCGAGTAGATAGACTCGACCGCCACCCATATTCGGCCTGAGGCGCCTTCTTTGAGCTTTTTTTCAAGGTCTGAGATGTCGTTATGACTGAAAGAAAGAGACCGGGCAAATCCCAACCGGATTCCATCGCGGATGGAGGCATGCACTAATTCATCATATACGATTAAATCGCCCCGCTGGAGCAAGGATGAGTAGAGACCAATATTGGCATCATAACCCGAATTAAAGAGCAATGCGGCTTCGTTTTCTGACCAGTTTGCAATTTCTTGTTCTAACTCATCATGCAATGAATGGTTTCCACTAATCAACCGAGAGCCGGTAGCGCCTTGAGAATATAGTTTCTCAGAAGAACTCTTTTGAAGGTATTCCTGAAAAGCACGGTTTTGGGCAAGGCCCAAATAGTCGTTGGAGAAAAAATCGATTCCTTCTCTTCCGGAGGAAAGTTGGCGAAAACTTGCATTCTGCCGTCTTTCGTCCAGCTTGTCTTTCATCCATGTGCTGCGCTCACCAGGCACTTTACTAGTCAATTAAACGCTGGCTGCTTCTTTGGAAGAAGGCATGGCCACCAGGCCAAGTGTATCAAACATTTTCATGTCGTCGTCGTACTCCGGGTTAGGAGTGGTAAGTAGCTTCTCTCCAGTGAAGATGGAGTTGGCGCCTGCCATAAAACACATAGCCTGAGCTTCTTCGCTCATGCTCAGTCGGCCCGCAGACAATCGAACCATTGATTCCGGCATCAGAATTCTGGCGCTTGCAATCATTCGAACCATAGTCCATGTATCAACGGGTTTTTGGTTTTCGAGGGGTGTACCTTCCACCGCTACCAGTGCATTGATAGGAACTGATTCCGGATGCTTTTCCATGTTCGCCAGGGTCTGGAGCATATGAATACGGTCCTCATCGGTTTCGCCCAATCCAACAATTCCACCACTGCAAACCGTCATTTTCGTTTTACGCACATTTTCCAGCGTTCTTAAACGGTCGTCAAAATTTCTCGTGCTAATGATGTTGGAATAGTTCTCTTCCGACGTGTCAATATTATGGTTGTATGCATATACTCCGGCATCGCTCAGTTTTTGAGCCTGCTCTTCAGTTACCATACCCAAGGTACAGCATACTTCAAGACCCAAATCGTTGATGTCGTGTACCATGTCTAATACTTTATCGAAGTCGCGGTTATCGCGTACTTCACGCCAGGCAGCACCCATACAAAAGCGGGAAGATCCGGAAGCTTTAGCTTTTTGTGCGGCATCCAATACTGTCTCTTTGGGCAATAGGCCATGATTTTTAACGTCCGTGTGGTAGCGGGCAGCCTGCGGACAATAAGCACAGTCTTCCGGACATCCACCCGTTTTTACAGAAAGGAGTGTGCATTTTTGTACCTCATTGGCATTGTGAAACTGACGGTGCACTGTGGCAGCTTGATATACCAATGACAGGAGTGGAGAGTGATAAATATCTGCAACTTCCTGTGTACTATAGTTATTTCGGATTTCAGGCCTCATTAATATTCAAATATGAAGGCGCAAATATAGCTTCTTGCTTGTCTAGCCAAAATTTTACGGAAGGAATCTATCCCTATGCACGGGCATTTTTTCCTACCTTCGCCCAAAAGGATTTTCATGAATAAAGTGGTCGCGAATGCTGAAGAGGCAATCAAGGATATTCAGGATAATCAGATGCTCATGCTCGGAGGTTTTGGGCTCTGCGGGATTCCTGAAAATTGTATTTCTGCTTTGGTAAAAAAAGGCGTGAAAAATCTAACCTGCATTTCCAATAATGCTGGCGTGGATGATTTCGGTATAGGCTTGATGCTGAAAGCGCGTCAGGTAAAGAAGATGATATCATCTTATGTAGGAGAAAACGCTGAATTTGAAAGACAATTATTGAGTGGAGAACTGGAAGTGGAATTAATTCCACAAGGAACTTTGGCAACCCGTTGCATGGCTTCCGGATACGGGATGCCCGCAATCTATACTCCTGCTGGAGTAGGAACAGAAGTGGCTGAGGGCAAGGAGGTAAGAAATTTTAACGGCAAGGATTATTTGCTGGAATATGCCTTCGATTCCGACTTCGCCATTGTAAAGGCATGGAAAGGAGATACCCACGGGAACCTCATCTTTAAAGATACAGCACGCAATTTCAATCCTTTAATGGCAATGGCTGGAAAAATTACCATTGCAGAGGTAGAAGAACTGGTGCCGGCTGGTCAACTGGATCCCAACCAAATCCATACACCTGGAATTTATGTACACCGCCTATTCCAGGGTATGAACTATGAAAAACGTATTGAACAAAGAACGGTAAGGAGCTAAGTCATGTTGGATAAATTTGGAATCGCGAAAAGAATCGCTCAGGAATTGCAGGACGGTTTCTATGTAAACCTTGGGATTGGAATTCCTACATTGGTAGCCAATTATGTCCCCGAAGGGGTAGAAGTTATTCTGCAGTCTGAAAATGGTTTATTGGGAATCGGTCCTTTTCCAACGGAGGAACAAGTGGATGCCGATTTGATCAATGCAGGCAAGCAGACGGTTACTACCACTGCTGGCTCCAGCTTTTTTGATTCGGCGATGAGCTTCGGCATGATTCGCGCTGGAAAAGTAGACCTGACAGTTTTGGGAGCCATGGAAGTGGCGGATAACGGAGATATTGCCAACTGGAAAATTCCCGGAAAAATGGTCAAGGGAATGGGAGGAGCCATGGATTTGGTAGCCTCGGCCAAGAACATCATTGTCGCCATGCAACATACAGACAAGGCCGGAAATTCTAAATTGTTGGATAACTGCACCCTTCCGATTACCGGGAGAAAATGTGTTCGTAAAGTCGTAACCAACTTGGGCGTATTTGAAGTGACTTCGGATGGCTTTTTGTGCACTGAATATGCGCCGGGAGTGAGCATTGAGCAAATCAAGGAATCTACCGCAGGCCGACTGAAAATCTCACCGGATGTAAAGGAGATGATTGTTTGAACGCACGAAGAAAATTCAAAGGACTGTTTTTCTGTCGGATGACTTCATTTTGCTATTGTTTTGATTTGTGATTCGCCCTAAAAAAGTGCAAATTCGCAGCACTTTTTCAACCTAATAAAAGCTCCATAATTCATGAAAGTTTCTGTTATAGGTGCCGGTAACGTAGGCGCCACTTGTGCAGACGTAATTGCACACAAAGAACTCGCAAACGAGGTGGTACTCCTCGACATCAAAGAAAACTATGCGGAAGGTAAGGCCCTTGATATGTGGCAAACTTCTCCCGTTAACATGTACGACAGCCGCATCACGGGTTCTACCAACGATTATTCGAAAACTGCTGGCTCAGAAGTAGTAGTAATTACTTCAGGCCTGCCGCGCAAGCCGGGAATGAGCCGCGATGACCTGATTGCTACCAATGCGAAGATTGTAAAATCGGTAACAGAACAAGTCATTAAATATTCTCCTGACGCAAAAATTATCGTTGTATCCAATCCCTTGGATGTAATGACCTATTGCGCATACCTGACTGCTAAAATCGATCCTTCACGGGTATTTGGCATGGCGGGTATTTTGGATACTGCGCGTTACCGTGCATTTCTTGCCACTGAATTGAACGTATCTCCGAAAGATATTCAGGCGGTATTGATGGGTGGACACGGCGATACCATGGTGCCACTGCCTAGATATACTACTGTAAGCGGAATCCCGGTTACTGAATTGATCGCAAAAGATAAACTGGATGCTATCATCCAACGCGCTAAAGTGGGTGGCGGTGAAATAGTAAACCTTTTGGGTACTTCAGCATGGTATGCTCCCGGTGCTTCGGCGGCTCAGATGGTAGAAGCCATCGTTCGCGACCAAAAACGCATTTTCCCGGTATGTGCCTGGTTACAGGGTGAGTATGGATTGAATGATATCTATCTCGGTGTTCCTGTTAAATTGGGTAAAAACGGAATTGAAGAAATCATCGAACTCCAGCTGAACGATGAGGAAAAAGCTTTATTGAATACTTCGGCCAACGCAGTGAAGGAAGTAATGAGCGTTTTGGATAACCTCGATTATTAATTCATGCCCAAGGCATATTCTACACGGATACCCATCACGGTCGAAAGCATCGACGGTGATGGGTATCATATTTTTACCAGCCTCTATATCGGTAAAGTCAAACTTCGGGCATTAATCGATACCGGAGCATCTAAATCGGTATTAGGAAAGGATGCAATAGATATCCTCAAAAAAGTGGAACTAATCTCCGAAAGTTCCAGCCAGGCCAAAGGTATTGGCGAACAAATGCTTGAAACCACGGTTGCGAAAGTGAAGAAATTGCGTATCGGAAGTTTTGAGCTAAAGGATATTTATACTGGTGTTCTCGATCTTTCGCATATTACTCAAACCTACCAAAGCATAGGAGTCAAACCCTTTGATATGATTCTTGGAGGAGATATTTTGGATCATTTTCAAGCGGTAATCAACTACAAAAAGAGCTGGTTAAAGCTCCGCCGCTAATCAGTTAACCAATAGGGGATGTCGCTTTCGACAATTCTATACATTTTCTTTCTGCAATAAGGCAGGAATGGTTTTGAAAATCAGCTTTAGGTCTCTTCTGAATGAATAATCACGGGCATAGTCATTGTCGAGCATCATTCTTTCTTCCTCACTCATTTCTCCCTTGCCTCTTTTAGTTACCTGCCATAAGCCTGTAATTCCCGCGGGGGCCAGAAATCTTCTGGCAAAACGGTCGGTGGTGATTTTTTCTGCCTCGTACAAAGGAAGTGGCCGGTTTCCCACAATGGACATATCACCCTTTAGTACATTCCACAGTTGAGGCAGTTCATCGATGCTGGTGTTTCGAATAAAACGGCCGACCTTGGTTACGCGGGGATCATCTTTAATCTTAATAAACGTTGCGCCTTCTTTCTGTTTTCGAAAAGTCCTGAGCTCTTCTTCAGTCATCATTCTTCCGTCGGCGTAATACATGCCATTGGTTCCTAATGTAGGTTCCGACAGAGTATTAGTATCCGACTGCAATTCCTCTTCCTTTTGAGTATACTGATTCATATGCTTCAAGTCCTTCAATCGGGAATCGGCTCCCGTATACATGGATCGGAACTTATAGAATTTAAAAGCTTGAAACCCTGTACCAATGCGCCAGGAATAGTAAAACACCTTGCCCTTGGATTCCATGCGTATCGCAATGGCAACAATTAAAAATACAGGTGATAGAAGCAACAACGCTATGCTGGAAACAATGATGTCAAAGAGTCGTTTGATCAGAGGCATTCTGTACCGGATCTCCGCTGCGTTCTCTTGCGGATTGAGTTTGATAGGATGCTCAATGAGGTAGGTTATCCGACGAAGAACATCTTCCGGACTGCTGGAATCGTCAAATAATTCATGAATCTTTACCCGATGGGAAGCTTCCCTGTTTAATTGGGTAATTCTTCCTGTTTTCCATATTACAGGATATACACCTAAATAGGCCAGCTTCGTTATAATTTGTGGGGGAGGAGGCTCACTTCCAAAGAAAATCAGACCGTCTAATGGCTCAATCCCTTCTTCCTGAAGGCTGTAAATAACCGATACCATGTCGTCGAAAGGAACCAATTCGAAACGTTTCTCCAATTCCTCATCTGGAAATGGAAAGGGGTATTTCTGGGCATGTACCCAGGCAATTCGGTATCTTCTTTCCATTCCTATCGGTTCATTCTTCGGAATATATTATTAATCCTTGCTTCCAGTTCTTCCGGATTAAAAGGTTTAATCAGGTAATCGTCCGCACCTGCATTCAGGCATTTTATTTTGTCTGCGGTGTTTTCGTTTCCACTCAACATAATAAGGGGAATATCACGGTACAAGCCGCTGGATCGAATTTGCAGAATGAATTCAAAACCATTCATCTCCGGCATATTCATATCGGCCACAATCACGTCGGGAAGATTTCCCTGATGCATCCATTGCAACGCTTCCGCCCCATTGGTCTTTTGTACAACCTTGTATTTTTTTCCAAATACAAAGTCAAGGATCATCAAAATTGATTGTTCATCATCAACAGCTAAAAGCGTCTTCTCCATCGTAGGTAAATAAGTGTTGAAAGCCTATCAAATCTAATAAAAAAGATGGTTCGCATACTGTTCTATCCAAACTTATATGAGATTCCAATTCCAAGGACCTGTTTCAATTGGGTACGTGGTCCTTTTTGTCCTGGGCGATCTGCTAAATTGATCAAAATATCCTGGTCGTAAATCACATGAGTGAAGAGCGTGGTAGTCAGGAATTTATTAACTTTCATGGTTAGCCTGGTTTCCCAATTCACGTCAATATTTTTACGGTTTGGTTTGTTTTGATCTGAGTAATTATTGAATAAATCCAGTCTCGATTGAAGATTTACGTTTTTCGCTATGTCATAGTTTGCCTGAACAATCATATAGGCTCCGATTTCGTGACGGAATCTTTTTCCCGGAGTAATCAATGCTCCGCTTATTGGGTCGTAAACAGCCGCTTTTACGCCGTATGCTCCGGCATCTGCCAGCCTTTGTTCTTCTACAAAAGTGAACTTGCCGGCAACTGGGGCAATCATGAAACTAAAATGTTTATTCTTCGAATAAGTAATCCCAAAAGCGGGTTGTAACCATGCAGGTGCCATAAAATTAGATACCATCATATTCTCCGAAAAAGTGGCGTTGAATTGTGTTCTGAACGACACGATTGCTGAATACTTCCAGTTTTTAAAGGCTTTTCTACTTAAACGGGAAAGAATCTCAATGCGGTCATCGTTTTTTTGAATCTGACTTCCATCGGCTTTGACCATCCCATAGTTGAGGTACAGGTTGTTTTCCCAGAGAATATTCTTTCTCTGGTAACGAGCTCCCAGGTTAACAACTCCGAGAATGGCATAAGAGCCCGTTCCTCCAGCTGCCCAATTGTTCAGGGATGTTTGCGAAAAATTTAAGTTGAAAAAACCATTGTATTGCCAACCGATAGCGGTGTCTGGCATATCAACTTTTTGCAGGGCATCCGCTTGTTCTTTGATGCTTTGAGCGGCCACACCTCCGGCAATAAGTACCGCCGAAAGCCAGACGGTAAGTCTAAATGAATTCATAGGCTGTTTGTATTTATCGAAGTTTAAGATCCTGGGAACCAATAAGGAATCCATCGGCATAAATTTCTGCTTTGTAATCCCCTTCTTGCCAATTCCCTCCTTTATCATAATAGAAGGTAACAGATTGGCCACTATTATCGAAATCTATGTCGTGTTCCATGGTAAAGAGATATTCTTCGCTCCCTACTTTAAAACTTCCTCCACCCATCTGAGCATTGGAAATGGTGGTGCCTTCAGGGGTTATTATCCGTAAAAAGAATTTTTTTGCGCCCAGATCGGCTACATAATTCATATCAAGGGTAAACGTGATTTTAACCAGATCCACTCGTTTTGCGCGGGTTGTTTCCGTTTCCCTGCCGCTGCTCCTTTTATGAATACCGACGGCCTCAAATGCTGTAAAGCTGAGTTTTTTTCCCAAATTCACCTTGTTTTCAAGAACGATGGTTTTCATGGTAAGGTCTTCCGTTTTGTTTCGCTCCTCATCGAGCGACTTCTGAATGGCCTTGTTTTGCTTCTCCAACTTTTCGTTTTTCTCCGTGAGAGCAGCTATTTCGTTCTGATATTTCTTTACATAATAGCGAAGTTTTTGAAGCTCTTCCTGCGCCGCAGCAAGCTTATTTTTATCTTTTAGCATTGATGTAATCCGGGCTGCTTTCTCCTGAATTTCTTTGTTTCTTTCCGTAAGCAGGGAATCCAATCCGGCATTTTTACCTTTTAGTTCAGTCACCTGAGCTTCCGTTTGCTCCAATATGGCGTTTAACTCATCTTTGGCTTCGTTGACTTCGCTCAATTCTGCAGTGGTCGCTGTGAGCTCTTTATCTGTATTGACATAATGGAAGATGAAGAAGCCATTCATTATTAGCAGAATGACAATCAAGAGGATGAGAAATACTTTTGTTTTGTCTTGATTTTGGCGCTTTTCCATAAAAGGGTTTTTGCAAAAATAGCTAAAAAGACAGGAAAGGAAAGTTGCATGAAGGTGCCGGGCGATTAACTTTGCCCCAATCAAATTAAAGTGGAAGTAAAAGAAATTCACCTGAATGGAGCCTTGGTTATTCAGCCTCGCGTCTTTTACGACGAGCGAGGTTATTTCTTCGAAAGCTATAACCGCGATTCCTTCATCAAAGCGGGGATTGATGAGGTCTTTCTCCAGGATAATCAAAGTTTATCGCAGAAAGGTGCTGTTAGAGGGTTGCATTTTCAGGCGCCTCCATTTGCTCAGGGTAAATTGGTGCGGGTTACCCGCGGAGCCGTTTACGATGTGATCGTGGATATCCGCAAAAATTCGCCTACCTACGGCCGGCATTTTGGAATCGAATTGAACGAAGAGAATTTTACGATGTTATGGATACCTGCTGGTTTTGCGCATGGATTCAGCACCCTGAAAGACAATACGCTTTTCCAGTATAAATGCACCCAGGTTTATAATAAACCAAGCGAAGGCGGTTTGCTTTGGAACGATAAAGATTTAAATATAGATTGGAAGGTGAATGAACCCATACTTTCTGAGAAAGATTTGCTTAACCCTGGTCTCAAAGAATTTAACAGCCCTTTTTAACTGATTTACGTCATTTTCACCCGAACGGAGATAAAGTAATCTTGTGATATGGAATTGAAACCTGAGATACTCAGTTTACTCGAAAAACTGGAAGAAAAATATGCTGCTACCGGACAGGATTATCAATCTTATCTGGAGGGTCTCCTGTATGCGGATTTTGTAACCTATTGGGATTATATCCAGACCGATACACTTCTATCCCTTCAAAAACCTCGAACCAATATTCCCGACGAAGAAATCTTCATCATGTACCATCAGGTAACCGAATTGTATTTTAAACTGGTATTGCATGAGATGAAGCAAATCGCAGTAAAGAATCATCTCACTGCAGAATTTATGACGGCCCGCATTACCCGAATGAACCGCTATTTCGAGACCTTGACGCGTTCATTTGCCATCATGATTGATGGGATGGAAGTAGAGCAGTTCCTGAAATTCAGAATGGCTCTTTTGCCGGCATCCGGCTTTCAAAGCGCGCAATACCGAATGATCGAGATTCTTGCTACCGATTTTATTCATCTGGTGGGCAAAGATTACCGCGACACTTTTGGTCCCGATGCATCCATTTCGGATATGTATCAAAAAATCTATTGGAAAGCGGGAGCAACCGAACTGGCTACTGGCAAAAAGACCCATACCCTGATTCAATTTGAACAGAAATACAGCGAAACGTTTATCAAGCTCGCTGAAGAATTCAGGGAAAATAATGTCTGGAGGCGTTTTGAATCATTGAATTCAAAGGATGAAGCCCTGCTGCAGGCCCTGAAAGAGTTTGACCTGAATGTTAATGTGCGATGGCCCATGGTACATATGAAGTCCGCCGCGCGTTACCTGAAAAAGGACCCGGAAGATATCAAAGCCACCGGGGGAACCAATTGGCAAAAATACCTTTCACCTCCTGTACAACGCCGAATCTTCTATCCGGAAATTTGGTCGGATTCAGAATTGGAATCCTGGGGAAGGAGGATTTAACTAATTGGCTTAGGACCTGGTTCCTACAAAACGGATAAGGGAAGAAGTGCCCTGATGGAAAAGTCCTTCCTGTAATTCAACGACCTCTGTGGATAGAATCCGTACATTAAAAGATTGAAAATCAGAACGAATCTCATCTTCTGAATAGAGCATACCGATGTCTTTCGGTCCACCGGATTTTGGATTGGCAGCACTGTACTCAAGGTGCTCCTTGCTGAATCCTTCTATGATCAGAACACCACCTTTCTTCAGAAATTTTATCAGACGATGGTGGTAATCCTTCCGAAGCTTTTCGGGGAAATGAGCAAATACAAGAAGAAGGGCATCGAAATATTCTTCAGGATAGTCCATCTGAGCCAGTTCTCCCACCCGGTAGTCAATCTGTACACCTTTTTCCTTTGCAAGCAATTCTGCCTTCCTTTTGCCTTCACTACTCAAATCAAAAGAGGATACTTCCCAGCCTTGCGTGGCAGCATAGACACCATTGCGTCCTTCGCCATCTCCCGGGATCAGAATTTTTCCTGGCTTTAGTTTTGTCAGCTGTTCCTTGAAAAAGGCATTTGGCTCTACACCATAAGCGAAGGATTCTTCGGCATAACGGCTATTCCAAAATTCCTTGGTCATCTTTTGAGAACTTTAGTGAGTGAATGCAGACAATTTCGTTATGTCATTTAGTCTATTGTGGCGATAACCTTCAATTCAATCGCGATAGGGGTGGGCAGGCAGTTAATCTCCAGGGTGGTACGGCATGGAAGGTTGTCTTTGAAATATTCTGCCCAGAGTGCATTGTATGTTTTGAAATCATCTTTCATATTGGTTAAAAAAACCGTGACATCCACAATATTGTCCCAGCTGGATCCCGCGTCTTCCAAAACATATTTTACATTCTGAAATACCGAATGGCATTGCTTGGCTATATCATAGGCAACAATATTTCCCTCACTGTCCAATTCTACACCTGGAATAATTTTGGTGCCTCTTTCTCTTGGTCCGACTCCACTCAGAAATAACAAATTACCTACGCGACGGGCATGCGGGTAAAGACCGACCGGTTCTGGAGCTTTGGAAGAATTAATCTTGTTTTCTTGCATGGAAATAATTTTCCCGCAATTTACTTTTTATTGGACTTTTTTGGCCCCTTCTCAGGCTCTTTTCCCGGTCTTTGCTCTTCCTCTTTTGGCTTCAATCCGGTATTCCAGATATACACTACAAATTCTTTCGGATTTCGAACAATTGAAGCAGTTGCAACGAATTCATCATCTTCATTCATCGAGATGCATTTGGCCGCTTCTCCCTTGCTCGGTATGACGATGATATTCTCCCCGGTTTCGATGTCCCAAATCCTGGAAGTCCCATCGTTACTTGCGCTCAGAAGGTATTTTCCATCCCGGCTAATCTCAACGGAATTGATGGTCCAGGTATGTCCCGTAAAGGTCCTGATTTCCTTATAAGTCTTAACATCCCACAATTTGATGGTATAGTCGTTCGCTGCCGAGGCGAGAAGCATTTTGCCCTTCGTGAATACATAATACAGGCAAGTCACTTCAGCGCTATGCCCCTTCAAAACCTTGGCTTCTTTTCCCATGTAATTGAGCACCTTAATGTCCCCATTTTTCATTCCCGCGAACAGCATGCTGTTATGAGAAATTGTGAGGGCTGTAACAGGCATGCCCAAGGTGAATTTTCTTTTTGAAAATTCACCTTTTTTTAAATCATATGGGCGAATATTACCATCGATACTTGAGGTATATAAAAAGCGCATTCCATAGTCAAAGACCAATCCGGTAATCGTTGCGTCTTCTTCGAATTCAAGGGTTTTGGCGGAATCAAGAAAATAGATGATAATCCTGTTGTCCTTCGATGCACTGGCAATAATGGAATTGTCTCTCGAAATGGCCACCTCCGTAACCTCATCCATGTGATGGTAAGAGTAGATTTCAATCCAATTGGTCGATTCATAAAAGTGAACAGTTCGGTCGAGGCCTGCCGTAATTAGCCTTCTTCCATCCAGCGAATAAACTGCTTTAGTTACATCGTTGGTATGATCATGCAGCCCCATCACGGTGTCAGTGAGGGTACGTTGCCCAAAAGAACTCGAACTAATGGTAAGGCATAGCAATGCCCAAAATAGGTTTTTCATAAGCCAATGGTTATCCCTTATAGGTCATCCATCGCAGCAGTTCCTTGTAGGTGGGTTTTTTGCCATACATCAGAATTCCCACGCGGTAAATACGTGAGGCCAGCCAGGTGACAGCTATAAAACCAAAGATCATAAATAACATCGACAATATCAATTGCCAGGATTCCACCCCGAAAGGTATTCTTACCATCATTACGATAGGTGAGGTAAATGGGATCATTGATAGCCAGGTAGCAAGCTCTCCGTTGGGATCTTTTATTACCAAAGATTGGGCAATAGCCATGGAAAATATCAATGGTATGGTAATCGGAAACATGAATTGCTGCGTATCTGTTTCTGCATCCACGGCGGAGGCAATGGCAGCAAACATGGCACTGTACAAAAGATACCCGGTAATAAAGTAAAAGAGGAAACTGAGAATCAAACTCACAAAATCAAGCTGGAACAAAGCGCTTAACGCACCCCCTTGTTGTTGAATCTGTGCCATCGGATGTTCCATGTTCTGTGCAGCCGACTGGATTTCCCCAACCTGCCCCGAAGCGATCATTGGCGTAATGACGGCCATCAGGATTCCACTTAACACAATCCAAACAAAAATTTGTGTCAACCCAACCAGAGCAATGCCCACAATTTTGCCCATCATCAAATCAAATGGTTTCACGCTGCTGATAATCACTTCAACAATGCGATTGCTCTTTTCTTCTGCTACGCCTTTCATCACCTGAACTCCATAGAGAAAAATGAAAAGATAGATGAGGAATGCACCGATCATTCCGGCCCCCGCATTTACTGCGGAACTGTCCTCCTTGATGGTATCTCCATCTAGTTTGGCCGCATTTATATTGACATGCGTTTGAAGACTGTCCAAAGTGGCTTTCCGCAAGCCGGCCCGAACCAGCTTTTGAGCTTTGATTGTTTTTTCAAGTTGGTTTTCTATTGCGTTCTGCTGGATGATATTCAGGGATTCTGAAGATAAGTAACGCGCACCATCCGGATGATCCAGATTGAAATCTGACGGAATCATCAAAGTGCCAAAATAGGATGAGGATTGGGTGTCAGCTGGATTGACAAAGTAATGAAAATTGGAGGCGGATTCAATTCCTTCAGAGAAAATACCGCTTTCATCTAACACAAGAATATTGCGTTCTTCATTGTCCTGCGAATCACTCAGCGCCAACCAAATGATTGCTCCGTAAAAAAGCGCAACTAAAAATGGGCCCAGAAGAGTCATGATCACAAATGACTTTTTCCTTACTCTGCTGAGGTATTCTCTCCGACTTACTAAAAGGATGTTTTTCATGCGCTTTTACCTACTAGTTGAATGAAAATATCTTTAATACTCGGCAGCATTTCCCGGTATTCCAATAAATGAACATGTGAACTGACCATTTGAAGAATATCCGTCAATGAAGCTCCTGCTTCAGGAAACATGGTAGTTTCAATGACGCCATCTCTTCTCTGATGATGATTCATGGATTGAATGCCACGCATTTCTGCTGGTAAATTCCCTTCGTATGCAATCATATATGCCGACTTTTTATACTTCTGTCTGACTTCTTTCACAGCCCCCTGAAGCACAACCTCTCCCTGGTTAATGAGACTGATATCGTCGCATAATTCTTCTACGGATTCCATACGATGAGTTGAGAGCAATATGCTGGCTCCTTCATCTCTGAGGCGCATCACTTCGGTTTTTATCAATTCAGCATTTATGGGGTCGAAACCACTGAAAGGTTCATCCAGAATAATAAGCTTTGGCTGATGCAAAACGGTCAATACAAACTGAACTTTTTGCTGCATCCCTTTGGATAACTCTTCCAGCTTCTTTTTTCTCCATGACTGCATATCCAGCCTTTCGAACCAGAAATCCATTTGTTCTAAACAGGAAGATTTAGCCATGCCTTTGAGTTGGCCGAAATACAAGGCCTGATCACTTACCGTCATTTTACGGTAAAGACCTCTTTCTTCCGGTAGGTAACCAATTTCCCGAATCAGGCGACTTTGCATCTTTTCATTATTGAAATAGACACTCCCGCTGTCTGGAGCAGTAATACAGGTGATGATACGAATCAGGGAAGTCTTTCCGGCACCATTAGGCCCCAACAAGCCGTATATCTTACCTGTATGGGCTTCGAGACTTACATTGTTTAAGGCAGTCTTTCCGGCGTAATGCTTGGATACAGATTCTACTTTTAGCATGAATCCGCAAGGTAACATAACACTCCATGCAAGTCCAAAAATCTAGATGGACGACACGGAATCAGGCATGAAATGTTTTATTCGTAAATTAATTTGATTTTCGAGGCGGTAGGATGTGCCTGGCAGGTAAGGATATAACCTTCCGCTATTTCAGCATCTGATAAGCCTTCTCTTTCGTCCATGGTGGCTGACCCTTCCAGGAGTTTAGCCCGGCAAGTGGTACACACACCCATTTGACAAGCATAAGGGGGGTCTACATCCTGATCTTTTGCAGCCTCCAGAATGGTTACCCCTTCGGGTACTTCTATTTCGAACTCCTTCCCGTTGAAGAGAACAGTGGCCTGAGCCGTTCCTTCAAATTCTTCCTCAGCGTCAGTAGGGCTGCTCACTGGTTCCTTGTGGGTGATAGGTTGGGTGAAGTATTCCGTATGTATCAGATCTTCACTGATGTTCATATCGAGCAAAGCCCGCTTTACGGCATCCATCATTCCTCCGGGTCCACAGATGAAATATTCTGTGTTTAACCCTTGTTGTGTAAGTTGACGCGTAATTTGCTGGTAATCGCTTACGGTGGGTCTCCCCACGAATCCATTAAAGCCGGCATGGCCGTTTTCAAGGCAATGAAAAATATGGAGACGATCAGGATTGCGGGCAAGCATAGATTCTAATTCCTTGTGAAAGATGATGCTTTGTTCATCACGATTGGCATACACCAGAGTGACCTTACTTTCCGGTTCCTGATTCAGTACAGACTTCATAATGCTCATCACCGGGGTGATGCCGGATCCGCCACCAAATAACATGTAGTGTTTCTTATTTGTGGAAGAGAAAGGGGTGGTAAACCTGCCCAATGGGGGCATTAATTCAATCATATCTCCCGCCTTCAAGTGATCATTCAGGAAGGGTGAAACTTTGCCATCAGCAACTTTCTTTACCGTAATTGCGGGATATAAATCGGTGAATGGTGAGGAGCTAAATGAGTACGCTCTTCTTTCTTCCTGTCCCTGAATTTTCACATTCACGGTAACATACTGTCCGGCTTGATAAGTAAAATCGCCTTTCAAATGTTCGGGAATATCAAAAACTATGGTGGATGCATCCGGAGTTTCCCGAATCACATCTTTGACGCGGATGAGATGAAAAAGTGATGACATAATGAATACAGCCGCAAAAATAACACTTATTAGTTTAAGTTTGTTTTCTCGACCCGAACTCAGTAATCATGCAGGTTTCAAGGATGAATTTTGAGTTTTTTGAGCATTTCCGGCGAAACACTTTCTGCATAAACCCCATAGGCATCCAGCAGAAGTCCTTTGTCTCCTTTTTCAGTGCTAATGGCATAAAGAACCGAACTATCGTCGGGGTCATTCATGCCTTCGAAGCGGAATACAGCGTCAACATTCAATGTTCCACTGAGGTAAATTTCTCGACTTTCACTGCATTCCAAACCGTGATCAATAAGATTGAAGTCTCGTATATATCCTTGACTTTTCAGGGTATTGATGGCTTCGCTGAGAGTATTAAAAGCTTGCATGACCTTAATTTAATGGATTTCTAAGTGTCATCCAATTCTTAGACCGTTTTTAACTGGATAATCTGGTTTTAACAGGCTAATGCCCGAGTCATTTCCAAGAACACCAAGAACAAGGCATTCGCTGATGAATGGTCCGATTTGCTTTGGTGGAAAATTCAGCACGGCGATCACTTGTTGCTTCAATAGAGATTGCGGATCGTATAATTCCGTGATTTGAGCGGAGCTTTTTTTAATTCCAAATTCTCCAAAGTCAATCCATAACTTGATGGCCGGTTTTCGCGCTTCTGGAAAGGTTTCGGCTTGAATAACGGTACCGCATCTGATTTCTACCGATTCAAAATGTTTCCAATCAATCATGATCAAAAATAATCCTTTTCAGTCAGCTGTTTTAGTTCGAGTAACTGGTCGTCAATCTGAAGATATGCGTACTCATAACAGCAATAACAGGGGTGACCATTTTGATTCATGACGGACGTAATAAGATGAAAATTAAATCCCAAACTGCTTAAGAGGCTCCGACTAACCTTCTTTTTATGATTCTGAATCAATTGCATCAATATTTTTCGGTTGTGGCGAAGCCCCGCGTTGATGCGATTGATTTTTTTAGAGTGCAAAGCATTTTGCCGGTTGTGGTAGCTACTTCTGCATAGTTCATGACAAAACTTTTTATCACTCCTTCCGACCAGGGCCTCCCCGCATTCAAGACATCTTGCTTTTTGCATAGCTCAAAGTTCTGTATTCCATTGTCAGACTGGTGTCATATAATTCAAATAATTGCTTAAATCAGGTCAAAATCTATTTGTCGGGTCCATTACCTTTGTGTTTGAAAACCAATGCTATGAGAAAGCTCAAGTGGGGAGTATTTTTTCTCCTGCTGTTATCCTTTATTGCTCCTGTTCAAGCTCAAAATGTTTCGAATCGGGGAAGAGTATTTTGGGTTGGGCATATGGGGCATATTGATGGCACAGGGTCCAACTTTGCTCTGTACATCACGACCGATGCCAGTACAAGTGCATTGGTACGTGTGTCAATTCCAGGGGGTACATACAATAGTTTGGTGGTGGTTCCGTCGAATCAGGTGGTAGTTGTGACCCTGCCTTCTAACCAAACTTATATGAACTGCACCGATTGCATCCTCGACCGGGGAGTGAAAATAGAATCACTGAATCAGGATATTGTGGTCTATGCCCATATCTATTCTAACGCGAGATCGGATGCCACATTATTGATTCCGGTTGAAACACTTGGAAAAGAGTACTATGCAATAGCATTCACACAAAATCCCTCGGGTTCCTCCCAGCGTTCGGAATTTATGTTAGTCGGGGTGGAGGATTCGACATATATTGATATTTATCCTACCTCAGATATTCTTCCGAATAAACCGAAGAATAAAATGTATACAGTCATGCTTAACGAGGGGGAGATCTATCATGCTCAATCATTGAGTGATGTGAGTGGAACGCGCCTTGTTGCAAGATCTTCCAACGGTATTTCGTGTAAAAAAGTGGCAGCTTTTAGTGGAAGCAGTTTTACCCGGGTAGGGTGCTCAAATGCTTCAACAGGGGATAACCTGTATCAGCAACTATTTCCAACTACCTCATGGGGAATGGAGTTTGTTACTGCTCCCTTGAAATCGAGAAATGGGGATCAGTTCCGTGTCCTGGCAAAATATGACAGTACAAAGGTGACGATCAACGGCGGTACTCCCTTGTATTTGGACGAAGGAAAATACTACTCTTTTGTGAGCTATGAGGCAAATTATGTGCTAACGGATAAACCGGTAACCCTGGCGCAGTATCCCCGTACCCAAAACTGCGACGGAAATACGGGCGATCCAACATTAATTGTGATCCCTCCGATTGAACAAATGGTGAAGTATGTGGCCATGTATTCGAGCCCATATCAGAATATTACAGGTCAATACTTGAATATCATCACAAAAACTTCCGATACAGGTAGCTTTATGATCGATAACCAAAAAGTTGAGTTCACTTCCATGAGCAATAAACCCCAGTTTGCTTACGCGCAGTTGTCTGTGAATTCTGGTCTTCACCAGATGAATTCGGATTCCTCTTTCCAGGTAGTGGCTTATGGATTTGGGTATGTTGAAGCATACGGATATGCAGGGGGAACCAATATCAAAAACCTTGTGCAAAGCATAAGTTCTTCTGCAGATTCCATTTGTCTGGGAGATACACTGAACATGAAGGCTGAAGTCAATTATCAACCTACCTATCTTATGTGGTATTTTGGCGACGGTACAACGGATTCGGGCAATTATCAAATCAGTAAAATCTACACATCACCCGGAAAATATCCTGTTTCTCTCGTTACACGAAAGGAGGGACTTGTGGATTGTGGCTCGACCGATTCTACGGTGTACTGGATTCGTGTTCATGGATATCCAACGGCCAACTTTTCTGTCCAGGGGAATTGCCTGAACGATTCCATTAAGTTTAAAGATATCAGCATTCCGAACACCTCATACAGTTATGTAAGTAAATGGGAATGGACTTTTGGCGATTCAATATTGAAACAAACGCAGCATGTTGCTCGAAAGTTTCACCGATATGATTCAATGCCTACTCGATTGGTAGTCTGGAACAACAACCTATGTTCCGATACTTTCTGGGCTGACCATTTTGTTAATCCGAATCCAACCGTCGATTATCAGAAGAACGATACCTGCCCGGGGAAAATCATACAATTCCTGGATTTGAGTTATCTGCCGCAGGGAAATATCGATTCAAGTATCTGGTATTTTGATTCAAGCCAAACATTCACTGGAAGACAAATTCCATTCGCTACTTTGGTTGAAGGGGGGCATCGATTCGATCTTTTGGTTAAAAGCGACTCAGGTTGTACGGAAGTTAAGTACGATTCGTTTTGGATTTACCCGAAACCCACGGCTAAATTCACTGTGACCAATGCCTGCTTCTCGCATGAAATTCATGTAAACGATTCATCAGTATTAGCGACAGGATGGGAATGGGATTATTCCGATACCAGTTTTACAGGCGCCCCGGTGCCTTACATCTTTAATGACTCGGGGTTATATCCAATCCATCTCAAAGTGAAAAGCTCCAATGGTTGTCTGGACTCTTTTTCAAGAATTGTAAGTATTTATCCAAACCCTCTTTCTCATTGGAAATCTGAAGGAAATTGTACCTCTGATCTTTATACCTTTAGTCCTGATTTTGATACTACTAACTATCCGGACTGGCAGTACCACTGGGAAATTGAAGGTTCTCAATACATGGGGACAACACAATTGCGGAATTTTACCAGTGGATGGAAATCGGTGAAACTCGCAGTTCAAAGTGCAGATAATTGTTCAGACAGTAGCAGAGGAAAGGTCTTCGTAAATCTTAATCCATTAGCCAAAACGCAATTCGCACCAAATTGTGAATTTGAAAAAGGGACTTTAATAGATGTGTCTGATTACCAGGGTAGCTCGGAACATATTCGTCGATGGGATTGGGGAAACCTGCAATTCACAGATTCTGTCAATCTAATTACTCCCATAAAGGGAGGTATCCGCTGGATTCAACTTACCGTTACAACGGATAGTAATTGCGTGGATACTGCGAGTCAGTTTCTGGAAATATGGGATCTCCCAAATGCAGATTTTACCACATTGGGTAATTGCCCGATGGCGATTGTCAGTCATAAAGATCAAACGGTAATTGTAAGTAGCGATCCGCTGGTTTCCTGGAATTGGACCGTTTCCCAGGGAGAAAATGGACAATCGGACACCTTCAATTGGGTGCCGGCAAAAGGGGGAGATTATACGGTGACTGAAATTGTCGTTTCTCAAAAAGGCTGCACAGATACCCTGCAGAAAAATATCCATGTTCTGGACATACCGGCGGTATCCGTGGAGGAAATTACATCCTGTGTGGAATTTGTAGCCGAATTGCACGACCACAGTACCAGTTCGGAACAACAAATTACCAATTGGGACTGGATTTGGGATGGTCAATCTTACATCGGACAAGACGTCAGTGAAATATTCGCCGATTCAGGTTCCTATAATTATTCCTTGAGTCTGACTACCAATGCGGGCTGTATTTTTAAGGATATATTTTCTGATAGCATCTATATCTATCCAAAACCAACCGCAGCTTTCTCCCATTCCCCTGATTTTGTTTTGCTGGATAAGCCTAAAATCCAATTTTTAAATCAGACAATAGGGGCTTCGGAATTTCAATGGTATTTCGGAGATGATGCAATATCAGGTGTTACATCACCAACACATGCTTATACCGATACCGGCAGGTTTGAAGTGAAACTTTGGGTGAAAAACCGCTTTGGTTGCACAGACAGCACTTTCGATACCGTTTGGGTTCGGCCCATGCTGCAATGCTTTATTCCCAACGCCTTTACACCCAACCATGATCGCTTAAATGAATCATTTGGTCCAAAGTGTGAAGGAGTGAGAAATTTTAAGATGACCATTTATAATCGTTGGGGACAGGAAATTTTCCATACTGAAAACGGTGAACTTTGGGATCCCATGCAACAGGGGATTGAGATTGTGCCGGATGGCATCTATGTGTACTATATCGTGGCATACGACTTCAGGGGAACTCCTCAGTTTTTCAGGGGTAACGTGGTAGTGTTGCATTAGGCCCATGGTGGATAAAAGTATTGGGCTGATTTTCAAAATTCTATTGAGAGTGATAACTTCGCATCCAAAATTTCCCATTGGCACAAATCGCAAAACTCCCATCCATCCTGGTTCTTGAAGACGGAACCGTATTTCATGGAACTTCTATCGGAAAAATCGGTACTACAACCGGTGAAATTTGCTTCAATACTGGCTTGACCGGTTATCAGGAAATCTTCACAGACCCTTCTTATTTCGGTCAAATCCTGGTAGCTACCGTCGATCATATTGGTAATTATGGTATTAGCGACGAAGACATTGAATCCAATTCAATTAAAATCGCTGGTTTGGTATGTAAGAATTTTGCTCATTTCTATTCCAGAACCAAGGCAAAGGCAAGCATCCACGAATACTTTACAGAACAAAATCTTGTCGGTATTGCCGATGTTGATACCCGCCAGTTGGTGCGACATATCCGTCAAAGAGGAGCAATGAATGCAATCATCTCCTCTGAAATTCTTGATGTGGAAGAACTAAAGAAAAAAGTGAAGGAAATCCCGAGTATGCAGGGGATGGAATTGTCTTCTAAAGTGACAACTCAGGAAGCTTATGAAGTAGGGATGGATAACCCTGGAAAAAAAGTAGCTGTTCTTGACCTCGGGCTGAAGCAAAATATACTTCGCTGCTTGCTCGATAGAGGCTTGAGGCTGAAGGTTTTTCCTGCCAAAACTTCGTATCAGGAGATGGCAGCATGGAACCCGGATGGATACATGCTGACCAATGGTCCTGGTGATCCGGCATCCATGCCCTATGCAGTGGATACGGTAAAGGATATTTTGGCGAATAAGGTGCCTGTTTTTGGAATTTGCATGGGAAATCAAATTCTGGGCAGAGCCTGTGGCCTGGATACCTTCAAAATGTTCAATGGTCACCGTGGGTTGAACCATCCGGTTAAAAACCTACTTACAGGACGCTGCGAAATCACGTCTCAAAACCATGGTTTCGCTATTAAGAATGAGGGTTTGGAAGCAGCCGGCGTGGAGGTAACTCATGTCCATCTGAACGACAATACCATTGCAGGGATTCGGGTGAAGAACCAAAAAGCCTTCTCCGTGCAGTACCATCCGGAAAGCAATCCCGGACCACACGACAGCCGTTATTTGTTTGACGACTTTGTACAATCATTAAACTAACCTTTAAAGCCGAATAAATGAGTACTATTGCTGAAATCACCGCACGTCAGATACTTGACTCGCGTGGAAACCCGACTGTGGAAGTGGAGGTATTAACAGAAAATGGATACATGGGACGTGCCGCTGTTCCAAGCGGAGCATCCACTGGAGTCCACGAAGCTGTTGAACTACGCGACAATGATTCGTCTGTTTACATGGGCAAAGGCGTTTTAAATGCCGTGAAACATGTGAATGAAATCATTGCCCCGGAATTGGAAGGATTTTACATATTCGATCAAAATCTGATAGACCGTGTGATGGTTGAGCTGGATGGAACAGAGAATAAATCCAGGCTGGGTGCCAATGCCATTCTTGCTGTTTCCATGGCAGTAGCAAAGGCGGCAGCAGAAGAAGCCGGACAGCCATTGTATCGCTATGTGGGTGGTGTGAATGCCAATACACTTCCAATTCCATTGATGAATATTCTCAATGGAGGCTCACATGCTGATAACAGCATCGACTTTCAGGAGTTTATGATTATGCCGGTTAATGCGCCAACCTTCAGCGAATCATTGAGAATGGGTGTTGAAGTTTTTCATCATCTCAAAAAGGTCTTGAAAGACAAAGGATATTCAACCAATGTTGGAGATGAGGGCGGATTTGCTCCAAATATCCGATCCAACGAAGAGGCAATAGAAACAGTATTGAAATCGATAGAATCAGCGGGCTATCGTCCGGGCGAGGATATTTATATTGCCATGGATGCGGCCAGCTCCGAAATGTACGATGCAATAAATAAAGTTTACCGTTTCCATAAATCAGATAAACGGGAGATGACTTCCTCTGAAATGGTTTCTTACTGGAAGGACTGGACATCCAAATATCCAATTCTTTCTATTGAAGATGGATTGGCCGAAGATGATTGGTCCGGATGGGCCGAATTGACCAAAACCATTGGTAAAGACGTACAACTTGTTGGAGATGATTTGTTCGTAACCAATGTGCGCCGCCTGCAAGAAGGGATCAATACAGGCGTTGCGAATTCCATCCTCGTGAAAGTAAATCAAATTGGATCTTTAACTGAAACCATCGATGCAATCAATCTTGCCACGCGCCATTCGTATACAAATATTATGAGCCACCGTTCTGGCGAAACTGAAGATACAACCATTGCAGATTTGGCTGTGGCAATGAATTCCGGTCAAATCAAAACGGGTTCAGCATCCCGGACAGACCGGATTGCCAAATACAACCAATTAATCCGTATTGAAGAGGAACTAGGTGAAATGGCATATTTCCCAGGTACAAACTTCAAGTACATCAAGTAATTAAAGATAATGTCTAAAGCCTCGCAAGAGGCTTTTTTATGCTTTCAAATTGAAATGATGCGAAACTTCTTTGTCGAGACCCTCGCATGCTTCTCGGAATGAGTCAATATCTTCTTGCAAATCTTTTTCCCCCGATTTACTCCTCTTCTCCAGTCCCAGAGCTTTTTCGTATAGCGCTTTGGCTCCCATAATGATAAAGCCCGATTTAAATTTATGCGCTTTTCGGCGAACTGCTTCTAAATCCATATCATCAAAGGCCTGCTGCAGACTGCTCAATTCTTCCTGAATGCCGTTGTGATACAATGCAGCCACCTGAGATGCAATGTCTTGATTTCCGGCGGTTTGCTTCAGGAATTCGTCTGGGTCAAAATGGGTCCGTTTCATTTGACAACCACCTCGCTATTTTGAATCATTCGATAAATCGTTGATTTACCAATATCCAATTTTTTAGCGACAAGTAAAACATTGCCGTCGTATTTATCGAGGTAGTTCTGTATGATACTTCCTGTGTATTCTTTCAATGTCATCTCCTTACTCAGTAAATCAGTCATGGTTCTGGCATTGTTGAAAATAATATTGTCTTCTTCAATCACATCGCCGTCGGCCATCACACAGGCTAATTCAATGACAGCCTTAAGCTCCCGAATATTTCCCGGGAACGGATAATTCAATAGTTTTTTTTGCGCCCCGGATGAAAGTGTCTTCTTGCCCGATTTATTGTCTTTGACATATTCGTCGATAAAATGTTTTGAGATGACCAAAATATCCCCTTCCCGGTCGCGCAAGGGAGGCAATTCTATGGGCAATCCGAGCAAACGGTAGTACAAGTCCTCCCTGAAATTTCCCGCTTTGACCTCGTCCTGTAGATTTTTATGCGTCGCAACAATAACGCGAACATCAATGGGAATTAGTTGGTTTGAGCCGATTCGACTTACTTCTCTTTCCTGCAATACACGAAGAAGTTTTGCCTGAAGGGATACATCCATTTCTCCAATTTCATCCAGGAAAATAGTGCCTTTGTTGGCCTCTTCAAATTTTCCGATTCGTCGGTTTTGTGCCCCGGTAAAGGCCCCTTTTTCATGCCCGAAGAGTTCAGCTTCAATCAAATCTTTTGGAATTGCCGTAATATTCACCGCAACAAAGGGTCTGTTTTTCCTGTCGCTGTTGTAGTGTATCGCTTTGGCAACCAACTCTTTCCCCGTTCCGGTTTCGCCGGTTATCGAAACAGTAATTTTGCTGTTGCAAGCCTTGTCGATGAGTGAAAAACAGCGGTTTATTGCTGTGGAATTCCCAATTATAGACTTGTTGTAATCGTATTTTTTGCCAATTTCTTCTTTCAGTAAAGAAATTTCTTCCTTCAATTCGAGGTTCTGACGAATATTGTTGACTACACTGAGAATCCGGTTTCTGGCATCCTCATTCTTCACAATATAATCGTAGGCACCCTGCTTCAATAACTCAACAGCTGTATTGACGTCTTCTTGTCCTGAAATGATCAGAACCTGTATGTCATTGTTATAATCCTTGACTTTTTTCAATACTTCAGAGCCAGTCAGGTCGGGCAAAGAATAATCGAGGGTCACGATGTTTGGGTTTTCAGCAAGGGCTCCGAGAAATTCTTTCGCTGTGCGAAATTTCCGCACCTCGTAATCCGGATTCAGGGTAAGATGATAAATGAGGAACTCGCTGTACCATTCGTCATCTTCAACAATAAATATTTTAATGGTATCCTTTTTGGTCATAGTGTTCGGAAGTATTCCAAATTTAAAAATTCATTTCAAATTGGGAAAAAATTTCTTAAGAATGGAAGAAAAATATTTTAAATTTAAACCTGAAATGAATCCGTATGACCTGACTGCCCTCACGACGATGTGCGGGGGAGATCCCTCCTTCATGAGGGACTTTATACAATTGTTTATTGACACAACGCCTCCAAACCTGGAGTCGATGAAGGAATACCGTCAGAATAAGAAATGGGTCGAAGTGGGGGAGATTCTACATAAAATCAAACCAACCGTTGAGCTCTTTGGTATGAATCATATCATAACTGAAATTAAACTTGCTGAGCGGGCTGGTCGTTATGGCCACGATTTGGATCAGATGGATTCCTGGTTGGATCATATAGTCCCCCAATTGGAAGAAGCACTTGCTGCGCTTAAAGAAGAGGTGAAAAAGTACGGCTAAGCTCTTTTAGCTCTTTCCCATAAAGCACTCTGACTTCCTTTTAAGAATCTTCTGAATCCGAGAAAAACAGCCAGATTCATGATGAAAAAGTAACTGGGAACATAAAGTAGTTTTATGCGACTGCCCTTTTTCTCAAAGTACCAGCCAAGTAATGCGGATGCGTAAAAGGCGCACTGTCCGAGAAATAGCAGTTGAAAAAAGGCCTGATTGAGTAGAAATATATTCAGCATGAAAATGAAGGGCAATGCAAAGGCCGCAAGGCTCCATCTCAATACCCGGTGAGAAATAAATTCAAAGGCAATAAGTGGTCTTTTAAAAACATTGAAGGCCGGTTTCAATCGACTCATACTTTGCCATCCGCCCGCACAAATACGAATCTTTCTTTTCAGCTCTTCTTCAACATTGGCGGAAGCTGTTTCGGTAGCAATAGCTTTGGGCTCATATACAATGCGGTATCCTTTCAGTACGATTCGCATCGATTGCATAAAATCATCCAGGAGGGTGTCGGGTTCCAATTCTTCATACAGTGATTTGCGGTAACTCATCAGTTCTCCGGCAGCTCCCACGACGGTGTACAGGTCTGAATCGGCTTTTTTGAGCATACTTTCATATTTCCAGTAAATTCCTTCCCCGCCTTCGCTGGCGCCTGCCTTCTCTTTACTAAGGATCCGCTTCTCCCCGGTAACGCCCCCTACTCTTTCGTCTGCATAATGCCGGCTCAGTAACATCAATGCATTCGGATTGATATCGGTGTTGGCGTCGCAGAAAACCAGGATTTCTCCGGTGGCATAAGGAATGGCGCGATTCATCGCCGCTGCTTTCCCTGCCCGTATTTCAGAATGCAAATGCAAGATGCCCGGCTGGTCCTTTAAAAGCTCGGCGGTTCTGTCATTACTTCCATCGGATATAAAGATGATTTGTAAACATTCAGGCGGATACTCAAGTGCTTGTGAATTCTTTACCTTATCCAGAATATAGGCTTCTTCATTAAAACAGGGTACAATCAGGCTGATTGTAGGTCGAAACATTTCATCTGCTTCAGTTTGAGGATATTTTCCTTTGATACCTATCAGAATTTTTACTGCGATGCCATATCCGAGGTAGGCATAAAAGACCAGGAATATCAGGAAATAAAGGGTGCTTTCAACCATGGAGTAGCGATTTATAATGATTAAGTACCTGTTCAGCGCTTTTTTTCCAGCTGAAAAAGCGGCTCCTCTCCAATCCTTTTTGTTCCATTTCTTTTCTGTATGTTGAATCTGAGTGCATGTGGGCAATTGCATGTGCAATGGCCCGCGGGTCTTTTGGGTCAACTAGGAGAGCGGCACCATCGGCAATTTCGGGCATAGAGGAAGTGGTGGATGTAATCACCGCTTTACCACATTGCATGGCTTCCAAAATGGGTATGCCAAAGCTTTCACGAAGCGAAGGGTATAAAAAGAACTGACTCAGGTTATAAATCAATGGCAGCTCTTTATTGGGGATGTATCCAGTCAGAAATATATGTTCACGTAGGGAAGTATGGCCAATATCATCGAGCATATCGCTCAGATATTTTTCGTTGAGATCCGGCATAACCAATTCAAGAGCATTTACCATGTTTTCGCGGTACAGAGCATAGGCCAATAGTACATTACGAACATTTTTCTTGGGATCGGTATTGCCAAGGAAAAAGAGAAAATTGTTGGGCAAATTGTAACGCTTTCGGGCTTCATCCAGGGTCCCGGCGCTGTCAATTGGCCGGAATTCCAAAGAAGCAGCATTGTACACCGTGTATATGTCGTTGCTGCGTTCGGGAAAACGCTGTCGAATATTGGCTTCTTCAAAGCGCGATACAGTAATTATCCGACTGGCATTTTTCATTGCTTGTGGAACATTCCATCTTCGGTACAAATTGCCTAGCTTTTGATACCAGGTCCCTTGTTTCAAGTGAAGTTTTTCCAGATAGATGATGTCGTGTACCGTTACAATCAAAGGGATGTTTATTCTGCGAGGAGCAGTATTCGAGGTGCAATGAAGAAGATCAATTTTTAATGATCTTACCGCTTTAGGCAAGGCGATTAGTTCCCAGTCGATATAGGATTTTGCCGGAAGCTCAACGATTTTAAAATTGACGGTTTCTTCTATTACATCTTTGTCGACATCGGGTTTTACAAAGAGAAAATATTCGTTTTCAGTATCAATCAACTGCAATTGACGGATAATTTCTACCGCCACGATATCCATACCGTGTTTCTTTTTTCTTTGAATACGCTGTGCTTCGATGCCTATCCTCATTTTTTGTTGGAGTGGGGAGTATGAATAAATGATTTATTGGCACCCTTTAACCTGAAAAGGGTCAGAAAAATCAGCCATGCAGTCTGTGGAATCTGACGAAGTGCAGCCATACTGCGTTTGTTTCTCAGATAGCCTGGCGTGGCCAAGTACAGACTTAATAATACCACAAAAGGAAGACTAATTTCGTTGAGTAAATCCATGTGCACGGACAGCCCTGGTATTTCAAGATAATGAATGCCAAAAATGAAAAAGAGAATCATGATGAATCCTGCAATCAGAAATGTGAGCCCGAGCAATAATACACGGGGCAGCAATAGAAATTGCAAGACCTTGTTGAAGTAGTCGACATTCGCTTTCAAAACCAATTCTTTCAGGGCATCGCCAAAATGAAGTTTCAGATAATGAAATTGGGCGGATAGCCAGCGTTTACGCTGATTTTCAAAAATTACTTTGTCCTGCACTTTTTCATCCAAAACCAGCGCGTCTTCGGCATAGCGGATAGGTGTCTTTGCTTTTAGTAGCCGTACTTCCATTTCTTTATCAAAACCGCCGACTGCCTCAATTTGCGTCATTAATTCCCGGTATTTCTCCAATTGCATTGCAATTCCAGATCCAATAAGCGCGCTGGACAAGCCAAGTTGTACATGTGCCTTTCGAAAAATGGAATTATTTATTTCTTCACTTAGGGCATCGAGCACAGCCATATGTGTATCCATATTCTTAGCGACGCGGTGTGCCTGAACGATTGTTGGCCTATCTGCGAGGTGGTTGTTCAGATTTTGAAGGAAATGGGGATCCATGATATTGTCAATATCCATGATTACTGCATAATCGTAGGCTCCTGGTTGAATCTCGGCTAAACCTGCATTCAGTGATCTTGCTTTGGTACTTTTGTCAAAGTGTACCTCCACAACTTGTGCTCCCAGACTGCTAAGCTCCGCAATGGTGGATTCCTGCAATTGATCGGCTATAACCTGAATGGTATACAAGTGCTCCGGATAATCCTGATTCTTGCCGTGACGGATGCTGTCTAGAATTACCTCATCTCCCTTGTAGGCCGGATATTGGAGGATAAATCGATTTTGGACAGTATTGAATGCTGGTTTTTTTGTTCTGCTGAATGATGCCACCAATGAAAACACGAAGATATAGAGCACATTCAGGTGTACATAAAGCAGTAGAATAAGAATGATAAAGCCAAATAGTTCGCTCATGTAAGTGTGGTATTTTCAGGTAATCTTAAATGGGTCAAATTCCAGGCAAAACCGGATATAATCTTCCCCGCTCGTTTCGTGTCGCCCTTTAAAAGCAAGGTAAGCACATTTTTTGGGAGGGCGAAACAGCAGAAGAAGAAGAAGGCCGATAGTTTTTGAATGCCAACCATGTTTCTGCGGATAAATAGCAGCCGGTTTCTATTTAAAAAATAAGTTTTCAAGGGGCTGTCCTTGCCGGTGCTCATGGATTCTTTATGAGTGACCTCACTATCCCCACAGTACCAGATACTGAATCCTGCTTTTTTTGCCCGTTCACAAAAATCAAGCTCCTCATAGTAAAGGAAATAGCCTTCCCACATTAGCCCAATTTTCTCTAAAACTGATCGGCGTATGCACATGGCGGCACCATGAGCTGTGGAACTTGGATAAGACTGATGAAATGCCTCCTGGTCTTTTTCCTTCCAGCCAATAGAGAAACTTCTGCCGGTATAAGGGTTCATCCCTTTGCTTCCGGCAAATTGAACAATTCCCGGTTCGAAGGCATACATCAGCCGAGGACTAATGATCCCAGCTTCCGGTTTTTGTTCAAATAATTGAAGAATTGGGGTTATAAAACCTGGTTTTACCAGAGTGTCATTGTTCAATAGGAAGATGAAATCTCCGCTTGCTTGTCGAATGCCTAAATTATTGCCGCCGGCAAAGCCTAAATTCTCCTTATTAAAAATGAATAAATATTCAGGAAATTGTTTTTCCAGATGAAATGGGGGTTCCGGACTGCCATTATCCACTACGATGACTTCAAGATTAGGGTATGAACAGTGCCTTAGACAGAGCAACAATTCAGAGGTGTCGTTATTCCCCTTGAAGTTGACGGTGATGATGGAGACTTTCGGGTTCGGATTCATCTGTTTGGATCAGCTTTGGCGCCATAAATATAAAGCAGAGACTGAATACTATGATGGTGCTTATGGGAGATTGTCCATAAATCTGATTTCCGTATGAGCCGACACATATTCCGAAATAACCGGCATAAAGAGCAAGACAACGCAATCGGACTTCCTGGTCTGGCGATTTTTTAAGATAAAAATAGCCATAAATCAGGATGACGATAATCAGTATGATGTATAACAGGAGGCCAATCACTCCGGTTTCGACCCACACTTTAACATACCAGCTGTCATATGGCACCTCTGCCAAAAAACTCCCCGGGGTAAAACGCTGCCCCCAGCTGCCCCCCGAACCAATTCCTCCTCCCATGGGTCGGGAGGCGAGATAGCTTCTCAATAATTTTTGATTTTCGAGTCGCACCTGGAACGAGGCGTCATTTGGATCCAATGCGGTTCGTAGGCGTTGTATTTCATAAATACCGCTGCCTACGGAGGTGTATTTCAGAAAAACAAAAATACTTAAAGCCATTATGCCGCCGAATACAAGCAATCTGAAATTCTGTATCAACACAAGGTACATCCCGAGTCCGGCAAAAACAATAATCACCGGTCCACGCGATCCAGAAATGGCGAGAGCGATAAAAAAGAACCCGGAGAGGACAACATAAAGAATTTTCTTCCACAGCAGTCGTTCCCCCAGCCCAATAACCAGGCTGATGATTACGGCATGAGCCATCAGTGCACCAAACTGTCCGGCATCCGATAAAAAGCTGAACACACGCAATCGTCCGAAAAGAATATGCGTCGATGCCGCACCCGCGTCAAGCCAGGCTCGTTCAGCCGAATCAACGCCAAAGTATTTTTGTTTAAATCCCCATAATGCGACAATCAGAGTGAGCACGAGATATGCCCTGACGAACCATATCAAATCCCGGCGTTTATTGCTTAAAATAAAGACCAGTGGCACTGCCAATACAAAGTATACTGACAATCCGCGTACGGCAAAAAACCAGGCAGCTCGGTTATGGACTTCGGGATTGACAAGTTCCAGGAAAGTATAACCGAACCAAATGAGCATGATCCAACTGAGTGGATTGTTCATACGCTTTCGGTCTTCTTTGGTGGTGGAGAATAATACCCCAAGCCAGGTGAGGGCAAGCAAGGCATCAATACTGAGCCCGAGAGGACCGGGAATGTAGCGGTTTATCCCAATAGCGAAATAACTCGCCAGTAAATAACCGACTATTCCAACCCTTGGTGCGATTAAGGTCGCATACACAAAGACAAGGAGAGGTGCGAAAATTCCATAGATCAACGCAACAGGAAATCCGGCTTGCCCAATTAACCAGGAAATCACAAGACTTAGCGCCAACCCGGATAAAATTGCTGGGAATAGGTGGCGGTTGCGGGCCAGGAAGCCGATATGCTGTACTGGCGTCTCCATCTTTAGTATGTTTTTAAGCGAGACGAGGTGAAACTTTGCGACAGAATATCATGGAGTGTTTGCCGTAATTTAGAACGTCTTTTCGGAATCGTTCCGACCAATTCCTCAAGTGAATCAACCGGTACTGCATTCAATAACATCAGGTGTTTACGTGGTTTCGATTTATTGAATATATCGACAATATTCATGTCGGAAGCCGACCAAACTCTGCTGCTGTTTACAACACGTATACATAAATCAACCTGATTGATTAACTCAATTGGTGCAGGGTGTGTGGCTTGATCCGGAAGTTCAATAAAGATGAAATCGTATTCATCTCGTCTGTCTTCTGCCAAACCAAGGTCAGACAATTTATAAATGTCGATAAAGGTCTCAGAGACCTTATAAAGCAAGTAATCGCCTTTTAATTGTGCGATGGATTCCTTATCCTGAGTATCAGGAAGCATCACCAAAGTATTTCGACCCACAGCATTCAAAGCTTTCTGCATTTGTGAACAAAACCAGGTTTTACCTTCTCTTTTCAGGTTGGATGCAACAAGAATTCGCTTGTATGTCTTGCTGTTTTCTGATTCCAGAATCAGATTGGATAAACACTGCTGAATGAGCGAGTAGTTTACAGCCTGTACATCCACAGCGCCTGATTTGTTTGGTATATAAGGAAGCGCCCCAATAAGAGGCATTTTCGATTGTGCTTTTGCCCGTTTAGGAGTCCTAAGGCTGTTGTCAAAGAATTCGCGGCCAGCCAGATAGGCCATGATGGTGAATAAGGTTCCCATGAATCCCAGTATTACCATCATCGTCCTTTTTGATTTTTCGGGTTGAAGGGGTAAATACGGATGGTCGACCACCGAGAGGTTATTGGAGAATTTCAGGTTTTGTTTCTGGAGCTTAGCCTGATTCAATCCGTGAAGTACTGACAGATACTGCTCTTCGGTTACGCGGACTTCTCTTTCGAGCCGGGCCATGGTAGAACCCCAGGGAGCGAATTTGTCATATTCAGAATTGAATTCCAGTTTTCTCTCTTCAAAAACTTTTATTCTTCCTTCCACTTCTGCCAGTTCCAGAACTTTTTGAAGCCAGGAACGTAAAAGATCTTGCTGCGGAGTAGACTCCAGCGTATACGAATTATTGTAGTAGTTTAAGGCGAGTTCCTTGTATTTCTCTTCCAGCATTTTTACCTGATTTCTCAGGCTGTCTGCCGGAGCATCATTGGTTCCGTATATTTCAGTTCGGGAAAGTTTAACGCGAAGGCGGGCAATTTCATCCCGCAGATGAAGCATTTGTGTATTGTTGTTCAGGACATCGGCTTTTTGTCCCATTTTAACCTCAATTGATGCCAGGGCGGATCGCGCAGCAGATTGAGTCATTTTAAGTTCATTGATTTCAATATCAATGTTCTCTTTTGTTTCTGCTACATATTTGGATTGTTCATAGTAGTTGATAATGCGATTAGTTACCATAAAATCCTTCAGGCGATTTTCGGCATCATCCAGAGCGGATTTTGCCGATGCCAGCTGGTCTTCAAAATAACTGGCCACGTTGTTGGTTTCGTCGCCTTTAATATCCCGGTATTGGATGATAAACACGCTGGTAAGAATATCCAATGCCATTTTTGAAATCCCCGGATCTTCGCTTTTGAAAATCATCTCAATCATATCACTGGAGTTTTTTCGATTTACTGTCAGTGCATGATTGAAGCCCATAATACTGTAATACGGATGATCGCCACGCAAAATGTCGTTGATGATGTTTGCTTCATTCGACATGGCAAAGGGCAGGATATAATCGTAGACCTTTTCTTTATTGGCTAGAATCCGGCATTGTCGGATCAGGCTATCCGGAAAAATTTCATTGAGTTTTTTGAAGGGCTCTTTTCCAATGATGTCTGGACGGAAATTTTCCATGCTCAGGTGTTGAGCCATTAATCGCAGGTTCACTTCCATGACCGTTTCCCTCGATTTAATCACGGCAATCATATTATCGAAGGCATTGTTCACCGAGAAATAGTCCATACGCGCCTCCAATGGATTGGCCAGGTTATAACCGGAGGCCGCGCCAGTGTACAGGCTGCAACTGGTTGCGAATTCTCTTTTAATATTTCGCGTAGAGAAAATAACCAGAAGGGCTGTTAAAAGCGGAAAAATGAGCAGCCACAGGAGGTTTTTATAGACCACCCTGGCATAGGATAATAATGTCATGGATGGTTATTTCTTTTTAACTGGTACATCTCAACTCCTAAAAGCGCCTCGAATTGAAAATATGTTGTTGCAAATTCTCTGAACCGCACTTCGTAATTTGTCCGGGCAATCGTTTGTAAGTTTTTAACCCGGCTAAATTCATAAGGAGGAATCGTTCCGTTGGCAAATTGTATTTCTGCCACATTCAAAGCAAGTGTGGCTGATTGAACATCTTCACTAATTATTTTAAGAAGTCTCTGGGAAGTCACCAACATAAAGTACTCCGCAGCCACCTCTCGTTTAAGTTTTAATTTTGCCTCATCTACACGGGCTTCAAATTTGCTCAACTCTTGTCGCATCATCTCAACTTTTACCGGAGTTTGGGTAAAAATGGAAAGTGGCAAAGCGACTGTGGCCCCCATGGTATAGCCATTACTTGCCTGTGTTTGATTTCCGCCAGTATTTGGATTGTAGGTATACAATGCAATATTCTGACTGCCATAGCTTGCACTCGCATAGGTGGAAATATAAGAGTGCCAGGATCTTTTGGCTAATGTCACCTGGGCACGGGCGGCCCCCACTTCTCCGTAATGGAAGCGCAGGGTAGGGGAGTAATCGAATGCAATTTGAACCAATGTATCGAGGGGAAGGAGCTGCGTGGTTACGTCCTCATCGAAATTTAAACTGAAAATATCCTCATACATGAATGTATCCAGGAACTGGGGCATCGTATCAGCTTGGGCACAGGTTTGACTTCCACTTTGATAAAAAAGGGTGGAAATCAGCGCAGTTAAAAATAAAATACTACGTTTTTTGGTCATGCAGGTAGGGTTGGGCACATATGCCGTGCCAAGGGGCAAATTCAAAAATAGAAGAAATATCTGTTTCTCCTCCATATATGAGGAATTTCAGTCGCTTTCATACCTTATATAATAGGATATCAATTTTAGGATAAAAAATTCATCTCGATCCGTTCATTCCTAAAATGGGATAAACTTTTTTTTTCTGAGTCAGGCAACCTTTTAAATAAAAGGATGTCGAACAAGCGTAATGGAGCAATACACGCCTTCAATTTTTTTTAAGGAAATCTCACAGATGGACTTTGAATACTGGGGGAATTGCATAAATTGCGAAAGCGAAAAGGTCATGTTTACTGGCCTTAGCGAGCCAAACCGATTAAATGTTTTTTCAATAAGCTGAAAATGAGCTTCTTGGAATTCATTTGTTTCGACTTGGCTGGATTTATAGAAACGAAACCTTAACAAACTCAAAACATGCTTATGAAGACGAGCATTACCAAATTACTTCTATTCTTAGGAGTCGGGGCGCTGATGACAACGAACTCAAGCGCTCAGTATTGCAGTTCGGGTTCTCAATACAACACAGATTCGGATATCATTGATGTCGAATTGGGGAACATTTCGAACAACACGGCCAATGCGGCTTGTGCCGACTACACGTATTTTAATACCATGTCTACCAACCTTACAATGGGTAGCAGCTATCAGGCGTCTATTACTTTAGGTGCTGCCGCTGGATGTGGCTATGATTATTATACGAAGCGGGCCAAGATTTTTATTGACTACAATGGCGACCAGGATTTTGATGATCCGGGCGAAGGAGTGGGTCAAACACAATACACAAGCGGTACCTTTACATCGACTGTAAACTTCCAGGTTCCTTGCGGTGCTACCGCAGGAAAAACCCGTATGAGGATTGTGTGTATTGAGTCATCCAGCATTACTCCCTGTGGTTCCTATTATTATGGGGAGACAGAGGATTATGATGTGGTTCTTCTGGCTGGTCCAAATCCGACGGCCGATTTTTCAGTTCCTGATACCGTTTATACAAATTGGGTGGCTTACTTTACCAATAGCAATCAGTCTGGGTATACGAACAGATGGTATAACTCCGATTTAGATCCTACGTTGCAAACCGTGAATTCAACCGGAACCAATTATTCGTATGCATTTACGACTGCGGGTAGTTATACATTGAAGTTGGAATCTGAAAACTGCCAGGGAACGGCAACTAAATCTAAAACCATTGTTGTGGTGGATCCAACTTCCACTCCTGATCCTAACTTTGTGAGCAGCACGAATCATTACTATTATTCGGGTGATCCTGTAGAAATTGAGTTTTACGACCTTTCACTATACGGGCCTACTTCATGGGAATGGACCATTACTCCCGATATGAATAACGGGGCACCTTGGTTCTGGTCTTCCGGAAATCAATATTCTCAAAATCCAAAAGCCTTCTTTTATGATATTGGTACCTATGAAGTATGTCTTACCGTGACGAACTCCTTGGGTTCCTCTTCTCCACTGTGCAGAAGTCAATACATTGTAATTGAAGCCCCAACTGGCGGAAGCTATGTAAATATTATGGGTAAGAACTTTAGTTCAAGCCTTGATTCTGGTATGATTTACGATTCAGGTGGTCCGACTGCGAACTACAAGGATAATGAATACTACGATTTCAAGATTGATCCTTGCGGTGCGAATTCGGTAACCTTGACTTTCAGTGCATTTGATTTGGAAACAAGTTGGGATTATTTGAAAGTGTATGATGGTTCAGACGCAACTGCACCGCTTCTGGGAAGTTTTACCGGTAACACCTTGCCAAATTCTTTGACAGCTTCAAGCGGAAGAATGTATCTCTTGTTTACTTCTGATGGAAATACAAACAGGCCAGGTTTTGCGGCCTCATGGACGAGTACAATACCAAACAACGGTCCAATGATGGCGGATTTTATTTTGCCGGATACTCTTTGGGAATGCTCAGGCGGTTCTGATGTGGTTTTTGAAAATGCCACGACTGGTGTAGTGCCAGGGCAAGCTACCTATGACTGGATCGTAGATTATGATTCGAATATTACCTACCCGTCTAATTATTGCGATTACTGTGGAGAAGAGAATCCTAAGTGGACTGCTCCTTCTTTGGGCTATTATAAAGAATATGCAATCCGGATGGTGGCAAGCAGCTGTGAAGGAAACGATACAATTGTTAAAACACTTCGTGTTTCGCCTACCACTATGTTGCCAACGGTTGATTTTAAAGCTTCTAACCGCAAAGTTTCTGCTGGTAGTGTAGTGACTTTGACCGATATGTCTGTCGCAGGATGTTCCTATGAATGGACCATTACACCGGCAACAGGTTGGTCGTTTGAAAATGGTTCTACCAGTTCTGATCGTATTGTGGAGGTGAAATTTTCAAATCCCGGATCTTACCATGTGAAATTGTCTGTTACGAATGATAATGGTACCTCAACTGAATATAAGACCAATTATATTGATGTAATTGATTACTGCACTCCAGCTGTTTTTATTCCTAGCGTGAGTGATGTAGGTATCAATGAAGTTGAAATTGAGTCGATTGATAATAAAACTTCTTCAGGCGTGGCACCGGGATATACCAACTATTCGAAAGATATGGCGGTGAATTTGACTCCGGGAGCCACTTATACTCTTACTGTTTCCCGGAATACAACTGTTAACAGTATGACTCGTCAAGCATGGATTGACTTTAACCGGGATGGAGAATTCAAAAATTCTGAGCGAGTGATGTTTGAACAGAATGCCAGCACAAATTCCTATACCGCGACCTTTACGGTTCCTGATTATACGACAACGGTGGCCGGAGAAAGCCGCTTAAGAATTGGTGCTTCCTTGGGTAATACAGTCTTCAACCCATGTGGACCTGTTCAAGTTGGTGAATTTGAAGATTATGGAGTGATGCTCGTTTACGATGATTTGCCTCCGGTTATTACTTTGAATGGAAACGACACCGTTTATGTTGAGGTTAATTCTTCTTATACCGAGGACAGCGCGACAGTGATAGACAATATTCAGGGAGATATTAGTAGCCAGGTGATGATTACTAATTCGATTGATTTAACTCAGCCTGGTATTTATTTCGTTCATTATGATGCAACGGATGCATCAGGGTTAAAAGCGGTTCGTCAGACCAGAACAGTGATTGTTTCTACTGACCTTACAGCTCCGGTGATTACCTTAAATAATGGATCCCCTTATATACACAGCGTGCTGGTTCCATGGACCGATCCGGGCTTTACAGCAATTGACAATCCTGGTAACAGAAACGTGGATTCAAATGTGAATATTTCCGGAATGGTGGATGTGAACAAGATTGGCGATTATACCTTGTCTTACCGAGTAAGCGATATTAATGGTAATGCTACCGAAGTATTCCGTGTAGTGCAGGTTCGGGATTTGGACGCCCCTGTTATTGACAGCGTAGCGAAAGTATTCTGGCAAGTTGGTACACCGTTCGTTAATCCTGTGAGTATCACAGATAATTTCGATCAGAATGTAAAAGTGACCATGAATGGTCAGGTTTATGTTGACAAATTTGGAACTTATACTGTAACCTTCAATGCCGAAGATTTCTCTGGAAACCAAGCGATTCCCAGAACCATAGAATTTGAAGTGGGTGATAGTGTTCGTCCGGTATTATCAACGCTCAGTGGCTCAGATGTAGTCGTGGTGGAAGTTAACGATATCAATTATTTTGAGCCACCTGTAACGGCTTCCGATAACTATTATCCAAAAGTTTCATTGAAAAGAGATGATTCTCAGGTTAATATCTATGTATTGGGTGATTACCAAGTTATTTATACTGCGGAAGATGGTTCACATAACACTTCAACATATGTGCGTACTATAAGAGTGGTAGATACAGAGAAACCAACCATCATAGCACCACCAATGAACATTCAGAGATGGACAACCGGATTTGATCCAATGGTGGATGTTACTGTTCTTGACAATTATTATTCACCAAGCTGGTTTGTTGACAACAACGCAATCGAAGTGGTTTATAGCAATGTTGACGTAAATTATCCTGGCATTTACAATGTAATTTATCGTGCTACGGATAGCTCTGGTAATGCTTCTGTCCTGACTACCAGAATTGTGAATGTTTGGACACCAACTGGTTTGGAGAATGTGAATATTGACGAAATGGTTAATGTTTATCCTAACCCATCCGGCGGTAAATTCACAGTGAAACTAGATGCCAAATTGGGTACACAAGTTCAATTGAAGGTAATCGATGCCCTTGGACATATCATAGCAACAGCAGGAACAGAAAACTTCAGCAATGGAGAAGCTCGAATGGATTTGAGTAGCGTGACTGCCGGAGTATACATGATTCAATTGACCACTGATTATGGCACAACCACAAAACGTATTGTAATTAATAAATAATATAACCACAGAGAAGAGATGATTTCTTGTCATCTCTTCTCTTTTTTCATATCAAACCGAAACTTTAAACAAGTCATATGATGAAAATGTCTACTAAGTTGAAAGAGCTCTCGAATCGAATTGGATGGAGAGCGTTTTCAGTTGTTGCGGGATTCATCTTTGCCGGAGCACAAGTAGCTTCGGCACAGCAGACCTCTCCACCTCCGGGTGTGTGTTCCGTGAGTCACCAATACTTCAGTTCTAATCCCTGCGTGAATGATTGGAGTTTTTCCAAAGTTGAATTAGCAGGGTGGTCTCATAATTCAACTTGCAATACGAGCACTCCGTACCGTTACTGGAATACGCTTGGCTCTGTTGTTACCTTGAATCCAGGTAGTCAATACACGGTTTCCATGACTACGCTTTCTACCATTTATAATATGGGAAAAGGTGCCTGGATCGATTACAATCAAGACGGTAACTTTTCTACCAATGAGTACATAGGTACAGGTGGAAATGCAGTTGGTCAGGCTTCTGCTCAATTCACCGTTCCATGTAATGCAAAACCGGGCCAGACCCTGGTGCGTTTCCGTTGTGATTATTATTATGTCATGACTTCGTCTTATGGTTGTGGTAGTTCATCATACGGGTACGGCGAAACCATGGACTTCATTGTAACCATTGCGGCCACCGGAACACCTAGCGCAAATTTTGCCATTCCTGATACCGTATATCAAAATTCTCCGGCCTTGTTTGTGAACAATAACCAACTGGGCTATATCTCACATAGCTGGGATGTGTTGAATTATGGAATTAGTCCGGACGCAACTTCTGTTAATTATACAGGCACATTTGCAAATACGGGTACCTATCAGCTGAAACTAACCAGCACCAATTGCCAGGGTTCTGCAACCACAACCAAATCATTTGACGTGGTAGCCCCGACTTCTTCACCAAAAGCGAATTATGTCGTTTCAAATAATTCACAGGTTTATGACGGTACTACGCCTATTTATGTGGACTATTTTGATTTGACTTTGTATGGTCCGACTTCCTGGGAATGGGTAATGTCTCCGGATTGGTTAAATGGAGCGCCATTTATTTGGCTAACCAATAATTTCGATCAGAATCCATCTGCATTCTTCTATGATGTTGAAACTTATGATGTTTGTTTAATTGTAGGAAACTCCAACGGATATGACACATTGTGTCGCTATTCTTATATAGAAATCACAGCTCCAAGCAGTGGCGCTACTTTCAATAATATTCTAGGCCAAAATAATGGGTCTACTTTGGATTCGGGTTATATTTTCGATTCGGGTGGTGCTTCAGATCCGTATTCAGATTATGAATACTATACGTTCATCATCAATCCCTGCGGTGCAAATTCTGTTACTCTGATTTTTGATAACTGGACACTTTCCAGCGGTGATAACCTGAAGATTTACGAAGGTTCTGATAATTCAGGTACTCTTTTGGGAACCTTCAATAACAACAATATTCCTGATACTGTAAAAAGTCATATGGGAAGTATGTATCTTGTTTGGACATCTGATGCTAAGGGCACCGATGCAGGCTTTAAAGCTGGTTGGACTTCTCATATTGTAAATAATGGTCCTCCCGCAGCTGATTTTGTATTGCCTGATACTGTATATGCTTGTTCAGGCGGGAATAATGTCGAGTTCGTCAATTCTTCCACAGGAGTGCTACCTGGTCAGGCTTCTTATGACTGGATTTTCGATTATGATCCAAACCTGACATATCCAACGGGTTATGCAGATATCAAAGACGAAGAAAATCCAACTTGGAACTATACCCAAAACGGAACCTACAATGTTCGTGCGGTATTGAAGTCTTGTGAAGGAAACGATACTGTTGTTAAGACCTTCATTTTGGCTAATACCAGCAATCTTCCGATTATGAGCTTCACCAGCAGCGAGAGAATTATTAAGGTTAACCAGACTTCAACTTTGACAGCTTGGGGAATTGCCAATTGCTCTCAATACTGGGCAATTACGCCGAATACCTACAAATTCCAGAATGGAGCGGATTCATCCGATAGAGAGGTGGTTGTTAAGTTTACTGCTCCTGGCTCTTATAGTGTTCGTTTATATGGAATTAACGATAACGGTACTTCATATGCTGAAAAGACCAATATTATCGATGTAATCGATTACTGCCATCCAACAATTCAGTATTCTACTGTTGCAGATGTGGGTATGGTAAATGTTCAATTGGGTGATATTTCGAACAAAACTACGTCAGGTGTATCACCGGGTTATACAGATTATACAGGTGATCAGGGAACAACCTTTATTTTAGGTCAAACTTATTCATATTCCATTGAGCGTCCTACAAAAGTGAACAATGTAAACCTGAAAGTTTGGATTGATTACAACCGCGATGGCGAGTTTACCGGTGCAAATGAATTGGTTGTGGATGAAGTGAACTCTGGAGCTTCTACCTTTACCGGCACTATTACCGTTCCTGGTATTGATGATGTAATTGTTGGTGAGTCTAGAATGAGAATTGGAATGGGCTTGGCCAATACGAGTCTGAATCCTTGTGGTCCAAGTCAGGTTGGTGAGTATGAAGACTATACCATCATTTTGGACAAAGATATCTTCCCTCCGATTATTACTATGATTGGTGGTGATACCTTGATTGAAATAAACAAATCCTACATGGATCCGGGTGCGAAGGCATTTGATAATATAGAAGGTGATATTTCTTCAAGAATCATGGTGGATAATAGTGTTGACACTTCTCAAACAGGTGTATACTTTGTTAAGTATGATGTAAGTGATCTTTCCGGATTACCTTCTGCACAAGTGGTTAGAAAAGTACAGGTGGTAGCCGATTTGACGAAACCAGATCTTACTTTGAATGGAGCAAATCCATTGATGTGGTCAGTATTGGTTCCATTTGTTGATCCGGGATTCTCCACTGTTGACCTTCCTTCCGGTGCAAGTGTTGATAGTCTTGTTATTGTGAGTGGAATGGTCTCCGTGGATAAAATTGGAGATTATACTTTGACTTACAATGTAATGGATGCATATGGCAACAGTACAACTGAAATGAGAACAGTTCAGGTGCGTGATACGACAGCTCCTGAAATTATTTCACCAGATTCGGTGCACGTTCAAATCGGTGAGATATTCAGTGATCCGGTAATGGCTTCTGATAATTTTGATATGGGCGTAATGCCTGTGAAAATATCCGGATTTGTTATTCCTACCGCGATGGGCGCTTATACACAGACTTATAGTGTTGAGGATGCGTCCGGTAATAGAGGAGCTAATAAAACAGTGGTATTTATCGTTGGAGATTTCATTCCTCCGGTGATTGATTGGACTCCTGGTACTCAAACTATTGTAGTCGATGTGTTTAACAATAATTGGGAGAATGCTCCGGGTATGCAGGTAACTGCACATGACAATTATTATAAAGGTGCAAGTTTGGTGAAGAAATATTCTGCCAACTTTGATATCAATGCCATCGGCACCTATACAGTTACCTACGAGGCAACTGACAAAGCAATGAATATGAGCACTTTCGTTCGTACAGTGATGGTAAAAGACCGTGAAAAACCGATTGTGGTTGCTAATTCATTGAATTTGCCTCGCTGGTCTGCTTACGATTTGACCCAAGGTGTGGCTGTGGTAGATAACTATTATGCACCTGTTGATTTTGCAAGTGCTTCGAATGGATGTTCTGTTGAAATTGTTCGGGAAAATGTTGACTTCAATTATCCAGGTATCTATCAGGTGACTTATGTTGCAATCGATGGATCTGGTAACCGTTCAGATGAAACAGTAAGAATTGTTCAAATTGGTGAAGAAAGCGCTAATACATCAGTTGATCCGATTAGCCTGGCTAGTTCAGTGAATGTTTATCCTAACCCGAATGCTGGTCAATTCACAATTGAAATTACCAGTGCTTTGCAAATGGATGCAAATATTCAAATCGTCAATTCAGTTGGAAGCGTTGTTCGCGTATTGAATAAATCTGACTTCAGCAATGGAAAAGCAGATATGAATCTGTCCGATGTTGCAGCAGGTGTTTACTATGTGCGCATTAGTAATGCCGGACAAACTGCCACCAAGAAAGTAGTAATAACAAAATAAAATTTAATAGCCTGATAAAAGGGTGGGTAAAACTGCCCTTTTATTGTGCTTTTATTATCGATAGATATTAATTTAGATTCCTGTAAAACAAATCATACAAAGCCTAATCTTATGAGAATAAAATCTACCCTTAAGAAATGGGGAAGTACGCGCCTGATGCGATATGCGCTGGGTCTGGCTATTGCTGCCGGGTTTAGCGCTGTTCCGCCTTCCCTGCAGGCGCAATCCTCAACAGCAACGCCCTGGTGCGGTGCCACACACCCTTATACTCAAAGCAGTTTTGGAGGGGTTCCATGTAACTGTTATTTAGCAAATATTGAACGAGTTCAGGTTGGTAATCTTGATCACAAGGCATCTTGTCCTGATTCCAGAGGCGTATATACCTATTGGAACAATGTGGATGCATTGAAAATCACTCCGGGTTCCGATTATACAGTAAAATTGACTTCCGGAATTACTCGAACTTATTATTCCAATGAGTGGGGCATTTATATCGACTACAATGGAGATCATGATTTTGATGATCCGACTGAATTTGTAGGACGGGGAATATCTAACGGCGCCAAAGGTACTGTGACAATCAATTTTACAGTTCCTTGCACCGCTATCTCAGGAAAGACCAGAATTCGAATTCGTCAGGATTATACCTACAGTGGTAGTTCTTATCGTTATGGTCCTGGAAATGGCTGCGGTGTATCCGTCTATGGCTACCAGGGTTATGGTGAATCATGGGATTTTGATGCAGAAATTGCCTCAGTTAGTGCTCCTTCTGCAAATTTCAGTATTCCGGATACAGTATATACCAACTCGCCCGCGAATTTCATAAACTCTCATCAATTTGGTTATATCGCGAATGAATGGGATGCAGTAAATCTTGGAAATTCACCAGACGCTACTTCTACAAATTTTAAATTCAGCTTCCCAAATACTGGGACCTACCAAGTACGTTTGTCAAGCACAAATTGCCAGGGAACAGCAATCACTACTAAATCAGTTGATGTGGTGGATCCAACCTCATCCCCACAACCTGTTTTTGTCGTTTCTCAAAATGAAGTGATTTATGATGGAGTGACGCCGGTATATATTGACTACTACGATTTGTCTCTTTACGGACCAACGCAGTGGGAATGGATTATGACGCCAGATATGTTAAACGGCGCACCTTACATCTGGACTTCCGGATCGCAGTATGATCAAAATCCATCTGCCTTCTTCTATGATTTTGAAATTTATGATGTTTGTCTTGCAGTAGGAAACAGTGCGGGATATGATACACTTTGCAAATCGGGTTATATCAATATCAAACAACCAGGTGCAGGTGGAACTATCGTAAACATTTTAGGTCAACAATTGGGTTCCACCGTTGATTCAGGCTGGGTCTACGATTCCGGTGGTCCAACCAATTCTTACAAGTCAAACGAATTTTATGATTTTGTAATTTCTCCTTGCGGTGCAAGTAAGGTTACATTGAACTTTACGAGCTTCAACCTCAATGGAACAGATGAATTATCTGTTTACGATGGAAGTAGCTCAACAGGACCTTTGATCGGATCTTTTAAAGGCACAAACCTGCCTCCAAGCGTTACCAGCACTGGAGGAAGCCTGTATCTCGTATTCCTTTCTCAAAATGGTTCAACAGGACCTGGATTTGCAGCTTACTGGACATCTATTGTTCCAAATAACGGTGCACCGGCGGCAGACTTCTTTGTACCTGATACTGTTTACCAATGTTCTTTAGGTAATTCCGTAAGATTTGAAAATACATCGACAGGAATTTTGCCTGATCAAGCTTCCTATGACTGGATTTTTGATTACGATTCAAATTTGAGCTACCCAACGGGTTATGCAGACACAAAAGATGAGATGAATCCGGAATGGAGCTACATGAATGCTGGTTCTTATAGTGTTCGGATGGTATTGAAATCTTGCGAAGGAAATGATACTGCGGTGAAAACCTTTATCATAGGTACAACCTCAAACAATCCAATAGTTGATTTTAAAGCCAGTGAGCATATTGTTCGGGTGGGTGATGTGGTTACCCTGACTGATATGTCAGTTGCGGCTTGTGACTATGAGTGGACGATTACTCCAAATACATATACCATTGAAAATGGCGGATCAGTGAATGATCCAATTATGAGCGTGAAATTCACCGCACCAGGTAGCTACAATGTAAAACTGGATGTAGGTAACGACAATGGAACCACAACACATATCAAAACAAATTATATTGATGTGATTGATTACTGCCATCCGGCAATTTTCTATCCAACTGTTGCTGACGTGGGGATCAATAAAGTGAAGGTGGGAGATATGACTAAGTCATCCGGCTCAGGAATGGTTCCTGGTTACACCGATTATTCCGGAGTTATCAATATTGATTTGACTTTAGGAAAAACGTATTCATTCGAGATTTCACGTAATACAAATGTGAATGCAATCAATCGTAAAATCTGGATTGATTACAACAGAGATGGTGATTTTGATGATGCAGGGGAATTAGTCGCATCAGAAACTGCATCCAATTCAACTTCTTTCTCAGGCTCGTTTACTGTGCCTGGAGTAAAGGATTTGGTTCTTGGTTTGTCCAAAATGCGCATCGGTGCAAGCTTGGTGAATACTCCTCTTACAGCCTGTGGCCCAGCTCAGGTGGGCGAATATGAAGATTATGATGTTCATTTCGTTTTAGATGATGTGATTCCGGTCATCACCTTAATCGGTGGAGATGAGATTATTGAGATGAATCAAACATACACCGATAAAGGGGCAACAGCCTTTGACAATATTGAAGGTGATATTACTGCTGCGATTGTGGTAGATAATGGTGTAGATATGTCTCAACCCGGCGTATACTTTGTAACTTATAATGTAAAGGATAAATCTGGCAATATGGCTGCAATCGTAGTACGTAAGGTAACTGTGGTTGCTGACTTAACGAAGCCAACTATTACCCTGAACGGAAATAATCCATTACTATGGTCTGTTTTGATTCCATACAATGAGCCTGGCTTCAACACCATGGATATGCCTTCAGGTAAGAGTGTGGATAGTCTCGTAACTGTAAGTGGAATGGTAGACGAACTGACAATTGGCGACTATGATTTGGTTTATACTGTATCAGACGCTTATGGCAATAAAGCAGAAATGACACGCAAAGTGCAGGTACGCGATACCACCGCACCTGAAATCATTTCTGATTCTGTTGTTAAAGTTCAGGTTGGAAAGCCATTCATCGATCCGGTATATGCCAGGGATAATTTTGACAAAACTGTTGCTGTTGTTAAAGTATCGGGTATTGTATTGCCTATGACTCCTGGTACTTATACCCAAACATACACTGCACAGGATATGTCAGGAAATATGGCGATGGACAGAACAATCACTTTTGAAGTGGGTGATTTTGTTCCTCCGGTTATTCATTATACACCAGGAACTGAGGTTGTGAAAGTGCAAGTCTTCGATTTTGATTGGAGAAAAAATGCGAATATGGATGTTTTTGCAACAGATGACTATTATGGATATGCTGATCTGCAAGAAATTTTGCCTGCTAACTTCAGTGTGGATGTACTTGGAGAGTATACTATAACTTATAAAGCGACAGATAAAAACGGAAACGTAGCTACATTTAATCGCATTATACGTGTTGTAGATGAAGTGAGTCCAACAATTGTTGTAAATCCGGTAAACCTTCCTCGTTGGTCTACATACGATTTCAATCAGGGAGTAACAGTACAGGATAATTACTATTCTGTTGCTGATTTCGCTAATTCTACCAATGGATGCCGTCTGGTGATGATTCGCTCTACAGTTGATTTTAACTATCCTGGTATTTATGAAGTTTGTTATCAGGCAATTGATGGATCCGGCAATAAATCCGGTATCACCTGCCGATTGGTGAAAGTTGGAGAGGAAAGTGCTGCCACTGGACTTGACAATGTAGATATGGATAAACTTGTTCAGGTTTATCCTAACCCAAGTCAGGGCAACTTCATTGTGAAAGTAGACGCGGCATTAAACACAAATACAAATGTGACCGTTATTAATGCACAAGGTCAAACTGTTCAATTTATTGAAAATGCTCAGTTTGTAAGTGGTGAGCTGCAAGTAAACTTGCAGGGAGCTGCTCCTGGTGTTTATATTGTTCGCGTTAAAAACGGTGATCAAATTGTGAACAAAAAACTGACTATTCAATAGTCGTTTGGAATGAAACGGAAAAAGGGCCTGATAAAGGCCCTTTTTCATTTGAAAATATTTTTGGGAAATACGCTCTGATAGAAGCTATATGGCTTGAGGCTGTTGCATTTATGGTTTCCAAAAAGTAGATTTGACAGAGGGTTATCCTACCATACTAAAACCAAGCAAATGAAAAGATTAGTATTAAGCGTTGCGCTGTTCATTTTCCTCTTGTCATCGGGGAATGCGCAGATGTATTTTTTTGATGACTTTGAATCTTATACGGCCGGTTCTTTATTAGGTCCGCAATCGAGCAGTTGGAGGACCTGGTCCAGTTCGACTGGTGGAAATTCGGAAGATGTTGACGTCTCGAATGCTTCAGCATACTCCGGAAACCAATCGCTTTATTTTTACTCCTCAGGGGGCAATGGTCCGAACGATGTGGTATTGGACTTTGGAGGGGTGCATAATTCGGGGATATTCAAATACCGCGCGATGTACTACATCCCTAGTGGCGGATACAGTTATTTTAATTTTCAGGGGGGATCAACCACCGGCCAGCAGTGGTCGTACGATTTTTATTTCTACAATGGAGGAACATGGTCCAGTTCGGGAGGAAGCTCTGCGAATGGTACCTTCCCTCATGATCAATGGTTTGAATTGTTGATTGATATTAACTTTGATACGGACATTTGGAAAGTGTATATCGACGGGAATTTGCAGGCAACTATAAACAATACCAATCCTGTTTCTTTCCTGGACATGTATGAAGTTTATAGTGGTTCCGAGTGGTATGTAGATGATGTTTCATTTTGTACCAATCAGGGATGTAATCCTGAATTGGCTTTGAGTTCGGCAAGTCTGAGCCCGACGACAGTTTGTACATATCATGGAGCTGATTTGTCTGTGAATGTGAAGAATAACAGTAATTTTAGTGCGGATTCATTTATGCTGGGTGTAGATGTGGGTAACTCCCAATTAAGCCAGTTAGTTTACCTGAACGGTCTGGCACCTGGAAAAGATACTACTCTCACCTTGCAGGGTTTCTTTAAGTCGCCAATCGCAGGTAATGCAATACCGGTTGCGGCAATCAACCTTTCCGGAGACCATGATGCAAGTAATGATACATCGAAAACCAGCATTAATGTACTTCAATCTCCACAGAATACGATGATTCTGGCAGGTACACCTTATCAGTCGGCCATGCCAAATACTCCGGGGACGATGCAAAGCCCGGATATCACTACTGCGGGCCAGGTTTTGACTTATGAAATTCAGGCCCCTACGGGATTTAGTAACTCCAACTACGGCACTGCCTGGAACATAAGCGGTGTAACATTATTTGGCCCGAGTGGTGCGACACTGAGTTCATCTTATTATTCCTTCAACGCCCCTTCAGGAGGCAATGCGACTCTATCTTTTAGTCCGGATTCAATCTTAATTGACTCTGTAGTAATGTACAGTTTTGCAGTGAACGACCTGGTGAACGGATGCGACTCTGTATTGAGTCGATATATTCACGTGGTTCCTCGTCCACATGCCTCCTTCTCGCAAATGAATGTCTGCGACAAACAGGATATGAATTTTGCAGACAACTCGAATATCAAGTCGGGAAGCATGACTTATATGTGGGATTTTGGCGATAGCAGCACGTCTGATTTGCAGAACCCTGGTCATAAGTACAGCACTTATGGTACATATACAGTAAAACTTGTTGTAACCTCTGATTTCGGATACAAGGATTCTACAGATTTGCAGGTTGAAGTATACCAGCTTCCCACAGCAGATTTTGGAGTTGTAAATGCGTGCGAGGGAAGTGATGTGACTTTCAGTGATAAATCATTTATTCCAACAGGTACTCCTGGTTATTCATGGGATTTCGGGGATGGAAGTCCACAAGGAACTGGCGCTAGTATCGGGCATATGTACACAACAACAGGTAATTATACGGTACGAATGACTGTGACTGTAAATGGCTGTTCTGATTCTAAAAACAAATATGCCACACAGGCTCCGCGTGTCGTACCAGACTTTAGTAGTCAGGTGTCATGCAATAATACAACGGCAAGTTTTTCAAATAGCTCTACCTTGAAATTTGGTACGTTTGGATCAACCTGGAAATTTGGAGACGGTACGGAAGCCACTGCTAACAATGTGGACCACCCATTTACCGGATTCGGAAATTTTGATGTAACGCTCGTTACCACTACAGATTTGGGTTGTGTTGATTCTATCACCCATACCGTAACTTTGATTGAGGCTCCACATGCTAATTTCATGCTTAACAATGCGTGTTCAAATGAAGAATTAACAATTAACAATACTACGAATGTGCCAAGTTCAGGCACCAACTCTTACAATTGGGATTTGGGCAATGGTATGCATTCCAATGATCAAAATCCGACGGTCACTTATCCAGGACCGGGTAGTTATGTAGTTCATTTGTTGGTATTTAATACGAATGGATGTGTTGATTCTACCGAACATATTGTCATGATAGATACAAAACCAATAGCTGATATTATTGCAAAAGAAGTGTGTGAGGGCAGTGAATCTCAATTTGTCAATAATTCAGTAAATGTGGATGCTTCTACAATTTACAGTTGGGATTTTGGCAATGGAGTGAATTCCATGGCAACTGATACAAGCTTCACTTACAGTGCTGCTGGTAATTATTCCGTGGTACTTATTGCAACTACAATGCATGGATGTATGGATACTGCCACTTTAAATTATAATGTAAATGCCATTCCGGATGGAGGTTTTACATTTACTTCCGGACAAAAGGGCGACGGAACAATGGTATTTACTGCCAATGAATCTGGTCAATCTTATGAATGGTTCATGGGAGACGGAAACAAGTATCAGGGAGATCAGGTAATTCATACCTATGCCTTGCAAGGGAACTATTTGGTTCAATTGCATGTGAAATCTCCTGCTGGTTGCATGTCTCAAAGTGATCAATTGGTTTCTGTTACACCAACTGGATTAAGCGCAATAGACGGCAAGTCTGTTAATGTATATCCGAATCCAAGCAATGGTAACTTTACCCTGCAAGTTGGAGAGAATGTCAACATTCAATCGGTTGAAGTTTTGAACTCACTTGGTCAACAGGTGGAGCATACAACAACTATTGCCTCAGGCAAAGCCCAAGTAAGCGTTCCAAGCTTTGATACAGGTGTTTATTTGGTTAGAGTAAATACATCGAATGGAACCCTGGTAAGCAGAGTGCATTTACGTTAATTTAACACTATCAATAAATTAAAGGCCCCTTTTAAGGGGCCTTTTTTGTTTTGTATACGGGGAGTAAATTATTTTTTGTTAAATTCGATTGACCTGATAGAGTCCCCAAAACTTGGGGAATAAAACTAAAAGGAGGCCAACCAAATGAAAACAACCTTACGAACCCTTAAGGGACTGGCTCTATTTGCCATGACCTTTGGTTCTGCCGGGATTCTTTATGGGCAGAACTATCTGATTAATGAGAATTTTGACAATTTCCCTTCAAAGCTAAATAGCATTGCCTCTGGGTGGACAGGAGTCACCATTTCCGGAGATTCCACAGTGGACTTTTGGCAATTTAACAATAGCATTGGTTACGATATCAGTTCTCCACTTAATGGACAGGTAGCACTCGCAGACGCCTACATGGGTGGTTATCCTGGATCGGGTTCCAATAATACAAACGCGCAGGATTTGGCATTGATCAGTCCCACAGTCAGCACGGCAGGCTTGACCAATCTGACCTTAACATTTGACGAATTATACCTTCAATTGGGATCCAGTGCTACTTATGTGGAAATATCAACCAACGGTGGGTCTTCATGGACGAGTGTGTATTCCACATCGAGTGGCGGTTTTTTTACTCGCTCAAAAAGCATAAATCTTTCGACTTATGTTGGTTATTCCTCCGTGAAAATACGCTTTCGTTGGACGAAACCAGGAAGCACAAGTCAGGGATATTGGATGGTAGACAATGTCAAATTATTTAGCCGTTATGCGAATGATGTTGGTGTCGAAGCCTTACTCGATCCGCAGAATAACTCCTGTCCTGATCCTTCACAAAGTTTATCTCTAAAAGTTACCAATTTTGGTACCTCATCGGCTACCAGTATTGGAGTGAATTTGGGGGTGAGCGGAGGAAGCACCGGTAGTTTCTCTACCACTATTCCAAGCTTGAGTGCAGGCAGCAGCATAAATGTATTTACAGGAAATACCATTAATACGACTTCGGGAGGGAATATTTATTTCAGTGGATATAGTACCTATGCCGGAGATCAAACGACAAGCAACGATACATTGAATGTAACAGTAATCACGGCCCCAAAACCAACAGATCCTTCGGGAAATGCGATTGTTCAATGTGGAATAGGGCCGGTGAATTTATCGGCGAATGCTTTAACAGGAGAGGAGACCGTTTGGTACAATGATTCTACAACCAGCGCATCTCTTGGCAGCGGAAATCCCTTCCATTACTCCAATACGGTGTATGCTTCGCGAAATTTTTATGCGGAAAACACGCGTAATTTGCCTTCTGAATTTTCTACCGGATTAACCGGCGTTTACAGATACAATTCTTCCAATACCAAAGCAATATTTTTCGACCTCACTGCGACAAACGAAATTCGGATTGACAGCATCGCCTCAAATTTCGCTTACAATGGCCGTTACATTTGTTCCGTTTTTGTTAAGTCGGGATCGTATTATGGAAATACAACCAACCAAAGTGCCTTTACCTTATTGACTATTGACACTGTAGATGCGAACGTACTGGGTCAACCAGCATTTATTAGTTTGGATGGACTTAATTTTAGAGTGGGTAGCGGACAGTCTTATGGCTTTGCCATTACGGCGAGAACAGCGCCTGGTTCAAATAGCAATTATCCCTCTTTTGCATTTAAGCTGGGTACGACAAATAACTTGTCCAATTCCGATATGGTCATTTATGCGAATGATGTAGCAGAAACTGCTTTTAGCAATTATCTGACTGGATACAGTGGCGATGTTCACATGTATTATCAAAAAGTTTGTAAGAGCCAACGCAAACCCATTCAGGTTGTAATTGTACCACGCCCTGCCGGTGTCGATATTATTGAAGGAACTGGAAATAACGGAGCCTTTCGCTCGGGAACTTTGGTGGTGCCGGATGTGGCCCGCTTGAATGATACATTTGAATATGAGATCTCTGCACCTACCGGCTATTCCAATTCTGATTTCGGCGTCAAGTGGGTCATCACGGATTTGTCTATTATGACAGGAAATGGTACGGGTCCAAATACAACAGATACAATGACAAGCGCTCCTGGAGCGAATAACGGAATGCTGCGTTTTATTCCGTCGGATGGGGTGGATAGCTTATTCCTGGTCAAAGTAACGGTTTTGGATATGGTCAAAATGTGTGATACCACGGTAATGCGCTATTTGCTGGTTGGTGCTGACCCGCATGCTCATTTCTCCGCATTGCCAAGTTGTGAAGGAGATGTGTTGTCATTTAACAATAATTCGACCATTGCTTCGGGCTTTATGACTTTCCGATGGTTTTTTGGAGATGGGGACAGCTCGACCATTGCGAATCCCAATCATACCTATACCTTGCATAACTCTTATACGGTGCGCGTAATTGCAACTTCTAATTTCGGCTTTGTTTCGACCTTTGATTCTACTATTGCAGTCTACGAAATTCCAAAGGCCGATTTTACGACCTTGAATGTGTGTGATGGTGAAACACATCAGTTTACAGATGCATCTTCGATTCCAAGCATTGGTACTCCGGTCTATTCCTGGGATTTTGGTGATGGACTCCTTGGTGGAAACACTGCCAATCCTACCCATACTTATTCAAGTGCAGGTGTTTACCAGGTAACACAGCATGTAGATGTCAATGGATGCTCGAATGAGAAATCCAGGTATGTTACACTGGCCCCCCGTGCCGTACCATCGTTCAATACCTTTACCGAATGCAACAATAACCTGGCACAATTTACTAATACCAGTACCTTGGCTTTTGGAAGTTTCGGAAGTACCTGGAAATTTGGCGATGGAAATTCATCTACCGAAAAGAATGCAAGACATCGTTACAATACTTTTGGAAACATTGATGCTACGTTGATTATCACCACTGATTTGGGTTGCATGGATTCTGTAACTTCAATGATCTCTTTGATTGAATCGCCAACACCTGATTTTTCCTTGTCATCTGCATGTTCCGAAGAAATGCTGCAAGTGAACAATACCACCAATATTCCTTCAACAGGGACCAACAGCTACCAATGGGATTTTGGAAATGGAACGAAAAGTAGTCTGGATAACCCAACGGTTAGTTACGCGGGTACAGGGGATTACACCATCAAAATGTGGGTATTCAGTACCAATGGTTGCAGCGATTCATTGGAAAGGATGGTTACGATTGATACCAAGCCAATCGCAGGTTTTGTGGCCGATGATGTATGCGACGGAACGCCTGTGAAATTCAGGAATAATACCATCAATATTCCGGGACCGGTTACGTTTGCATGGGACTTTGATAATGGCTTGTTTTCGTCTGCAGATGATACAACAGTGTTGTATTCAGGAAAGGGAGCATATAATGTGAGTTTATATGTCAATACAGTGCATGGTTGTACAGATACCGTGACGCAAACAGTCATTGTGAATGAGGTTCCGAATTCCGGTTTTACTGTAAATTCAGGACAAAAAGGAGATGGTACCATGGCATTCCAGGGAACTGCTGGCAGTGGTTATAAATACCAATGGGACTTAGGTGACGGATTCAAAGAACAACAACAGACCTTTGTTCATACCTATTCACATGCTGGAAATTATACCGTTTCCCTGACTGTAACCACGAATGCAGGATGTTTGAGTTACAATTCTCAAATTATTAGCGTTTTCCCTACGGGGCTTGTGGATCCGAAACAGGTACTGCACTATTATCCTAATCCAAGTACCGGAACTGTGCAGTTGGATCTAAGTGAATTGAGTGGCGTGGATTATCAATTGGTCATTCGCGATATTCAGGGAAAAGAATTAATTCAGCAAAACTTGATTGGAGGGACCATTCATAAGCTGGATTTAAGTCACCTGCCTGCAGGTACCTATATGATTGAGATCGAGGGTGCTGGAGTGAGTCTAACCGGAAAGTTAACTTTGCTGGATTAAAGCAGGCTGATACTATTTTTTGAGGCGGGGAGATTTTGTCTTCCCGCTTTTTTTTTGCTAAACCAAACTATAAACTCGGGAGAGCCTTCAGGACACTCAGACAGTTTTAGTCATGAAAATAAATAGGTCTAAATAAATCAAAAAATCATGTAAATAACTATAAAAAGAAAATATGTTAACAGAACATAAAGTACAGAAAAACAAATAAATAGGATATATAAAATGTAAAAACACGTAGTTATAAAGAATAAATTAGCTCTAAAAAAATTAGACGAAAAGAAAATAAAGTTTGTAAAAAAAGAATAGATATATAGTAAGTTTGATTTACCAAATACAGACTTTATGGAGATTACTAGAATGAAGAAAGGGCGAAAGCTCTTTCGATTGAGCAGTGCCGCTATATTCGTGGCAATGTTCGCCTCGGGCCCTTTGGCTTTTGGGCAAATGAGTGGAAACTATACAATTAACAAGGGTTCTTCCGCTTCGTCGTCTAACTTTCAATCGTTTACTTCGGCAGTGCAGGCATTGCAAGGACTTACCAGATCTGATGGCGGTCCTTCTCTTGGAAGCGGAATCAACGGTACTGTTACTTTTACGGTAACACAGGGTTCGGGTCCTTATTCGGAGCAAATTACCATACCCTCCATTTCAGGAAGCAGTGCGAGCAATCAAATCATCTTTAATGGAAATGGGGAGACGATCCAATTCAGTGGCTCCTCTTCGGACCCACATGTTATCAAATTGAATGGCGCGGATTATATTACGCTGAACGATCTCTACATCAAGCCTACAAATTCCAATTATACCTGGGGGGTTTGGCTGCGTAATTCATCCAACAATAACACCATTAAAAATTGCAAGATTGATGTGTCGGCTTCTACTACGAGCAGCGCATATTATTCCTGTGGTATTGCCATGGTGGATGGCGCTTTGAGCTTTACCGGATACAGTTCCGGAGGGACCAAAGGACAGAACAATTTGTTCAAAGACAATGAAATTTGGGGCGGCTCAAATAATAGCGGACTTTATGCGGGAATTGCTTTGAATGGAACCTCCTCACCAACCATTGACAATAACGTGTTGGAAGGGAACTACATTCACAATTTCTACTATTATGGGGTATTTGCTTATTACTATTCAGGAAACACTATTTACCGGAATAACTCAATTATTCGGGGAGCAAAATCCTCCTATACAACCTTCATAGGCATTTACAATTATTATTGTCCCGCAGCCAAATTCTATGGGAATTATATTGCAGATGATTGTCCGTCCAGTAGCTATACCTACAGTACGTACGCTATTTACGACTATTATGGTACCACCACGTTGGCGGGCGTCAATGAATTTATTAACAACATTATTAATCTGAATAGCGGTTATTACCAGATGGGGATTTATTCCGTGGAATATTATACCACGGCTAAACGCTGGCTGCACAATACGATTTACATGCGTGCAGATCAGGGTTATGGTTACGGAATTTACTCCTATGAGTACAATTACACCAATATAGAAATCAAAAACAACATCGTTGATGTTAATTTCAATTCCTATGTGTCCTCATTCTATAATATATATACCTACAGCTATGGAAACCTTGCTGCAGACGGAAATGTGTTGCCGATTTCTAATAACAGCCTGCATTATACGGGATATGCATATACCATCAATCAAGGGGGTAATACGGCTCAAACGTTTACAGACTGGCAAGGACTATCTATGAATCCGGATCCAAATGGCTCCAATATTCGTCCAACTTATCTGAATGTTTCCGCAGGAAATTTTGAGCCGACGAGCATTGATTTGGATGGCGCTGGTGTCCCTGCAGGTGTTTTAACAGATCAAAAAGGAAATAGCAGAAGCATCACCAATCCTGACCCGGGTGCGATTGAGTTTAATATTCCAATCAATGTAACGGCCATTAATTTTCCGACCAGCATTTGCCAGGGGGCAACTAATCCGGTTGAAGTGACCATTACCAATAGTTCGGCGATTAACTTGAGCAACTTCTGGGTTGTTTATGAGATTGATGGAGTGGTTCATTCTACTGAAAAGTTTACCAATACCATCAGTTCTTCAAATTCTTCAAACTTCACTTTTGCATTGCCGGTCGTTAGCAATAATACGGGGAGCTTTGTTTTGAAGGCCTATGTACGTGGAAAAGCACCTGTTACTTCAGTGAATTATACGGTTTCTTCAGCACCTGTTGGCTCTTATATTACCAAAGGTTCTAACTATACCGGACAGTTTAACAGCGGTTCGTCTGCAGATCCGGATATTGTGGCCTATGGCGACCGGGTGGATCATGTGATTCAGCCTCCAACAGGATACACTGCTTCCGATTATGGTTCAGTA
>WGMZ01000041.1 GCA_016124735.1 Bacteroidota bacterium
AAAAATGCTTAGCGGATAATTGAGAAAGCAAGCGCGATCTTATTCTTCCTTTTTTCTAAAAAAAGGAAATAGAATAAAGAAAAAATGGATTGATGAATCCATCGACCTAAAGGTTTTGTGGGAAATAAACGGATACACATGAATTTTTATACTAAACACATGAAAATTGAACGCGAAAGATTCATCCTTATCCAATCTTCATCTTTATCCCATGGTCTAAATTAATTACCTTGCCCGCATGCTGAAAAGCCGCAATATCCTGTGTATGTCAACTCCCTCCTGGGAAGGAGATTATGCTAAAACCATTGTGGAGATGATGCGCATTCTTGCGAAAGACAACAAGGTGCTTTACGTAGAAAATCCTGCCACCTGGTTGGACCTGTTCCGGTCAATGCTCAAAGGAGAATGGCATAAAGTGCGCTTCTTGCTGAACAGTAAACCCAAAAAAATAGAAGAAGACGGCTGCGTGGTTCATGTGCTGAATCCGGGACCTGTAATTCCCATTAATTTTCTCCCGCATAACAAAGTCTATCAGCGGGTCCTTCGCTGGAATAACCAGGTGGTACTGCGCAAAGTAAGGCATGTGCTGAAAAATCTGAAGATGGAACAGGACTTGATCCATATCAATGCCTTCAACCCCATGCTCTCGGTGGATACCCTCGACCATTTTACTGAGACGCTGAACGTGTATTACTGCTACGACGAAATATCAGCGTCTCAATACATGAAGGACCATGGCGCTTTTCTGGAACCAGCGCTCCTGAAGAATGCCGATCTGACGGTGGTAACTTCTGAGGGTTTGCTGGAAAATAAAAAAAGTCAGGCAAAGCGTATCGCACTGGTGAAAAACGGGGTAGATTTCTCTTTGTTTTCTCAGGGTTTCAGGGAAGAACATCCGAAAGAAGTGCGCATCGGCTATATTGGCAGCATCGACGACCGCATGGATACCGAATTGTTGAAGTATTGCATGCAGTCACATCCGGATTGGCAATGGGAATTTGTGGGACGCATCAACCATGCACCCACCGAAGCTTTTTTAAAGTCCATGCCCAATGTAGCCCTTCGTGGCGCGCGTGCCAGCTGCGATCTCCCTGTTTTTCTGCCGAACTTTTCTGCCGGCATCATCCCTTTTGTAAAAAACCAGTTTACCCGGGGTATCTATCCACTTAAAATCAACGAATACCTGGCAGCCGGATTACCTGTGGTTCTTACAGACTTCGGACTGCTGGATGAATTTGCAGAAATAGCGCATATCTGCTCTGACAAACAAGCCTTTTTAAAAGCTCTGGAAGATGAAATTCATCTGGATAAGCCGGAGAAAAGAAAGGTAAGGAGAGAATTTGCACGAAACAACTCTTGGAAAGCGCGCGCAGAAGTGTTTTCTTCGGAAATAGAAAAGCTGGAACATGAGCTCAAACCTGAATCTTGACGACGAACTGGTAAAGGAAGGAATGGCCTATGCCGAGAAAAATTTCCTTTCTGAAAACTCCCACCTGGAGCTTGACAAAGCCTTCATCAATCAATACTACGACCTGAATGGTAAGCGCGTGCTGGATTTTGGTTGCGGCATGGGAGGCATGACCCTCTGGATGGCTAAACATTACCAATGTCGGATCACCGGGATTGATATCGATTCACACCATATCGAAATTGCCAATATGCTCAAAGAAAAACATGGCATGCCCGGTGTGGATTTCATGCTTCAGAATGTGGTGGAACATCCCATTGAAGAAAAGTTTGATTATATCTTTCTGAATGATGTGGCTGAGCATATCCGCCCCGATTATCTGGTTCCTATCTTTACCCAGCTGGCTGCCCAATTGAAAGAGGGTGGGGTCATCTTTGTGAGTTATCCTCCCTGGGAAGGTCCCTACGCCTCACATCTCAATCGGGTCATTCCAATACCCTGGAGCCAGTACCTCCCCGATTTTATCCTGATGCCTATGCTGAAGAAGCGGAATATCCGCCTGGTAGGGGAATCTGATCTCTTGGGAGAATACCTGCAACTGAATCATCTTAACCATCAAATGCTGAAAGGCATCATCGACAAAGCGGGCTTGCGCATTGAACGCCGGATGAGTCACAGCAAAATCAACAAAATCATCAAAGGATTGAACCTCAATTTCTGGCCTTTCCGTTTCTTAATCACCAAGGAGTTGGTCGCATTGAGGGTGAAGTGATTAATTGAGTCGGCTCTATAGTCTCTGAGCCTGGCGAGGGGACTTCTTGCGTCATCTCGATTCTTCGACAGGCTATGGACAGGCTCAGCTCGATGACTGGTATAATAAACTAGTTCGGTGGCCAAATGAATCGTTTGAGGTGCCAAAGTCCCTGCTTCGCACTACTCAGTTCCGCCCTTTCCTTCGCTTGTAAAACCTTTGTACCATGCTAACTGTGAATCATTTGCACTACAGGTATCCGGGTGCGGAAAAAAATACCTTGAACGATTTGGGCTTTTCCATCGCTAAGGGAGAAATCTTTGGTTTTCTGGGACCAAGTGGAAGTGGAAAAAGTACCACCCAACAGATTCTGTATAAACTGCTCCCGGATTATCAGGGAAACGTGACTTTTCTGAATAAAAGCCTGAATGCCTGGCATCAGGATTTTTACAATCATATCGGTGTCTGCTTTGAACTACCGAATCATTATACCAAACTGACGGCAAAAGAGAACCTCGAGTTTTTTGCGTCTTTCTATACCGTGCCTACCCAAAACCCCATGGAATTGCTGGAAATGGTTGGCATGGGACAAGATGCCAATAAGCGGGTAAGCGATTATTCCAAAGGAATGATGATGCGCCTGAACTTTGTACGCGCACTGTTACACAACCCGGAATTTTTATTTTTGGATGAGCCGACTTCCGGACTCGACCCCATCAATGCACGGATGATTAAAGACATCATTCTACGCTTGAGAAAACAGGGAAAAACTTTCTTTATTACCACCCACAACATGTTTGATGCAGATGAGTTATGCGACCGGGTTGCTCTGCTCCACGAAGGCCGTATCGTAAAGATGGATTCTCCCTCCAAACTTAAACTGGAATATGGCCAGGACAAAGTCAGGGTGGAAACAGCCAGAGGAAAAAAAGAACATTTCGAACTGAGCAAAATCGGCACTGATCCCGACTTCCTCCGGCTGATTCAAAACGAATCCATCCGCACCATCCATTCGGAAGAAGCCAGCCTCGAAGACGTATTCATCCGCCTAACAGGAAGGAGCCTCACATGAAAAATCAACTGCCCAAAATGATACGTTGGGATTTTGTTCTCCTGCAACGAAACAACCTGATACTGCTGGCGATATTGGTCGCAGCGGCCTATTTGGGATTGTTCAAACTCCTCACTCCCCTGGGCGACTTACGCGGACTGCTGATACTCCTTGTTTTCAACGATCCGGTAGTGACGGGTTTACTCTTCGCGGGAGTCATAGTTTTGTTTGAAAAGAACCAACAAACCCTGAAAGCATTGGAAATCAGTGCCACTCTGCTAAAAATATTCCTGCTGTCGAAAACCCTGGCACTTGCCACCTTATCTACCGCCTCCGCCCTGTTACTAAATCTCGCAGCCATTGGCATCCATTTCCAATGGATTCACTTTACCCTGGGTACTTTTCTCATATCCGTTTTCTTTATCCTGGTCGGATTTCATTTTGGAAACCAAAGCCGGGATTTCACGCATTTCATCACCAAAATATTCGGATTCCTTATGCTGAGTGCACTGCCCTTTCTGGCTATTTATGGATTGGTGCCCGAAATCTACTTTTACTGGCTGCCTCCTTTTGCCGGTTTGAAACTGATTCAGGCATCCTATTTCGATGTGTCATGGCCCTACCTCATCTATGCCTATGGATTTCTGATTGCAGCAAACGTCCTCACCTGGAAATTCCTGATCAAAAATTTTAAAACGCAATACGCATGAACCGCTTTATTTTTCTGATCCGCCACGACCTGAATACCTCTTTCCGGGATCCGCTGTTTAAGGGATTGATGTTCTTTCCTTTTGTATGTTTTATCCTGGTCCGTTGGGTATTCCCGGTATTATTCGAATCTTTCCCCGTGCTGAATGCCTACCGCGAAGTTTTTGTGATGTGGGCATGCATGCAATCGGCCACCATGTTTGGATTTATTTATGGCTTCCTGATGCTGGAAGAAAAAGAAGAAAACCTGCTTCGCGCATTGCGTATTCTTCCGGTTCCCACTGGTTTGCTGATTGCTGTTCGCCAAACGATTGGCATTCTAATTTCAAGCGCCGTGAACTTTTGTATTTTGGAATGGGGAGGAATTTTACCGGTTAATCCTTCTGTCTACCTTTTAATTGCCTTTCAGATGAGTTTATTATCGCCCTTGATTATGCTCTTACTTACCGTTTTAGCCAAAACACGGATGGAAGGACTTGCTCAGATGAAAATTTTCAATCTTCTCTTTATTGCACCCGGAATCGTCTTTTTCCTCCCGCAAAAAGCACTGCATGCCTTTGCACTAATTCCTACCTATTGGTCGTTTCGAGCTATTGATCGAAGCCTTATCAGTGGCTGGAATCCCTGGCTTTGGGGTGGTTTTGTGTTTTATTTCGGACTGCTGTTCGTGTTGAACCGTGTTTTCAGTAAACGTGTGTTTGTGTGAAAAGAAAACGGACACGGTGATTTTCCTGCTGCTCAGGTTCAATCAGTTCACTCTTTCTCTTTCACTCGATGCACTTTGTTCATGCTATTTTATATCCTCGAGTGCTATCCGTTTCACCTGCCCCTTATTCCCACACAGCCACAAGTAATTTTGACTGAACGTACAGGCATTGAAGCCTCCGATAGAAAGCGGTTTCCATGTTCTTCCGTCGTCACGACTGATGTCAGAGCCATTGGTACCGGTGCATACCCATAAATTTCCTCTACTGCAATAAGCAACCCCACTTCTGTAACCTCCTGGTGGTGTATTCGACCATTGCAATTCATGTGTTAGGGCTTCTAAATACAGCGCAACGTGCTGCCTTTCACCGGGTTTCAGGTAATTTCCTCCAACAACTACCAGATGATTGTTCGCAGAGCGCGCCTGCGCATACGGACCGCAGGTAGGACAGAATGGGTAGGGCAATTTTGTTCGAACACCCGAGATATAGTGTGCGGACTGTAATCCGCCAGTAACCAGGGAGTAGCTGAGTTTTTCGAAATCAGGATGCAGCGGGTCGAAGGTACCCCGATAGCTTAAAAGCAGGTTCGCTCCGCTTGCCGCAAAAAGTGCTTCTCCTGAATCAGGTTCCCAGAGTCCGGCCCAATTATTTGTAAAGGACTTCGACCAGGTATCTCCCGAATCACTGGAGGCCATGAAATCAAATTGCCTCGGAGAAGAAGGAGTTGGACGGTAAGGATCGCCCACAATGACCATGAAGGAACCAAAGGCATCCATGGCGTCATAAAAAACACCGGGTCGATTGTTGCTGTGTACCACGTTCCAGGAATTGCCTCCATCAGTGGTTTTTAAGATGACAGCAGAATCACCCGAGCTCATTACCAAAGCAGTTTTTGGGTTGTATAGATGGATGTCCCGAAATTCTTTGGTCGAAAATCCTTTTGGTGAGAGGGTATCCCAGGTGCTTCCTCCATCTTCCGTTTTAAGCACCGTTCCCTTGCTCCCGGAAACCCAGCAAATTGAGTCGTTTAATGAGACAATGCCTCGATACGACTGGGCCTGGAAAGAATCAATCATCCCCACCAGGAGGCCAATTAAAAGGAATTTTCGCATGCGAAAAGATACGAAAGCGATTAAAAATCAGGTAACGATACCTAATTATTCAATGCAGTACCTGTTCCATTTTTCATTCAGAGGAATTAAATTGAAGTTTTAAGCATCGTTCCCATGCTTATCCGCACGTTCATATTGACCATATTACTGGCATTGAGCCACTTGCCCCTCAACTCCAAAACCGTTATGGAAGATGAGGAATGGCATTTTGTAGCCATCATGAATGCGGTCAAGTTTTACTGGCGCGAAGACCCGGCCTGGCATTTTTTAGAAATCAAAGCAGAGAACAGTAGCAGTACCTTTGTAAATTACGAATACGAATTCAAGGTGTTTGAAGGAAACAGCATGACCTATTCTGGAAAAAACAAATGGGTTCGACTGAGAAGAGACGACTTCAATGTAATACGCGTCAGCAAACAATTCGACGGAATAAACCAGGTGAAGCTGGAAAAGCTAAGAGTAGAAATGTATCGATAGCTCAGAGATTGACTGGATTCGGATAAACTGCTGGCCGATTTTTAACGAAGTTAATTCCGGAAGGGAACTGTATGCTTCCTCGCTCTCTGTTTTTTTCTGAACGCCCGGCCATTGCGCCTGGCTTCCGTACCGAAATTTATCGGGAGGGTACCCGAAGCCTGACGGTGCAGAGTATATTTCAACATAGCTTGGCATACGCTTGATTGGTCCATAGCCATTTTGTTTGAAAATGACCAAGGACAAAGCTGGAATCCGCCGTTTCCAATTCTTAGTTAAACTCGCGAACTATTAAACAATTTTCAATTCATACCAGATGTAACCTGAATCTTGGCTTGAAAACGATTCCCATTCTCATCTTCCACCTGTATAAGGTAAATCCCATCTTTCAAAGAAGGAAGATTGACAGAAGTACTTCCCTGGCTAAAGCCGGTATCTACCTTTTTACCATCAATGGAGAACATTTCCATATTTTTCCATTTGCCCTCGGGTAGGTTCACTATAGAAGATGACCGACAAGGGTTAGGGTAAACAGCCAGGTTATTACTGATTGTAGTCAGCCCTGTATGGTCGTAATAGTAAACATCTTTGTATCCGGAACGTATTTTATTTCCAGATGAATAGCTATAGTCAATGGATTCATGAGTCAATACCTCATTGCTTGTTCCATATTGGTAAAGATCAATGGAAACGTAGCCCGTATCCGCAACTCCATTGAACCAGTCTACATCTTCCGAATATATTTGATTTCCGACCGCATCGTACAGGAGCTTGGAGGTATAAGTCAGATCGAATTGATGAGAAACCGTATCGTAAGCATACGAGAATTGCTGATAATCTTTGCCACCAAGCATCGTCACACTATCAAGACCTGCCGTATCCCAAACCGTACCATTTTTCATGTAGGTCATCCAATAGGTGGGTAAGTTACTATCCAGATTTCCCGTGTAACCCATGCCCCATTTCAGGTTATCTGCTTTATATGATTCGACAAATTTGCTTCCATCGTAATCCTCTATTACCAAAAGAGATGGAACGCTGTCGGTTCCCTGGTAGTAAAAATGAACCCTTTCCTGGTAGCTATAAGTCTGCGTGCCGGCATTGTATTCGGCATAAGTGATTTGACTTGTTCGATTCTGCAAATCGTACATATAACTTGTTATATCTACAGAACCAAGTTTCCAATTCTGGTTACCCGTGTCGTACGAATAATTTTGAATGGCGGAGTCGTTTCCAAAGCGATCCCATAAATACGATGTCTTATTCGTGCCGAGCCATGTGGAGGATAGATTATCCCATGTAAATTGAGATCTGCTTTTAAGTCGTGTATCTGCGCCAAAGGCAGCATACGTGTATACGACCTTGGTATTATTCCCTCCCCCTGCATGGTTCACAGTTTCTTCGGAAATTAGATTTCCCTGGCCATCATATTGAGGATATTGCGTGCTCGAAGGGCTCTGTTCATAAGAGCCGGTGATTATATTGTAATTACTCCGTTCAATTGAATCGGGATAAATAGTGTTTTTATTCTGGACAAGCACCGAGGGCTTCAAGGCCCGATGTGTATGGAAGAAATTCCATTGTGCCATGGCTGTGCAGGAAATAAAAAGTGCAGTGAGGATTAGAAAAACTTTCTTCATATTCTTCAGTTAAAACGTATCTAATATTACGGATTAATATCTGGAGTATCGCATTTATCAAACGCATTTAGATAAACGGAGGTTTGTATCACTTGCTCAAAGAGAACAATAAAAACCCCGGCACTCTTTCGAGTGCCGGGGTTCACGAGAAATTTATGGCAGTGGGGATTAATATCCCATGTCCATTCCGCCGCCTGGCATTGCAGGCATGGTTGGCTTGTCTTCTTTTTCTTCAACAATGGAGCACTCGGTAGTGAGGAGCATGCTGGCCACTGAAGCCGCATTTTCCAAAGCTACACGGGTTACCTTAGTTGGATCGATAACACCTGCAGCAATCAGGTTTTCGTACACATCCGTGCGGGCATTGTAACCATAGTCATCTTTGCCTTCTTTCACTTTTTGTGCGACTACAGAACCTTCTCCGCCCGCATTGTGCACGATCTGACGAAGTGGTTCTTCGATGGCGCGTTTTACAATCGCCACACCGGTAGTTTCATCTTCGTTTGCCCCTTTCAGGCTATCCAACGCAGCTACCGCGCGAATGTAAGCGGTGCCTCCACCTGCAACGATTCCTTCTTCAACTGCAGCTCGGGTTGCATGCAAGGCATCATCTACACGGTCTTTCTTTTCTTTCATTTCCACCTCAGTTGCAGCACCGATGTAAAGAACGGCCACACCGCCGCTCAGTTTGGCCAGACGTTCCTGCAATTTTTCGCGATCGTAGTCGGAAGTGGTGCTTTCAATCTGTGCCTTAATCTGATTCACGCGGGCAGTGATATCTTCTTTTTTACCAATGCCATTGATGATGGTTGTATTGTCTTTGTCGATGGTCACTTTCTCGGCTTGTCCGAGGAAACTTACATCTGCATTTTCCAGCTTGTAACCGCGCTCTTCACTGATCACAGTTCCACCGGTCAGGATAGCGATGTCTTCCAACATGGCTTTTCTGCGGTCGCCAAAGCCCGGAGCTTTAACAGCAGCGATTTTGAGTGAGCCGCGGATTTTATTCACAACAAGGGTTGCCAAAGCTTCGCCTTCCACTTCTTCGGCGATGATCAACAATGGACGACCTGCCTGAACAGATTGCTCCAGGATTGGAAGCAATTCTTTCATGTTGCTGATTTTTTTATCATAGATGAGGATGAAAGGGTTATCGAGTTCCGCTTCCATCTTCTCGGTATTGGTAACAAAATATGGAGACAGGTAACCGCGGTCGAATTGCATTCCTTCTACCGTTTTTACTTCTGTTTCAGTTCCTTTTGCTTCTTCCACGGTGATCACTCCGTCGCGACCAACCTTCTGCATGGCATCAGCAATCAGTTTACCGATTACCTCGTCGTTGTTTGCTGAAATTGCAGCTACTTGTTCGATTTTCTTGAAGTCATCTCCAACAGTGGTGGATTGTTCTTTCAGGTTCGCAACAACAGCGCTAACCGCTTTGTCGATTCCTCTTTTCAAATCCATAGGATTGGCTCCTGCGGCAACGTTTTTCAGGCCGGCAGTAATGATGGCCTGAGCCAAAACAGTAGCGGTAGTTGTTCCATCACCAGCCTGGTCAGCCGTTTTGGAAGCCACCTCTTTCACCATTTGAGCTCCCATGTTTTCTACAGGATCAGACAGTTCGATTTCTTTTGCAACGGATACCCCGTCTTTGGTTACGGATGGAGAACCGAATTTCTTCTCGATCACCACGTTTCTTCCTTTAGGACCGAGGGTTACCTTTACGGCATTTGCCAAAGCGTCCACTCCTTTTTTCATGGAGTCGCGTGCTTCGATATTAAAATGAATGTTCTTAGCCATTTCTATGTTTTAATTTAAATGTGAATGAAAATGAATTAAAGAACCGCGAAAATGTCGGCTTCTCTCATGATCAAATAATCTTTGCCTTCTACCTGCAACTCGGTGCCGGCATACTTTCCATACAATACGGTGTCGCCTTCTCTTACGGTCATCGGCTCATCTTTTTTACCGCTTCCAACCGCTACAACAATACCTTTTTGAGGTTTTTCTTTTGCGGTGTCGGGGATAATGATGCCGCTGGCGGTAGTAGATTCGGCTGGCGCAGGTTCAACCAGAACTCTGTCTGCCAAAGGTTTAATGTTTAATGCCATAATGTTAATTCAGACTTTGCCTTTACTTCGCACAGCACGTGCCAAGGGCTGTTTCAGGAAAAAATTGCAGCATTTTAATATGGCAACTGACAAATTGGTCATAAAAATGACAAATTCCCAAGCAGCAATTTCGACTCTCAAAGCATCCTCTATGTATAAAGCCAGAATACCGTATGGAAATCACGGACAAAGATTTTGAATTAGTAGACAATTACCTGGACGGGACACTCAGCGCCGAAGAACTGGCTCTGTTTCGTATTCGCCTTCAGGATGAGGAATTTTCCGGATTGCTTCGCTTTCAACAGGCGCTGCGGAAAGAGCTGGAACAACCCAGTCTTTTCGGACATGATGATCTCAACAATGCAGAGAATTTCTATTTGGAATATAAAAATGCCCGTCGTCGTCGCATGACGGAAGGACTTTATTCCAAATGGTGGATGGTGGTTGTAGCAGCGCTCTGCTTTACTTCCCTGGTCCTTGCTCTGATTCTTTAAGCGTTTCCTTTTTCCTGGATTTTGTTTTTGTATCGTGTTTCAGATGGATGGAATGGCTGTCGCTTTTTTCATTCTGCTCCAACACTCCGCTTTTTCCCTTTACAGTTTTTCCGATATACCAGGAATTAAGCAATCCAAGAGCTCCCATGTATTTTAGTTTGAATGGGATGAGGTCTCCGACCTTTCTATTCATTTTATTATCGCCCAGATCCAGCACCAACATATCCGAACTACTTCCTACCACCTGAAGGTCTTCCTCGTTGTAGATGAGGTATTTAGGATCGATGTCAAGCAACCCGATATCTACAATGGCTCTTACCGTTGTTTTCCCATACAGTTCCGGGTCAATTTCGTGTACTTCACCTTGCGGATTGGCCGCCAACTCGCCAATTGGAAGCATCGGCTTCTCTGTTATTTCGATGATCTCGGTAAACAGTTCAAGCACATCATCGCGCATACCCGGCACGGTTTCTCCGGTAAACAAGTCGATTCCGAAATAGAGTGTTTCTCCCACCCGAAAGTGATTCACTTCTGCCGGCAGTTGTTTGTTCATCAACAAAGGAATGGTGACGCTGGTACCCCCGGAAATCCAGGGGATTTCGTGCTTGAATTTCAGCTCAATGATTTGCTTGTACAAACTCAGCTGGATAAGCTTGTCGCTGCTGGGCATTACCCCATGCAGACAATTTAGGTTGGTACCCAGCCCGATTATCTTGATGTTTGGCAGCTCAAAAACCTGTTCATAAAAGTGAATGAGCTCATCTCCCATTACACCTTCGCGCAAGTCGCCCATTTCCACCATAATGATGACCTTATGTATCTTGTTTTGTTTCAGCGCCTCTGCAGATAAAAGTTTCAGTGTTTCCAGCTCTGTATTCATGCTCACATCCGCGTAACGCACAATACCCGGGATGCTCCGCTTGGCCGGGGGCTTGATGTACACGGTTTGAATCTTCGGATTCATCTGCTTAATGGTCTTGAGGTTACTCAATCTCGAATCATGTATCTCTTTGACTCCGAGATCGAGCAATTCCTGCAGATAGATGCGGTTCCCGCATAATAACTTGGAAACTACTCCCCATTCAACTTTGGCATTCGAAAACATCTCACTCAGAAAACGGTGATTCTGTTGAAGCGCGTCGCGGTATAGTGTCAGAAAAGCCATTACTTCACCCTCCTCATCTCCAGGTATTTGCTGGTAAAGCCCAATTTTTCATACAAGAAACGGGCGGGATTATCAGGCTCTACATGCAAGGCAATTCCTCCTTTGGAAAAATCAATGGCCTTTTGCATGAGTTGTTTGCCCAGCCCTTTGCCTCTCTGGTTTTCATGCACTGCGATATAGACCAGAATATTTTCAGGGATATACCCTTCCATGCCGGTTTGATTCATGACCACAGCACCAATTATTTCCCCATTTTCTTCGGCCAGCAGGACAAAACCGCCCTGATGGTTAAAATAACTGGTGGCATAATCCAGGCATTTTAGAATGTCTTTCTGAGGATCTCCGTATTTCCCCAGATGCTTGTGCAGAAATTGGGCAATGCGAAACTTCTCTGTCTGGGTAACCTGGTTAACCGCTGTAAGAAAGGTAAATTTTGTTGAATCAGTAGGTTGCATTTTGCTTGTTAACATTTGGAAATAGTTTTGAAACAATGAAATAACACAGGCCGGCAATCGCCAGCCCGAATATATTGGGGTCAAGTCCCCAAACGAGTTCAATCTTCTTGGCTTTCACCAACTCCTGCAAGAGGATGGTGGTGCTACCTCCGACTACCATGGTGGTTCCGGCGGCAATTGAATTTCTGCTTTTTGTATAGAGCGCAGCGATAATTGGAACAAATAAGCCGGATACCATAAAGGCATACGAATAAAGCATCAAATCCAGCACTTCTGTCGCCGTGGTAGCCAATGCCAGGGAAACCAATCCAATGATCAGTGTAAAGATTTGGCTGTTCGACAATTGTCTTTTTACGCTCAATTTTTTCGTCCAGCGATGAAGCACATCCGTGCTCAGGTTTCCGGAAGCTGCCATCAAACAAGAATCTGCTGTTGAGAGGATGGCACTAAAATACGATGCCAGAACAAGTCCCATTAAACCTGCAGGCAATATTTCCTTCAACAACATGGGCAATCCAAGTTCCGGATCCATAGCGCTTCCTCCCGCTTGCATGAGGCCTTCCATAACAGCCACACGGGCGAGCATTCCAAGCAACACGCCCATGAATGCCATGATGGGCCATTCCAACAATCCTGCAATGAACCAGGCCTTCTTTGCCGTTTTCACATCGCGGCTGGCATATATGCGTTGGTAAAGGGTCATCCCAACAAACCAAATTGGTATGATGGTAAAGGCCCAGTACACAATTTCCTGCCAGGTGATATTGGTGAGGCTTAACATTTCAGGGTCTAAGGTTTTCTCGATGGCACCCCATCCTCCGACTGCCATCCAGGCCATAGGAATCGCGATGCCTATTAATCCGGAAAGCAGAATAATCCACTGAATGGTATCGGTATAAATCACCGCTTTCAAACCACCCAAAACGGTATAGGTAACGGCAACCGCTCCCATCACCCAAAGGGCCTGATGCATGCTGAATCCATCGAGAGCTGCGGCAGCCAGTTTGGCTCCTGCCAGTAATTGAGAGCTGGTAAATCCGATATACCCAATCAATGAGATGATGCCTGCAATCAGGGCTGTTTTCGGACCAAAGAAATGCCGAAATAACTGGGGAAAAGTTTGAAAGGTTCCAAATGCCGGATTTCCTTTCACCCTTGGTATCAGCACCACCGCAGCCAGCCAGGCTCCAAGGAGCCCCGTAAACAACATCCATGATCCGGAAATTCCAATGGCAAAACCAAGTCCGCCAAGTCCGATGGAGAAACCACCTCCGACATCCGTGGCTACGACCGACAAACCAATATGCCAGGCACCCATATTTCGGCCGCCCACATAGTAGTCGTCTGTTTCATTATTTTTTCTGTGGTAAAAAAATCCGACCGCCAGCATGGCAATCATGTAAACCGAGAAGATCAGGACATCGATGAACCCCATTGGGTGAGCAAAGATAGGGATTTCTACCTATAAACTCAATTTAACCACCAGACAATCAATATTTTCCATTTTAAAATATTGGCTGATAGGGGGTTAGGGGGACGCGGTGCAGTGTATGAGGTGCAGGGTACGGGGATCCTATTGTTCACACTGAATTTGCAAAAAACCAGAATTAGCGGAATACAGTTTCTGTCAGGAAGTAGATCATTCCCGCCAGCAAAAATGCCATGGTCTAAATAGTCCAGTTTCTCCAAAACCTCTAAAACCTCTAAAGTCTCTAAAGTCTCTAAAGTCTCTAAAGTCTCTAAAGTCTCTAAAGTCTCTAAAGTCTCTAAAGTCTCTAAAGTCTCTAAAGTCTCTAAAGTCTCTAAAGTCTCTAAAGTCTCTAAAGTCTCTAAAGTC
>WGMZ01000052.1 GCA_016124735.1 Bacteroidota bacterium
AGGTTACTCGGCTTCCGCGTACCTTGTTCTGGACTTGATTGGTATTAAAAGGAGACTCGCGATAGCGCCAAAAATTTGTTGGCCAATTTTCCGTGACGAACACAATCTATTTAGCTGCTAAAAAAATGCGGCATAACGGTCTTGTATATGAAAAGTAGCGGATTTTTAGCACGAACTTTTCAGAAAGCAAGATACTTAATTAAATGCAAAAACGGTTCAGGTTAGCACCTAAACCGCTATTTTTTATATACGTTGTTACCCACTGGCTTTATTCCGTTCTGTTTGTTTTCAGCGTTGGCAAAGACATACTCTTTTGCAATTTTTGGCTTGTGTTTTGGCTGGTGCGAATTGCAAATGTGTATGGCTTTTAGCGTTGGATTTTTAACAACAACTTTTGTTTTCTTGAATTGGTGGACAGGCTACAGTTCCGTATGAGCAATAAACGCAACAATCTCCTTCTTTTGGCTTTAAAACCGTTTTACAATTCTCGCATTCGTAGAAATATTGACAAGCATTTGTCGGCATATCTTCAACTTTTTTATGTCCGCAGTTAGGACAAGTAATTTCTGATTTTAATTGAACTTCCATTAGTTTTCTTTTTTATCGGTTACTTTGTAGCCTGTTGAGTTAATTGCTTTCTCAATTTCCGCTTCATTGGTTTTGGTTTTGTCAAATTCAATAATTGCGTTTCCATTTTCGTAGGACGCTTTTGAGTTTACAATTCCGTTGAGTTTATTTACTTCGTGATTGACGAGTTCTTCACAACTCGCACAGGTCATTCCGCTGATTGTAAATTCAGTTGTTTTAATGTCCGATTTGTCAACTATGATTATTTGCTTTTCTGTATTTGGGTAAAAAAATCCTGAATAGTATGGGAAAGCCAACATCACAATTGCAAATACTGTTATAATTCCTAAAAACTTTTTCGATTGAATAAATTTTGGTTTTTCGTCCGTTTCACATTCACAGTCAATTTCTTTTTGTGGTTTTAGTTTTTGATACCAAGCAAATCCAAGAACCAAAATTGTCAGTCCAATTAGATAAGGTCTAAATGGCTCAATCCAAGAAAAAGTTGAAGCAATTCCGCTTGTTCCTGCGATTAGAGCTAAAACTGGTGTAATGCAGCATAACGAAGCTGTAATTGCAGTTAACAAACCTGCACCGATTAATTTGTTTTCGCTTTTCATATCGTTTCTAAAATTTTGTTTTTGTCAAGTATCTCAAAGAATGGGTTTAGTAATGTTGAGTATTGAGAAGTTAGTGAGTAAAAAATCGTTTGAGCTTCTCTGTCTGTTTCTAATAAATTTCTGTCTTTCATTTTCCTCAAGTGTTGAGAAATAGCAGAAATGTTCATTCCGAGAATGTCGCTTAAATCACAAACGCAAAGCCTTTTTTCCTCAAAGAGTAGGTAAAGTATTTTCAGTCGAACGCTGTTTCCAACTAATGAAAGTCCGTTCGCTAAATAGTCGAAGGATTCGTTTAATTCCGAAACGGTGTCTTTGCAACGATTTATTTGTTCAATATCAGCTTGTTGTCTTATGCAAGAATTATTTTCGATAAAACAAAGTTACGATTATTTCTTATTTAAGCAAATACTTAAATACATAATTCCAAGCGTTGTGAAATTTTAGCTCTTTTGGTTTTTATAGCGTTGGATTTGTGTGTCGGAAAAAACCGAAAGTGCTAAAATGTGCGGCTGGTTTTCAGCTTGTGGGTAACGGTACGCTATTCAAATAAAACTTTGCATTAAAGCACGTATTCATTTCTTGAATGCGTCGTCTGTAATGGGTTCAAAGCTTGAATAGCAAGATAGGGAAAAGTACGGAATAAAAGAGACGGTGGGACATTGGGATGTTGCGAGATTGAGACGAAAGCGGGAAATACTGTAGTAATGAGTACAAGAGACGTTGGGACATTGGGATGTTGCGACATGGAGACGAGAGCGGGAAATACTGCAGTAATGAGTACAAGAGACGATGAGACGTTGGGATGTTGCGACATGGAGACGAGAGACGGTGAGACGGTGAGACGGTGAGACGAGAGCAGGAAGTACTGCAGTACTGAGTACTAAAGTGGAGAGAAAATGGAATGATGGGTTACTCGATATCGGGATAGAGCAAATACTTCTTCCGCATAAGCTTATAGGCTTCCAAGCCTTCCTGCCAACTAAGCCGGATCTCTGTCATGGATGTTCCGACGATGATTTGTTCCCGCAATTCATCTCCACCGGCCAACTTGTCAAAAAAGGAATTGAAAAAGGCCTTTTCGCCTTGGTTGTCCTGGTAGGCTTGGATCAGCGGCGCAAAGTCCAGACTGTCCATCTGAAAACCTTTTGTGTTCAGATAGAGAAAGGACTTCCCATAGCACTCCGCATTTAAAAAAGGTGGATTGGGGGCTGCATTGGGGATGCTTTTCGGCACAAAAGAAGTATCCCAGTACTTTCCCTTTAAATACGGACTTCCAATAATTTGAAAGGGGGTAGCCGTTCCGCGCCCCACACTTACTTCTGTTCCTTCAAAAAAGCACAATGAAGGATACAACTGTATACTCAGATCATTCGGTAAATTCGGCGAGGGTGGAACCGGTAATGAATACCGGGATTGATGCGTATACCCTTCCAGCTCAATAACCTCCAGTTCGCAACGAATGCCACCATTGAGCCAGCCTTCCCCGTTGATCATCTGTGCATACTCTCCCACCGTCATGCCATGCACCACCGGCACCGGATGCATACCTACAAAGGATCGGTAGGCCGTATCCAGGATCGGACCGTCGATATAATGTCCGTTTGGATTCGGACGATCCAGCACCAGGACAGGTATCCCCTGCTCCGCGCAAGCTTCCATCACATAATGCAGGGTAGAGATATAGGTATAAAAACGCGCACCCACATCCTGAATATCAAATACCACCATGCCTACACCAGCCAAATCTTCCTTTGTGGGTTTTTTGTGCTTCCCGTACAAAGAGATGATGGGCAAGCCTGTTTGGGCGTCTTTTCCTGAGCTTACCTTCTCTCCTGCCCCGTGATCGCCGCGTATGCCATGCTCCGGAGCAAATAAAGCTTTGACCTGTACTCCCTGGCTTAAAAGTGTATCAAGCAAATGCTGATTCCCAACCCGGCTCGTTTGGTTCACAACCAGACAGACTTCTTTGTCGCGCAGGAAAGGCAAGTACTGGTGCATCCGTTCTGCACCGACCTTAATTTGGGCATGGAGCGGCAACAAGCAGAAAAGACTCAGGGAAAGAAGAAAAGTTTTGTGCATTTTTGAGGCGGTTCAAAATTCAGACCGCAACGAAAATATGCAATTCCCTTTGTTTACCGCTCGACGTTTGGCATTAGGACGAGGTTCCTTCTCGGCTCTGATCATTCGCCTGGGAATTGCCGCTGTGTCTGTCTCCATCGCTGTAATGATTCTGGCTATTGGTATCATGCAGGGCTATAAGCGGGAGATTACCAATAAAATCACCGGGTTCAATGCGCATTTACTTATCAATGCTATGGACTTTAACGAATCCTTTGAAGCCCACCCCATCCCCAATAATGAACCCTACCGCGAACTTCTCAATCAAAACCCCGAAGTGCTCAACACGCAGGGTTTTATTCAGAAAGCCGGCATCATTAAAACCGACGAGTTCATCGAAGGCATCATCTTAAAAGGCATTGGACCCGATTACGACGAACATTTTCTGGAGCAAACACTGGTCAAAGGAAGATTGCCTGTACTAAGCGATTCGATTGCGTCCAACGAAGTAGCACTTTCACGCTATACGGCCAATAAGCTCAAGCTGGATACCGGACAAAAAGTTACGGTGATATTTATCCAACAAGACAAACAGCCGGTACGTATTCGGCGCTATACCATTACCGGAATCTTCGAAACGGGACTGGATAATTACGATAAAACGTACGGCATCGTGGACCTTCGTCAATTGCGTCGCTTGTACGGATGGAAAGACAATGAGGTGGAAGGAATTGAAGTACGAATCAAAGATTTTTCCAGGATAGATGAAGTAAGCACGAACCTGGCTGCAATTGTTCCTCCCGTTTACAATGTGCGAAATGCAAGGGAACTGCGTCCGCAAATCTTCGATTGGCTTTCCTTGCTGGACACCAATGTGGTGATCATCCTAACCCTGATGATCCTGGTGGCAGCTATCAATATTGTGACCGCACTATTGATCCTGATTCTGGAGCGAACAAATATGATCGGCATTCTTAAAGCTCTTGGCTCTCGCGATAAACAGATACGCCAAATCTTCATCTGGAAGGCGGGTTATTTAATTCTCCTGGGACTTTTATACGGTAATATTGCGGGACTCGGTCTGGGCTTGATTCAAAAATACACCGGACTCATCACGCTCGACCCGGCAAGCTATTATCTAAAGCAGGTGCCATTCGATATAGACCTGCTGCCCATGCTTGCCATCAATGCCGGTACCTTTTTATTTTGTCTTCTTGTACTGCTTTTGCCAGCGCGTATCATTAGCGGAATCTCGCCTGTAAAGGCGATTAAGTTTGATTAAGGAGTTTTAAGTGTTAAGATTTAAGTTTTAAGGAGACGACAGGTTTCAGACGACAGATTCCAGAAGACAGACGCCAGACTACCGGTACCCGTAACCAGATGCCAGAACCCAAGACCAGATTTCCGATTACAAATGCTCAAGTCAGTTCGAGCCTGTCGAGAACTGCGGAGAAGAATCCAGTCGCCAGAACCCAAGACCAGATTTCCGATTACAAATGCTCAAGTCAGTTCGAGCCTGTCGAGAACTGCGGAGAAGAAACCAGTCGCCAGAATCCAAGACCAGATTTCCAATTACAAATGCTCAAGTCAGTTCGAGCCTGTCGAGAACCGCGGAGAAGAAACCATTCGCCAGAGTTCAGACTGCAGACGACAGATTCCAGAAGACAGACGCCAGACTACCGGTACCCGTAACCAGATGCCAGAACCCAAGACCAGATTTCCGATTACAAATGCTCAAGTCAGTTCGAGCCTGTCGAGAACTGCGGAGAAGAAACCAGTCGCCAGAGTTCAGACTGCAGACGCCAGACACCGATACCCGATACACCTACTTCAATACTTCCAAACAAAAAACCCTTCACCAACCGGTGAAGGGTTTATTCATATGTATTGTTTACGTGATTGCTAATTGCGGGTGATCTTCCGCGTTTGCTTCACTGAATTACCATTGACAAAGGAATACACCTCCAGGAAATAAACTCCGGCAGGCACATCAGTAAAATCAATTCGAAGTTCATTGTTCAGACCATTCAGATCCAAAAAATTGGTTGGCACCATCTCTTGACCCAATAGATTGACAATTTTGACTTCTACACGGGAAAACTGATTCAGGTATTCCAACTGAACTTCAATTGTAAGATACTTTTGGATAGGGTTCGGATAGTATCGAATCACCGGACCCTTGTCGCCTATAATCTCGCCGGTATCCGGCCCTCCCGCATGGGTGGTCGAACCGAGAGAAACAAGCATCAGGAGGAATAGTAAAAATTTCTTCATACGGTGTGATTACTTCAAAAATATGATAAAATCGAGCCAAAATCCCAAACGCAATCCAAAATTTTTTAAGGTTTTCGATGACTGGCTCGATGCAGACGGTCGTTAATAGCTCGTCCCAATCCCTCGTCAGGAAAGCGTTCCGCGAGTATGACCTCCACCCCACTTTCATCCAATCTGCGCATGGCTGCAAAAAGACGACTCGCCGCTTCATCTGCATTGCCATCCGGACTCAACACTTCCCGATGAGCGAAAGCCAAATCCGGATAGCCATTTTGAAAGGAAATCAAACCCACCAATTTCTGTCGATTCTCCAGGAAATCCTCAATAATATCATCTGATAGAATCAGAGAAGCCGAAGTCGCATAATGCTTGTCCAATTGTCCGGGCGCCTGTGGATTACTATGGGTGGAAATCTTTAATACCGGCTTTTCTCCCAGGTACTTTTCCAGGGTCTCCAAACTCATTCCACCTAATCGTAAAACTTCCACAGGCTCGTTAACAAAACTCACTATGGTCGACTCTAATCCTACCCGACAGGGACCTCCGTCCAGAATATAACTGACTTTTTCTCCCAGTTGATTTTCAACATGAGCGGCTTCTGTCGGACTCACATATCCGAAGGGGTTCGCACTCGGTGCGGCGACCGGTTTGCCAAGAAGCCGGAGCATCTCCAAAGACATGGGGTGACTCGGAAAGCGAATGGCCACGGTTGGGTTCCCGGAAGTGACAAGATCCGATACCTGATCTGATTTTCGAAACAAAAGAGTAACCGGTCCGGGCCACACGACTTCCATAAAGCGTTTGGCTTTTTCAGGTATTTCGCTCACTAAAAAGTCCAGCCAATTGAGATCGGCGATATGGACAATTAAAGGATCGAAAGCGGGCCGGTTTTTTGCGTGAAAAATGGAGAGAATTGCTTCATTGTTGTCGATGCATGCCGCCAAACCGTAGACGGTTTCAGTAGGAATGGCTACCAACTTTCCTTTGGACAGCAATTCTGCTGCCTTTTTCACATCCTTTCCGGTCATTCTAAATGCTTTGAGTGGCGTCTTCCCGCTTTAATCCAAACTTATCGATCTTATTGTATAAGTGACTTCTTTGGATTTCAATCTCCTGTGCTGTTTTGGCGATATTCCATCCATTGCTTTTCAACTTGTGCAGGATGAAATTTTTCTCAGCATAATCTTTGAACTCCTGGAATTTGCTGAATTTATCATAGGTGGTTTGCGGACCGCTTCCCGGTTTCTGAATATTGGCATAGGCCTGCACATCTTCTTCCGATATTTTTTGATCACACATGATGGCCAAACGCTCGACCACGTTTCTCAGCTCCCGGATATTCCCGCTCCAGTTGATCGTTTTCAAGGCTTCCATCCCCAGAGGAGTGAATACTTTTTTAGCATAACCACTTTCCTCACAAATCTCTTTCAGGAATTTTTCTGCGATAAGCGGAATATCTTCTTCCCTTTCGTTCAGGGTTGGTACATGAATTAAGATGACACTCAGGCGGTGGTATAAATCGAGACGGAAATTTCCTTCTTCAATCTCCTTGAGTAGGTCTTTGTTGGTTGCTGCTACCACCCGAACGTCCACGCTTTGTTCTTTATCGCCACCCACGCGGGTAATTTTATTCTCTTGCAAGGCTCTCAGGACTTTCGCCTGAGCAGCCAGTCCCATATCGCCAATCTCATCCAAAAACAAAGTACCGCCATTGGCTTGTTCAAATTTTCCAATGCGTTGTTTCACCGCAGAGGTAAATGAACCTTTTTCGTGTCCGAATAATTCCGATTCAATCAGCTCTCCCGGGATAGCCGCACAGTTCACTTCAACAAGAGGACCATTGGCCCGATTGCTTTTCTCATGGATCCATCGCGCCACCAGTTCTTTACCAGTACCGTTTTCACCGGTTACCAGAACTCGGGCTTCTGTTGGAGCCACCTTATCGATGGTTTCCATGATTTTCTGAATGGCTGGCGAATCACCAATAATTTCCTTGGTCTTGCTAACTTTTCTCTTCAGAATTTTGGTTTCAACCACCAGATTTTGCTTCTCTACCGCATTTCTCAGGGTAATCAGCAATCGATTCAAATCGGGTGGCTTGGAGATGAAGTCGTAAGCCCCTTTTTTAGTGGCTTCAACGGCAGTCTCAATGGTTCCGTGTCCGGAAATCATAATAACCGGCACATCCGGAGCCATTTCCTGAATCTTTGTGAGCACTTCGAGCCCATCCATCTTGGGCATCTTAATATCACAAAGCACTGCGTCGTAGTTGTTGTTTTTAACCATCTCGAGTCCGATGCTTCCATCGGATGCTTCCTCCACGCGGTATCCCTCGTATTCGAGAATTTCTTTCAGTGTGGTTCGGATGGTTTTTTCGTCGTCAATGACTAATAAATTCGCCATAATTTCTTCCTTAAAATAGAGCTTGGTCCGAAGACCGGATTGTCATTAAAAAAAGCAGAATCATAAGCCGGGTTCTGTTTCTCTTGGAACACGTTCCGCGATAGCCTGTCATTTATCTGGGACCTCCGTTGCCGAAAGCCTCCATCAACCTACCCACCTTACATCGGAACGAGCAGCTCCGCGGTGTTTCCACCGGTAAGGCCTATTTGGTCTTTCAACCCATGAGGTTTACCCTGCCAATTCCGTCGCCGGAAAAGCGGTGGGCTCTTACCCCGCCTTTTCACCCTTACCCCGCAGCAAAAGCTACAAGGCGGTTTGTTTTCTGTGGCACTGTCTGTATTCGCCGGATGACGAACCCTTCCCGTTAGGAAGCATGGCGCTCTTTGTTGCCCGGACTTTCCTCCCGTTCTGTTTCACACGAGCGACAAGCCGTTCTGCCTGATTCAAAAATAGTATAATTTTTTAGACAATTAATAGGTATAGAAAAAAATACACTTTTAAATTTTTAAGACCTGATTTTGTCGCTGATCTGTCAAAACATCGAATGAATCTTTAAACCTATTCAACTTTCATTATTTTGGCAGAAATGAGCCAAAATTTCGGAGCCTATATCCTCGATTCCATTCGAAGGCAATCGGATTCTGTCCTGCTTGCGGGGAAGGATTCGGATGATCATCCAAAATACTGGACAGGAGCCGAACTGGAAGCTGAAATACGTATCCGCGTTCAATCCATAAAAAGAAAACCCACGCAGGCCCTGATCCTCATTCCATTTGGAGAAGAACATCTGGTTTGGGTTCTGGCCATGATGATACGTGGAGTATCAGTAATCTATCTACCCAAAAAAGGCTTGTTTTGGCGCCTGTTATTCGGCAAAAGATTGACAATGGTAGTTCCTAAAAAAGGAAAATCGCTTCAGGGATTCATCCTTCAGATGCTTGGACATCGGGTAATGCGACTGAATCCATCGGCCGCAAAATATCAGGAAGATGAACGGGCTGGTCAGCCGGCATTAATCAGCCACAGCTCCGGTACCGGCGGGAAGCCCAAGACAATCAGAAGAAGTCATGAGGTATTGATGAGACAGCATGAAGCTTTGAAGAAAGCCTTTCCTCCTTTCGACGGACAAATAGATTATCCTTTGTTTCCAAATGTGCTGCTTCATAACCTTGCCTGCGGCATTAAAACTGTTTTACCCGATCTGAACTGGTCGGATTGGACAGAATTCTTTCCTGGACATTTATTGGATCAGATGGAAAAAGAGCAAGTATCCACCCTCACCGGTAATTTATTTTATTTCCTCAAGTTGGTAGGAACGGCGTTGAGTCGCGAGTATACACTAAACCATGTCAAAGCAGTTGGAATAGGAGGTTCAACCATACCCGACTGGCTTCTCGACGATATGCAAAAGGTATTTCCCAAGGCTCAAATATTTGTCATCTACGGTTCCACCGAAGCAGAACCCATTACCCTGAGGGAATTCAAGCGACACCGCAATCCAATGCATGGTTATTGTGTGGGGAAACCTCATCCCGACATTGAATTGCGCATTCAAAAAATTGGAGAAATCGAGCAACACGATGCCACCCAGGATTGGGGAGAAATAACAGTGAGCGGCCCTCACGTCATCTCGAAAAATAATGCCCCGCTTCAAACAGGCGACCTGGGATATCTTTTTGAAGATGAACTGTATTTGATTGGCCGCAAGGAAAATATAGGAGACTACATGGGCATTTACTCTTATCAAATAGAGCATTATCTCCGGGATCAAACCGACCTGGAAGATGTGGCAGTAATCATTGAAAATGAAGTCATTCGAATATTCTACGTATCGGACGAAAACGAAGACGGAGAAATTCATGCAGCCATAAAAAATGCATTGGGAGAAGTACCCTGCGTCAGCAAAAGACTTTTTGAGTTACCCAAAGACGACAGACATCATTCTAAAACCATTTATAAAAAACTTTATGCAGACCACATTTCAAGAAATTGACCTCCATATTATCCGGTATTCCCTCGTTTGGGAAGACCCCCATGTGCTGGCCGAAGCTCTTCAGGTGGATCAGTGTAAAAGAATTGCCTTAATCGGATCGGCGGGCTGCAATGTGCTGAACATGGCTTTGCATCCGGCAGAAGAAATTCATGCAATAGATATCAACCCCATCCAAAACCTCCTGCTGCGTCTAAAAAAGCACCTTTACCTCGAATACAACTGGACCGTGCTGGCAGATCTGATTTGCATTAACGGCAACGATGCATTGAAACAAAGATGCAGTGAACTGAAAAGAGTACTTCCGGCCACCTTCCTTCCTTTGCTTCCTTCCATTGAAGAATATGGCCTCTTAGGCTGTGGCCGATTAGAAAAGTATATCCATGGGTTTATGCCTTATCATCCTCAATTCTCCTCCGTCATCCATCAGATTCTGGATGAAGGCCCCGGAAGAAAGCGGGAAGAATTGATTGAACTATTGCTTCAGGATGCAGATTTTAAAAAATCCTTTGAGGATTACTACTCATCTGAAAACCTGAGCAAAGGCCGCGACCCAAAACTGCTGCGTTTTACCCATGGAGATGCGGGTGAAAAATTCTACCATCGCTTTTCCCGGTATATGCGCCAATGGGAGCAGGAATGGCCCTTTATCATGCATTTTTTCTTCAAAGGAATGAAGGACATATCGCCAGGGTTGCTGCCTGCTTGCTACCGCGAGGAAAATTTTATCAGGATGAAAGAGGCAGTTCAAAAAATACATATTGTCCATGCCGAGATGATAGAATATATCAGCTCTGCCTATGCTCCAAAATACGATGCCATAGGGCTCAGCAATATATTCGAATATATCTCTCCGGCAGTCTTCCAGGAAGCTATGCAGGTGCTTCATTCCTATATGAAGAAAGGAAGCAGGATGGTATTCTGGAACCTGCTGAATAGTCAGTACAGCCCCGATAATTTACTTCAGGAGCTTTCGAAATCTATGAGCAAGAAAGAATCCTGTTTTTATTTCGACAACGTTCAAATCTATAGCTATGATTGATTCCATAGAATTTCCAGCTTCGCTGGACCAGCAAAAAGTAGAAGGACTGCTTAAACAGAGGTTTCCTGATAAACGGGTTCGCATCTACAAAATTATCCCGATGGCCCTGGACAATTCCTCCAGTATTTTGGTTACCCTGACGGCGGCCAGTGGAGAAGATCGAATCGGGCACTTTCGTTATATCATTGGTTACGAGTTGGAAGGAGAGTTTCTCAGTGCAGATTTGGTAATCAAAGTAAAGCCTCATGGTGCAGCAATCGCTGCAATGCTTGAAGGACTCGCTGCTGCCAATGGTCCGGAATTGGGAAATGCATACAAGACTGCCAGCGCATACACCGGGTTTTCATACAGTCATGAGAAAGAGTTGTTTATTGATGAATGCCAGAAAGCAAACGATATATTTCCTGAAATCTGGGGAATCAGCCGGGATGAAGATGCGGGACTATTCTATATCATGATGGAATATTTAGGTGAAGCCGACCTGATAAATTCAGTAATGATTCCCGAAAAATGGACCGACGGACCAGTTCGTCAGGCTTTAAAATCTGCAGCTTCCTGGCATGCCCGGAGTATGGATCTTCTAAAGCAGGACAATTTCCCTCATTGGAAAGATGAACGGTATTATGGATCAAGGGAAGAACTAATCCCCTTGTACCGTGCGCTTTGGCAGAATGCAGAATCAAAATTAACCGACCTGTTGGATCCTGAGGAATACCAGCTGATTCTGAAGGAACTGGAGAAGGCCGGTACCTTGAAAGATATTTATTCAGGATACCCTAAAGCCATCATTCACAACGACATGAACCCGAGGAATTGTTGCTTTCCACAGCGGGAGAACCGGAAAGACTTTGTACTCTACGATTGGGAACTTTTCAATATCCACATGCCGGCCTACGATGCAGTGGAGTTCCTGGCCTTTGTATTGGATGAGGACCGTTACGCACAACGGGAACATTACCTGAACTATTATTTGGATTGTCTTCAGGATGAGACCGGCGTACATGTGTTATTGGAAGACCGAAAAGACTTGTTCCGTGCCTTGCACCTCGACTTCTGTTATTTGCGCATTGGCATGTACCTGATGGCCCATTGCCTGAGCCCTTATCCATTCTTACCCCGCGTGGTAAGAAGTGCAATGGACGGAATCCGGTGTTTTAGTTGATTTCCTTCTCAAATAAGCCGTAAAAAACTTCCTCTTTTTTAATTCGGGCAGTAAAGGAATTGGAGATATTTCCCTCTCGCATCAAACAAAAAATAGCGTCTTCATAATAGGCCGGGAACTTTAACATTCCGTAGGCTGCCAGATAATGCATCAGCCTGCGGTTGCGGTAATCCGGATGAACACCCACTGTTTTGGCTAAAAAGGTCTTCCTCTTCAAATGGGGGTAGTCGCGTTCGAATTGAAAATTATCTTTAACCAGCTCAAGCTCATGATAATTTGGCAGGCACAGACTGATAGCTGCCCATTCTCCCGACTCTTTGTCACGGAAAATTACCGAAGTATGGGGACAAAGTCGTGCACCGAAATCTTCTCCGAATTCCATTTTAAACTCGTCGAAGGATATGGGAGAATAAGCCAGATTCTCAGAAAAAACTTTATGCAATAATTGATGAATCTCAATCAAATGCTCTTTCCAAAATGTAGCATTCAGGGGAATAGCTTCAAATGGAATCTCAGAAAGTGTATCTAAATAAAGTTGTTGACGGGCATATACCACCTGCACGGTGCGGGCATCTATAAAATGGCTGGCATAACGCTGAACCAACTGAAAACCAGAAGCTATCAGCAAATCCTGATAATAATCCGGATTGGCCGGTTCGCCGGGAAATGAGGTCCACGATTCGCCCGCCTTTAAACGAATCCGATTTGAATGAAAGGTATTAAAATTGACGGGTCCCTGTATTTTTTCATAACCCAATTGTTTAGCGTCTTCCTCCAGGGCATGAAACAATTCCGCACTTGCCACCAGATCTAATTCTGCATCCCAATAACCAAAAAGAGCCTTATTTCCCGGCGGAAATATCCCGGTAAGAGCCGCCTTTTCATTGAAATAGAATATTATCTGATCACCGACACCTCTTAGTTGACATAGTTCCTCCATTTTCTTTTTTTGATATGGAAGGACGTCGTTCGCATACACCTTTTGCATGGGGTTAAAATAAGCCGATGGAATACTGCCTTTGAAGGGATGCCTTGTCATGATTTTATTTTAATTCGACCATTGGGAATATCGATGTCCACTACCATTCCCGATTTTAAGCACTTGCATAGACCGGGGATATTAATCATGCAAGGAATACCCATTTCCCTCAAAACCACCACCGAATGCGACAAAGACGAACCTTTTTCAATCAACACGGCTTTGCAACCCGGAAACAAAGGAACCCAGCCTGGGTCGGTTCTCGGAGCTACCAGTATCTTACCTTTTAAATTGGGCACAAGCTCTTCCATCTGATACACTAACACTTCGCCTTCGATTCTTTTTCCAATGATTCCCTCTCCTTTCAATTCGCCTTCCATAACAACTGACGAAGTACTTAGTCGCTGAGGAAGCACAATATGACCGGGCAGGTTCAGGTCCTTATAGGAGGCGAATTCGGCTTTTCTATCATCGATAAGCGGTTTCCAGTTTTGCGTCCAAAGGTCCTCCCGGGACAATTCCTCCCGGGTGAGGTAAAAGATATCACGCTCGGATTCCAACATTCCGGCAGTATTCAATCGGCTCCCATATTCTAAAAACAAGCGGCGGTACATACCAAACAGCCGTGTGCGATCCATTCGCAGTGCTTCCCTGCGCTCGATGGCATTTTTCAAACGATGGAAGCTTCGGTCCCTGGTTTCAACCAAACCCGTCTCTTTTGCGGTAAGATCGGAAAGATCATCTTCTACAAAATTTCTAAGGATATGATATACCCCATCTGGGTTTTGCCGGAGGGTTTTCGTTTCGAGTTTCAATTCTCCAACTACGCGGTCGCCATATTCCGAAATAAATGCCTCTACTTTTTTTGCTATGGCCGGGTAACTCTCCGCCATCCATTTATGAGTTGGTAAGTCTATTTGAAACTGCCTGAGCAGATCCGGAATCTGCCTGACCTCCCTGGCCAATTCCTGATAAAACAAAAGAGGTTTCATGGATTCTATTTGCATATCCTGTGCAAGTAAGCGCTGCAAACGCTCCTCTCCGGCCTCCCCTTTCCATTTCCGCTTCATTCTCCCATTTAGCATCATGACCAAAAAGTCATTTATAATCGGAGTTTCCCATTTCTGCAAAATCTCGTTATCGAGATGATTCCATTGCTGCTGCAATTCTTCCTGCGAAAATTGTTCTAAATCACATTTCCAGAAGCTCAGAAACTCATCACGAAAATGCTGTCTGAATTGCCCGGCATCTCGGTCAATGGTGCGAAAGGCGCGCAGAAGACGAATCATGGTTTGAATTAAAACCGGTAGCTTTATCAACCTTTGAAAGGTGTTTCTCTTGTCTTCTTCAACAAAATCAACTGGTTCCTGAACGCCCATCATGGTTTCCATGTCTTCCTTGTTCCGGCGAAAGGCTGGTAGGAGCAACAAGCCTCTGTACCAATTTTCAATATGGTAATAGATTCTTCCTTTGTATGAATAGAGGAGATGGTTCAGGACATCTTCATACGCTTCAATCTGCCTTTCTTTTAACCGCATCAGGCGCATGGTCTGACGGTATACTGTTGCATAGGCATGTTTCGCAAAGGAAAAAGTTAAAGGCAAACATATCCCCGCGTAACTCTCCTGGATATTGGAATTGTCGAGTACCACTCTCCGGGGAATCGGCTGGGTAACTGTACGCATCTGGTAGAAATAGGTTTGACCCTCCTTCACCCCGAACTCAATATCCAAAGGCTTTTTCTTTTCGTCTTCCAACCGAATCACTTCGTCTTTTAAGGCATTCAGAAAAGAAAGCGTTTCTGTGTTTTTCGATATCCACTCCCCACTTCGTTTATTGAAATAATACTCTTTGCCCTGCGCACTCCCACTCAATAACTCGCTGTTGTCGCCTTTTACTACATGGATTGCCACCTCATCCGGGTATTCCGGAAAGGTGCTGAACACCACTCCCGAGTAATCTGCTTCGATATAGTGCTGAATCAACACAGGAAATCGTTCAGGCACAGGGAGCAGATTCTCCCGGAGATAGGCTTTTGCCCTTTCGGAATGATACGATTCGAATACCTTTTTCAGGGCCGGAAGAAATTCCCCCTTATTTTTTACCGGTCCGGAGCTATCAAAAATACCTGCAAAGGAATGTTTGTCCCCATCTTCCATGGCCAGGTTCGACCGCACGATGAGCGGAAATTCGGGCAGCGGACTGTCATCCAGCATTTTCACTATGCTTTCATCTGTGAATCCCTCCAAACCAGGAATCACCCATTCCACAAAATCGGGGACCCGAGTTCCCAAATCTTTCAGGGCCTGCAATCCTTTCGCTTTAGCTCCTTCCACTTTCATAACATCAGGATCAAAAGCAGGTAATTAACAAGCATAACCAGCGAAACGGCATTTTCACCGCGGCGAAAGGGAATCATCTCCTGTTTTTGGAATGGAATCATATATACCAATGCTGCAATTCCAAATGCCAGCATCGTTACCAGATCGAGAAAAACCGGCAAACTATAGCGGTGGAATAAGAGGATGGAGCCCAGAACATTCAACCAAAGAAGCGCCAGAATTCCGGTAATTGCGCCTTTTTCTCCCATCAACTTCGTGTAAGTTGGAATCCGTTTGGGCTCTTTATGAGGAGTAAAGCTCTTTCTGGCCATTTCAAACGCAAAGGCGGCAAAAAATGCGATCGATGCCAGAATCCATAGCCCGGCAGAATGTAATTCGCCCCCAGACAATCCCCAAAGCCACATTACTACCAGAGGCATGATGAGCGTATGACTAAGTGCATAAATAAACAATCGGGGTTCGAGCCAGGATTTAACAAAAAACTCATAGCGCATGAGCAGACTGAAGCCCAGGCAAATCAGCCAGAGGATTGCCGTGAACAATGAATTTTGGTAGCTCCAGTATAGTTCAAAAAGAGCCCCGGGTAGGGCAAATAGCATGAGTTCTGAAATTTTTACTTCCCCCCTGACCACCAATCGTTCGGAATGAACTTCCCGATCAATCTTAAAATCTTTGATTTCATCCATGACCCGCAAACGAAAGAAAAAGGAGATACAGGCAAGCGCGGAGAATATCCACTGCCCGGAGCCCCACTGAAAAACGATGTCTCTTTCCTGGTCACTCACCCGAAAAACAGTGAGCGTCAGAATGAGAAATAAAACCATGACTACTATAGGGAATCGCTGCTTGAAATAGGCGGGTAACTTGTTCAGGCTCATAGTCAATGATAGAAAATTATCCATCCTAAGCTATGGAAAATTGTCACATTCCTGTCAAATTCTCCAACAAAGGCGTTTTGAAAAAAAAATTCATCCGACGAAAACCAAAAGAAAAAAGCTACCGTATATGGCTTAAAACAATATTTATGAAAAAGTTAGCTTTAAAATTACTCGTCCTTCCTCTCCTCACTGTTTTCACGTTGAGTTCCTGTAAAAAGAACGACGACATGCAAAACAGTCCTGCTATGAAAAGCAAAACCTTTATGTACGAATTCAATACCGGACAAGCCGGTTCAGGAACTGCGTACAAAGGAAATCACGCCAACAGCCTCTCTGCTCAATTGAGACTGGAAGAGTTAAGCAGTGGCAAAACCAAAGTGACCGTTACCTTGATGAATACCATGGATGGTAAAAATTACCCGGTTCACTCGCACGACGCAGCAGATGCTGCCTCTACACCCAATGGTACTCCTTACAATGAAGTTCCCAATGCCGATGTGTTGGTAGGAATTGTAAAAGGGAATGGAGGAACAGCCATGTACAGTCAGGAATCAAGCATGAGTTTCGACGACCTGACCACCAAGTATGCCGGTTATTTTGTAGTACACGACCCGACTCAGGCCATGTCTACCAAAGACTTAACCACCTTCCTGATTGTAGGATCCTTCGCTCGCTAAAAACTATTCCTAAGAATGGGTCAGGTGATTCCCTCTGTCTTCATTGGCAGGGGGAATTTTTTTATCCGCTTTTTAAGCGCAGGTAATCATAGGTTTCAAACTGCGTGCGAACGGAAGGTAAGCCCGGGGGTTTCATTTTATTCAGTTGTTCCTTTCCAATGATACGGGCTTTAACATTGTCGCTCCATTGAATTTCAAATAGTTCCATGAGTTCTTTTTGCAGATCCGGATCGTATATTGGAAAGGCTGTTTCAATTCGTCGATCGAGGTTACGTGTCATCCAGTCAGCCGAGCTCATGTAGTATTTCTCTGAGCCTCCGTGGCAGAAGATGAAGAAACGCGAATGCTCCAAAAACTTATCGACTATACTGATAATCTCAATGTTCTCGCTCTGCTTTTTGATACCCGGAACAAGGCAACAAATTCCACGAATAACCAGGCGTATTTTTACCCCTGCATTGCTTGCTTCATACAGCTTGTCTATCATCTGCTCATCTACCAGGGAATTCATCTTCGCGTAGATATAGGCGGGCTTGCTTCTTACTGCATTTTTAATTTCGTTATCGATAAGTTTTAAAAACTCCTGTTTCATATAAAACGGCGAAACCAGCAGATGAGAAAACTTGTATTGAATACGCGGAAAATTCTTGATAAAGGAAAAAACCTTCACCACATCTTTGGTAATTCTGGGATCTGCGGTAAACAAGGCACTATCGCTGTACAATCGTGCAGTTCGTCCATTGTAATTGCCAGTGGAAAGGTGAGCGTAATGAACTGTTTTATTGTTCTCTCTTCTAAAGATGACGCAGCATTTCGCGTGAATCTTGTAGTTGGGCACTCCGAAAATAACATTAGCACCTGCATCCTGTAATTTATTTGTCCAGTACAGGTTCGACTCCTCATCGAAGCGTGCCTGCAATTCCATGACTACCGTGACTTCCTTACCGTTCTTCACTGCATTGATAAGAGAATTCACAATATTGGAATGCCGTGCGACTCGATACAAGGTAATTTTAATCGCGTATACACTCGGGTCAATTGCGGCTTCTCGCAGCATTCGGATCACATAATCGAAGCTTTGATATGGATGATGCAGCAGCACATCCTTTTTCCTGATTTCATCTACCAGAACCCGTGTGTTTTCGAAACGGGCAATAGGCAGCGGCCGAATCGTATCGTACCAAAAATCATCACCCCCAACCTTGGGAAAATCGAAAAAATCTTTGAAATTATGGTAGCGACCTCCCGGGATAATGGATTCTTTTGAAACTCCCGCTTTCTTGATAATAAAATTCAGCATATCGTCTGGCATTTCTTCATCGTAGATAAAGCGCACCGGAGCACCTTTGGGCCGTTCCTTCAGCGATTTTTCAATCTTGGTAATAAGCGAACCCGGCAGATCATTATCAATATCTAATTCAGCATCGCGGGTAAGCTTTATGGTGTAAGCCTCAAAATGGTCGAAATCGAAGAAGGAAAAAATATCGGGCAAACTGATACGAATTACATCATCCAAAAGCATGATATAGGTATTCTGATCCAGGGAAGGAAGGATATAAAATCGATTCAGCACTTCTGAAGGCACTTCCACCAATGCGTACTTGGGTTTCATGCTTCCATCTTCCTTTGCCATTTTCACTGCGAGATAGATGGATTTGTCGCGTAAAAATGGGAATTCGCGCAAATGATCCAACATAACCGGGAACAAGTACGAAAGCACTTCCGTTTTATAAAATTCTTTTACTCTGACCTGCTGGGTATGGGTCAACTGATGTTCGTTTATCAGGTAGATATTCCTTTCCGCTAAACCCGGAATTATCTGCTCTTCAAAAATAGTATTGAATCGATCTTGCTGATTCACCACCCTTTTCTGAATGGTATTAACCAGTTCAGCTGTTTCTTTCGCTTCCTTTAATTTTTGCTTCTTCTGGTATTTGAGCAGTCGCCTTGCTGAGGCTACCCTTACACGGAAAAACTCATCCATGTTTGAGGAAAAGATAGCGAGAAACTTGATTCTTTCGGCCAGAGGCACTTTCGGATTCTCCGCTTCCTGCAGCACTCTTTCGTTGAAAGATAGCCAACTTAGCTCTCGGTTAATGCGAATAAATTCTTTGCTCTTCGTCATGTTAATAGTAACGCAGGGTACTTAAAACAGGGAAATGATCGCTAAATCCGCCGAGGTATTTGTTTCCGGCATAGGTGCGCAAAGGCTCATCCTTATGGGGTTCTTCCTTTTCCCGGATATAGGATGGGACATAAATACGGGCATATCCATTGGGAACATACAGACGGGAAAGCTGGTACAGTAAATTTCTACTGACGATAATCTGATCGAGCATATTCCAGGCACCCTTGTACCGGTAAGTCCCAAAACCACGCTCCTGCAGCGGCCAGAAGAGATTTACCAAATCTGAGCTATCCTTTTCCGATCTGGCACCCAAGACCTTACTGAGAGAGGAATCCATGGGCTCATCATTGAAATCTCCCATCAGAATAAAGCAGTTATTCGTGTCTTGTGACGCGTAAAAATCAACCTGTTTTCTGAGCTGAGAGGCTACAAATGCCCTCTTTTCTGCAGAAGCCTCTTTTCCGCCCAGGCGACTAGGGAAATGGTTGACGGCTATCCAAATCGGACGTTCGGCCAGGTAAATTCGCGTCATCAGAATATCCCGGGTTTTTGCTTTTTTGGATTTTGGGAATTGAATAGACACCCAATAGCTTGAATCCGTTTTTACAAAGGGAGGAAGAAGCAAAGCTACATCGATGCCCCGTGCATCCGGAGATTCCTGATGCACGATGCGGAATTTTCTAAAACTCAGGGCCGGTCGGTTGATAAGGTCTTCTAAAACCTGTTTGTTTTCCACCTCTGCCAGTCCAACTATTCCCGGATTGGTTCCAAGTCCATCCTGAATCACCTTGGCCAATGAGTCGAGTTTAGCCATATAGCGGCTGCCGTTCCATTGCTTTTCAGAACCAGGCAAAAACTCATCGTCGTTCGTATGGGGATTGTTCAGAGTATCAAAAAGGTTCTCTACATTGTAAAACATCAACTCCATGTCCCGGTATTTTGCCGCCGACTGAACATTTTCCGGTTGAGTTCTCCAGGAAACAAAAACGAAACCGAGGATAAGCGTCGATGTAAGTATGATATTCAAGCGCATTACTGCGAAAATATTGGAAGAAGAGCGAGTTTCCGTATTAAATTTTTCAAGATGGACCATTCGCTTTGATTCCAAGTGGACAATGGCCTATTTTTGCGGCTCGTAATATTTATGACGCTGATTAAATCAATCTCTGGTATCAGAGGCACTATTGGAGGAGAGGCAGGAGCAGGTCTGACACCCGTAGATATAGTAAAGTTTACCACCGCTTATGGCATTTGGCTCTCACGCCACGCCGAAAGCCGCACTGTAATAATTGGTCGCGATGCTCGCATTTCCGGCGAAATGGTTCGTCAACTTGTTTGCGGAACTCTGATGGCCATGGGATACAATATTATCGATTTAGGACTTTCGACCACTCCCACGGTGGAGATGGCTGTTCCTGAATTGAATGCTGGCGGAGGCATCATCCTCACTGCCAGTCACAACCCAAAACAGTGGAATGCGCTCAAGCTACTTAATTTTAAAGGTGAGTTTATCTCTGCTGAAAACGGTACCGAGCTCCTGCGCATTGCAGAAGAAGAAGTCCCAAATTATATGGGAATTGATAAAATTGGTATTTACCTAAAGATGGATGGATTTATCGATACCCATATCGATAAGATTCTTGCCCTTCCGCTGGTTGATGTGGAAGCCATCCGTTCACGCAAATTCAAAATTGTTGTGGATGCTGTGAATTCCACGGGTGGAATTGCTGTTCCTGCTTTGTTGAGAAAACTTGGCGTGGAAACAATCCATGAAATTTTCTGTACACCCGACGGAAAATTCCCTCATAATCCAGAGCCATTACCGGAACATTTAGGTGCGATTTCGGGAGAGGTAAAATTCACGAAATCCGACTTAGGAATCGTGGTTGATCCCGATGTCGATCGTTTGGCAATTGTTTCTGAAGATGGTTCCATGTTCGGAGAAGAGTACACCCTGGTGGCCGTGGCCGATTACGTGCTGAGTCATCAAAAAGGATCGACGGTAAGCAACCTTTCCAGTTCCCGTGCACTCCGCGACATAACTGAAAAACATGGAGGCACCTATTCCAGTTCTGCTGTGGGAGAAGTGAATGTGGTGGAGAAGATGAAAGAAACCCGGGCGGTGATTGGCGGCGAAGGCAATGGAGGAATTATCTATCCAGAACTGCATTACGGTCGCGATGCCCTCGTTGGAATTGCATTGTTCCTTACTCATTTGGCAAAATTCGGAAAGACCTGCTCATACCTGAGAGAGACCTATCCTGACTACACCATTGCTAAAAAGAAGATTCAGTTGGAAGAGGGTATGGACCTCGACGGACTTTTGCAAAATATATCCGGTAAATATGCAGCTCAACCGCAAATTACCATAGATGGACTAAAGATTGAATTCGATAAAGAATGGGTGCATTTGCGCCGCTCCAACACCGAGCCAATCATCCGCATTTACGCAGAAAGTCAGAGCGAAAGCACCGCCAACACCCTGGCCGATAAATTGATTTCAGACATAAAAGAATTGCTTAGCAAACGCTAAGATTAGAAGAATACTATGGCACTACAATGTGGTATTGTCGGACTGCCTAACGTGGGCAAGTCCACCCTATTTAATTGCTTGAGCAATGCACGTGCACAGGCGGCAAATTTCCCTTTTTGTACCATTGAGCCCAATGTTGGGGTAATCACCGTTCCGGACGATCGCCTGACTGAGCTTGAGCGCATTGTGAAGCCCCAGCGTGTCGTGCCAACTACCATTGAGATTGTAGACATTGCCGGACTGGTAAAGGGGGCTTCTAAAGGAGAAGGACTCGGGAACCAGTTTTTGGGAAATATCCGGAATGTGGATGCGATCATCCATGTAGTACGCTGTTTCGACGACGACAATGTAATACATGTAGATGGATCGGTTAATCCGGTGCGCGACAAAGAAATTATTGATACCGAATTGCAGCTGAAAGACCTGGACACCGTTGAAAAACGCATGACCAAGGTGGAGAAGCAAGCCAAAAGCGGAGATGCCATGGCTAAAAAGGAGTTCGAGTTGTTGAAACGCTTGTGGGCAACCCTGGAACAAGGCAAAAATGCCCGGGTGGTAGAGGCACAGAACGAGGACGAGAAACGTTTGTTGAAAGAATTTCAATTACTTACCACTAAGCCCGTATTGTATGTATGCAATGTAGATGAAGCCGGTTTAAATGGTGGGAATGCGCATACCGAAGCTTTTAAAAAATCCATTGAGGAAGAACAGGCTGAAATCCTCATTATCAGTGCGGCAATCGAGGCCGACATCATGGAACTGGAGTCTTACGAAGACCGTCAGGCTTTTCTTGCCGATTACGGCTTGAACGAAAGCGGAGTAGCCCGTTTGATAAAAGCCAGCTACCGTTTATTGAACCTGCTAACCTATTTCACTGCAGGGGTGCAGGAAGTGCGTGCCTGGACCATCACAGAAAACACCAAGGCACCTCAGGCAGCGGCTGTAATCCATACGGATTTTGAAAAAGGTTTCATTCGCGCCGAAGTCATCAAATATACAGACTACCTGCAATACGGTTCCGAAGCCGCCATCAAGGAGGCAGGCAAGATGGGCGTGGAAGGCAAGGAATATGTGGTGCAGGATGGGGATATCATGCACTTCCGGTTTAATGTTTAGTGTTAAGCACGAAAGACTACCGGGTTCCTGTTGAAAATCCAGATGTGAAAGCCATCGGTAAGCGAATCTGAAACACAGGATTGATTATAGTCTCGCTCAAATTTTTAACGAGGTTGCAGGAATTGCGGGCTCGCGCATGTCGGAGACGCGGTTTGTTTGCGTCAAAATAAAACGCTTCGGTCTTCCGGACCTATCGCCCCTTATATGCCGTGTGCGAATGGCATTAATCCTTCCGGCACGGACTCCATAGAGAGCAACTATCTTTTATGCGACATACTTTTTATCCGCTTCCAATCCTCCGAAGAAGTCACTCACCCTTAACCAGAAGCTACCCCAAAAAGAAAAGTACCCCGAAGAGGTGGACCATCCTTAACAGAAAAGTGTCCCCATACGCCACTAAGACCTCGTAGGGGTCGCCCATCTTTAACAGAAAAGTGTCCTCACACGCTACTAGGACCCCGTAGGGGTCCTTCCATCCTTAACAGAAAAGTTACCTCAAACGCCACTAAGACCCCGTAGGGGTCGCCCATCCTTAACGAAACTGCGATCTCAAAGCGGAAGCACCCCAGAGGGGTGCCCTAATCAATTCACGACGATATCAAGCAGCAGGCGTAAACTCCACTGAAAGGAAGTCATCGCTCATCTCTATGACTGAGGCGTATGATTCGCGGTCCGAAAGGCCTGAGCGCCCAGAATCGTACCATTCAGCCCCCATATTTTCAAGTCTTTCTCTCATCCACTCATCCTCTGATCCTCCCTTCCACTTATCGTCTTTCTACTTTTGTCCTTGCTTCTCTGGTACGCAAAACTTTAGTTTTGCCAGATGTACCAGCTGAACGAAAACGATTACGCCGCTTACTATCGTCCCTATATGGAGGGACTCCCTTCTTCTGATATTCTACCCTTTCTGGAAAACCAGATGGATGAGGTGATGCGCTTTTTGCGCACCATTCCGGAAAGCAAATGGGATTTCGCCTATGCGGAAGGCAAATGGACGATTCGTGAGGTACTGGGACATGTTACTGATTCAGAAATCATCTTTGGATGCAGGGCCCTGTGTTTTGCTCGTGGAGAGCAACAATCTTTGCCAGGTTACGATGAGAATGAATATGTGCGGGAAGGACGTTTTAGGCACGTGTCGTATCAGGAGATCATCCAAATCTGGTTAAAAACGCGGGAACTGAATCTGGTACTTTTCGAAAGCATCGATGAGAAAGGCTGGAACCAAAACGGAATCGCCAATGGAAACACTTTGAAAGCGGGAGCCGTGCCTTTTATCATCGCCGGACATGTAAGGCATCATATGCGAATTATTAAGGAACGCTACCTGGTGTAGTGTTGGGATGGACTTTAGATTCTAGATTTTAGTCCCGGTCATTTCGACCGGCTCAATGACCTATAACCCATTACCTCCTATCAATACTCACAGCCTTTATTCTATTCCACCCCATACTTATCCATCAGGTACACCAAACTGGCCAGCGCCGCTGCTCCGAGTTCCAACTCACGACGATTGACATTCTCGAAGGTATCGGTTGCCGCATGATGGAAATCAAAATAGCGTTGTGAATCCGGTACAAAACCAATCAGAACCACACTGTCATCTTTTTGTTGCAAAGGTCCGACATCTGCTCCGGCACCACCTCCCTTAATGACATAAATTCCATATTCCTCAAAGAGGGGAAGCCACTTACGAATATGTTCCAATTGGGCAGAACTACCCTGAATAAAAAAGCCCCTCGGTGCAAATGCACCTCTGTCGGCTTCGATACCTGCCACATGTTTCTCTCCCAGTGAATCGCAGTAGCGAGCATATTCCCGCGCCCCCTTCAAGCCATTTTCTTCGTTCATCCACATGACGGAACGGAGCGAATAACGCGGTGCATATTCCAATGTTTTTAATATCCTCAAAACTTCAATCGATTGGATACACCCTGCTCCATCATCGTGGGCTCCCTCGGCCATATCCCAGGCATCCAAATGTCCGCCCACGGCAATATACTGATTTGGAAAGGTCTGTCCGGTGATTTGTCCCACCACATTATAAGACATGGCGTCCTTATGTCGTTGCGAAGAAATGGTATATGCCACTCGCAAATGAGGGTCCTTTTGAAGCAGCTCACTGAGTTCTTCCGCACCTTGGGTACTCACAGCTACGGCAGGAATTTTTGGGATGGTATCGTTGTAAGCCATGGAGCCCGTATGTGGAAAATCGTCTATACGCAAATTCATACTACGCACCACCACCGCCTTTGCTCCTTTGGATGCGGCCCAAATGGCTCCCATGACACGCTGATCCACACAGGTTCCATAAGCGCCAAAGGTGTACACCATTCGGGCGTCCATCGGACGATTAAAAAAGACAATCTTATCTTTTACCTGCTCGTCTGGAATGTCTTTGAGATCATTCCAACCCATCACTTCAATCACCTCTCCTTCCACGGAGCCCGCCACAGTGCCTCCCAAAGCACAAATCGGCAATGGACGAACTGTTACTTTGGTTTCGCTGGTGGATACCATAAGCTGCGACTCATAGCCTCTTTCCCAACGAGGAACCAAAACAGGCATGCGGTACACGGTATCAAAGTCGTAACCCTGCATTTTGGTGTAGGTCAGTTCCACCGCTTTAGCCGCTTCGGCAGATCCACTCAAACGCGGACCCGCATTTTTGCATAATTCTTTTAGATCGGGATAGGCTCGCCCTTGGGTGAGCGCTGTTTCAAAAATCCGGGCGATAAAAAGGGAATCTTCCTGAGTTTGCGCTGCCACAGGCAGGGTGCTCAGAAACAAAAAAATCAAGAACAGCTTTTTCATCCATACAAATTTGCATAATTCTTTGAGATTCTTGTTCGTGGCATCTTCCTTGTTCTTTTGGGCGATTTTAACGGATTTCGTAATTTGCCAGACTATGATTAAAGGAACGCGTATGATAATTGTCTTGAGCCTTTGTTTTTTAGCACAATGGCTTCAAGCTCAAAAAGAAACGGTAATACAAGGTCGTATTAACGGTGAGGCATCAAAGGAAATTCGCCTCGTTTACAACAAAGTTCCTTTTATAAACAAGCCTTTGGAGCTTCGGTCTCAATCCGACAGTACTGGAAAATTTTTCCTGCAATTTCCATTGGATCGTCCTACGACTCTGGATTTTTACCAGGGCGGACAATCCATTTCCATCCTGGTTGCACCGGGCGACTCCATCTATATGAATCTCAATATGGTCGACAGTCAATATGTCTACCAATTTTCAGGTCGCGGATATAAAGAAGCCTATTTGAATTATCTCAATTACATGAAGTTCGATAAGGATGTGATTCGCACCTTCCACGACAAACTAAAAAACCTGGGGGTACCGGCTTATCAAGAGCAGGTAGAATCCTGGATGAAGGAATACAACAAGGTCTTAAAACAAAACCTCAAAAGCGTTGATGCGGATAAGTCCTTACAAAAACTTGCCAAAGAAATGGCGCTGATCAAGGAGGCCAATTACTACCTGATTTATGCAAACTTTCAAAAGCAGAAAGCCGTGCAAAATCAGGAAAGTTATGTGCTCCCCGAAAGCTTTAAAAAGGTATTGGATAACAAGGAACTATTCAGCATTGACTACACTCCAAGTGGAGAATATCAGAATTTTCTGCTCCTCCATTTGACCACCCTGGGTCCGCAGCCTCAGGGAGACATGTGTGCCGGTGTGTTGATGTTTCTGGATTTCGTTGATTCGGTATATGCCAAAAAATCGCATGACGAATTGATGGGACGGGTGCTTTGGGAAGGCATGAACAACGGCTGTTTTAAGGAAATGAAATCGTACTACGATGCGTACGTGACTACTTCCTATTATCCGGATTATGTGCAAACATTGCAGGCCAAAGCAGCACAAATGGTGGATTTGGAACCAGGCGATATGGCACCGGATTTCGAATTCATGGACAAGGAGGGCAATACCCACAAAATTCATGATTTGCGGGGAAAAGTAGTTTATCTGGATTTTTGGGCGACCTGGTGTGGTCCCTGCCTGCAATCCATGAAGTTGTCCGGACCGTTGAAGGAACATTTTAAAGACAATCCGAATGTGGCTTTCGTTTATATTTCTACCGATCAAAATGTCGAAAAATGGAAAAACCATTTTGTTACCAATAACGGAGAACCCAATATGTGGCATTTGGGAAACAGCGCCTATGCTGCTTCCACTGCCTACCGCATTCAAACCATTCCCCGCTATGTCATCATCGACAAAAACGGCAAAATTGTGGATGCCAATGCACCCCGACCTTATGCGCCCGAATTGATTGATATTTTGGAGAAAGAAGCAGCAAAACCTTATGCACCTTAGGAAAATTGTGAAGAGCTAAGGACTTAGTGTTCAGTGAGAAATAGTCTAACTCAAACGACGATTTCAGTTGCGATTAGCGATGGCTTTCGCAGCGGGATTGTCGGCAGACTAACATACTCATGCCATTCAATGTAATCTTCCACCTCAAACTCAGCCCAGTGTCGGAACAACCTTGGGTTCGGTTACACCTTTCTTGAGGGTAAACCCGAAGGTGGTGCCGGCACCTATTTTGCTGCGAACATTGATGCTCTGATCGTGTGCTTCGATAATGTGCTTCACGATGGCGAGTCCAAGTCCGTTACCACCAGCCTCGCGTGAGCGGCTTTTATCGACACGATAGAACCGTTCGAATAGCCTTGGAAGGTGTTTCTCGGCAATCCCCTCTCCATTGTCGCTGATTTCGACCAGGATGTTCTCATCCATATCGTAAAAGGCACAGAAGGTATGTCCGCCGTCTTTTCCGTATTTGATGGAATTCACGATTAGGTTGACCAATACCTGACGAATCCTGTATTTGTCGGCATATACAAAGAAGGGCTGATCGCATCCTTCTTTAAAATTGAGGGAGATTTCCCTCTCCATCGCCTTCATCTCGAGCGATTCAAAAATATCCTTTACCAATGCATGGATATCGAATTTCTCCATCTCCATTTTCAACTGACCTGTTTCCAGTTGGGAGATATTGATGAGGTCTTCCACCAAATCACATAGACGGTCCACAGATTTTGCCGCCTTTTTCAAAAAGTGAACATTCACTTCCGGATCATCTATGGCTCCATCAATCAAGGTATGTATGTATCCCTGAATATTGAAAATCGGTGTTTTCAATTCGTGCGAGACATTGCCAAGAAATTCTTTGCGGAAGTTCTCCAATTTCTTCAGCTCTTCAATCTCTGCATTCTGGTCTTTTGCCCAAAGAATCACCTCCTGGTTCACTTCACTGATTGGATCGGAGGTGAGGCTGGCCTTGTTAAAAACCGTAGATTTCTGCCGGGTCGTTTTAAGGCGGTGAATATTCTTGTAGATGAGCTTAATCTTCCGGTAGATGAAGATTTCAAGTGCATAATAAAACAGGACAAACGACAGGACCAGCGTGAGTAAAAAGAACCATAGGCCTTGTTCCCATGACGACTGTATAAACGAAGTAAGCCCTCCAACGAGGAGGGCCACTAAAAATGCTGTAGAAAGCGCAATACTGCGCGGCGTTGGATTTCTAATCATCCTTCAAATTTGTATCCTACTCCTTTAACCGTACTAATGTACGAATCTCCGAGTTTTTCTCTGATTTTTCGAATATGCACATCAATGGTGCGATCGACAACCAGTACATCGTCGCCCCAAACTTTTTCCAGAATATTCTCTCTGGTAAATACTTTACCTGGTTTTCCTGCAAGAAGATGAAGCAACTCGAATTCTTTTTTGGCCATTGGTATGGTCACTCCATCTTTCCGCACGGTGAAGCTTTCCCGGTCAATCTCAATATTTCCAATCTCAATTTTATCCGATGTTTCTGCCGGTGCTTTCCTTCTTAAAATAGCATTGATGCGGCTAATTAAAACGCGGGGTTTAATTGGTTTCGCAATGTAATCGTCTGCTCCAACATTGAAACCCGCTATTTCAGAATATTCCTCGCTGCGTGCCGTAAGAAAAACAATGAAAGTCTCTTTGAAGGTGTCGTCTTCCCGCAAACGTCTGCAGGTTTCAATACCGTCGAGGACGGGCATCATGACATCCAGAACAATCAAATCCGGGATAATCTCGGAAGCTTTATCAATTCCTTCCTGGCCGTTCGAAGCAAGGTATACTTCGTAGCCTTCTCGTTTCAAATTGTATTCAATGAATTCCAGAATATCGGGTTCATCATCTACAACGAGGATTTTAAAATTCTGATTTGTATCCTTCATATGTTAATGCAAGGTTACCAGTGGGTAATGAATTGCATGTTAAATCAAATTTAAGGAATTGTTACTTGCCTAATTAAGTACTTCCTTCAATTTCGCTTCTAACTCCTCACCTCTTAAATTTTTTGCAATGATCTTCCCTTCCCTGTCAATGAGGAAAGTAGCGGGGATGGCATTCACCGCATAGGTGCGCGCCGCCATGCATTGCCAGGAGCGAAAATCGCACACCTGCTTCCAGGTAATTCCATCCTGATGAATGGCATTGATCCATTTACTCTTGTCGTCGTCGAGCGAGACTCCATAGATTTCAAAACCTTTGTCTTTGTATTTCTGATACATGCGCACCACATTCGGGTTTTCCTGTCTGCATGGTCCGCACCAGGAAGCCCAAAAATCGATCAAGACCACTTTGCCTCTTAAACTGCTGGTTGATTCCGGGCGGCCCAATGAGTCGGGCATAACCAGTTCAGGCGCCACAGCTCCCACTGCAGTAGCCATTTCTGCCTGATAGGCGCGGGTAAAAGTTTGCACCAAATCGCCTTGAAGGCCGCTTTCTTTGGCCAATTCAAAAGTTTCCTTTTTCAGGCTGTCATCGAATGGCATTTGCAATGCAACGTTGTAGTACAATCGAATCAAAGGCGATTTAATTTCACGAAGGCTGTCAATGTATTCCTTCATGTACTTGTTGTTTACCTCCTGAAATTCTTCTCTCAGCTTATTTAGCGTCTTTTCGTCTTCCGGATCAACTTTCTCGGCCTTTTCCCGGATGGCAGTCAGCTCCGGACCAGATTTCACCTCAATTTCTCTGAGGTTCCGAAATCTTTGACTTTCAGGAGATCCTTCCACCACGTAGTTGTCGTAGTTCTGATCAGGAATATCCAAATGAATATCATCTGCAGTATCAACTACCAGAAAAATTTTCTTTGTTAAATCGTAATTGAAGATGGCCACAAACTTCTCGCGGGCAAATCCTTCCAACTTAAAGTTGCCATTGGCATCCGCGGTGTCGGTTGCCAGCACTTCGGCTTGCTGTGCCACCCGAGCCAATTGAATAACTGTTCCCCTACCATTTTCAATATGACCTTCTACGATGAAATTGGTCGATGATTTGGTTGGGTTTTTCTCCTTTACTTTTTTATCCGAGCCACAAGCGACCAGGAATAGAACGGACAACAGTCCTATATTGAGTAATTTCATCATGCTTCGAGTTTTTCTTCCAATAAGCGACTTGCTTCTTTGGGATCGGCTTTGCCTTGTGATTTTTTCATTACCTGGCCCATAAAAAGACCAAGCAATCCTTTCTTTCCGCCTTTGTATTCAGCGACCTTGTCTGGCATAGCATTCAATACTTCTTCAATGATACCGGTAAGGAATCCGGAATCGCTTTCCTGTATGGCGTTGAGCTCCTGAGCCAGTTCCAGTACCAATTTATTCGGATTTTCTATCAAGGCAGGAAAAACACGCTGGGAAGCGCTGGAATTTGAAATTTTATTGGCATCAATCAGCTCAATCAACTCAGAGATTCCTTTGGCAGGAACCGGAAAATCCTCCATTTCCAGGGCATTCTCATTGAGGTAGGACTTAACTGCTCCCATTACCCAATTCGCTGCTGCCTTATAGTTCTTGGTTAGGACTGCCAATTCGTTGAAGTACAAGGCGACTTCTTTGGTATCGGTTAAAACATGCGCATCGTAATCGCTGAGTCCTAATTCTTCTGTGTACTTCTTAAAGAGAGTGTCAGGCAAAGCTGGCATTTGTTCACGAATTCCGTCAATCATCGCCTGTGAAGCAATAAATGGAGGAAGATCCGGTTCCGGAAAATAGCGGTAATCGTTGGCTTCTTCCTTGGAACGCATGGAGATGGTAATCCCTTTCATGGCATCGAACGACCGGGTTTCAGAGCTGAATGTCTTTCCAGCTTCTATCAAATCAATCTGGCGGATGATTTCGTGCTCGATAGCCCTTTTTACATTGCTGATGGAGTTCATGTTTTTCACCTCCACCTTGGTTCCGAATTTCGGTTCTCCTTTCAAACGCACCGAAACATTCGCATCACAACGCAAGCTACCCTCTTCCATGTTGCCATCACAAATGTCCAGGTAACGAACGAGTTTTCTTATCTCGGTTACAAAAGCATAGGCTTCATCAGCCGAGCGCATGTCGGGTTCAGAAACAATTTCAATCAATGGAACCCCTGCCCGGTTATAATCCACTAAAGTATCGTGCAAATCCTGATCGTGCATCGACTTGCCGGCGTCCTCTTCCATGTGAATCCGAGTGATTCCTACCTGCTTCTGCGAACCATCTTTCAACTTTATAGTGACATGTCCGCCGTTGCAGATTGGTGTTTTGTCCTGGGTAATCTGGTAACCTTTCGGCAAATCCGCATAGAAATAGTTCTTTCTTGCGTAATAGTTGTACTCCCGAATATCTGCTTCGCAAGCCAATCCCATGCGTATGGCGTACTCAATCACCTTTTTATTGTGACGAGGAAGGGTACCGGGATGTCCCAGGCTAATGACACTTACCTGTGTATTGGGAGAAGCTCCATAAGTGGTACTGTCGGATGAATAAGCTTTGCTCTTAGTTAGAAGCTGTGCGTGGATCTCTAATCCAATAACCGCTTCGTATTTATCGTAAATCGATCCCATGTTTTTCTGAGGAGCACAAAGGTAGGGAAATGTTTGCTCCTAATAAATGGTATCCCGCTCGGTGATTTTGCCTGCCCAAATGCCCAATCCCCCTTTGATATTGTTGTGGATGATGACCGGCTCGGAAATGAAATTATTCTTGGAAGATTGGTACAAAGCAATGGAATATTGATACAGATACAAATCCTCACTCAGCGACTCACCCAACACCAAAAAGCGCGGTGTTGAAAGTGCAATGTCCCGGGTAAAGGTCACTTTGATATCTCGAGTTTGTCCATTAAAGAGCTGGTCATTGAAAAGGTAGGATCCATCATCTTCTTTTACAGTAGATGGAGCCAAAAGAATGGCATCATTTGTTTCAAAAGTGATGGGAAGAAAACCTGGAATCGTTGAATTGTAATACCCGAAATTCAGGCGGTAGTAATTCGTTTCATTGGAGGGATCGGCAAGATGAATGGTAATCGCAGCTTTAGCCAATCCGCTGGAGTCCAATCCAATGGAATCTTCATAGATGATTTTTGAGAATGCATTGGCCGATGGCATATCCAGACTTTGATCAATGACAGGATAATCCTTGTGTTCCACCCTTACCCGGTAATTACTTCCCGCTTTCGGAACCTGACTCCATTCGTAAACTTTATCGAAGGTATTGTAGGTTCCTTTACCAAGCGACGTTCCATCTTCCCAAACCTCTACTACCGCATCAGAAAGGTACTGAGGTTGATCCTGAGACAAAGCTACCACACTATAACTAATGCTAACGCGGATACTTTCTTCATTGCTCAGGAGTCCATTCACCACCAACTTCGATGCATAAGCTGGCGGCGTTATATCCGTGACAGTGGTACAGGATACAAGCAAAACAGCGATGAGGTATGGGAGAATATTTTTCATGCTAGAAGCTTAAGCGGTAGGTGAAAGAGGGGAAAAAGGGCAATAAACTCTGCTGGTTGGCTTGCATTTTACCGGTATTCGGATCTGTCGAAATATAGAGGTAGTATGGGTTGTTTCTGTTCAGGAGATTGTATACCGATAAAATCAATTCCCGTTGAATGTCCCCACCCCAAAGGCTTCTTTTCCCTGTATAAGACACATCAAAGCGCAGGTAATAACTGAGTCGGTAGCCGTTTTTCTTTTCGTAATCAAACACTTGATTTCCGTTGATGTCGAGGTATCTTCCGTAGGGGAATGTAACCGGATACCCTGTTCCATAGACAACGTTAAAAGAGTAACTGCTGCGGTCGTTTACAGGAATACCCAGCATGAGATTGACCTGATGTCTGCGGTCGTAACGGTAATAGTACCATTCATCGTTATTGATTCCGTCAATCTTTCTTTTGTTCCAGGAGAGCGTGTAACCCAGCCAGCCATAGACGTTTCCAAATTTCTTTTGAAATAAGAATTCGACGCCGTAGGCTCTTCCAATTCCCTGCTTCACCCTGTCTTCCCAATCGATTTGTGCACTGGCAAAACTCACTCCTTCTGCATAATCCAACACATTATTCATCCACTTGTAGTAACCTTCTACGGAGAATTTCATGCCGTCTTTCGAGTCGCGGAAAAATCCGGCCGTTACCTGTTGACTGCTTTGGGGTTTGATATTAGGGGTAGCCGGAACCCAGAGATCCGTAGGCAAGCCTACCCCACTATTCGAAATCATATGGAGGTATTGCTTGTTGTAGGCATAAGATGATTTAAAAGCCCATTTATCATCAATCATGTAGCGCATCGACAAGCGAGGCTCCGCTGCGAAATAGGTTTTACCTCCAATCAAAAAAGTCGAAAGGCGCATGCCTGCATTCATGCGCACCTGATCACTTACATGGATATCATCTTCCACATAGGCTGCCAATTCATTCCCGATTTTCCGCGATTGAGGTCCTAAGATCGTATCCAAAGCAGAAGATTGATTATGGAACTTCGCTTCAATGACACCGGTTCCAAAAGCATGGACGGTTTCCCAAAAGCCAAAACGAATTTTATGCTCGTAACTTCGGGTGTATTCATAATCTGCTTTAGCTGTGAAATCGCGTATACCCGTAAAGTAGCGTAAATCGTATTGGGTCGATTGTTTGCCGGTATCGCTTTGAACAGTCGAGCTGTAATCCTGCCTTACATTGAAGATGTATTCCGCATAGCTCACAGAATAAACAGCATACAGGTGCGGACTATGGATGCGTGAATAGCGAATGGCTCCGGTAGTATTAGCCCAATCCAGCTGATTATTAAAAGTTTCCTCTACCCGGGTCGTGCCAGAAGCGGATTGATTGGTTGTTTTAGAGTAGTATTTATCCTTACTTCTGTAAAAGCTAAAGGTAATTTTTTCCTTGTCTGAAATTTGGTGTGCCACCTTCAAAGAGGCATCGTAAAAATAGGCCCCACTTTGTTCATTTGCTGAATGCGTGGCCAGCGGATTCAATGCGTATAATAAGGGAGGAATGGTACGACGAAAGGAAGCAGAAAATGTCGTTTTACCAGATGAACTCAATGGCCCCTCCAAATTGGCAACAAAGCTCACCAGTCCAAGTGAAAAGGAGCCGTGCATTTGGTCCGCACTTCCGTCTTTCAGGGTTAGGTCGGTTACCGAAGAAAGGCGTGAACCAAAACGGGCCGGAAACCCACCTTTATACAGACTCATGCTGTTGATACTTTGTGTATTGAAGGACGAAAAAAAACCAAAAGCATGGTAAACATTGTATACCGGCACTCCATCCAAAAGGAAAAGGTTTTGATCGGGTGTACCCCCTCTCACGTAAAAACCACCACTCCCTTCCAATCCATTCTGAATGCCCGGCATGGTTTGCAGGTTCTTAATCAGGTCCACCTCTCCGAAAACAGGTGGCATTGTGCGCATTTGATCTGAAGGTATTTGCAAGGGATCCGGTGTAGAGCTTTGTTGCCGCTCCGGAGCATCGTCGCTGGGCACCGGGTCGTCTTCAAAATAGATATTTACCAGCAGTCCAAAATCCTGTTCCGCGCTGGTACCCACATACACGGTGTCGGAAAGCATGGTATAACCGGTATAATATATTTCAATGATTCGGTGACCAGCAGGAACGACCAGGTTGTAATACCCTTCATTGTTGGTCATTGTTTCTCTTTTTGATTTGGTATCGTACACCTGGGCCCCGACAAGGACCTCTCCGCTTTCTGCATCTCTCACGATTCCTGAAAGAGCAAAGTCTTGAGCAGAAAGCCCCATCTCACTAAGTATCAAGACAATACACAGCAACCAAAATTTTTTCATAAATTTCTATACAAGAATAGTGAAATCTTAACGCAAATAATCGTGAGATGATTATATTTGCAGCCCATTCAACGAAATATGCTGATACGGATGCGTAGCTCAACTGGATAGAGCACCTGACTACGGATCAGGAGGTTTGGGGTTCGAATCCCTACGTGTCCGCAATGAAGCAGAAGCCCCGACTTGTTCGGGGTTTTTTGTTTTCCAGCGGGCCAAGCTTGCTTGAGCGCTCATGGAAATAAAAAAACGAGGCTGCGAAGCAGCCGGGCTTCGCTTCATTGCGGGCCACCCCCAACACGGATCACGAGCGAACGAAGTGAGCGAGTAATCCCGGTTCACGTAAGGGAAGTAAGCGCAATAAGCGAATGAAGAGACTTGGGTCAGATCGGCTGCGTCGAAAACGATCCCACTAATGCGGGAAAAACGAATCCCTCTTCGCGGGATAGAACGACTTTTGAGACGTAAGAGAAGTAAGCGAATAAATAGAAGTAAGCGTAATTGGTGATTGAATGTTTCTGGACTCTTCCATTTGCCAAATCAAATCATAGAAAAGATTCAAACTAATCACCAACAAAATCCAGCGCTGACGCCATTCCAAATAGAAACTTTGGATAGATGATAAATATCTGTACCGTATGGAGGTGGGTTCTCAATCGCAAGGCTCGAGTGCTTATCAAATGTGTTGAATATCCGAAAATCAGAGTAGATCGAAAGAAAAATACAGCTGGTAACAGTATAAGATAGGCGCAGTTCAGTCATGATTCCCAAATCCTGATTGTGCAGCTTCTGGAAGTGACCTTCGTATACGGTATATCCATTTGCCTTCCATGGAAGCATTGTGTCTACCTGAACTTCATAGCCCCATCTATAGGATAAACCAGCACCCACAGCCAATCGCCATTTGGCTCGCTTCAATTCGATAAGTCGATAAATACCTGCAGTCAGAACATTGTGCCTGAGTTCAAAAAGATCGTACCTAATGTTAGGACTTTTCTCAGATCCTTTGCCATTCATGAAATTATAGGAAAGCCTTAAATCCAGTTCTTTTCCCAGGGCGTAATTCAGTGCAAAAAGATTCGGAAAAAATTTAGGACTAAAATTCTTATGATATTTCGGAACATAGGAGGAGGCAAATCCCATTTCGATTGAAATGCGTTGAGCATAACATCTTTGGCCAATGGTACCAGACACGCAAAGCGCCAGAAATAGGATGATTACTTTTGTCATGCGAATAGCACGCATTAAAACGGTGCTCAAATTTACAGAGCCTCATTTCCATAAGCCTGTTGCCTGTAGCTCATCGCTTGCGGACTTTCATCGGTAGCTTCTTAACTTTAAATTAACACTGAATTCGAACTTTGCAGCCGTGAAACTTAGCTCAATCTTGCTTTTTTTCGGTGTCCTGCTTCTGATTCCTGCCTGCAAGGAAGACTCTCTGGAGGCGATGGACATCTACCACCGATGCGATCCGGATACAGTCTATTTTGAACAGGACGTATTTCCCATTCTTAAATCGCGCTGCGGAATACCGGCTTGTCACAATGATCTGTCTGCTTGTGGAGACGTAATCATCATGGATTATTCCTCTTTGATGAAATCGCAGATAATTACTCCGGGGCAACCCAAATACAGCGGACTTTGGATAAGCATCAATGATACCGACCCTTCTATCCGCATGCCGCTGACTCAAAAATCTTTGGATTCTGCTCAATTGCTCCTCATTAAAACCTGGATTGAACAGGGTGCTTTAGGCAACCGGTGTACGCCGTGAGGAGTACATAAGTACTGAGTACTAAAGTACAGAGTACAAAAGTCACGTGTATCCGTTTATTTCCCACAAAATCTATTTGTTGATGGGTTAGTCAAACCATTTTCCTGCTTTCTATTTCCTTTTTTTTAGAAAAAAAGGAAGAAAAAAATCGCGCTTGCTTCCTCAATGACCCGCTAAGCCTTCCTTCGTTATCCCGCACGTGCGGGATATCCGCTCCGTCAGGCAGCGGGTACCCCATCACCGGAAGGTAGGCGCCTATTGCTGACGCCAGCTTAAACTAACATCTCAGTCGGTAAGAAATTGATTAGCTTCTCGCGGGTGGGCTGGCCAAAATGCGGGCCGTGCGTTGGCGTGATGTTTTTTTTAGGAAGGCCAGATGCAATGGCCGACCGTTAAGAAAAAAACAGAGAGCGGGGAAGCATATTTTGGCCTTGATTTTTTGGTTCGTTTTGTATCAAGACAAAATGAACATACAATAAGAAAGTAAAAGGAATATTCTCACCAATCAGAAGTGGTATTGAAGCAGGGACTCATGACAAAAGTACTAAGCGCAATAATTTTATTTTACCAATACCCGTGTTCCATGGCGTTCGGCTTTGCCGCGTCCCCATGCAGCCATGGCCCATAGAACGGGCTCCAGCGTATACCCCTCTTCGGTAAGGGAATATTCCACGCGCGGCGGGATTTCGGCATAAACCTCTCTTTTGACAAATCCATCTTCCTCCAGAGCGCGGAGCTGCATGCTCAGCATTTTATCGGTGATAGCTGGTATCCTTCGCTTCAGTTCCACAAAACGCTTCTTCCCCCCCAGCAAATACCACATCACTACCGCTTTCCATTTCCCTCCAATAAAATTGGCAGTGACATCCAGGGCACAGTGAAATTCATTGCCCCGGATATGAAAACGGTATTCTTTGTCGTCTATAATCATTTTAAATCCCTGGTTTACAGCAATACTATCCTTTAGGTTCGTCACTCTATTTTCACTCAGTCTGAACAGATTGATGTTTCAAAACTATACTTTTGAAAGTGAAAAATAAATATTGAGTAAAATGAAAATAGCTGTATTAGGAACAGGAGTAGTAGGTCGGAGCATCGCCGGCAAACTACTCGAACTCGGTCATGAGGTTTATATGGGAACACGCGATCCCGAGCAAACACAAAATATGGAAAAAGACGACTTCCGTATGAGCGATTGGTTAGGAGATCATGAGGTGTATCTGGTCACTTTTTCCGAAGCTGCCACCGCGGCGGAAATGCTGGTTAATTGCAGCGGCGGAATGGTGAGCCTGGAAGTATTGCGCATGGCAAATGCCGATGACCAGGGCAATAAAATCCTTCTGGATGTTGCCAACCCACTGGATTTTTCCAAAGGCTTCCCTCCTACCTTAAACCCCTGCAACGACGATTCGTTGGGCGAACAAATTCAACGTAACTATCCCAATCTGCGGGTAGTAAAAAGTCTGAATACCATGAACTGTGATTTGATGGTACAACCGAGCCTGGTTCCCGGAAATCATCAGGTTTTTATGAGTGGAGACGATGCAGAAGCCAAAGCAACAGTTTCTTCTCTACTCCAATCGTTTGGCTGGGGCGAAAACCGGATCATCGATCTGGGAGGCATTGAAACAGCCAAAGGCGCCGAACAACTGCTTCCAATCTGGCTTCGCCTTATGCAAGCCAAAGGTTCCGTGATGTTCAATTTTGCCATTATCGAATAAAAAGAAAAGCCTCCAAAAGAGGCCTTTCTTTTACAACACACTACAGTATAAAAACTAATACCACAGCGTAATCTGGAAAATCTGATCGTTTTCCGAAGGGTTGATGGGTATCACCTGTGGATCATCTCCAAAAGGATCCGCAACATATACATTGCAGGAACCACTCAAACCAGAAATGCGAAATGCAGCTCCCAGATCACTTAATGTATTAACGCGCCAAATCGAAGAATAGTTTTTCGATTCGACCCCTTCTGCAAGAATTTTATACTCTGCCCCTTCTTCCGGTTTCGCTTCTTCCAATGCACCACGATAACGCAGGTTCTGTTCTCGCTCTTCCTGATGATCGATGGCGGGTTTATCCGGGTTTACCTGTTCCTCCTTCACCGTTGATTTTAAGATTACTTTCTTGTTCTCATCTACGGTAAGGTATCCCTCATAATTCGACTGCACCACATATTTTGCAATTGCTTCCAAATGTTTCGTGCCAAGGCTTTCAGATTGAAAAGCCACGCTCTCAGTCTTTCCTTTATCAATAATTTTTAAAGTTACTTCTGCTCCAGGCTTGATTTTTTCAAAGGCTCCCAAAACTTCCTCCACTGAACGAACCGATTGACCATTTACCTCCAATATTTGTGCTCCTTCCTTTCCCTTTAATACTTTTTCAGCCGGAGAGCCGGGCAACAAACTGTTAAAAACCGGCAGGGTATCGCGCTTTATCCAGGGCTGGCCATACAAGGCCCTATACGAATCGTAATCGTATTGTTCTGCAATTTCCAATCCGAGCCAGGCCCGCTGAACTGTTCCATTATGGGTTAAGATATCCGATACTAAACGAGCGCATATCCCCGACTCCAATGCAAAATTGATCTGCGGCTGCCAAATGTCTTCTACTCCTTTTTCTGCAAAGGCAATCTGAGAATTCATTCCCAGCACCGCTCCTTTCTCATCCAACAGGGGTCCTCCTGAATTTCCCCAGATAACTGTTGCAGTGGTTTGTAAAAAGCCAAATTTCCCGGTTGCTCCTTCTCTTACTCTGTTTTTTGCAGAGATGATACCATCCGTTACGGTATATGGATACTCGCCCAAAGGATTACCGATGGCATACACCGGCTCACCGATGCGAGCCGTTTCTTTCCTGAAATCCAGACTTTCTATCTCAGGACCCGGATCATCTACAAATTCTAAAACGGCCAGATCGTAAAAACTATCTCCCCCTTTCACTTTCATCCGGTAGCGCTTTCTGCTGATACTATACACCACCAGTGCTCCGTCCTCCTCTGCAGCCTTCTCTACCACATGCGCATTGGTAACCACATACAATTTTTCATCCCTGCGAATAACGAAACCAGACCCGGATGATTTGCTCTTACTCAGATCCAGCATTTTTTCATACGCCAAATCCGGCGCACCGCGAAAACCAAGTACCTGTTTACCCATGTCTGTTTTGTAAACTGCAACAGTGACCACAGCTGCCAAACTCTTCTCCAGCATATCGGAACGATTCTGACCCATACTCTGGACAACGCTCAATAATGCCAGCACCAGTATTTTGATTTTTTTCATAGGAAGGCTTTCACACAAAATAAAACAATTTCGTTTCCATCTATCCGGCCTCCAAAAAGAAGGTAAATGCATCCTTCATCTTAAAGTCATTAAACTTACCTTTGTTCCTCACGCTTTACCGAACACTTGAAAAATCTGGATTTAGGAAAAACGTCAGAGCGAAAAAAAGACCATATCGATTTGGCTTTTCATTCGCGAGTGGAACTGGCACAGTTGGATGCTCGTTTTTATTATGAGCCTCTTTTGTCGGCCCACCCCAGTGAAAACGCAGTGATTCCCCGCGTATTTCTCGGTAAAACATTCCGATTCCCACTGTGGGTATCCAGCATGACCGGAGGGACAAAGGAAGCAGGCACCATCAACCGAAATCTTGCCCGTGCTGCCAATGAATTTGGCTTTGGTATGGGTTTGGGCTCCTGTCGAATCATTCTGGAAGATGATACCTACCTGAAAGATTTTCAGTTGCGCCCCATCATCGGCGACGAACAGGCTTTCTATGCTAATCTTGGCATTGCGCAAGTTGCACGGCTTCTGGAAGATGGAAAGGCAGATTTGATGCAAGCTTTGGTTAACAAACTTGATGCCGATGGATTGATTATTCACGTCAATCCGCTCCAGGAATGGCTTCAACCAGAAGGAGACCGAATCAGCGAAGCTCCCCTTGTCACGATTCAAAAAGCCATGGATCATTTTCGGGGTAAAATCATTGTGAAAGAAGTAGGTCAAGGCATGGGACCAGCCAGCATCCGGAAACTTCTGGAACTTCCTCTGGCAGGCATTGAGCTTGCCGCAAACGGCGGCACCAACTTTGCCTTGCTCGAATTACTTCGTGCTGATGAAGCCAAACAAGCCGCGTTTAAGGCTATACCTCAACTTGGTCACCATGCCGAAGAGATGCTGGATTGGTGCAATCAACTATTTGATCCCAATACTTCGCTGTGCCGCGACCTGATTATATCCGGTGGAGTGCAGGATTTTCTGGATGGATATTATTTTACGGAGAAAAGTAAAATGAATGCGGTGTACGGACAGGCGTCAGCCTTGCTTAAATATGCCAGGGAAGATTACGAAAAGCTACAACATTATTTAACAGAACAAGTTCGCGGCTTTGGATTGGCTCAATCCTACCTTAGGCTGCGGGAGAATATTTAGTATGAGTCAGATGAAAAAGACCAATCCATTGGCCAAACCAATGGAAGCCATCAGTGGTTTTAGCAAGCTGAGCAAAGAAGGTAAGGTGGAATGGATTTGCAGTCATTTTGAGAATCCGGAAGCCGCTTATCAAACCCTCAGCACCTATTGGAATGAGGATGCCGCCTTGCAAAAGCTGCATGATGAATTTATTGAAAATACCATCACCAATTATTATCTCCCATTCGGGGTGGCACCCAATTTCCTGATTGATGGGAAAATGTATACGGTTCCGATGGCTATTGAGGAAAGCTCGGTAGTTGCTGCCGCTGCCAAAGCAGCAAATTTTTGGTTGAGTCGCGGTGGATTTAAAACGCATATCATCTCTACCACGAAAATTGGACATGTGCATTTTGCCTACTGGGGCGATTATGAGAAACTTCTCAACTTTTTCAATAGTCACATCAAAGAGCTTTTGTACAAAGAAAGTGAAGAGCTGACCAAGAACATGCGCAATCGTGGCGGTGGTATTAAGTCCATTCAACTCATCAACAAAAACTACGAAGAGCCAAATTACTATCAAATTATGGCCACCTTCGAAACCTGCGACTCGATGGGCGCCAATTTTATCAATTCCTGCCTGGAACAATTCTCCCGCACTTTCCGCAGGGAAATCGAAAACAGCGATCTTTTTAGCGAAAGAGAAAAGGAATTGCAGGTCATTATGTGCATCCTTTCCAACTACACGCCTGAATGCCTAGTCAGAGCCGAAGTAAGCTGTCCGGTAGAAATGCTGGAAGACGAAAAAAAGGAATACACCTGGCAGGAATTTGTCGACAAGTTTGAAAAGGCCGTGCACATCGCCCGCATTGAACCCTACCGCGCCACCACGCACAATAAGGGTGTGATGAACGGAATTGATTCCGTGGTAATTGCCACCGGAAATGATTTTCGCGCAGTGGAAGCCTGCGCACATACCTATGCATCGCGTGGCGGACAGTACCGCAGTTTAACAGATGTGAAGGTGGAAAATGGCGTCTTTTCATTTTGGCTGGATATCCCCCTATCTCTGGGTACAGTCGGAGGAATTACCTCATTGCATCCGATGGTGAAATTTGCCATCAATCTGCTAGACAATCCGAATGCTGAAAGATTGATGGGAATTACAGCAGTTGTCGGATTGGCTCAAAACTTCTCTGCGCTTCGCTCGTTGGTTACCAGCGGTATTCAAAAAGGACACATGAAAATGCACCTGTTGAATATTCTTAATCAGCTGGAGGCCACAGATGAAGAAAGAAAAGTCATTGTAAAATATTTTGAGACAGATACGGTCTCACATTCCAAAGTTGTCGAATTGTTTTGCGAGATTCGGGGCATCAAAAGCCTGGAGGAACTAAAAAAATGAAACATGTATTGAGTCTTCTCGCCCTTGGATTGGCATTGAGTTTTGCTTCCTGTGGCGATTCAAATAACAAGAAAAACGAAAGACCCGGGATGCCCCCGGAAAAACCCGCTCCGGAATCTCCTAAGCAAATAGGTTTGGGCATTGTACACGACAACATTGCCTTTGAAAACGACCCGAACCGCTCCTACTCCATCTATCTTCCAAAAGGCATGCTGGCCAAACAGCGGTATCCTGTTTTGTATTGCATCGATCCGCATGGGCGTGGCGAGCAGCCCTTATTGCAATACCGTGACCTGGCCGATAGCCTTAATATTATTCTGGTTGGTTCCAATACCAGCAAGAATGGGATGAGTCTGGATGCCAGCAAAACAGAGATGGACCTGTTGATCAGTGAAATTCAACGCCGGTATCCGGTTGAAAGCACGATTCGTCTCCTGGGCTTCAGTGGAGGCGCTAAAGTTGCCTTTTATTATGCCGATGCCAACCCAAATGTGAGTCAGATTATTTATTCCGGTGCGATCTACCCGATGAAGCGTCAGAGCAATATTTCTATTTTAGGCATTGCCGGTAAACGGGATATGAATTTCACCGACCTCGTTTCATTTGACGTATCGCTGGGAAAAGCACCATTCATGCACGAAATTATAGAATGGGATGGCAAACATGAATTCCCAAATCAGGCCGCTATGTACGATGGCTTCTACTTTCTGATGAATGACTCCGTAGAAAACTACTATGAGAAAAGACCCAATATTAGTCCGGAAGAAGTGATGAGCGAACAATTGCTCAAAAAGAAATTCTATCAATCTTATGGTACAAAAGATCTGGAATGGTGGAAAAAGGAAATTGCATTTTTGCATGAGGAAGCAACAAAGGATGTGAAGTATGAGAGAATCTTGGGATTTATTGGATTGGGCTGTTATTCCTATACAGAACAAGCCATTAAAATGGGCGACGTTCAGAAAGCCGATTATCTGGTACAAATTTACCTGGCCGCCACTCCGGACAACGAAGATGCAAAACGCTTCGCGAAGAAGGTGGAGGAAATGAAGAAGATGAGGCAGTGAGGGCGAAAGACGCCAGACGACAGACGCCAGACACCAGACGACAGACAACTGATACCAGAAACCTGATTCCTGATTCCTGGTAGCATCGCAATGCATTGCGATGCTACCAAACCAAGACACCAGATGCCAGACGACTGTTACCCGAAACCTGTCAAACCTACATCAGGATATCATTATGCGCCTGGATAGCTGAAGGCAGCTTGCGTTCCTCCAACATTTCGCGTAAATCAATTTCGATGGTTCTGCAGATGGACAGCATAGGAATGTCATTGGCCATTCCCTGAAAGGGGTTTTCGCTGTAATCGCCCAAAATTTCCATCACCACATATACCCAACCTACCAAGGCTGCTATGGGTACCGATAGATAGACACCCAGTTGGCCCATATTGAGCAGTTCCGGAATCATGCTGAATGGCAATAGCATGATAAATATCCCCACGAAATAACGGCTCAGATTAGCAAATTGTCGGGGTAACGGAAATTTCTTGATACGTTCGCATTTGCCCTGATGCTGGTACAAATCGTAGAGCATTTTCTCCATCTCCATATGGCGAAAATCATCGATGATTCCCAAGCGCTTCAGGTTGGCCAGGTCTCTGGATTGCCGGTTAATCAACTGAGTGGCTTTGTTGCTTGCTTTCTCAATACCGTGTAAATCATCTTTGTTTAGCAACTCATCGTAATGAATCTCCATCACCTCATTTTTCACCATGCCTGTTCCGAAATACTCCTGGTATAAGCGCGCGTAACGGCCAATATGCCCTGCCTGGCTGCTATGCTCCCAGGAGGTGGGCTCCAATAATTGTTCGCGCAAGGTATAGAGCCAGGCGATATGCCGGTATATCAATCTCTTTTTAATGTCGATGAGGGCCGCTTGAGAAACTTCCTCTTTGGCAAACTCATCGTTTACAAATCCATCTGCATACATTCCCCAAGCCCTGCTGGAGTTCACGATAGCTCCCCAAATTTTTCGTGCTTCCCACATGCGATCATAAGCCTGGTTGTTTTTAAAACCCACATAAAAAGCTACTGCAGTGGCAATCACCGAAACCGGAAGCCATGGAAGTTTGATATTTAACACACCCGCCTCATAACCCCAGGCCGCCAGTGCCATCAAGGCACAGAGCCAAACCATATGGTGACCGGTCCACCGGAAAAGTCTTTTTATACTTATGCCTTTACTGACAATCATAATCCTGTTCTTTCATCCTAAAATAGAAAAAAAGCAGGAGCAGAAAACAAAGACGGAATGAATTAGCGCAATAAGGTAATGAGTCCTTTGGTATTCTTACGATGGTATTTGCCCAAATAATCCGCTCCGCCAAAGTTGACTTGATAGACATATACTCCGTCTGGAAGGAGTTCTCCCTGGAAGGTGCCATCCCAATATGACTGAATATCCTGACTTGAATAGACCAATGTTCCCCAGCGATCGTAGATATGAATTTCGAATTCCGTTACGTCGACATGATTCCATTTAAGCACATCATTCAGCCCATCGCCATTGGGAGAAAATGCGGTTGGCATGAGCAACCAGGGACCGCAATTTTCCACAATTTGAATGGTATCGCTTACGGGGCAATTGTATCGATTGATTTTTTCAACCCAATAGGTTCCCGAGTCGTTTACCGTGAAATAACGGTTTTGACCCGCTAATGGGTACCAATGGTAATTACTTCCAATTCCTGCATCCAGGGTAATAAGCAATGCTTCACAAAAACCCGTGTCTTTCCCTAGATTGAGGTCTTTTGGATAGAAGTTAATCCTCGCTGTATCTCTGGATGAGCAGGCCTTTTTACCCAATTCCAGATAAATCCATCCCGTATCACTTACCTGAATATTTTGGCTCGTATCGCCAGTGCTCCAGGAATAATAGGCTGCATTCCATTTGCTCTTCAATTGGATGATGCTGTCCGCACAAATGAAAAAATCTGTCGGAATAATCGCGTTTCTGAAATCCCGGAACTCCACCTGCATCGTATCCCGGTTGAGGCATTGTTTGTTCTTGCCCTCCACCCAGTATTGTCCATCCAGATTCACCCATCGATTCAAAGCGGTGGAGCCATTTTCCCAATGCAGAGTGCCGGAATAAATCGGCAAAACGCGCAAGAGTCCACTGTCTTGCTGACAGAAAACCGTGTCGCTACTGTGCATAAAGACGGGTGTTAAATCTTCAATCTCCATGGTATCACGCAGAATGCAGCCCAACTCGCGCACTTCAACCCGCAGCTCTCCGGCTTGGTTCCAATCCAGCAAAGGACTTTGAATGGCACCCGGGTACCAGGTCACATCCTGGTGAGGTTTCAAATCGAAATGGAATACCTGGTCTTTGCACAGGAAGCTGTCGCTAACCAGGCGCAATAAGCGGTTATGTGTTCGAACAAGCAGCGTAGTATCCATACTGCAATTGTTTGCATAAGCAATGAACCTGACTGTGTTTTTTGGGTAGATGAAATTGGTATCTGCATGCGCACCAAAAGATGTGTCTTGCCAGTAACTGCCGAAATGAAAAAATACGGCATCCGAATAATTAGATGATGCCTGGATATCCAGACGTGTGCCGCATTGTACGAGGGTATCAGAAAAAGGAAGATCAATCCTCATCTTCTCTTTCCGAATGCGCACGGTGCGGGTGATGCTGTCCTTTTTCTCCAAAGCCACATTTTCTGTAATGAGCTTCACAGGAAAATCCCGGGTAGCCGATTGGCTGAAATACCAATGCACCGGATCCTTCAGGTTACTGGTCGTTCCATCTCCGAAATCCCAGAAATAATGAATATCCTTCCCCTGTGAGGAATAGTTGCGAAAATGCACCGAATCGGCATTGCATTGTCCGTCGAAGTTAAAAGAAGCAAGCGGTCGAAAGGGGTCAAAAGGTTTGCATACCGGATTGGAAGATGCTTTCACATCTACTACCAATTCCACCTGTTTGGATTGCAGAATGTCTTTTCCCCAATCTTCCGGGACAATGATTTGAAGGAAGAAATCGGCCGCCTCCATGCATTCAAAACCAAAGGAAGCATTCAGGTTTTCCACGCATGGACCGGGAGTTAATGCATCACAGGAGCCATACAAGATTCTGTATTTTACCCGATTATTCAGATTTACACCTGGAACGCCCTGAAGATGAAAACTGACATTGTAGCGCATGCCGGGATTGATGTGCACTTTATGCCATAAACTCACATAGGGAGTATTATTAGGTAAAGGAAGACAAGCCATATTGTTTCCATCTTCTCCAAAACCCTCTCCGATGCTCATGCACCGGCTATCAAGCTGGGCAGTTGTATTTCCTGCTTTATTGATTGGTGTGAGGCCTGCGTTTTGACAGTGGTCGCCGTTGATGCCGGCAATGGGTAGCGGGGACCAGTTCATCTTGCAAGTAGTAAATCCCCATAAATAATACCCTTGAAATTCAACAAAGTATTTTCCGGGATTACAAGTGCCTTTGTAGAGAATTGTAGTACTATCGTTTACTGAATTTGTGTTTATTCTGTCTAAGGACGAAACATAGAATTTTCTCAGAGAGGAATTGGACTTCAAAGCAGCTGCATCCAAAGAATCAGGCAAACGGTAAATTGAAGCATTCATCTTCGTAGTAAATTCAAGTGTTCCAGCCTGCTTTAATTCAAAGTAATACCAGGTACTTCCATTTCCACTCCAAACTTTCTTGTTTGGTGTAAGGACTGGAATTATTCCGCTCATATAGTGCAGTTCGAGACTAGTAGAATCGGCGGATATCGAACAATTCAAAAGAACAGGAGGTATCTCAGTGGCACCTTGAATAACACCCAAATCAACATACGATTCAAAATGTTCTTCAGGGTATTGCTTAATGGGTATCATCCTCATTTCCATTAAGGTTGAATCCCCGATATAACCCAAACTTACTATGGAATATTTTCCTGGTTGAAGATTGCAATATTGGACTACTCTTGTTTCGCATGGAGTAATCCAATTGGCGCTATCATACAGTAAATTTGGGTTTTGACTGATACTTCCTTTAATCAGAAAGTTACCAGTCTGCCTTGCCAAATACTGCAGTTCCATCGCCTGGTTAATCTCAAATTCTGAGTATAGATAACTCTCTGCACCATTGAATTTCCAATTGCAATTGGTTTCCAGATAGTTTGTGAGTTTTGGGGTTCGGTTTTTACAACTGAAATAAATAGGCGTATTCGACTGATATAATTTCTCGATAGGATATAGCGTTCCCTGATAGTTCGTATCTCCAGCATTCAATGTCATTCCGTTGTTATAAACGAACGGGTTTGAAATACTTCCGATTGTGCTGTTATTGCCTTGAGCAGCTGCCGGAGAAATTGAAACCTGATAAGGTGTTTGTCCCTTCGCCATGCAGTCAGCCTCATAGATACTCTTTCTAGTTACCATGGTATACCAACCTGTATCCGGGAAACCGCAATAGTAAGGGAGATAGGTATCAATTATGTCGATCAATTCATTTCCAGTCCCTTGACTTTTTCTTCCTTTAAATAAGTATCCATCTACCCATGAATCATAATACGGAGGAACACGCCTGTCAACGGTGAAAAGTAGAGGCACGACTGAGGAAATATAAAACTCCCGGAATTCAAAAGACGCAGTATCCCAATGATCCCCCAACCAGACTATTTGGGGAATATTATCAAACACATCTCCTTTCGATACGGTTGGATTTGGAAAACTGCTAATTATGTCCCCCAAAACCTCAGGCTTCATGCTATCATTGAATTGATAGGCATATTGAGCTATATCATAAAAATTAGGAGAAATGCGAAGAGCAAAACCCGAACTTGAAGGATCATCTCCAAATAATAATCGAAGCGTGTAAACACCGGATTCCAAACAATATTCAAGTCCGTTTGGCGAAACCAAACTTACCTTATCGCAACCATTCTGAATATCTCCTTTGTATAATTCGGTCTTTAGAGAAGGGTAATCAATACTGAATCTTGATATTAATTGCGTCTTAAACGAGGCTATTTGTGATTTAGCACTGTTAAACGTGTACCAAAGCTGCCTGTTATATTGGCAAGTTATCCCCTTCCAATTTTGAAATTCCAGTTGCTGATTTAGATTCGGGCACAGCAAAGTATCAATCAAAGAATTGCAATTCAGCGTGTCATAAAAAACACTCTTTAACGTGAGATTCTGAAATTGTGAAGGCAGATGAAAAGGGTCAGCATGGGGTGTTCCTCCGGCATCTTGACTAATCCAAGTGATATGTATATTTGAGCTGTAAGAGTTTTCCGGGTAAAATATCAGAAGGCGATAAAGGCCTTTTTTCAGGGCTTGCATCTTTGGGCAACCCAATGTTATGAGGTAGCCATTCCTACTTAATTGATCACCATTGACTTTTTCGTCAACTATAACAGGCCATTGGCTGATGGGTAATGTTGAGTCCTCCCTCAAAAGTAAAATTTTCGCGAATTGGTAGTTTTTAATGAATGACGATAATTCTAACAAATACTGGTCATAGTCTCCATCCAAATAGATACGCTCACTTACCTGATTCCAACCAATTGAAGCCGGCGCGAGGGCCTTCACTTCGCGGTCTGGATAATTTGAACAAGCAGACATCAAGTTAGTATATAGTGTGTTAAAAGGAGTGGTAAATGAATCTACCATCAGATGATAAAAATCCGGAGCATTCGGATTGGGCAACTCAATATTGATTGAGACATTGATGGAATCGGTGCAACGCAGGCGCGATAACACTTGTACGTAATAAGTGCCTTCTTCCAGACAGCTGTTTTGAACAAAGCCTACCCGGTTCAATACCGGAAAAGCATCAGCCAGATAGTTGGGTGCAGCAAGTCCTTGTGGGTCTTTATAAACCGCCATTCCCATGTCCAACTGGCTTGTATTCGTGTCGTTCTGATCCAGTGTAATCTTAACGGCTCTTCTGGTGGGAATCGTGAATTTGTACCAGATGGATCGCTCGATCAGTCCGGCGTGTACCAAATCATCCGGAAAATATTCATTGGAGGATACGGTGGCCAATGCCATCGGATAACTATCTCCGGAAAAAGTCCCGGTTGCGAAGCCTGACCCGGGTATTTGAATCACTGCAGGAGAGGAAAAATCGTCCATGTACTGTGCCTTCGCTTGTACAGAAAGGAATAGGCTTAGAAGCAAAATTCCATGAAGAATCAGATACTTGGAAGATGACATGAAGGCGACTTACTCCTCTAAGGTAAGGTTTGCACGTAAAAAAATGTAGCATAATCTTCATTTTTCGAGGAACTCGCATTCCCCTATCTTCGCAGCCATGGCCGGATCTCTTCATTTTCGCGCAAACGGTAAACTCATGCTCTTTGGAGAATATGCGGTATTGAACGGATGCACTGCCATTGCATGGCCGACCCGTTTCGGACAAAATCTGCAGGTTCATTCAGAGAAATTGCTGGTAAACGGTCTTTACTGGAAGAGTATCGACCATAAGGGAGAGGTATGGTTTGAGGCCTATTTTGATGAGGAATTCAATCTTCTCCATGAATTGCAAAACGAGGTAGCACTCACTCTGCAAAAAATTCTTTTGAAGGCCCGAAGTTTAAACCCGGAATTTTTAAAAGATGGAAATTATCATTCGGCAGAGATTGAAGCTGATTATCCCCGTGAATGGGGACTCGGTTCCAGCTCTACCCTCATCTATCTGATTGCAAAATGGGCCGAAGTAGATCCGATGAAATTATTCTTTTCGACACTAAGTGGAAGTGGCTATGACGTAGCCTGCGCTGGCAGCGAAACGCCCATTGCCTACCAGAAAACCGGACTACACCAGGCCACGTGGAAAGCGTTGAATTGGGACCTGTCTGTTTTAGATTCTGCCTGCTTTGTATATCTCGGCACGAAGCAAAGCAGTCGCGAAGGCATCCTGTATTATGTGAATAAAGGCCTGGACAAACAAGAAATGGCGGAGTCGCTGAATGCATTGGTGGAAGATTATCTCCTCTACCCATCCAGGGAAAAATTATTGGAATCCATGGATGACAGCGAAGAACTTTTGAGCCAATCTTTGATGATGGATAAAGTAAAGGACCTCTATTTCTCTGACTTCCCTGGTTCGGTTAAGTCGCTCGGTGCCTGGGGCGGTGATTTTGTGATGGCCCTGGCCAATGACCCGGAATTCGACGCAAAATCGTATTTCATCCAAAAAGGATACGAGATAGTATTGGCGCCCAAAGAGATGTTATTGTAGACGACAGACACCTGACAGCAGACGCCTGAAAGCAGATGCCCGATACCCGGTTCCCCCACATAACAGATAAGCTCTGTACCTGGTAGCAATGCATTGCGACGCTAGCAAACCAAGGCGCCCAATGACATATTATTGCAGACGGCAGACACCAGATACCCTCCTTTCAAACCTCCCCTGCCTCCACCAAGGCCTGCATCATGTCTTCCATGGTTTCTTTAAGCGGTCGAAATTTCATATTCAGCTCCCGTTTGATTTTTGAGGTATCGGCCTTCCACTCAACATCCACATTTTTCCGGATAAATTCACGCGTGAGCTGTTTGTTCATCATTGGACCTACCAACATTACCAGCCATTTGGGCAAGGCTCTTTTGGGCAAGGGATATTTATCGCCATATTTATTCAGTAAGGATTTCCCCAGATCCAGAAAATTGGTATTATGTCCACTGGTGATGTAGCGACCGTGCGCTTCGGGGGTGAAACCTGCTCTGTAATGTGCCTCGGCCACGTCTCGAACATCGACAATGCCCATTCCCAGCTTGGGTGCCCCCATTTTAGCTGTTCCATCTACCAATTGTTTCATGATCATAAAACTATCGGACGTGACATGCGAGGGATTTAAAGGCGGTCCCATCACCAAACTAGGGTTTATGGTAATTAGTTCCCATTGATTCTGTTCCCCATGAAGCTCCCATGCCCTTCTCTCAGCCAGAACTTTGGAAAATGAATATGGCTGATAATTTAAGCTGGAACTGGTATTCCACATGTCTTCGGTAAGCATGCCATCTGGCCCAAGAGCACACTCAGTCGCATCGGAATAAATGGCCGCGCAGCTGCTGGTATCAACCACTCGTTTTACCGATGGTGTCTTGCTGGCGGTTCTCAGCACATTCTCTGTTCCACGCAACGCCGGATCAATCAATTCCCTTTGCGGATCCTTTATATCGGACGTAAACGGAGATGCTGTATGAAAAACCAATTCACAGTCTTTCATGGGAGAAAAAAAGGCTTCGGGATCCAGAAGATCGGCCTTGAAATAATGAATGTTACCAGGCAGCTCAGCGGCAAGGTCATCCAGATGAGCCAACTTCTGTTTGTTTTCTGGGTCACGCACAGTGGCATGCACAGTCAGCCCTTCTTCTAAAAGTCGTTTTACAATATATCCGGCCACATAGCCAGTAGCTCCGGTAACCATTACCGGTTTCGATGAGTCTATTTGTACTGTCATATTTAAAGGTGAATTTTTATTCATTTTAGAGCAAATACCCTGCTGCGATCAATATAAGTACAGGAACCTCGACAAACAAGACATAGAGGTAGGTAGAGGAAATATCCCTAAAGAGGAGAGACTATTTGCTGATGTAGGCAGTTTCACCCCGCCGAATCAGCTTTCCATGGAAAACAAATTGCTGCTTATCTACAAGGACATTCGGATCTGTGGAATGGCAATTATCCGAGATGTTTTCTTTCGATTTTTTTATCTCTATATCCAAAAAAGTATCCCTCCCTGTTTTCCAATCAAAAATCAGATCGCTTTCATCCAAATAACTAGAATAATAATTGTAGCGGTTGGCCTTTTGCTGAGGTGGATTGTCGGTTAGTACCACAGAACCTATGGCCATATCATCTATTAATAAAAGTTGCTGAATCAAAAATGAATCTACTTGTCCGGGATTCAATCGATCGATGCGATACTGTAACACTCCCCTAATTTAAGACCATCGGGTTAGTTAGGGTCTGCTGATTTTCTACTTTCATTGTATAAAATATTGATAATCAACTATATTATGTGGATAATATATCTTTAGTTATACTCATAAATGCACGGTTTTAGTAGGTTTGGTGTTAAATTCCATGCACTTGTTCAAAGC
>WGMZ01000033.1 GCA_016124735.1 Bacteroidota bacterium
ATGATCAACTAACTCGAAATACTTCTTTAATCCCTCAGGTAATACCAGATCCAGTAATATGTGTAATGACTCGTGCATAGAATTTATCCCTGCAAAAATCACCTTTTATTAATCAACCCCACAGGTTTCGTACTTGATCCATAAAAAAGCCTCTCCGAATTATATCGAAGAGGCTTTTTGTGATCCCTCTGGGGCTCGAACCCAGGACCCCATCCTTAAAAGGGATGTGCTCTACCAACTGAGCTAAGGAATCATTTCCCGTAAAGGGACTGCAAAGGTAAGCGGAGAGAGGAATTATGCAAATACCGGGAATAAAAAAATTTAAAAAATTTCTCTAGTCTTTGATTTTCAATCGATACGTAACATGCTTTTTCCAGGGCTTTGCACCAATGCCCTCCAGCAAGCGCAGCATGCGCGGGTTGAAGTCACCAATCCAGCTCAACTCCATCTCCTTCATGTGCGGGTAATTCCGGGTCGCCTCAAAAACCTTCCAGATCATCCCCGTTTCCAGTCCCTTGTTCTGATGCTCGGGTACCACCCCGAAAACAATGGCCCGCATGCGTTGCACCGGCTGAGTCTTGAGCTGATAAAGCAGCGCCAGCTTTTGCAGGATGCCAAACCTGCCTCTGAACTTCCGGAGCATCGGATTGATGTCGCGGATGCTTACAAAGAAACCCGCCGGCTCGTTGTCTACATAGGCCAGGGAAATCAGATCGTCTTTTACCAGAGGCTTCATCTGCTTCATCATCTTTAAAATCTCCGGCTCCTGAACGGGGTTGAAATGATCGTGCCCCTGCCATGCGCAGTTGTAGATGCTGCTAAAGTCGCGGGACATCTGTATCAGGTTGCGCGAGTTGAATGAACGGAATGAATAGCCTTCCTTGCTCGTTACTTTTTGAGCGATGGGTCCCAGACGTTCATGGTTAAAATAATCAGCCTGTATCATGGCCGTCTTCTGCTCAAAATCCTGCTCCCAGCCAAAATCCTCGAATAGTCGCTGGTAATAGGGCAGATGATAATTGTCCTGATAGGCCGGAGCTCCAAACCCTTCGACCAGCAAACCCCAGTATGCGTCGCGCTGTCCGAAATTGATGGGACCCACAATTTCGATAAACCCTTGTTGTTTCAACCAGGAGGTAGCCGTAACAAATAGCAAATCGGCCACTTCCTCGTCATCTACCGACTCAAAAAAACCAATGCCGGCTTCCCGCCATTCTGCCTTGTGCTGGTAAAATGCGGCGATGCGGCCCAGGACCCTTCCCTGCTCCTGCACAATCCAGCGTTTGGCTTTGCCGTGTTGAAATGCAGGATTTTTTTCTGCATCAAAAATTTTCCGGATATCGGAATGAGGCGGACAAACCCAGTTCGAATCCTTACTGTACAAAGCATGGGGTAGGTTGAGAAATTGCTTTTCCGTGGCTTTATCCTTAACTTCAATTGCTTCCATTTGTTCCGTACAAAGGTGATATTCGCGGAGTCAATTTAGCAACTTAAAATAGACCATCATGGAAATCGGAGATAAATTTATCGAGTTCAACCTCAAAGGAGCTGACGGCAAAGTGCACAACGTGTACGAATATGCTGACAAATACGCCCTGTGCATTGTGTTTACCTGCAATAGCTGCGACTACTCGAAATCTTATGGCCAGCGTCTGATCAAACTGCTCAACAAATACGAGCACGATAGTTTTGGTATCATCGGTATCAACTCGAATGACGCGGCTCAGAGTCCGGAAGATTCTTTTGAAGAGATGAAGCGCATTTCGGCGAAGCTTGGTTTGGAAACCATGAATTTTATGTACCTCCACGACGAAGACCAAAGCATAGCCAAGGCCTATGGGGCTGCCACCAATCCGGAAGTATTCCTCTTCAACTCCAAACGCGAATTGGTGTACCACGGTGCCATCGACGACAACTGGCAAAATGCCACTCTGGTTACCCGGGTATATCTGGAAGATGCCATTGAATACTGCCTCGACGGACTCGAAGTGGATTTCCCGGAAGTGAAAGCGGAAGGCTGTCCGATAATATGGAAGAAATAGGTCGCTTCTTTTTTCGCTTTTCCGCATTTTTGCAGAGCGAAAATGAAAATTGAAATCCATCTCAAAGAGCAATTGCAACTTGCTTTCCGTGAACTATATCAGGAAGAAATAGAATCTCCGAAACTGGATAAAACCCGTCCGGAATTTGAAGGCGACTATACCCTGGTGGTCTTTCCTTACCTGCGTCAATCCAAAACTGGTCCCGAGCAAACAGCCCAAAACCTGGGAAACTGGATACTAAACCATTCCGACTGGGTTTCTGATTTCAATGTAATCAAAGGCTTTCTCAATCTGGTGATCGCCGATAGCTATTGGACAGATTTCGCCAACGAATACCTGACAGACGCGTCTCAGATAACACATACCGCAGACGGAAAAGATACGCGTATCATGGTGGAATATTCTTCGCCTAACACGAACAAGCCGCTTCATCTTGGACATATTCGGAATAACTTATTGGGATATTCTGTCTCCAAAATTTTGGAGCATAACGGATACGAAGTAATCAAAGCCAACCTGATCAACGATCGGGGAATCCATATCTGCAAGAGCATGCTTGCCTGGATGAAATTCGGCGCGGGCGAAACCCCTGAGAGTTCCGGTCTCAAAGGTGATCATCTGGTAGGTAAATACTATGTTGCCTTCGATAAAGCCTATAAGCAGGAAATCGATGATTTAGTCGCTTCCGGAAAGAATAAGGAAGAGGCAGAAAAACAAGCCCCACTCTTGTTGGAAGCCCAGGAAATGCTCCGTAAATGGGAAGCTAAAGATCCGGAAACCATTCGCGTTTGGGAGATGATGAATGGCTGGGTTTACGCCGGTTTCGAGCAAACATACCGGCGCATGGGTGTTTCTTTCGATCAGTTCTATTATGAATCCAATACCTATCTGCTGGGAAAAGACATCGTCAACGAGGGCCTGGAAAAAGGGATACTCTATCAAAAAGAAGATGGATCGGTATGGATTGACCTGACCTCCGAAAAGCTGGACCAAAAACTCCTGCTACGTTCCGATGGAACATCCGTGTATATGACTCAGGATCTGGGGACCGCCGATTTGAAGTTTCAGGAATACCAAATGCCACGAAGCATTTATGTGGTAGGAAATGAACAGGATTACCATTTCAAGGTGCTTTTTTCTATTCTGAATAAGCTGGAAAGACCCTATGCCGAAGGACTTTATCATTTGAGTTATGGAATGGTAGACTTGCCCAGCGGCAAGATGAAATCCCGAGAAGGCACCGTGGTAGATGCAGATGATTTGATGGATGAAATGCATCAAACAGCCGATACTATTACGCGTGAACTGGGCAAGATTGAAGGCCTGAGTGAGGAAGAACTCTACTCATTATTTGAAAAGATTGGTATGGGTGCACTCAAGTATTTCCTTCTCAAAGTGGATCCGGGCAAAAGAATTCTCTTCGACCCGAAAGAATCCATCGACTTTCAGGGAAATACCGGTCCGTTTTTACAGTACACTTTTGCCCGTATCAATTCCCTGCAAAGCAATGCAGGAGATTGGTCATTTGGCTCATACACCGGAGCCTTAGAAGCACAGGAAAAAGATTTGATTCGCTACCTGCATGATTTACCCGGAACCATTCGTGCGGCAGGAAAAAATTACAGTCCTGCATTGATTGCCAACTATGTTTACGACCTGGTAAAAAGCTACAACCGTTTCTATCATGATCTTCCTGTGTTGAAGGAAGAAAATGCGGAAAAACGCAACTTGCGATTGATGCTGAGCAAAGCCACTGCCGAAGCCATTTCCGCCTGTTTCGCCATGTTGGGAATTCCCGAGGTAGAGAAAATGTAAAGATGGGCAAGTAACTATTGCTTTTCCAATTGCGTATGAATTGGGTACTCACCCCTATAACACATGCGTAGATTTTCGTCTAAATTTATTCTTCATCTTGCAGCATTTTAGTGGATGACTTTATCTTTTCAACCATTGAAACCTGTGAAACACTTACGATACCTCTTCTGGATAATTGCCTGTATTATTCTTTTTGGGAATTCTTCCTGTCAGCAAAGATATCGCCATGTAAAAAAAGTGCATATCGGACAGCAAATGGCCGATCGCAAGGCGAATCAATTGAATAAAACGGATGAACAAGAGCCAAATCACTCCGTGGCTTTCACAGATGAATCTCTAACGGATCTTGAGTCCACATCCCTGACAATTGATACAATTAACATTGGTATTCAGACAAGCGCAAAGAACATAAACACAAAATCCTCTCCAATAAAAATTGAACCGGAACCTTTCGTCTCTTTCCAGGATTCCAGTAAAAAAAGTGAAACGCCTGCCCAGGGAAAGCACCCGGGTTTTTGGCAAAACGACAATGTCTACACGGTTGCACTTTTCATTCTTATATTACTGGGAATTGGGTTAGTCTTGAATGCTGTAATTGGCACCATTCTGATTTTATATATCGTACCCTCTTACTCCTATTCGGTAATGCCAGTTATTGGTTACTTGTTATTGGCTGTTCTTGTAAAAATCCCAATCAAGCATTTCATTGGGTATTTTATCGGTAAAAAAAGACTCAAGAAAGACTTCCCCCGGAAAAATAATTTTGATCTTACTTTTTTCATCGCATCCATAATAGCTGCTCTTTTGGGAATTTTTGGTTTTGTTCTACCTCAGGTGTTTGCTTACCCATTCGCCGTTCCCGCCATAATGTTTCTTTTGGCTCTAGTATTTATTGCCGCAGTTGTCTTCTGCATACTCTATGTGATCAAGTGGAGAAAAATGAAGCTTAAAAAATCTTGAAACGTTTATCATGCGAAAAAAACTTGTTGGTTTAAGCGGTGCCGGAATGAGTGCGGAAAGCGGACTAAAAACCTTTCGCGATGCAGATGAATTATGGGAAGGCCACGATGTATATGAGGTGGCCAGTCCGCATCTGATGCTGGATAAGGAGATTAGCCACTTCATTCCAGGCGTTAAGCCAGGATCAGTAAGGAACTGCACAAAAAACCAACCCTTGATTATGTCCTCTGTTTTTCAGCCGCGTTCTTTTTGTTATCTGTTTTCGTGTATACCGAAATATTGACTTCGATATATATGTTATCAGACGTTCCATTTTTCTCAGCAATTCCACTCCTGATCCTGTTAATCTTTTGCCTTCAGTATGCGATTAATTGGAGAAAATAGATCTTGCACTAAATGAAAAGCTGGAATGATAAATTAATGGATGAAATGAGAGCGCGTTCGGACCAAATGGCTGACCATGTTTTAGCCATGATGTTGAAAACCGGCGACACCAATCAATTTCAACTCTTGATGGGTATGGAGATTAATGAAGACCCAATACCTGAAAAGATGATTTCCGAACTTCAGAATTATTGCCTGCAACTGCAACAGCTCCCTTCCTGGGCAGAACCAAAGAAGATTGATTTGGCGGAAGATTTTTTTCAGGAATACCAGGCTTACGTATACTCTGCCTTGCTCTTCGCTTCTCTGCCTTTTTGTTACGCCGCTGCCGACGGTGCAAAAGTCCTGTATCAATCCAACAGAATGCAGGACAATACCGGCAAGAGACTGAGCGAAACGGGACAATTTATTATGGATGTTTCTGAGAAAGGGGCCTTTTCTCCCAAGGGAAAAGGTTTCAAAAGTATCATCAAGGTAAGGCTCATTCATGCTGCCGTGAGCCATCGACTCAAGGAGAGCGGAAATTGGAATAAGGAATGGGGTACTCCGGTGAATATGGAAGACCGTGCCGGAACAAATCTGGCATTTTCCCTTGTTACCTTAAAAGCCATTGAAAGGATGGGTGTTCGCCTCGACAAAAAAACGAAAGATGCAGTCATCCATAAATGGAATATCATCTCCTGGCTGGGTGGCTTGGATGAAAAACTTTTAGCATACGATTATGAAGAAGCGCTTCTACTGGAAAAACAAATCATCCGAAGATTGTTCAGCATATCGGAAGAAGGAAGTCAATTGACTCGTTCGTTGCTGGCCTTCATCCATGAAATTGAACATCCCTTCGCCAAAGATTACGGCGCCCACATGATACGTTATTTACTCGGAAATCAGATTGGCGATTTGCTGAGATTACCCGAACTTTCCCTCCTGAACTGGCCCAGTCTTCTCAGTTCTTTGAATGCGATTGTCAGCCGTATGGGATGGAGTCCGAGGGAACAAAATATCCCCATCCCCCTTCAGCTGGCCATGATAAAAAGAGGAGAAGTGCAAAACCAGCGAATGGACTACCCACTCCAGGAAATTCTGGAGAAAAGCGGAAGGAAATGAACGAAACAGAAGTAAAAAAAAGGATTGAATCCCTGCGTGCCGAACTCAAAGAGCATAACTATAAATACTATGTTCTGGCCCAACCCAGCATCAGCGACTATGATTTTGACATGCTGTTGGAAGAGCTTACCCAACTTGAAAAGGAATACCCCCAATTTGATGATCCGGATTCCCCAACCCGAAAAGTGGGCGGCGACATTACCAAAGAATTTGTTACGGTGAAACACCGCTACCGAATGATGTCACTGGGAAATACTTACAGCGAAGAAGAGTTAAAGGAGTTTGACGAAAGGGTGAGAAAAGGTTTGGGCAGAGATGATTTTGAATATGTATGCGAGCTCAAATTCGATGGCTTTGCCATCAGCCTGAATTATGTGAACGGAGAACTTCGGCAGGCATTAACGCGTGGCGATGGCATACAGGGAGATGATGTGACCACGAATATCCGGACCGTAAAAAATCTGCCCGTTCGATTGAAAGGAGATTATCCTGCCGACTTTGATATCCGCGGTGAAGTATTCATGCACCGCGCCGCTTTTGAACGGATGAATGCCGAACGCGAAGAGGAAGGATTACCCGGCTTTGCCAATCCAAGAAACTCAGCTGCCGGCACCATTAAAATGCAGGAAAGCAGCGAGGTTGCGAAAAGACCCTTAGACCTGTTTCTCTATTACCTTATTGCAGATGGACCCGAATACAGAGGTCATTATGAAAACCTGCAAAAAGCAAAATCCTGGGGTTTTCCCGTTTCGGAACATATCCGGAAGTGCCAAACATTTGATGAGGTGATTAATTTCATTCACCACTGGGACAAAGCGCGGCACGATTTGAGTTTCGACATCGACGGGGTAGTGATCAAAGTGAATAACTACGACGAGCAGGAAGAACTTGGCTTTACGGCGAAAACGCCCCGTTGGGCCATTGCTTATAAGTTTAAGGCCGAAGCAGCCGTTACGGTTTTGGAGTCGGTGAGTTACCAGGTGGGTAGAACAGGAGCCATTACACCCGTAGCGAATTTGAAGCCCGTGCATCTTGCCGGTACCACAGTGAAGCGAGCTTCCCTGTACAATGAAGATCAAATCAAGAAGCTGGACCTTCGAATCGGCGATACCGTATTTGTAGAAAAAGGCGGAGAGATCATCCCGAAAGTAACGGGAGTCGACATCAGCAAGCGACCCGCTGATTCAGAACCTCTGGAATACGCCAAAGTATGTCCGGAATGCGGAACGCCATTGGTACGTAAACCCGGAGAAGCCCAACATTATTGTCCGAACGATGCCAGCTGCGATCCTCAGGTTCGCGGTAAGGTGGTGCATTTTATCGGGCGCAAAGCCATGGACATCGACTCGATGGGTGCAGAATCCGTAGAATTGCTCTTCGATGCAGGATTAATCAAAAACTACGCTGACTTGTACTCCCTTACTTATGATCAGGTGATACAGCTGGATCGCATGGCGGAAAAGTCGGCCAGCAATCTTTTACTCGGCATCAAAAAATCAAAAGAAATTCCTTTTGAACGGGTATTATTTGGCTTGGGCATTCGCATGGTGGGTGAAACGGTGGCAAAAAAGCTGGCCAGGAAATTTGCTTCTATCGATGCACTGGAAAAAGCCAGTAGAGAAGAATTGATTGCGGTAGATGAGATAGGAGAAAAAATTGCCGATCAGGTCATCGACTTTTTTGCTCAGGAACATAACTGTGAGATCATCCAACAATTAAAAGATGCCGGATTGCACATGGAGATGGAAGCAACCGAAGGTCCGGTTTCCGATCAGTTTGAAGGAAAAAGCTTTCTGGTTTCCGGTGTCTTTGCAAATTTTAGCCGGGATGAATTAAAAGCCAGTATCGAGGCCCATGGCGGCCGAAATGTAAGTAGCGTTTCCTCCAAGCTTGATTATCTCATTGCCGGAGATAAAATGGGACCCGAAAAGCTGAAAAAAGCAGAAGCGCTCGGCATCAAAATCATTTCCGAAGTAGAATATATGGGGATGATTGAGGGCGAGATTAAGGATGAGGTTGAGCCTTTGGATACGGCCTCCGGCTTTACCCAGGATGACAAGGTTAAGAATGAGACTGAGAATAAGAATGGTGACGGACAAACCTCACTATTCTAAAATCAAGAAAGTCCTTCGTACTTCCTGCTTCCCTACCGATTCTTATAATTCTTCTCATACAAAGCAATCCAGTCTTGCGCTGTCATCTTTCTGCTTAGTTCTGCGATGAGCTCATAGGGGATTTGGTCCATCTTCTTCAAACGCACGCAGCTCTTGCCCATATCCAGCTTGCCCTTTACCCGCTTTCCATATTCTTCCACAAACCAATTCAGGAGTTGTGGATCGGCATACATGCCCATGTGGTAAAAGCCGATAAAGTTCTTTTGTGAGGCAATGCTTATAAAAGGCAAAGGCAATTTGGGGTCGCAGTGGTAGCCGGGAGGATAAACAGAATGCGGCACCACATAGCCAATCATGCCATAGCTCATGGTTTCTTCGAAGCCGTCAGGTAAATTTTCGAGAATAGCGGCTCTCAGTTTTTCCATCGGCTCTTTGCGGTCCTCTGGAATTTGAGCCATGTATTGGTCGGGAGTTTGTGCTTGGTATTGCATGGGATCGGTTTAACAGGAACAAAATAAAACAACCACCACCTTTATTCCTCCATGGAATCTTCATCTATGTATCCATCCGTGGTATTATATCCATGCAGTGTCTTCCCTTCTTTTGTTTCAATTTGAATCTCGTAAAGCAGATGAATTGTCTCCATATTTTTCCATCCCAATATCTCCACCTCACAAAGTCACAATATCTCAACGTCTTTGTGCTCCTGTACTCTGTACTTGTCTACTCTATTTTATACCTTTGTGCTCTTGAAGAAATTCTTTGCCAAACGAGCCATCCGGCAGGCTGCCAAAGCGAGCAGCAAGCGTGAACGTAAAATTCGTTCAATCGGACCCGGCGTTAAAGTGGGAATTCTCTTCAATGCCGAGGACGCCTCAAGGCGACAATTAATTGAAAAATTCCGGGAAGAGCTTATGAAAGAAGGAGCTCTGGTCACTGCGCTGGGGTATTTTAGCAGCAAAGAGTTTCCCGAAAAACTGGTGTTCAAACCGGGTTTCGATTATTTGAAAAAAGCGGATTTCGATTGGAAAGGCTTGAGCAATGGGTCGGTAACGGATAAACTGAATGCTAGTGCATTGGATATCCTGATTGTGATCGATTCGCAAGAAGACCTGCCCCTGCTTTATCTGGCTGCCAAAAGCAATGCGGGTTACCGTATTGGAGCTTACAACGAATCCAATACCGCTTGCTTTGATTTTATGTTCGACCTGGGCACAAACAACACGAATGAAAACCTGGTAAAGCAATGTTTGCATTACCTGAAACACTTGAAGCAATGATAAATTTGTATGGAACCGGAGTAGCCATGGTTACTCCTTTTGAGGCCGATGGAAGCGTAGATTATGCCGCGTTGAGAATGTTAACCCGTCATCTGGTAGACAACAAGATTGAGTACCTGGTGGTGATGGGAACCACCGGCGAAAGTGCTACGCTGAGCAGCGACGAGAAGCGCAAAATCTTTGATACGGTTCTGGATGAAAACAAGGGTGCAATTCCAGTGATAGCCGGAATGGGTGGTAACAATACCGCTGAGCTTCTAAACGGATTCAAACAATTCAATTTTGATGGTATTTCTGCTATACTTTCAGTAAGTCCATACTACAACAAACCGAATCAGGCCGGCATCAGTGCACATTATACCGCCCTGGCAGATGCTTCTCCTCTTCCGGTTATTCTGTACAATGTGCCGGGAAGAACTGGTTCCAACATGACCGCCGAAACAACTTTGGCCCTTGCCGAACATAAAAATATCGTGGCCATGAAAGAAGCCAGCGGCAATATGGAACAATGCATGGAAATTCTGCGCCATCGCCCGAATGATTTCTATGTTTTGTCGGGAGATGATGCCCTTACCTTGCCATTGCTTAGCATGGGGATGGATGGTGTAATATCGGTTATAGCCAATGCTTACCCACGCAATTTCTCAGAATTGGTGCGCATGGCCTTGGGCGGTAACTTCAAGGCAGCCCGCGAACTCCATTATGGTTTGCTTGGAATGATGAACGAAATTTTTGCCGATGGAAGTCCGGGAGGCATCAAAGAAATCCTGAATCATCTTGGTATCTGCGGCACTCATGTTCGTCTGCCTCTGATGAATGTGAACCCAAGCGTTCGTGCTAAACTGATTGCACTGGCGAAGAGTTATAGTTAGGGAGGCTGGCAAAAGAGTTCAGATTTCAGTGTTAAGATTCTGAATAGAAACAAAAAGCCGTTCCGGACCTCCGGGCCGGGAGACAAAAAATAGTTGACCGGACTAAGAGCCCATTACGGCCTCAGAAAGACCTCTTTCTCCAAATACTCGATGCCTGCTTTCTTTTCCTGGTAAAGGGGATACAGAAAAGTTCCGTCGTGACGAAGAAAATCGATCACAAGTTGGTATCGTTTCTTATTCAATCGGCAATACAATTCTATCTGCTGCATTTTAACCAGCAAAGGTTCGGGCATATCCGGGTTTTGGTATTTAACGGCTGTATCAATCGCCGACTGCCAATGTTGAATCCCGTCCCTAAAAGCATTGCTATCTTCTCCATGAAGCCAGGCCAAATCGGCCTCTGCTTTTTCCAGGCGCAAAACGTTTCGCACCTTTTGAAAATCGGCGAGTGGATTGCTCAAACCTTTTCCAAGCACCACTACAGACATAAAAGCCAGGAAGGATAAAAAGCCCAAAGCCCCGCGAATTGGCAAGGCAATGCCAGGATTCGATTTGATAAAGCCGAATGCCACTCCTGTCAAAATGCCCGCCAGCATGCCACCGATATGGGCTGCATGATCAATTTGTGTATTGAAGAATCCATACACTGTTTGAAGAATAAACAGGACAAAAAGCAGGAATACATGGGGTACCAAATCCTTGAAATAAGAAGACTGTGTAAACAATAAGATGAGGCATGCACCGAAAAGAGCATATACCATGGCAGAAGCCCCAACACTCAGCAGATAGGGATACCAGAAAAAGGAGACGCTATTGCCACAAAGCCCTCCGAAAAGCATCAGGAGACCAATATTTTTCCAGCCCAGCAATGGCTCCAAAACACGCCCCAATATCCAAAGAACAAATACATTCACTACCAGATGGAATATTCCGCGATGGATAAACAGTGCCGTAAACAATCTCCATAGTTGTCCGTCGATCACCGCACTTCTTTGATTGGCACCCCAATCAAACAACGCGATTGGATCCGGACTGAGCGCATTGACTCCATCAAAAGTCATCCAGAAAAAAATCAGGATTTCTACGATAGCCACCAAAGGTACCAGCCAAAAATCTGTTCCCGGAATAAGGTCCAGATGCAATTTCTTTTGTTCTGGTCTGAGCTGCTTTTCCATTAAGATGCCATCAATTCGCGTGCATTCGCAAGTGCAGATTCCGACATCCTGTCCCCACTCAACATCCGGGCTACCTCTCTCACCCTTTCTTCTTCATTCAGTTCTTTCATATAGGTTTGACTCGTGCCATCCTGAATTTCTTTATACACTTGAAAATGTACATCTCCCAGTGCGGCTATTTGCGGCAAATGCGTGATGCTTATAACCTGGAGTCCCTTGGCCATTTCTTTCATTCTCTTGCCCACCTTTGCAGCTACCTCTCCGGATATTCCGGTATCAATCTCATCAAAAATTAAGGTAGGCAAAGACTTCGACACGGCCAGTATAGATTTAAAACAAAGCATGAGCCGGGAAAGTTCACCACCGGAAGCCACTTTATTTACCGCCTGCATAGGCATGCCGGGATTGGATGAGAAATAAATTCGTATTTCATCGGGTCCTTCCTCTCCGGGATGTTCAAGTGCTTCCATCTGAATGTCTATCTGGGCATGAGGCATTCCAACTTCGGCCAGTAGCTCCTCCAATTTACCCTGAAGAACAGGAATGGCTTGCTCGCGGGTATTCCTTAATTCCTTCGAGGCAACCTCCAAAGCATTCCGCGCCAAACTAACACTGGCCATCAGTTTTTCCTTTTCCTCTTCTAAATTTTCAACCCGGGCAATTTTATCTTCCAGCTCAAACTGCTTCTGCAACAAGCCTTCAGAGCCAGAACAGCCATGCTTCTTTTGAAGGGAATACACCATGCTAATGCGTTGTTCTACCTGTTCCAACCTCGCATCATCCGCCTGGGTATTGTCTGCTATTTTTTCAAGTTCAGCCGCAATATCATCCAATTCAATCTGCAATGAATTCAATCGCGAGGCAAGAGATGAGAACCGGTCTTCATGTGCCGCCTGTTGCTTTAGCAAATGCGAGACCGCTACAAGTATAGAATGCGCAGAACCTTCCTGATTGCGTATGCCTTCGGCCCCCTCAAAAGCAGCTTTTGCAATTTCAGCCGCATAGGCCAGGCGTCGCTGTTCCGCTTCCAGTTCCACTTCCTCTCCAGCTTTTAAATTAGCCTCTTGCAATTCTTTAAGTTGAAAAGAATGAAAATCATATTCTGCCTTCCAGCTTGCCTCCTGTTCCGTTAGCTGTATTAACTCTTTTTGAAGTCGTCGGTTCTCAGAAAGTGCCGTTCGGTACGCATGCAGGCTGACCTGGTTCCCGGCAAAGCTGTCCAGCAACTGAACTTGATAATGTTTGTCTTTGAGCGACAGGGTTTCATGCTGGGTATGAATATCAATTAGCGACTCACCAAGCTCGCGTAGCTGCTGTAATGTAACCGGTGTATCGTTGATAAATGCACGGGATTTTCCCTGAACGGATATTTCCCGGCGGATGACGCAGACTGGCTCATAATCCAATTCATTATTCTCGAAAAAGCTTTCCAGATGATATTCGGAAACGAGAAACTCCGCTTCAACCACACACTTGCTCTCGTGCCCTTCTACCACATTACTTTCCGCACGCTCTCCAAGTACGAGTCCAAGTGCACCAAGCAAAATAGACTTCCCCGCTCCGGTTTCTCCGGTAATGATAAGAAGTCCCTTATCCATTTCCAGATTGAGGTCACGGATTAAGGCATAGTTTTTTACTCGGAGTGATTGCAGCACAGTCCAAAAATAACGGATGAGAAGGAAAGGAAATACAGTTTACCGGCTTTTTATTTGAAGCCACTTGGTGGCGTTGGCCGGATCAATCTGCGTGAGCATCTCAACGATTTTATTCTTATCAGTGGCCAGTGCGGTAGAATAGATGGACACAATCTCATTCACTTTGGAATTGAAGAAAACACGCATCCACATGGAGTTGGTTTGCACCTTGGCTACTTTCTGAATATCCTTCAGCGCCACAGTTATTTCATTCCGACCGGTTTCCAAATTTTTTGACATGACATCCAAACCTTTGTGGTGGTATATGTACATGGCTTTTCGCATGTCTTTAAAACGGTCGCTTGTCAAGTCGTCAATTAAGAAGTAACGGTTCTTATTGCTCGATCCGTCCTGAGAACTCCAACCAGGCTGTCCCGCACTCTGCGCAGCAATCAACACATTGTTGGCCCGACTGAAATAAGGGTCTCCACCCATAGGTGAATAGGTATCCATGCACATGCCCATCACAATTTCCAGATAGAAACCCAAGATTGAAGTCAGGTTATCATTAAACGTTTGGTCATTGAAATTCATCAACTGGAAATTCTGGTAGGTAAACTTCACGTCGTTGTCTTCATGATTTAGCAATACTGTACTGTAGGTACTTCCATAAACCGGTCTGGAGGCATTGATAATGAGCGAAGCTCCGAAAGAATTGACATTATCATAGCTGGTAATATTCATTACCATATTAAGATTGATTCGCTCATTGGCGTTGATCTTGAAATCCGCCCACTTTTTGTTATTGATGAACTCGTTCAGCGACTGCTCCAGGTTGGAAAATATCTGAAGGTTTCTGGCATTCACCTGCGTATGGTTAACCGAAATCTTGGCATTAAAATCCTGTGCCCCGGCAGCTATGGTTAAGAAAACGAGTATCAGGAGTATCGCGTTACGCATGGGTCAATTCAATAATTTTTTCGACAATATCTTTGGCTACTTCCGCTTTGTCCTTTAACGGAAACGAGGTGGTTTTATTTTTCTTGTCGATGATCGTGATTTTATTCATATCACTGCTAAATCCAGCTCCCGGATCATTCATGCTATTCAGTACAATAAAATCCAGATTTTTCGTCTTGAGTTTTTCTTTTGCATTCTTGAGCTCATTTTCAGTTTCCAGGGCAAATCCCACCAATACCTGATTTTTGGGTTTATCGGCTCCAAGAGTTTTTAGTACGTCCGTGGTTTTCGTCAGCTTTAAGAGAAAAAGCATGTCTTTCTTCTTAATTTTTTGCTGAGCAATATTCTCAGGACGGTAATCTGCCACTGCTGCCGACATCACCACGATATCCTGATCTTTATGAACATCCAAACATGCATTGAGCATGTCTTCAGCTGATACAATATTGACCCGGGTTATGCCTGCATTGTGTGTCTTCAAATGCGTCGGACCGGAAACCAGCGTTACTTCTGCCCCTTGTTCGGCAAGTGCCTCGGCAATGGAAAAGCCCATTTTGCCGCTGGAATAATTTCCGATAAAACGAACCGGGTCCAGATTTTCATACGTTGGACCGGCGGTTACCAATGCCTTTTTCCCATTCAGGCGCAAAGAATAGGCAAAATGTTCTCTTAGCTTCTCGAGTATTTCTTCCGGTTCAGCCAATCGGCCCTGGCCTTCCAGACCACTCGCCAATTCTCCGGTACCCGGATCAATAATATAATTGCCGAAACTTTCAAGCCGACGAATATTCCTTTGTGTGGCATCGTGCTGCCACATATCCAGGTCCATCGCCGGGGCCAGCCAAACCGGACAACGGGCAGAGAGATAACATGCACTTAAAAGATTATCGCTTATTCCATTGGCGAGTTTACCAAGGGTATTTCCAGAAGCGGGAGCAATAAGAAAGAGATCGGCCCAAAGGCCTAATTCAACATGATTGTTCCAGGTGCTGTCGCTCGCGGTATAAAAATCGCTCAGCACTGGATTTTTGGAAAGAGTTGCCAGAGTAAGGGGGGTAATAAAGTTTTTCGCCGCGGGGGTCATCACCACGCGTACTTCAGCCCCATCTTTTACCAGCAAACGAATAAGAAGAGCTGTTTTATAAGCAGCAATGCTACCGCTTACACCCAGCAATATCTTCTTATTTCTCAGCATCCTCTTTTGATGGATTTCTGAAATAAACCTTTCCTTCCAGGAATTCCTCTGTTGCGATCAACGTTGGTTTTGGGAGTCTTTCATAGTAAGAGGCAATCTCAATTTGCTCTCTGTTTTCGAACACTTCCTCAAGATTGTCTGTATCAGTCGCAAACTCAGCCAATTTCGCATGCAACTCTTCTTTCATTTGCACACTGATTTGATTTGCACGTTTGGCGATAATCGCGAGACTCTCGTATAGGTTATGCGTCCCATTTTCCAATTTTGGAAGATCTCTCGGAATGGTTGTATCCGGGATGTTCTGTGAGTTATTTATAATATTAGCCATGGTGTATTTCTTCTTATTTTAATGCTTTTTCTGCTTTGGTTTTGTACTTCACCACTTTCTTGGTGTAGCTATGTTTATTTCCGTATTGTTCAAGGAATAAGTTCGCTTCGTCAATTGCCTGGCGGTAATAATCAGGATTCTCATTTTTCCGGCCTGCCTTATACCAGGCCTTCACCACCAAATATTGCAACTGGTCCTGGTTTTCTACTCCGTTGCCCGTTTGTTGTTTCTTGAATACATTGGCCGCCTCCACATACTTTTCATTGAACATTTTGGTGTATCCAGCCTGCAGCGCCATATTATTCAGAGCACTCACCGAACGGCTGTAATAGTAAAGTGCCTGCTTATGGTATTCATTGCTCTGACCAAAAGTTCTAACAAACTCCTGGTAGCGGGTTTTTACCTCATACATACGTGCCGCCTTTTTGGAATCCACGCTGTTTAACGCCATCATATACTGGCATTTGATAAGGGTCATCTCAATTTCATCCTTATTTTCCAGTTCAGGATAATCTTTGATGGTATTGGAAAATGCCAGGATAGCCGCCTGGTAGTCTTCCATCTTCATGTAAAGCCGACCCGACTCCAAAGATTTTTTTCTCAATCTACTCCGTAGCTCATCCATGTATTTATTGCATTCCGGAATATGCTCCGACATGGGATAAACATTGATGAACAACTGGAGATTATCCATGGCCAAACGGGTTACGGATGGATCCAGGTAATAAGGATACGTATCCAAATAATCGCAGTAAACATGCATGAAAAGGGCTTCTTCAGAGTTTTTGCTGTTCGGAAACGACTCGTAAAAATTTTTAAAATGGTAGCTTGCCATAATGAGCTCGTTATTTCCATACTTGCAATAAGCATAGCGAAAATAAACGTCCTCAAAACGGGGATCCCCTTTAAATGACACCAGCAATTCGTCCAGAAGCATGCCGGCTTTGTAGTAATCTTTCTTCTTGTAGTAGTCGATTGCAGCCGTGTACTTCTTCTCCATATCATTGCTTTTCAACAATTTGCTATAAGAGTCGCAAGCGCTGAAACCCAACGTTATAAGAAGCAGAAACGAAAAGAAGGCAATTCTACTGCGCATTAGCCCGCAAAAATACATTTTAATTTCCTGAAATACATGAATAATCAAGGGCAATCACAGCCCTTTAAGGTGTAACGAAAAAATGCCTTCCAGTGTTACATTATCGAATGAGGGTCATAATCTGGTTTAATTTCTGTCAAAGCCCTATTCAATCTACATTGTTTATAATTAAACATGATACATATTAGCTAATTTGTCTCCATAGTATGTTTACTTTGCGGCAAAGATTAAATAAATATGGATCTTTTCGATAAACTACCAACCCGTCCGGGTCCGTTAGGCATGCATGCCGACGATGCACACGGATATTACATGTTTCCGAAATTAGAAGGAGAAATTTCTAATCGGATGAATTTCCGTGGCAAAAAGAAACTCATTTGGAGTTTGAACAATTACCTCGGTTTGGCTAATCACCCCGAAGTACGCAAAGCAGATGCAGAAGGTGCCAGAGAATATGGTCTTGCCCTTCCAATGGGAGCACGCATGATGTCTGGCAACAGCGACCTGCATGAGAAACTCGAAGCTCAGCTGGCTGAATTCGTAGGTAAAGAGGATGCCGTGCTGGTGAACTATGGTTACCAGGGAATGCTATCTGCAATCGACTGCCTGGTGGATCGCCACGATGTGATTGTATACGACGCCGAGTCGCATGCGTGCATTGTCGACGGAGTTCGGCTGCATATGGGCAAACGTTTTGTGTATGCCCACAACGACATCAATAACCTGGAAACCCAGTTGAAACGTGCCACTAAAATGGCCGAAGAAACTGGAGGTGCAATCCTTGTCATTACCGAAGGAGTATTTGGAATGTCCGGTGCTGAAGGAAACCTGAAGGACATAGTATCACTTAAAAAGAAATACAATTTCCGCCTCTTTGTGGATGATGCACATGGTTTTGGAACCATGGGTGCCACCGGAGCCGGAACCCACGAGCAACAAGGTGTAATGGATGAGGTAGATATCTACTTCGGCACATTCGCAAAATCCATGGCCATGATTGGAGGTTTTATCGCTTCCAACAAAATGGTTACCAAGCACCTTCGTTACAATATGCGTTCTCAAATTTTTGCTAAATCCCTGCCTATGCCTTTGGTAGTAGGTGCATTGAAGCGATTGGAATTACTGAAAACGCAACCTCAACTAAAAGAAAATCTCTGGAAGATTGTGAAAGGACTGCAGAACGGTTTGCGGAATGCCGGATTTAATATCGGCGTGACCACAACTCCCGTTACTCCGGTTATCTTGAATGGGACCATTCCGGAAGCCACAGCCCTCACTCAGGATCTTCGGGAGAACTACGATATATTCTGTTCTATTGTTGTTTACCCGGTGGTGCCAAAAGGCATTATCCTTTTGCGTCTGATTCCAACTGCGGTTCATACCATGGAAGATGTGGAAGAAACGATTCACGCCTTCACAACCGTCAAGTCGAAACTCGATAATGGTGAATACAAAGTAGAAAGTATCGTAGCCATGCATTAAGGCTATGAAACATATCCTCCGACGTCTGTTTCGGGAGAATTTCTCCTACTCAGCGAAGGAAAGAAAAGGGATGCTGGTTCTGGCCGGCATCCTTTTTTGTTTACTGGGTGTTCGGATCAGCCTTCCTCTTCTCTTCCCTCCAGAACCCATCCATGTGGAACAAAAGCAGTACGAGCAATTTGTCCAACGAATAGAGGAAAAAAAGCAAAGCCCCTCCCAAAAGAGCACAAAGGAGAAGCGCCACTATTTTCCTTTCGATCCGAATGCAATTGATTCCATCTCCATTCTCGAATTGGGATTTAGTCCTAAACAAGCTTCTGCCTGGTTAAACTATCGCCAGGCCGGGGCTCATTTTCACCGTAAGGAGGATCTGAAAAAGCTATTCATTGTAGATGATACCAGATACCTGGATTTGGAACCCTGGATACGAATAAAGCATAGCTCCAGGAACGAATCATCTTCATACGATACCACGCAGAAGGCAGAATATAACCAGCCCATCAGCAAAATCTCCATCAACTCAGCCGATTCTTTGGCATTGGTGCATATTCGGGGTATCGGCCCATACACTGCACAGAAAGTATTGCGCTACCGCTCCTGGCTGGGAGGATATGTCGATACCTCCCAATTCCGGGAAATCAGAAATATTAGGGAAGCACAAATTGCAGTGCTTAAACAGAGCACTTTCATTGATTCATCCTATTTAGAAAAGATCGAAATTAACAGCGCGGATGAGGCACGACTTCAGAGCCACCCCTATATCCGTTTCAAAGCAGCAATATTGGTGGCATACCGCAAGCAACATGGTCCATATCAGTCCCCGGAAGATCTACTAAATAGCAGAGCCCTTCAACCTGAGATAATCAGAAAGCTCCTGCCTTATCTTCTGTTTGAGGACAATAATTAATATTGCATGAGTATCCGGCCAATTGCCTTTTACCAACTACCAAGTAATGAAGCCTTTGGCTTCAGCCATCAAGCCATTTAGTGGTATATTATCGGAGACTCATGATAATTAATATTGTTTAAATAATTAATTAATTTAAATTCGAATAACATCCTATTCTGATGACTCCCAATGCATTAGAGAAGTACTTTATGCGGATTTTTTAATAAAGTATTTCTTCATGTTCCCTAGGATTCGATGTATAAATATTGTTTCATTTCATCGGAGCGAAAAGCTAAAGCGAACTCGTTTAGATGAGCTTTTTGTACATGCTTATGAACTTCTTAAAAAAATCGATGGTAAGTATTGCAGCAATACTTGCTACGGGTGTTGCCATTGCCCAGGCGCCAACCATTCAATGGGAAAAAGCGCTGGGAGGATCGGGAGATGACTACGCCCAATCCATTCAGCAAACTTCTGATGGCGGCTATATTGTGGCCGGCTACACAAACTCTTCCGATGGGGACGTGACCAATTTGGCAGGCAATTATGACATGTGGGTGGTGAAACTGAATAGTTCTGGAACTGTTCAATGGAAGAAAACCATTGGCACCAACAATCGGGAAGAAGCCAATTATATTCTGGAGACAAGTAATGGCGGCTATATCCTAGTAGGTTTTGTTCAATATTTGTCTGGTAATAACAACCAGGATATTTTGGTCGTGAACCTCACTAGCTCCGGGAACATTGCCTGGCAACAAACATATGGAGGGACCAGCAGTGAAGAAGCATATGATGTGAAAGAGGTTTCGGGGGGATATATTGTGGTGGGAGGAAGTTGGTCAAACGACGGAGATTTAACCAGTAACAACGGACAGGGAGATTTCTGGGTACTACGGATAAACACAAGCGGAGGCATTATATGGCAGAAGAACTATGGTGGTAGTGGCATCGAATGGGCCAGCAGTGTATGTCAATCATCAAATGGCAATCTCTTAGTGGCTGGATTATCCAATTCGAACGATGGAGATGTGAGCGGCAACCATGGTGACTATGACTCCTGGCTTATAAATATTAACGAAAATACAGGCGCATTAATTTGGGAAAAATCCTATGGTGGAACATCTTACGATGCCGCTTATTCGATCATACCCTGCTCTGATGGAAATACTATTTTTACAGGAAGCACGAATTCTAACGATGGCGATATCGGCTCAAATCATGGACTTTCTGACCTCTGGGTTTTAAAACTGGACCCGAGTAATGGAACTATTCTCTGGAATAAAACATTCGGGGGATCCTTTATGGAAGGAGGCTATTCTATAGCAAAGACTTCAGATAATGGTTATTTTATTTCCGGTCTTACTAATTCAAGCAATGGAGATATCTCAGGACACCTTGGCAATAATGATTATTGGGTTCTGAGATTAGACATTGCCGGAAATCTGCTATGGCAAAAATGCCTTGGCGGAAGTAATCTTAATGGAGGAACAGGAGATGATGACGCATATTCTGGCCAGCAAACTTCGGATGGCGGTTATATTGTTGCCGGGCGTGCCGCATCTACGAACGGAGACATCACTGGAAGCCACGGAGGTGCCAGCGATTACTGGGTCGTGAAATTGATGGCCGACTCAATTCCCGGATGTATTACCTGGGATTTATTGAGCGACAGTTCCGTTAGTTCGATTAGCGGAGACATTAGCGGCCTGCCGGAAACGATAGGGCCTGGCTCGAATCCAAGTATTTCTTTATTCGATTATACGATAAACGGCCAACGCCTGTATACGGGCTTTTCCGGTTGGATTGCCGGGAATGCTGACCTGAACCGCCATGCTGAATTTAAATTGACACCAAATTCGGGTACGAGCTTTACTATCAACAGCATTTCCTTTGAATACCGTGACAGTCCAACCCCAACCGATTACAATATCATCGGTTTTCAAGTGGTATATTCTACCGGAGGTTCCTGGACAACCATTGGCAGCGGGACATACAGAGGTACGATTGTTCAAACTTTTAGCTACAATCAGCCAATTTCCGTTCCCAGCGGCGCCACTTTTTCTTTGAGAATCTTGCCTTATGGGCTCCAAAATGGACAGTCAGGAGTGCCAACCATGGCCACCCACAGGAATGTTAAAATCTGCGGGATGAGCGTAGGTGGAGGCTGTATCGGTACTCCTCTTACTTTTACCCTTCCAGCCTATATAAGCAATGAAAGTGGTCCCATTCATCTTGGAGCTACCCCAAATTCCGGATTATTCAGCGGCCCAGGTGTTCAAAACGCGATACTGTATCCAAATTTGTGTGGCTTGGGAACCAAAACAATAAAATACATTTATACCAATGCAGGTGGATGTACCGATTCCATTGAAGCAAGTACCATTGTATACGATACAACAGGAACACCTTGTTCTACCTACGACACCATCACCGTAGAAGATACACTCCGTATAGATGTACACCTGACAAGTAATCCCAATCAAACAGGAATAAATACCCTGAAAGTGTATCCCAACCCCGCCAGAGATCATCTGATTATAGACAACGGCGATTATGCACAAATGCCCGGATACAGCATTAAAATAACAAATATCCTTGGACAGGAAGTATTTAATCAGGCAATTACTCAGCAGCAGATGAACATCAACATCAATAACTGGACGGGTACCGGGACATATATTTTAATGGTTCTCGATGCGCAACAAAACGTGGTCGAAACCAGGCATATCGTAATTTATTAACGGATGCTTCTCAGAAAAATTCATAAAAAAACCCCGGCACTTTCGTGTCGGGGCAATATTCTATAAGCCAGAGAATATTAGTCCTTTTTCTCTTCTTCAGAAGTCTCTTCAGTGCTTTCAGCAGCAGGAGTTTCATCCACTTCCGCTTTAACCTCTTCTATTACTTCCGTTTCTGCTACAGGAGTTTCAACCTTTACTTCTTCAACCACTTCAGCTTCAGCTACAGGAGCTGTTTCTTTGGTTTCAGTTTTCGCTTTAACAGTTCCAGCGCCACGACGGCTTCTGCGTGTTTTGGTAGCACCGGCTTTCTTTTCGGCTTGTGCGGCCAGCATCATTTCATTGTAATCCACCAATTCAATGATGGCCATTTCGGCATTGTCGCCATAACGGTTAACCAATTTAAGGATGCGGGTATAGCCACCAGGACGATTCGCTACTTTTTCCGCTACTTCACCAAACAAAGTGTTAACAGCATCCTTATTTCCAAGGTAGCTGAAAACCACACGACGGTTATGCGTTGTGTTTTCTTTTGATTTAGTAATCAGCGGCTCCACATATTTTCTCAGCTCTTTTGCTTTTGCAAGAGTAGTGGTGATTCTCTTGTGAAGAATCAGCGAAGTGGCCATATTGGAAAGAAGTGCTTTTCTGTGTGAAGAGGTTCTTCCTAGGTGATTGAATTTCTTACCGTGTCTCATTTTATTTTAAATCCTAATACCTTCTTATTCTTCGTCTAAATTGTATTTAGAAACGTCCATTCCGAAGGTCAAACCTTTTTCGCGAACCAACTCTTCCAGTTCGGTTAAAGATTTCTTACCAAAGTTTCTGAATTTCAACAAATCGGCAATGTCATAGCTTACCAACTCGCCAAGTGTTTTAATTTCTGCGGCTTTCAAGCAATTGTATGCGCGAACGGAAAGATCCAAATCTGCCAAAGAAGTTTTGAGCAATTTGCGCATATGCAGCATGTTCTCATCTACTTCTGCAGGAGCAGATTTCACCTGGTTGTCCAGGGTAATCTTCTCGTCAGAGAACAACATGAAGTGCTGAATCAAAATACGAGCAGCTTCTTTCAATGCGTCTTCCGGATGGATAGAACCATCTGTTCCCACTTCAAGAAGAAGTTTTTCGTAGTCGGTCTTTTGCTCCACACGGTAGTTCTCCACCGTATATTTCACATTTTTAATTGGTGTATAGATTGAGTCGATTGGAATCACACCAATTGCTGCGTCTTTCACCTTGTTCTCTTCTGCAGGAACATATCCTCTTCCCTTATTGATCGTCAATTCGATTTCGAAATTGACAAATGGCTCCATGTTACAGATCACCAAATCAGGGTTAAGAACTTCAAAAGCAGCAGTGAAACGAGAAATATCGCCAGCAGTAAACTGCTCTCTTCCTTTGATGGAAACAAAGATTTTTTCGTTATCCGCTACTTCTCCTACTTTCTTGAAGCGAACCTGCTTGAGGTTAAGAACGATCTCAACCACATCTTCTACTACCCCTTTAATGGTAGAGAATTCATGCTCCACTTCAGGAATTTTGATGGAAGTGATGGCATAGCCCTCCAGAGAAGAAAGTAAAATTCTTCTGAGTGCATTACCAATAGTTACCCCATAACCTTTTTCCAGGGGACGGAACTCAAACTGACCAAAGAAGTCAGTTTCTTTATGCATGATTACCTTATCGGGTTTCTGAAAAGCAAGTATTGCCATGGATATAATCGGATTAAGGAGTGGATTATTTAGAGTACAATTCGACGATGAGTTGTTCCTTGATGTTCTCAGGAATCTGGTCTCTTTCAGGGTAGCCAACGAAGGTTCCTTTCAATTCAGAAGGATTCCAGTCGAGCCAGTTAAAACGTTTGTGATTTCCGGTAACAGAATCAGAAATAACTTCCAGAGACTTTGATTTCTCACGAACTTCAATCACGTCACCAGGACGCAATTCAAAAGAAGGAATATTCACTACGGTTCCGTTTACCACAATGTGGCGGTGGCTTACCAACTGACGCGCAGCGTCGCGAGTTGGAGCAATACCTAAACGGAATACGGTGTTGTCCAAACGGGATTCCAAAAGACGGAGCAGGTTTTCACCGGTAACACCGGTCTTACGCGCTGCTTTTTTAAATGCATTACGGAATTGTTTTTCCAACACACCGTAGGTGTATTTTGCCTTTTGTTTTTCAGACAACTGAATAGAGTATTCAGATTGTTTTTTTCTTCTCCGAGATTGTCCGTGTTGACCTGGAGAGTAGTTCTTTTTATCGAGCGCCTTATCAGGTCCAAAGATTGGTTCTCTGAATCTACGTGCAATTTTCGATTTGGGGCCAGTATATCTTGCCATTTCTTCTTTTTCTGAATAACTTAAATTCTTCTTCTTTTAGATGGTCTGCAACCATTGTGTGGCAATGGAGTAATATCTTTAATAGACATTACTTCGATTCCTACACTTTGCAAGTTACGGATAGCGGACTCACGTCCTGATCCAGGACCTTTCACAAATACGTCCACTTTTCTCAAGCCCAGATCGTAAGCAACCTTACCACAATCCTGAGCTGCCGTTTGTGCGGCATATGGAGTATTTTTCTTGGATCCTCTAAATCCCATTTTACCAGCAGATGACCATGAAATAACCTGTCCGCTTGAATTGGTAAGGGAGATAATAATGTTATTAAAAGTTGCCTGAATGTGTGCCTGTCCTTGGGACTCCACATTCACCACTCTTTTTTTGCTCGTTTTCTTTGCGTTAGCCATGTATCAATTCAGATTATTTCGTAGCCTTTTTCTTACCTGCTACTGTTTTTCTCTTTCCTTTACGAGTACGCGCATTGGTACGTGTACGTTGTCCGCGAACAGGAAGACCTCTTCTGTGTCTTAATCCACGGTAACATCCAATATCAAGAAGACGTTTGATATTCAGCTGAGTTTCAGAACGCAACTCTCCTTCAACAGAAACATTGTCTGTGATGAAATTACGAATCGCACCTTGCTCATCGTCGTTCCAATCCTGAACTTTCTTATCGTGGTCAATGCCACATGCCGTCAAAATGCGGGCAGCAGTCGAATGTCCTACACCATAAATATAGGTGAGTCCAATCACGCCACGTTTGTTTTTCGGTAAATCAATACCAGCAATCCTTGCCATAATTATCTCTTAACCTTGTCTTTGTTTAAATTTAGGATTCTTCTTGTTGATCACGTACAACTTGCCATTGCGACGAACAATTTTGCAGTCGGCAGATCTCTTTTTAATGGATGGTCTAACTTTCATCGCCTCGATTATTTATATCGGTATGTAATTCGTCCTCTGCTCAAATCATAAGGTGACATCTCTACCGCAACACGATCGCCAGGTAAGATTTTAATGTAGTGCATTCTCATTTTTCCTGAGATCGTTGCGATGATCTCGTGACCATTTTCGAGTACTACCCGAAACATGGCGTTCGAAAGCGCCTCTGTAATCGTACCGTCTTGCTTAATGCTGGGTTGTTTTGCCACGCGTTATTTCTTTTGATTTTTGGGGATGCGAAATTACTATTTTAGTTTTTTATTAACAAATTATATTGCTGCACCAGATCCGGCCGGTACACGTCCTTTAATTTTTGCTCCTCCTTGAAGAAGTCCGTCGTATTGTCTCATCAACAAATGACTTTCTATCTGCTGCAGAGTATCCAGAACAACGCCTACCATAATCAACAGAGAAGTACCTCCGTAGAATTGAGCAAACTGATTGTTGATTCCAAACACCATTGCGATAGAAGGAATAATGGCAACCAATGCCAGGAAGAAGGATCCTGGAAGGGTAATTCTTGAAAGAATATTATCAATGAATTCTGCAGTTTGCTTTCCTGGTTTAACACCCGGTACAAATCCACCATTTCGTTTCAACTCTTCAGCAATCTGATTCGGAGAATAAGTAATCGCCGTATAGAAATAGGTAAAGAGAATAATCAGAATGGCAGTAGTCAGTGTATATGCCAGAGAGGTGGGATCCATAAAACTTTGGACGATACCCGCCGCATTCCCACCACTATCCGGGAGGAATTGTCCGATAGTACCCGGAATAAAAAGCAGGGCCTGCGCAAAGATAATTGGCATTACACCGGCAGCATTTACTTTCATGGGGAGGTAACTTCTGGCTCCGCTTGTCATTCTGTTACCCACCACACGTTTCGCGTACTGAACCGGGATTTTTCTGGTACCCTGTACCAAAGCAATCACGGCTAAAATCACAGCCAACCAGGCCACAAGTTCCAAAAGGAAAGCAACCAAACCGCCACCTGCATCATTCAATCGGGAATCCAATTCGGCCGCCAAGCCATAAGGGAGACGGGCCACAATTCCCACCATGATGATCAATGAAATACCATTACCCAAACCTTTATCGGTGATACGCTCACCCAACCACATACAGAACATGGTTCCGGCAACCAAAATAATCACCGCACTCATCATGAAACCAAATCCATCATTCATAATGGCAGCTCCAGACTCATTCCGAAGATTGATGATATATCCGATGCCCTGAACAAAGGTGATTAATATGGTCAGTACGCGCGTGATTTGATTCATTTTACGACGACCATCCTCTCCTTCTTTCTGCATTTTCTGGAAGGCAGGCACAGCCACTGTTAATAACTGAATCACAATCGAGGCAGAGATATAAGGCATAATTCCCAAGGCAAAAATGGAAGCCCTTGAAAAGGCTCCACCTGCAAACATGTTAATCAGTCCGAATATTCCCTGGTTTCCCTGATTTTGGAGTTGACCAAGCATGTCCGTATCAATACCGGGCAGAACCACGAAAGTTCCCAAACGGTAGATAAGAAGCAGCATCACCGTATTAATAATACGGGTTTTGAGGTCCTCAATCTTCCAGATATTTCTAAGGGTTTGGATCAGTTTTTTCATTTTAGATGGTTTCGGCGGTTCCTCCTGCTTTTTCGATCGCTTCTTTCGCAGTTGCTGTGAATGCGTGAACTTTTACAGAAATTTTAGATTTCAATTCTCCACGGCCCAGAATTTTTACCTTATCGGATTTTTTAATCACCTTGTTGGCATGCAAAGTATCGATGTCAACAGTTTCCATCTTATAGGTATCTATCAGTTCCTGAAGTTTATCCAGATTGATTCCAACATATTCTACTCGGAATGGGTTTTTAAATCCTCCTTTAGGCACACGACGTTGAAGTGGCATTTGCCCCCCTTCAAAACCAGCCTTTGCAGAATATCCTGATCTGGATTGAGCTCCTTTGTGACCGCGGGTGGATGTTCCACCACGACCAGAACCCGTACCCCGACCAACGCGTTTATTTTTCTTAACAGAACCTTTTGCAGGTTTCAGATTACTCAGATTCATGATTAGATGTTTTCTACTTTAACCAGGTGACTTACTTTGCCAATCATACCTAAAATTTGAGGAGTGGCTTCGTGCTCCACGGTATGATTGATCTTCTTCAAGCCCAACGCTTCGATTGTGGCCTTCTGCTTTTTAGAACGGTCAATCGTGCTTTTAATCTGTGTTACTTTAACTTTCGCCATCACCTTATCCATTAAAAACTTTGCTCAAATTAACTCCTCTGTGCTCGGCTACAGTGTAGGCATCGCGCATGCTAACCAAGGCATCGATGGTTGCTTTTACCACGTTATGTGGATTAGAAGAACCTTTTGATTTCGCCAATACGTCATGCACTCCGGCTGATTCCAAAACCGCACGCATCGCACCACCGGCAATAACTCCGGTACCATGTGAAGCTGGTTTCAGGAATACACGTCCGCCACCATATTTACCGTATTGCTCGTGTGGCACAGTACCGTTGATAATCGGAACTTTGATAAGGTTTTTCTTTGCGTCTTCGATCCCTTTAGAAATGGCATCAATTACTTCACCGGCTTTACCCAATCCGTAACCTACGATTCCATTTCCATCTCCTACCACCACAATGGCTGAGAAGCTGAAGGTACGACCACCTTTGGTAACTTTCGCTACTCTCTGTATTCCAACCACGCGCTCTTTGAGCTCGAGGTCGCTTTGTTTTACTCTTTTTACGTTTGCAGTTGCCATTGTACTTCGCTTAGAAAATTAATCCTCCTTCTCTTGCACCATCGGCAAGTTGTTTCACACGACCATGGTACAAGTACCCGTTCCGGTCAAAAATTACGGTGGTGATTCCGGATGCAAGCGCTTTGGCTGCTAATTCCTGTCCCACTTTGAAGGATTTATCGGTTTTAGTTCCTTCTGATTTCTCGATCGCATCGATGCGGCTTGAGGCAGATGCAAGAGTGCGACCTGTTGTATCATCGATCAACTGGGCATAGATCTGCTTGTTACTGCGGAAAACGCTTAAACGTGGACAAGTTGCTGTACCGCTAACTTTTCCCCTAACTCTTGCCTTGATCTTTTTTCTTTTAAATGTTTTATTTCTAATCATGGCCTATTACTTTTTACCAGCAGATTTACCCGCTTTTCTTCTAAATTGTTCACCTACGAAACGAATACCTTTTCCTTTGTACGGCTCAGGTTTTCTGAGGGATCTGATTTTTGCCGCAACCTGACCGATTAATTGTTTATCGGCACTCTCCAAGGTAATCTTTGGGTTTTTACCTTTTACTGTTTCAGTTGCAATGGAAACTTCTTTCGGGATTTCCATCAGGATTCCATGAGAGTATCCAAGACTCAGATCAAGAATTTGTCCTTGATTGGACGCTTTAAAACCTACACCAACCAATTCTTGTTCTAGTTTATACCCTTGACTTACACCAACAACCATATTGCTCAATAAAGAGCGGTACAGACCGTGCATGGCTTTATGACGCTTCTGCTCGGTTGGGCGTTCGAGGGTTAATACACCCTCTTCAATAGTTATTTTAAGATCGCTATCGACCTTTTGCTCCAGGGTTCCTTTCGGTCCTTTTACGCTTACCACATTATTCTCTCCAACAGTGATTTCCACACCTGAAGGGATATTAATCGGGGCTTTTCCTACTCTTGACATCTTTCTTCCTCCTATCGATTAATAAACATAACACAATACTTCGCCGCCCACATTCTGCTGACGTGCTTCTTTATCGCTCATTACTCCTTTCGAAGTAGATACAATTGCGATACCCATGCCATTAATTACTCGCGGCAGGGTTGAAGAACTGGAATATTGACGGAGACCCGGACGGGAAACTCTTCTTAAGGAACGAATGGCAGGAGTTTTAGATACCGGATGATATTTCAGGGCAATTTTAATAACACCCTGAGGACCTGCCTGGTCGTCGAATTTGTAGCTATGGATATAGCCTTTTTCAAAAAGCACCTTTGTCATGGCCTTTTTGATGTTGGAAGCAGGCACTTCCACAATGCGATGATTCGCTTTAATCGCGTTTCTCAATCGTGTGAGAAAATCAGCAATTGGATCAGTCATTTGTCTAACTTTTAATTAATTTTTTAATAATTCAAATCGATATCCAACAGATTACCAGCTTGATTTGGTCACTCCCGGGATTTTCCCATCGGAAGCCATCTGTCTGAACATATTACGGCAGATTCCGAACTGGCGGATATATCCGCGAGGACGGCCGGTAATTTTACATCTGTTTCTTAATCTTACCGGAGAGGCGTTTCTTGGAAGCTTTTGAAGACCTTCGTAGTCTCCGTCAGCTTTCAATTGGGCTCTCTTCTCAGCATAATGGGCAACGAGTTTTTCTCTTTTACGTTGCCGAGCTTTCATTGATTCTTTAGCCATGCTTATTTATTGTCTTGTGATTGAAACGGCATACCAAATAATTTCAGGAGCTCGAGGCATTCCACGTCATTTTTGGCGGAAGTCACAAAGGTAATATCCATACCGGTAATACGAGGAACTTTGTCGATGTTAATCTCCGGGAAAATGATTTGTTCGGTAACACCCATGGTATAGTTACCACGTCCGTCAAATCCCTTCACCTTCAATCCCTGAAAATCGCGAACACGAGGAAGGGAAATAGAGATCAAGCGATCCAGAAATTCATACATGCGGTCGTGACGAAGTGTTACGCGGGCTCCGATCGGCATTTCTTCACGAAGTTTGAAGTTCGAGATTGCCTTACGAGATTTAGTAGGAACGGCCTGTTGACCTGCAATGTTTGTCATTTCTGCCACGGCATTGTCTACCAATTTTTTATCCGCTGTAGCTGCACCAACACCCTGGTTCAAACAAATTTTCTCCAGACGTGGCACTTCCATCACGTTATTGTAGTTGAATTTATCCATCAAAGCCTTTTTGATGGAGTTTTCATATTCTTCTCTTAGTCTTGCCTTAATCATTTGATTACCTCCCCTGACTTTTTAGAAACACGGCTCATTTCTCCTTCTACCCGTTCTCTTTTGATGCGTGTAGGGTTTCCTTTGCCATCAACCAGCATCAGGTTAGAAACATGAATGGGTGCTTCTTTTTCGATAATACCTCCGTTCGGGTTCTGAGCATTTGGTTTGGTATGGCGTTTTACCAGGTTCAAACCTTCCACTTTTGCTCTGTTTTCTTTTGGGCTAACAGATAATACACGTCCTTCTTTGCCTTTGAATTCGCCGGCAATGACTTTTACCTTATCTCCCTTTTTTATGTGCAACTTCACCTCTTTAAAATTATCGTCTGTTATTACAATACTTCCGGAGCCAATGAAACAATTTTCATGAATTGTCTTTCGCGCAATTCTCTGGCTACGGGTCCGAAAATACGGGTTGCTCTTGGCTCGTCGTTGGCGTTCAGCAACACACAAGAATTGTCGTCAAAACGGATATAGGATCCATCTTGTCTTCTCACTTCTTTCTTGGTGCGAACTACAACAGCTTTGGCAACGGCTCCCTTTTTTACACCTCCTGAAGGCATTGCGTCTTTAACAGTCACAACAATTTTATCTCCTACAGATGCATAGCGTTTACCAGAACCACCGAGAACACGGATGCATAGAACTTCTTTTGCTCCGCTGTTATCAGCTACTTTAAGTCTTGTTTCCTGCTGTACCATTGTTCTCTTTCCTTATTTAGCTCTTTCAATAATTTCCACCAATCTCCATCTTTTGCTCTTGCTTAAAGGACGTGTTTCCATCAATTTAACAATGTCATTGATATTGCACTCGTTCTTCTCGTCATGAGCATAGAACTTGGAGGTTTTTTTAACGAATTTCGGATACTTGTTGTGCTTCATCTTACGCTCAACGGTCACCACGATGGATTTATCCATCTTATTGCTGACAACTTTTCCGATGATTTCTTTTCTGACGTTTCTTTCCATGTTACTCAAGCGTTCTTCCGCGCATTTAATTCCGTGAGGTAACGCGCAATAACCTTACGAGAAGCATTGAGCTTCATTGGGTTTTCCAGAGGCGACACCGCATGGTTGAATTTCATTTTTGTGTAGAGAGCTCTTTCCTCTCTCAGCTTTTCAACGATTTCTTCCGTGGTCAAGCCTTTAATTTCCTTGTATTCCATCTTACTCTTCTACGTAATCGTGTTTTACAACAAATTTGGTTGCCACAGGCAGCTTTTGTGCAGCCAGGCGAAGTGCTTCCTTGGCAATATCCAAAGGAACTCCTTCTGCCTCGAACATGATGGTTCCTGGCTTTACAGAAGCTACCCAATACTCAGGAGCACCTTTACCCTTACCCATCCTTACCTCGAGGGGCTTTTTAGTGATTGGTTTGTCTGGAAATATCCGGATCCAAACCTTTCCTTCCCTCTTCATGTAACGAGTCAATGCAATACGCGCTGCTTCGATTTGGCGAGAGGTTATAAAAGACGGCTCAAGAGACTTTAGTCCAAATGTACCAAAGCTAATCTCGTGTCCGCGGGAAGCAATACCTTTGATTCTACCCTTTTGCTGCTTCCTGAATTTTGTTCTTCTTGGCTGTAACATCGCTCAAAAATTTCTTATTTATCGTTTCTTCTCTTTCTTCTTCTTCCACGGTCTGCACCGCCGGCTCCGCCGCCACTATTCCGTGGTCCTCTTTCGTCTTTTGCACCAAAGTTTGGAGACAAGTCGCGCTTGCCGTAAACCTCGCCTTTGCAAATCCATACTTTCACACCAATCTTACCGTATACGGTCAGTGCCTCAACGATGGCGTAATCGATATCAGAACGCAAAGTATGCAATGGAGTTCTGCCCTCTTTGTATGTTTCGCTACGCGCCATTTCAGCCCCATTCAAACGTCCGGAAATCATAATCTTAATTCCGGCAGCGCCCATACGCATGGTTGCAGCAATGGAGCTCTTTATTGCGCGTTTGTAAGAAACACGAGCTTCCAGCTGGCTGGCAATTGACTCACCTACCAGGCGTGCATCCAACTCAGGTCTTTTAATTTCAAAGATGTTGATCTGAACTTCTTTTTTTGTCAGTTTCTTGATCTCTTCTTTGATCTTATCTACTTCAGATCCTTGCTTACCGATAACGATACCAGGACGGGAAGTGTGAATGGTGAGAATAATTCTCTTCAGTGTACGCTCGATAACGATACGTGCTACGCCACCTTTCGGGATACGTGCATTGATGTATCTTCTGATTCTATCGTCTTCCACCAGTTTCTCAGCGAAATTTTTTCCGCCGTACCAGTTGGAATCCCAACCTCTGATGATACCAAGCCTTAAGCCAATCGGATTTACTTTCTGTCCCATATTATTCGTTATTCGAAGCTTCTTTGCTGTCTACTACAATCGTTACGTGGTTAGATCTCTTACGGATCCGGTATGCTCTACCCTGAGGAGCCGGGCTGATACGTTTCAGCATGCGTCCGCCGTCAACAAAAACGGTTTTCACAAACAGTTCGTTTTCTTCCGCACGCATTCCCTCGTTCTTTTGTTCCCAGTTGGCAATGGCAGAACGGAGAAGCTTTTCAACATAACCGGCATACATCTGCTTCTGATTGAATTTGAGCATGCTCATGGCAATGTCCACCCGCTTTCCTCTAATCTGATCGGCCACCAAGCGCATTTTTCTTGGCGACAATGGGCAATTTTTCAGTTTCGCTACTGCTTCCATCTTCTATCTATTACTTAGTTGGGTGAGACTTAAATGTTCTTGTAGGAGCGAATTCGCCCAACTTATGGCCTACCATGTTTTCGGTTACATACACCGGGATAAACTTGTTCCCGTTGTGCACAGCGAATGTGTGTCCAACAAAATCAGGAGAAATCATGGAACGTCTGCTCCAGGTTTTAATCACTGATTTCTTACCGGAATCGTTCATCACTGAAACTTTTTGTTCCAGTTTGATGTCAATGAATGGGCCTTTTTTTAATGATCTTGCCATACCTTATTTTTTCCTTCTTTCCAGGATGTACTTATTGGATGCTTTTTTCTTATGACGGGTTTTCGCTCCTTTCGCCAATTTACCTGTGCGTGATCTTGGGTGACCACCTGAAGAGCGACCTTCCCCACCACCCATCGGGTGATCTACAGGGTTCATAGCCACACCACGGTTACGTGGTCTTCTACCCAACCAACGGCTGCGACCGGCTTTACCGGAAACTTCCAGGTTGTGCTCAGAGTTCGACAACTGACCCATGGTAGCCATGCAGCTAGCCAGAATCATGCGTGTTTCGCCAGAAGGCATCTTTACTACGGCGAAACGACCGTCGCGGTTTAACAATTGGGCATAACTACCTGCACTGCGGCAGATTTTAGCGCCCTGACCGGGATTTAATTCGATATTGTGGATTTCAGAACCCAGTGGAATTTCCGCCAGGGTCATTGCATTTCCCACTGCTGGCACCACGTTGCTACCTGCAACTACTGTCATTCCAACTTCCAGTCCTTTTGGAGCCAGGATATAACGTTTGTCACCGTCGGCATAATACAGGAGTGCGATGAAAGCCGTACGGTTTGGATCGTATTCGATTGATTTAACGGTAGCCGGAACCTGATGTTTGTTCCGTTTGAAATCAATAACACGGTATTTCTTCTTGTGTCCTCCTCCGAGGTAACGCATGGTCATCTTACCTGAGTTATTCCGTCCACCCGATTTTTTCATCGGAGCAAGAAGGCTTTTCTCTGGTGTTGATGCCGTGATCTCGTTAAAGGTATTCGCTACCTTGAAACGAGTGCCCGGAGTCATTGGTCTTAATCTCTTTACTGCCATCTCATTAAATATTTTCGAAGAAGTCGATCTGACCGCTCTTCAATGTCACAATTGCTTTCTTATAGATCGGATTACGACCGCTTACAAAACCAGCAGTTTTACTGTACTTCTGCTTGGCTTTCGCCGCCATTACCATAGTATTGATGGTAGCGACTTCCACGCCATATACTTTTTCGATCTCTGCTTTGATTTCGGATTTGCTGGCATTTCTGTCAACTACAAATCCGAATCTTCCCAACTTATCGGAAGCAGTGGTTTGTTTTTCTGTAATCAGGGGTTTCTTTAGAACGCTCATCTTATTTGCTTAAAAGGTCCTGAATGATTTTAACTGAATTCTCAGACAACACCAGGTTACCGGCGTTAAGTATCTGATAGGTATTCAATTCATTGGCTACCATTACACCAGACTTAGGAAGGTTTCTTCCGGAAAGGTAAATGTTAGGCTTCTGCTCTGAAGTTACCATCAAAGTTTTTGCAGCACCCAAATTAAGGTTGTTCAAAATTGTCATGAATTCTTTTGTTTTTGGCGCAGCCAGGTCAAAATCTTCCACAACTGTTACTTCGTTGTTTTTGAGTTTGTAAGCCAATGCTGAAATACGGGCCACCTGCTTTAATTTCTTGTTCAGTTTAAAGCCATAGTTACGTGGCTGTGGACCGTGTGCACGCCCCCCACCCTTAAACAAAGGCGATTTCATAGAACCGGCACGTGCCCCACCTGTACCCTTTTGTCTTTTCAACTTCTTAGTGGTACGGGCCACATCTGCACGAGCTTTCGCTGCATGCGTACCTTGTCTTTGGTTTGCAAGGTATTGCTTCACGTCAAGGTAAATGGCATGATCATTAGGTTCCACGCCAAACACATCATCTGAGAAAGAAATCTTTCTGCCAGTTTCTGCGCCTTGTATATTTAAAACGTTCAGTTCCATTTTATTTCTCCACAATTACATAAGAACCTTTCGCACCAGGTACGGCTCCTTTCAAAACAAGGAGGTTCTTATCAGTTATCACTTTCATCACAACCAGGTTGGTTTTCTTCACACGGGAACCACCGGTTCTTCCCGCCATGCGCATTCCTTTGAATACGCGGGAAGGCCAGGAAGACGCACCAATAGAACCAGGTGCTCTCAGCCTGTTATGCTGACCGTGTGTTTGCATACCCACACCGCTAAATCCGTGTCTTTTTACAACACCCTGGAATCCCTTACCTTTTGAAGTACCTACTACGTCTACATATTCACCTTCCACGAAGATGTCTACATTAATTTCATCCCCTACCTTCAAATCATGCTCAAGATCTGCACGGAAGTTTCGGATTTCAGTAACCATTGCTTTCGGAGTGCTGTTGCTTTTCGCATAGTGACCTCTTTCTGCTTTATTGGTATTCTTTTCTTTTTTATCGTCGTATGCAATCTGGATGGCATTGTATCCTTCCTTCTCGCCGTTTTTCAATTGTGTGATGACACAAGGACCTGCCTCAATAACGGTACAGGCCACATTTTTACCCTCTGGAGTAAAGATGCTGGTCATTCCGACCTTTTTTCCTATGATACCTAACATGTCCCTACTAAACTTTAATTTCTACGTCAACGCCACTTGGCAACTCCAGTTTCATCAAGGCATCTACTGTTTTTGAAGTAGAGCTGTAGATGTCAAGAAGTCTTTTGTAAGAACAGATTTGAAACTGTTCTCTGGCCTTCTTGTTTACGTGAGGAGATCTCAACACTGTAAAGATCTTCTTCTCTGTCGGGAGCGGGATTGGACCGCTGATCACAGCGCCCGTGGCCTTCACCGTCTTAACGATTTTCTCGGCAGATTTATCTACCAGATTGTAATCGTAAGATTTTAATTTAATCCTAATTTTCTGACTAACCATTGTTGTTATGCGTTAACAGCTTTTCCTTTAATGTTCGCTAATACTTCGTCTGCGAGGTTCTTTGGAACTTCCGCGTAATGAGAAAATTCCATCGTTGATGTCGCACGACCAGAAGTGATGGTACGCAATGCGGTAACATATCCAAACATCTCTGCCAAAGGCACTTTGGCTTTAATTACCTGGGCATTTCCGCGGGTATCCATACCTTCCATTTGTCCTCTACGTTTGTTGAGGTCACCCATTACATCCCCCATGTTTTCGTCTGGAGTGATTACCTCTACCTTCATAATCGGTTCGAGGAGAATAGGTTTAGATTTTCTTGCAGCTTCCTTGAAACCAAGTTTTGCGGCCAATTCGAAAGAGAGTGAATCCGAATCCACCGCGTGGAAGGAACCGTCAAACAAACGCACTTTCATGCTGTCCATTTTAAATCCGGCCAAAACACCATTGTCCATGGAAGCTTTGAATCCTTTTTCTACGGAAGGAATAAATTCACGAGGAATTGAACCTCCAACAATTTGATTTACAAACTGAAGGCCGGCATGTCCTTCATCTGCAGGGCTAAGTTCAAACTGGATATCGGCAAATTTACCTTTACCACCAGTTTGTTTTTTGTATGTCTCACGGTGAATTGTAGAGCCGGTGATTGCTTCCTTGTAAGCAACCTGTGGCGCACCCTGATTACATTCTACTTTAAATTCACGTTTCAAACGATCGAGGATGATATCGAGGTGAAGCTCACCCATACCCTGAACAATCGTTTGTCCGGTCTCTTCATCGGTGAAGGCGCGGAACGTTGGATCCTCTTCTGTAAGTTTGGCCAAGGCCATACCAAGTTTATCCACGTCGGCCTGGGTTTTAGGCTCAATAGCCAAACCGATTACCGGTTCCGGGAAAATCATGGACTCAAGAACGATTGGGTTCTTTTCGTCGCAAAGGGTATCCCCTGTTTTGATGTCTTTAAATCCAACCGCTGCACCGATATCACCAGCACCAAGCGACTCAATCGCATTTTGTTTGTTCGCGTGCATTTGGAAAAGGCGAGAAATACGCTCTTTGTTTCCACTGCGGGTATTCAATACATAGGATCCTGAGTTCAGGATTCCTGAATAAGCCCGGAGGAATGCCAAACGACCTACGTAAGGATCTGTTGCAATTTTAAAAGCAAGAGCTGCAAATGGCTCTTTGTAATCTGGCTTACGAATTACTTCCACACCTGTATCAGGGTGGGTTCCTTTGATGTTTTCGCGATCCATTGGACTAGGCATGATTTCCATTACCAAATCCAACATGGTTTGAACTCCTTTATTTTTGAAAGAAGAACCACATACCATCGGAGTAATTTTCAAATCGATGGTTGCAGCGCGTAAAGCGTCCAAAATTTCACGTTCGGTGATAGAATCCGGATCCTCGAAATATTTTTCCATCAGGGTATCGTCGTATTCTGAAACCGTTTCGAGCAATTTTTCTCTCCACTCTTTTGCTTCTTCCAACATATCATCCGGAATGGCAACCTCTTCGAAAGTCATTCCTTTTGTTTCTTCGTCCCATACAATACCACGGAAGTTGATCAAATCCACTACTCCCTTGAAGGTATCTTCTGCTCCTATCGGCAATTGAAGCGGAATGGCGTTGCCACCCAACATTTCATTTACCTGCTTGCAAACTGCCAGGAAGTCGGAACCCTGACGGTCCATTTTATTTACAAATCCGATACGGGCTACACCGTAATTATCAGCCAAACGCCAGTTTGTTTCTGATTGAGGTTCTACCCCATCTACAGCCGAGAAAAGGAAAACCAATCCATCGAGTACACGCAGGGAGCGGTTCACCTCAACGGTAAAATCCACGTGACCCGGAGTATCAATGATGTTTACATGATATTGGTTGTCACGGTAGTTCCAAAACACAGTGGTGGCAGCGGAAGTAATGGTAATACCACGTTCCTGCTCCTGAGCCATCCAGTCCATGGTTGCAGCACCGTCGTGTACCTCACCGATTTTATGGTTCACACCTGCGTAGTACAGGATACGCTCAGTGGTGGTGGTTTTACCGGCATCGATGTGGGCTGCGATACCAATGTTACGTGTATATCTAAGATCTCTACTCATTTTGTTTGTATGGAACTTCTTGTATTAAACTCTGAAATGTGAGAAGGCTTTGTTTGCCTCAGCCATCCTGTGTGTATCTTCTTTCTTCTTCACGGCAGCACCCTCACCTTTTGAAGCAGCAACGATTTCCGCTGCCAATTTCTCAGGGTAAGACTTCTCGTTACGTCTTCTGGAATAGTCAATCAACCACTTCATTCCAACAGCGATTCTGCGCTCTGCAGGAACCTCAATTGGGATTTGGAAGGTAGCACCTCCCACACGACGCGCTTTAACCTCCACAGTAGGCATGATATTGTTCAATGCTTTTTTCCAAACATCGATACCACGCTCCTGAGTCTTGCTTTCTACAATGTCGACTGCCTGATAGAAAATACGGAATGCAACCGTCTTCTTTCCGTCGTACATCATATTATTAACAAACCGGGTTACCAACGTGTCGTTGAAACGTGGGTCCGGGGTTAAAAGTCTCTTTTTAGCTTTCGTCTTTCTCATCTTAGCTATTCCTTATTATTTCTTCTTAGCTGCTTCCTGTCCAGCTTTCGGACGCTTCGCACCGTATTTGGATCTTCTTTGTCTTCTTCCTTCAACACCCGCGGTATCCAATGCACCACGAACGATATGATAACGCACACCTGGCAAGTCTTTTACTCTTCCACCACGAACCAGCACAATACTGTGTTCCTGCAGGTTATGACCTTCACCCGGGATATACGCGTTGATCTCTTTTCCGTTAGTCAAACGAACACGAGCAACTTTACGCATCGCGGAGTTTGGTTTCTTTGGAGTAGTGGTATACACACGTGTACATACTCCTCTTCTTTGCGGGCATGAGTTCAACGCCGGAGATTTACTCTTATCAACAAGCGAATTGCGCCCTTTCCTTACTAATTGCTGTATGGTTGGCATATTTTTCCTGTAACTTCCTAAATTTTAAGGACGGCAAAGGTACGTGTAATTTCAATAAAACCAAACAGGTGTAAGAAATATTTTAAGGTAGAGGATGACGCGAATAATGAGGAGAAGGGAATACACTTCCGCTTGGTCATGCCGCTGCCTGAGCAGCTATATAACAAAATTCCCGGACCATGGTCCGGGAAATGAAAAATTCAGGCAGAAAGTACATAAAAGAAACATTCCGATTCCGGTTGGCAAACTTTTTAAGGCATCCCTTCGAATGCACTCTAAAACCCAGCCTCTGCATCAGGATTTTTTTCTTCCACGACGCTTCGGAGCTGTCGCTGCTTTTTCCATCATCTCCGTAGCCTCTTCAAAAGTGATAGAAGCAGCATCCTCGTGACGATTCTTTGGGATCTTGAAGTTGTCCCTGCCTTTCTTTAGATAAGGTCCCCAGCGCCCGTTTAAAACCTGCAATTCGGCATCCTCATCAAAAACCTTGATCAGCTTTTCTGCGTCAGCCTTTCTTTTGGCCAAAATAATTTCAATGGCTCGCGACTCATCTACCTGAAAAGGATCATCTTCTTTCGGGATACTGTAAAAAGCCTTCTGGTGTTGCACATAAGGACCAAAGCGACCAATATTCACCTTCATCTCAGCCCCTTCGAATTCTCCTATGACACGGGGAAGTTTGAAAAGTTCCATGGCCTCATCAAATGTGATGGTTTCCATGCTCTGTCCTGCGCGCAGGCTGGCATATCGCGGCTTCTCCTCATCATCAGGTGTGCCTATTTGTACATAGGGGCCGAACCTACCCATGCGAACACTGAGTGGCTTGCCGGAGGACGGGTCCGTGCCCAGTTGCCTTTCGCCAGTTACACGGGCCGCCTCATCGATCGTCTGATCCACAGTTTTATGAAACGGACCATAAAACTTACCAAGCATATCGGTCCAGCTTTTCAACCCATCGGCAATTTCATCAAATTGCTTTTCGACATTGGCAGTAAAGCCATAGTCCATAATATTATCGAAATGCTCCACGAGGAAATCATTCACCAAACCGCCGATGTCAGTCGGGAAAAGTTTGGATTTCTCTGCTCCGGTCAGCTCTGTCATTTCTTCCCGTTTCACCATTTGCCCGTCGAACTTCAGCTCGATGTATTTTCGCTCTCTGCCCTGACGGTCTTCTTTCACCACATATCCCCTCTTTTGAATGGTAGAAATAGTTGGCGCGTAGGTAGAAGGTCTTCCAATGCCCAGCTCCTCCAGCTTCTTCACCAGAGATGCTTCCGTATACCGTGGAGAAGGCCGGGTGAATTTCTCCGTTGCTGAAACATGATCGAGTTGTAAAAGATCGCCAGATTTAACATTTGGCAGCAATCCATCCTCGTTCTCTTCCGATTCTTCATCGTTGCCCTCGAGGTATACTTTTAAAAATCCTTCGAACTTGATTACTTCACCACTAGCATGAAACTCCAGTGCGGAATTCTTTCCGTCCATCCCAATATGGATGATTGTTTTTTCCAATTGGGCATCGCTCATCTGCGAAGCAATGGCTCTTTTCCAGATGAGATCATACAGCCTTCTTTCGTTGTTATCTCCTGAAATGCTGTGCTTGTTAAAGTAAGTCGGACGAATTGCTTCGTGCGCTTCCTGAGCACTTGCCGTTTTGGTAGTATATTTTCTTGTTTTAGAAAACTCAGCCCCGTAGGCCTTGTTGATTTCTTCCTGTGCCGCTGCCAAGGCAAGATCCGATAAATTGACACTATCGGTACGCATATAAGTGATATGACCGGCCTCATAAAGCTTTTGTGCAACCGACATGGTTTGCGCAACAGAAAAACTCAGTTTCCTGCTGGCTTCCTGTTGAAGAGTTGAAGTGGTAAAAGGAGCTGCCGGAGTTCTTTTTGCCGGCTTGGTTTCCACCTGCTTCACTTTGAATTGAGTTCCCTTGCAGCCTTCTAGAAAAGCTTCGGCTTCCGATTCTGTCTTAAAGCGCTGCGGCAATTCCGCTTTGAAATGCTTGTTTGAATCCTGGTCATGAAAGATGGCTACAACCCGAAAGCTGGAATCGGAATTGAATTCCTGGATCTCTCTTTCTCTTTCCACTATCAGCCGGACCGCTACCGATTGCACCCGACCGGCAGATAATGATGGTTTGACCTTTTTCCAGAGCACCGGAGACAATTCAAAACCAACGATACGGTCCAGAATTCTTCTCGCCTGCTGCGCATTCACCAAATCCTGATTGATGCTTCGGGGTGTTTCAATAGCCTTTAAAATAGCCGGTTTTGTAATTTCGTGAAAAACGATACGCTTGGTTCGATCCTTATCCAGTTTAAGAACCTCAGAAAGGTGCCACGAGATGGCTTCTCCTTCCCGATCCTCGTCCGATGCCAACCAAACCGTTTCCGCCGATTTTGCCAGTTTTTTCAATTCTGCCACCACCTGCTTCTTATCGTCAGGAACTTCGTATATCGGTTGGAACCCTTTTTCAATGTCTACACCATTATGCTCCTTCGCCAAGTCGCGGATATGACCATAACAGGATTTAACGGTATAATCACTACCCAGAAAACCCTCTATTGTCTTAGCCTTAGCCGGAGACTCCACTATCACCAGATTCTTTGCCATGTCTCTATTTTAAAACAACAATTGCCGGCAAATAAAAGATTTAATCCTTTAATTCCGGCAATCGTTTGGTCTAAACCGTGTAAAGAATTAGTGGGTCACCACCAATTTATTCACCATTCTAACTCCATTCAAAGTCGTAGTTATCATATAGATACCTGCAGGTAAATCGGCCGTTTTTAATGGAAGTTCATGAAATCCTGCTTCCAACTGACCTTCAAAACCGACGGTCTGCAATTTTCCACTTGCATCGTACACCTGCACAGTGCAATTTCCCGCATCGTAAGTTTCCAGTGAAAGCGTGCTTTCATTGTTGGCCGGGTTCGGATATAGTTTAGCCGTGGATTCATTGAAAGGTTTCTGTACCGAACTCAATGAGCCTACATTGATATTATCCAGGTAAATATTTCCTCCCTGATCGCTGTAAGCATCAAAACGAAGGATCAGGTTTCTTTTCCCTACATAATTTTTAAGATTTACTGAGTAGGTGGACCATTGATTCGAAGTCGGAACAAAATTGGTCTGCCCAACCGTTCCGGTGTTCATTTGCGAACCCGCACGTTGATAAATGAGTACCCAGGTGACTCCACAATCGGTGGAAGTATAAACCCGAAGACGATCGATGGATGTGCTGGTCAGTTGGGCATATGCCAGATCAAATGTCAATACAGGATCTGAGATGGCAATCATATCCAAAGGCTCAATTCTCAGCTGCGGATTGCTGTGTAAAGGTGTTGTAGATGAGATTTGAACCCGGGCACTGATATTTCCTCTGGAAGCGGCGCCTTCATATCTTTCCCAGGAAACCAATCCGTCGGCAATATTTTCCCAACCCAATGGCGGGAAGTTATCAAATTCAAAATTTTCCTGCAAAGGTGCTCCGGATGGACTGATGTTCGGGAAAACCTGGATCAGGGAATCCCGGACAATGCTGGAGCTGCCATTCGCATTGCTCACCTCCAGCTTCACATTGTGCAATCCGGCAGATGCAAAAGACACACTTGGATTTTGGGCAATGGAAGTGGCTGGAGTTCCTCCCTCAAACGTCCATTTATAGGTGTTCAACGCAGGGTCGGAATTGTAGGAAAGGTCTTTCAGTGTTACAGGTTGATTTTCGCAAACAAAAATGCGCTGCGATGAGAGGTCGGCAATTGGCTTGCAGGTAGAAGTGTTCAAATCAATACCCGTTGCCGAAGCATTGGATGCGCTAACAATCACCGAACGGTAGGCGGAAATCATAGACTGCATTTTTCCTTTTTGCCCGTTGGTAAACATATTCATGCATGTACCATTGGAGTAATCCATATAGTTCTCCACTTGATCGGGCAAGTCCGGGTTATCGTTATTACAGGTATTTGCTCCGAGAGGACATCCGGAGGATGCGCTCTTTACCGGAGGGGTATCCTGAATTTGCTCGGCCAATCCCTGGCCAAAGCAACCACCCTGAAAGGTATGGAACAATCCGAACCAGTGTCCTATTTCGTGGGTAGCCGTTCTTCCTGCGCTATTAGTGCTCAAAGCCGTTCCAATGGAACCGACATAGTCTGCCCTTACGACCACCCCATCGGTCGTTGGTTTAGAAGGACGATCCCATGGAAATTGAGCGTAACCTAACGTGATAACGCCCGGATCATTAAGCGAATTTTTAATCGATTTCACTACCCAAATGTTCAGGTATTTGTCGCTGGGCCAATAGCTTACCGCTTTGACATCATCGCGAGCATTAACAGTTAAGGGCGAATAAACACGGACAATTCCTTCCGTGCAATTGCCATTGGGATCGCGTTTTGCAAGGACAAATTCAATCTCGCAATCGGCCGCTACACTTTGAAAGATTGAACGGGTATTGGAGGCATCGGCATTCATACGTCTGAAGTCTTCGTTTAGAATACGAATCTGGTCTTCAATCTGCTCTTTGGAAATGTTTTCGTCTCCGTATTGGTGAATCACGTGAAACACAACCGGAATGCGATAAACCGTTTGCTTTTTGGATTGAGCAGGATTGCTCTGGCTCGTCTTCCAAACTTCCATCGCCTGGTTTGCTCTCTTGATAGAAGCCGGATCCTGCTTTGCCAGCTCTTCAAAATAATGCTCGTCATTAAGGCATTGTGCCTCGGCTTTTGGAGCTGAGAGTGTGATAGCTGCCACGCCAAGTACAGCCAATGCACTAATATGTATTCTTTTCATTTCAATGTTGATGCGCCAAAGCGCGGTTAATCTATAAGCTTTCTGAGTTTAATTTTCCTTCCATTCTCGCCACCGCACAGCACACCGCAGCATCGCCGGTAACATTCACCGCTGTTCTGCACATATCCAAAATTCGGTCCACTCCCAGAATCAATGCGATTCCTTCAATTGGAACATTCACGCTGTTCAAAACGATAACGAGCATCACCACGCCAGCGCCAGGAACTCCTGCAGAGCCTACCGAACTCAATAAAGCTGTTAATATGATGGTCAATTGTTCCACAAAACTCAAATCCATCTTAAAGACTTGAGCAATAAATACAGCAGCGATTGCCTGGTAACATGACGTACCATCCATATTGATTGTTGCACCGAGAGGTAAAACAAATCCGGTAATTTCTTCATCTACTCCCAACTCTTCTTCGCAGTTCTCCATGTTTACCGGTAAAGTAGCATTGGAGGAGCTGGTAGAAAAGGCCAATAATTGCACAGGACGCATTTTTTTCATGAATTCCCATGGGTTCATTTTTGCCACAAAGCGAATCAGTCCCAGGTAGGTAATAAACAGATGAATAAGCAGCGCGGCCACAACAGTAATCGAATAAATGCCCAATGCATGCAACAATCCAAAGATACGTGAAGGGTCGTCGTTAGCCAATTCTACAATGACCTTGGATAAAAGTGCAAAAACCCCCAATGGCGCCATCAGCATGATGAGGTCTACTATTTTCATGACCACTTCATTGGCGCTTGAAAATACGGAAATCAACGGAGCCGATTTTTCATTCGGAATCAGGGTAATGGCAATACCAAGGACCACAGCAAAAATGACAATCTGCAGCATGTTTTTATTTTCACGGGAAGCATCAATAATATTTTCCGGGAAGAGATCCATCAAAGGCTGAAGAACCGGACGGTCTTTCACCTTTTGTGCTTCTTCCGTTTTTTGCTGCATCTGCTCCTGATTGCTTTTCATCAGCATATCGCGGGTATCTTCCGAAAGCCTGTTGCCCGGTTTAATAATGTTTACAAGAAGGAGCCCAATGGTAATAGCAATCACCGTAGTCCCCATGAATATACCTATTGTTTTGCCTCCGATACGGCCCAGCTTCCCGATATCATTCAAGCTGGCAACTCCGGTAACCAAAGAGGTGAGAATCATTGGAATAGCAATCAGTTTAAGCAGGTTCATGAATATCTTTCCGAATGGATGGATATAATCATTGCTGAACGCGGTCCAGGACGAACCCATATTCACCGCCAGAACACCCCAGCCCAGGCCGAGTATCATTCCCAATAATATCTTTATATGTAAGGGTAATTTTCGTTTCATTTTCTGCTTTGTTGAATGAACCACAAATCACACAGGACCAATGCACACATGGATTCTACAATGGGGACGGCACGTGGCACCACACATGGGTCGTGACGGCCTTTTGCAGAGAGTAGCAACGCATCACCCGATTGGTTCACTGTATCTTGTTCTTTGCCAATTGTTGAAACGGGCTTAAATGCGACCCGAAATAGCAAGGGCATTCCATTGCTGATTCCTCCCAACACTCCTCCTGCATGATTGCTTTTGGTGGAAATGCCCGAAGCATCGGAAATAAACGAGTCGTTTACTTCACTGCCTTTCCGGCCGACTATTGAGAAGCCATCTCCCATTTCAAAACCTTTCACTGCATTGATACTAAACATAGCCTGAGACAGCATGGCAGGAAGCTTGCTGAATTGCGGTTCCCCCAGTCCGGCAGGTACACCATCCACCCGGCATTGAATTACTCCTCCGAGGCTGTCACCTGCCTCTTTCACTTCGAGAATGGCTGCTTCCATCTTCTCTGCCATCTGAATATCGGGACATCGTACCACATTTTGGTCAATAGACCCACGGGAAAAAGGACCAGAGACTTTGGATTCAATCTCTCCTACCTGACTTACCCAGGCAGTAATTTCAATGCCCTGTGCTCTCAAAATCTGCTCGGCAATGGCTCCGGCACATACCCACGGTGCCATGGTTCTGGCTGAACTTCTTCCTCCCCCTCTATGGTCTCTGAACCCAAATTTTTCCTGATAGGTAAAATCGGCATGACCAGGTCTGTACAGATCTTTTAAGGCGTCATAATCTTCGCTTCTGACATCTTTGTTGGGGATGACAAATGCCAATGGAGCGCCGGTGGTTTTCCCTTCAAATAGTCCGGAAATAAATTGGGGGATGTCCGTTTCGTTTCGCTCCGTACTTACCGTGGATTGCCCGGGTCTTCTCCGATCCATCTGTATTTGGATGGACGCAATATCTAATTCCATTCCCGCAGGGACGCCATCAAGAACTCCTCCAACAGAGGGGCCATGACTTTCTCCAAAAGTGGTAAGCCGGAATAATTTTCCGAAACTGTTTGCCGACATGCGGCGCAAAGGTATTGAAATTGAATTATTGACTGAGTACCTCTATTCCAAGCTTTTTTATTTCTATCCAAAAATCGGGAAAGGACTTATTTACTTCGTCTTTGTCATCCAATTCAACCGCAGATTCTTTCATCGCCAACAGAGAAAAAGCCATGACCATTCGGTGGTCGCCGGCGGTATCCAGAACTTGTTTTTGCAGATGACATTTTCCCCTTTGCTTCCAACAGGCCTCCTGCTTTTCCCATACAGCTCCTGCATTCTCAATCATCCTTCCCAACACCGCGTCTCTTGCCGATTCTTTCGCCGCCAGAGACTCCAAGCCGTACCAATCCACTGCTCGTCCCTCCATCAAATAATAGGCAAGCAGAGGCGGAGTCAGATCCGGATACGATTCAAGGTTCAGACTCAACGGATTTAAATTCCATTCCGGCTTTTTCCATTGAATCCGAAGCCCCTCAACAGTCTCATAAGCATGAATGCCTTCATAGCGAAAAATGCGTTCTACGAATGCATCCCCCTGAATGGAGTGGATCTTCAAACCAGGAAAAGTAAGTGTTCCTGATTTCCTTTGCGCCTGCGCCGCAAAAAAGAAAGCGGCGGCGCTCCAATCGGCTTCCACCTCGAAATGACCTTTTGCTTGAACGCCCGGCAATACCCTGATCCCATCATCTTTTATTGAAAAGCGAACTCCCACACGACTCAATGTTTTTAACGTCATCTCGACATAAGGCCAGGATGCCTGTGCATCGTGAATACGAAGATGTACCCCTTTGTCTGTAAAAGGAGCAATAAGAAGAAGCGCTGAAGCAAACTGAGAACTTTCCTTCATGGAAACACTCCATTCTGAAGCATCGATTTTACCACCCTGAATCAACCAGGGCCCTGAATTTCCTGTTCCCTGAGCTTTTATATCAGCCCCTGCATCCCGCAGACTCCTTACCAAATCCAGCATGGGTCGTTTCATCAGACGGGCAGTACCTCTCAGAAGAAACTGACCCGGAAGCAATGCGCAAACTGCCATCAGAAAACGAAGAGGCGTGCCTCCATCGAGACAATCAAGTTCCACTACTCTGTTCAAATTTCTTCTTTTGATTTGCTGCAAACAGCCCAACAATATCCGGCTATCCCGGGCTGTTGAAAGATTCGTTATTTCAAATGCATCCGATGATAAAAATTGCAATACCGCCAGGCGATTGCTTTCACTTTTGGAGCCGGGAAGTGCTATCGTCCAATCCCCATCATTTGGCGTATACTTTACCTGAACTGCCATCAATACTTGTAACTAATCTGAATGTACATATTTCTAGGTGCCGCCATATTGCAGGGGCGGGTGAGAATTGCCGCATTGAACACATTATTGATGGCCATGCTGATTTTCCAATCCGAATTAACCTTATAGAATAAACGTATATCCACCGTATGATTTCCTTTTCTGGTGGCAGCCATAGACTCGGCTACTCCTCCGACAAACAGGCTGATTGGAGGAGATTGAAAGGCATTGTCGATGGCTTCGTACTGACTGGCATAACGGTATGAAATACCTGCACCCAGTCGGGTGTTTTCCCACTGAACATCCATCTTAAACAAATGGCGGTTGCGGTATTTTAAAATCTTACCGGTGGTATCGGAGCTTGTGCTCTTGTAGGTAAAGGGTATGCCCTGCGGATTGGCGTAAACATAATCAGGGTCCAGATTTACCGGGTCTGAATAAGTATAGCCTCCAAAAAATTTAAGATGATGCTGCTTGAATTTCCATTCACCGCTTAAAGTCACTTCAAAGCCCTGGATCAGTGAGGGACCAATGTTCACCGACTTAAAACCAAGCCCGAACAAAGGATCATTGAATGTTCCCCATTGGGCAAAAGTAAATTCCATCATGTTTTGGAAATACATTCGGTATGCGGCCAAATCAAGTACCATGCGCCAGGCACCTTTCCGAAAACCCTGTCTGATCCCAAGCTCCGCGCTATATCCTGATTCCGATTTTAAATCAGAATTTGGATAGATGGTTACCGGTCCCGCGCTGGTGCGTATATACGATTCCGAGACCACTGGAAAGCGGTACCCTTGTCCGAATGAGGCACGCAACCAGGTGGCTTTTGCAAGCCTGTAATTTGCGCCGGCCTTTGCAACCGGTTTGCCTTCTTTGTATTGTTCCAGGCGATAATGTTCGTAGCGGACACCCGCAGACAGGCTCCATCTTCCTTTTTTATAGTCTGCCTGTATGTAAGCGGCTTGATTTTGCTGGGTTCGGATGCCCTGAAACATGCTCGCATTTGATTCTCCGTACATGTTCACCAATCCAAGGTTAATCAGCAAGCCCTGCTTTTGCCAAAGCTTCCATTTCATCCTGTATTCGGTGTAGATGGATTGTGTTTTATTGCTCTGGTTCGGCTGGCCTTTGACTTCACCAATTGCATTCACCACATTGAACCACCTGTTCTGAATAAAATGATCGGCATTTTTTCCATGGTATTGAAGGTAGGGATCCAGATTGATGCGCTGAGAAGTATTCAGTCCGTATAGTGAATCCAAACTGGTATATGCCATTTTATAGCTCTCCCAAAGCAGAAAGCTACCCGTTCTGCCATAGAGCAGATTTCCATTCACACCATAGGACCATTTCTTATCTTTTGAAAAAAAGCGTGTTTTCCCGCTGACGCGTAGCCGTTTGTCCTGATCCCCCATCCGGTATCCTTCATCTATCAATCCATTTATGGAGAAGACATACTGATATCGATCATTGCCCTTTCCATATAAAACATGACCGCCACTTTTTGTCAGAAAAGTTTCTGACGCCGGTTTCCATTTCCAGGACGCATTGGGCGGACGATCATATACCCCGGCATAGAGTGAGGCCGAAACAATTTCTTTGTTTCCGGGCCAGTCTGTTCGGATATTGATGACTCCATTCAATGCAGATGAGCCATAGAGCACAGAGGAAGATCCCTTTATGACTTCCACCTGTTTTACATTTTCGATTGGGAAATAAGACCAAAGAGCCTGACCTGTACCTGCAGCCAGCATGGGCATATCATCTACCAAAACATTGACCCTGCTACCTGTTCCGTAACTCCATCCACTGCCGGAACGGATATTTGCTTGTCCGTCGGTGCTGGTCAAACCCGGAACCTGGTTCAAGGCACTTTGAATATTGGTGGTTATTTTATTTTGAATCAGGTAAGGCTGAATGGTGGATATCGACACGGTGGTTTGCGATTCCTTTTCTCCCTGCTTTCCAGCACTCACCACCACTGGATCTAAAAATTGAGATGTTTCACGTAAATAAATCTGAAACGTCCGGCTATTTCCTATTGCTACTTTTTTCGCTTCGTAGCCAATATAGCTCAGATGAAAAAAGTGAGTAGTATCCGGAACCAGCAAAACGAAATGGCCCCGTTCATCAGTGCTTGTTCCAAAATTTCCTGCATATACGGATACTCCGGGCAATTCCTCCTTAGTCAGGGAATCGCGGACTGTACCCGAAAGGGACATTTCCTGTGCTTCACAAAAAAATGAAAAGCTACCCAGCATCCATGTAATGAGTCTCCTCAAAATAGTTGAACTTTGGAATGCAATATACTTGCTCTATGAAAAAAATATTACTTGCGCTCATCATCCTTGGCTTTCAAATGAGCCTTGCTGCTCAATCTTGCACCCCAGACAGTACTATTACTGCGCCGGGCACCTATCCCAAACATCTTCCCGACGGGATAGCGGGAACCCATTACCAGCAAACGGTGCAATTCCGGATTGCATCAGACACACAGGTAACATTTAGTGGATCCACGGTTACAGCCCACATCGATTCCATCAAGGTTCTGGATGTATTCGGACTTCCAGGTGGGATTTCCTATTCGTGCACACCGGCTTCCTGTGCCTTGCCAGGTGGAAAAACTTCCTGTGGACTTATATATGGCGATATTGATGCGAATGCTTCAGGTACCTATCCTTTTACCATCCCAATCAGAATCTATGTGCATATTGGGGGAACCTTTCCCTATCAGCAACCCGACACCTTATACAATATCTCGATGAATGTGAATGCTGCTGCCGGAATCGATGAGATGGTACAGCATGAATTACTGGTATATCCGAATCCAGCCACCAGTGACCTGAATGTAGCACTAACATTCCACGCCGGTCAGGCAGAGATTGAGGTCTTTGACAGACAAGGAAAGCGGCTAAACCTGGAAAGCCACTATGAAAACAATATTATACATCTGAACACCTCTGATCTCCCGGCAGGGATTTATATGGGACAGGTGCAACATGGATCCGAAACGTACCGATTCCGCTTTGTCAGGAACTGAGATAAATATTCAGGGCTTCCTGAAATTCGGGGAAATGAATCCGAATGTCGTAAATGGCTTGTCCGATTGAAGTCAGCAAGGTGCAGTTGACCTGTCCCGATTTATTTTTTTTATCGCCCAGTACAAAAGACCAAATCTCGGGAGCTTCATTTGCTTGAACCGGTGCTTTGGGATAGAGTTTTGTAATGGTTTCACGCACCTGCAAAATATCTTCGTGGGTAAGTCCGGTTTTTGCGGAGATGATCGCTTCCATATACATACCCGCAGCTACCGCCTCCCCATGAAGGAAATCGCGTCCATTTTCCAAACAGTAGGACTCAATAGCATGGCCAATGGTATGGCCGAAATTCAACCATTTCCTTTTCCCTTTTTCGTGGGGATCTTCCCCCACAATGGAATGTTTCAACTCGACCGATTTTTCAATCTGCAATTTTAAACGACGCTTATTTACTTCTTTGAGCTCGGACCAATAGGCAGCATCCGAAATCAAACCATGCTTGAGCATTTCAGCATAACCTGCCATAAACTGACGCTCTGGCAGCGTATCCAACAGCTTCGGCTGAATGAAAACCATGGCCGGTTCAACATAGAGTCCGATGAAGTTTTTGTAATCGCGGTAATCTATCCCATTCTTTCCGCCCACAGAAGCGTCGACCATGGCCAAAAGACTCGTTGGAGCCTGGATACAATCGATTCCTCTTTTGTACGTCGCGGCACAAAACCCTCCCATATCACCAATTACTCCGCCGCCGAGATTTATCAGAACAGAATGTCGATCGGCCTTGGCTCGGAAGAGAGCATCCCAAATGCGGGTACAGGTATCCAGGTTTTTGTTCGTTTCTCCGGATTCAATCTGTATCAGGTGCATTTCCAAATCCCCCAAGTGCGGGAGGCAATACTTTGCAGTATTTTCATCTACCAAAACAAAAATGGCAGAATAATTTTTTGACTCCAGGTAGTTTCTCAGGTAGTTTAAAGCCTGGTCGCTCACTACCACATGTTCTCCAATTAAATGCATTAATATCCTCTTTTCACTATCCCATATCCCACTCTTGCCCCGCTGTATTGATCCACCGGTGCATTATTCAGAATATTTTCAATCCTGTCCATCAATTCTTCGTCCAAAACAATGCCGCTTGCCTCGCAATTTTGCTCCACCTGTTCCGGACTGGTCGCTCCCATAATTACAGATGTAAGAGGTTTCTTATGTAATATCCATGCCAGTGCAAGCGTTCCCATGCCTATGCCTAAATCTGAGGCGACCAGTTTTAGTTCATCCTGTTGCTTAAAATATTCTTCGGTCATTCGTTTTGTGGGGAAGAAATTGCCCGCAGTCGGATGGTTCATTCTTCCCTTCTCCGGCGAATGCTCCCGACTGTACTTTCCTGTGAGCAGACCCTGCGCTAAAGGGGAATAAACAACCAAACCCAGGCCTTCTGCATGACAGACGTCCATTACATCCACTTCCAACGAGCGGTTCAACATATTATATATAGGTTGATTGCTTACCGGTTTTCTCCATCCATTTTTTTCGCAAATGCGAATAGCCTGTAAAATTTGCACCGCAGTCCATTGACTCACTCCCCAATGCAGAATATATCCCCTTTCCACAAGGTTATGCATGGCATAGCATGTTTCTTCCAATGGGGTATCTAAATCGTATCGGTGGCATTGGTATAAATCAATATAATCTGTGCGAAGGCGCTGCAAGGAAGTCTCACAAGCTGAGCGGATATGCCGTAAACTCAAGCCCTGGTTCATCCAATGATCGCTCATTGGTCCGAACACTTTGGTGCCGATTATCACCTGATCTCTTGGAATCAATTTCAAATACTCACCCAGGGTCTTTTCCGCCTCTCCACGGTTGTACATGTCGGCGGTATCAAAGAAATTAATTCCAAGCTCAATGGCTTTATCAAAGCAGGCAATGGCAGTATCGCGTTCCACATGTGTACCAAAGGTGAGCCAGGTACCCATACTTACTTCCGAAATGCGCAGCCCCGTGTTTCCTAATTGACGGTATTGCATAGATGAGGTTTTCTGTTGTTGATTTGCAGTTAGCCAAATTTAAAGAAATGAGAGGCAAAAGACCTACAGCATGGAAGCATTGGACTGAAGTATTTCTTCGAGTCTTGCTGCTCTTGTTTCAAAGCGCATTGTTTTTTGTCATTCTTTATCGTGTGGCGCCGGTTCCAATCACGCCGCTGATGCTGATGCGCGGTTTACCGATTGAAAAGGATTGGGTTCCATTCGACCAAATCAATAAGAACATGGTAATCGCGGTGATTACCGCAGAAGATCCCAAGTTCAACCGGCACTTGGGATTCGATTTTGAAGCCATTCAGGAGTCGATTGAAAAATCAATCAGCAAAGGAAGAAAACCCAAAGGGCGAAGCACCATTTCCCAGCAAACCACCAAAAATATATTCTTTGGAACACAGAGAAGCTGGATCAGAAAAGGATTGGAAGTTCCAATGACAGTTTGTGTGGAGACCTTTTGGACCAAAAAAAGAATCATGGAAGTTTATTTGAATATTATTGAGATGGGCGATCATATCTATGGAATTGAAGCTGCGTCTCAGCATTATTTTAAAAAACCAGCCGTCAAATTGAATAAATCAGAAGCCGTCTCCATCGCTGTTTGTCTTCCAAATCCCCGGCAAAGGAACCCAACAAAACTGGATACCAAGCTTTTAAAAATGAAAGCAACTATTATGCGTTGGATGATTGGATTCGAACCGGTTCCGGATTGGTGGTGGACGAATCCAACAAAAATTAAAACAAAAAACTCAGCTAAGTAACATTTCTGAGAGGGAGTCCCTTGCATAGGAACTCTTGCCGAATATATTTGTAGGACAAGTATTCCTATGAATCCCTATTTATACCTTCGAACGCTTCCCAATGTAAAGCGTCTGATATTGAAATTTTATTCAACAGTTTTATTATTTTCCACTATTCAGGTGGCCCAGGCCCAGCCTCAATATGATTTTCAGTCTTTAAAAGCTGCACATGAAGGCGAAAACGCCGTGATTGTTAAAAATGATCGCCTGATGCATATCGGGGTTGCGAAAGGAGAATTATCTATTCAGAGCACTCAGACTCTTGGATTCACGATCCTTGAAGAAAATGCCAGAATCTCCAGCGAACACGAAGTGAGTTATTCCCCGGGGTTTTATACCATTTCCGATATTTCTGCTGCCTCTTATGTATTGCAGAGCAATGGAAAGTATAAAAAGATCAAGGTGAAAAATTTTGAAGACTATTCGGATTACTCGGGCTATGTCTTCTACGATGATACCCGGCATAAAAAATTTTATTTTCCCAGCCTGAAGGCCGGTACCTATGCGGAGGAAACACATACCTACGATTATGCGCGCCCTCAATTTTTAGGCGGTCATTATTTTCAGCCTGGGTCCTGGGCTGTTCTAGATAGTAAGTTAACTGTAGAAGTTGAAGATGGCGTCGAAATAGCCTGGAGTCAATTTGGCGATAAAAGTTTGGTCAATTTTACCCAAACCACGGAAAAAGGGAAAACCATTTATCAATGGGAACTTAAAGATGCGCCGGCCAGAAAATACTTTAATGATGCGCCAAACTCGCGCTACTATATTCCTCATATCTATATTCGGATTAAGTCGTATAGCGTCAAAGGTCAATCTATTCCGGTATTGGGCGATTTAAACGATCTCTATCGTTTCAACTACAGTTTTATTAAAGACGTAAACGACCATGCACCTTCGGCAGACATTCAGAATGTGGTAGACAGCTTGAAAAGAGTGAACAGTAATACCGACTCCATGATCCAAAACATCTTTTATTGGGTCCAAAGCAATATTAAATACATTGCGATTGAAGATGGATTGGGCGGATATGTTCCTCGGCAGGCCAATGATATCTTCACCAACAGATATGGCGACTGTAAGGATAAAACGAGTATCATTACATGTATGCTGAATGCTGCAAATATTCCTTCGCATATGGTATGGATAGGTTCACGTGACATTCCTTATCGCTACGAAGATTTGCCAACCCCATCGGTCGACAACCACATGATAGCGGCAGTTTTCCGCCATGGGCGTTGGATATTTCTGGATGGAACAGCCGGCTATTATCAATATGGCTACCCAACTAATTTTATTCAGGGCAAAGAAGGACTCGTAGCCATTGATCCGGACTCGTTTTCCCTGGTGCAGGTTCCGGTTATCCCGGCATCAGAAAACCTTTATTCCGACACCATGAATTTGTGGATTGAAAATGGAATGCTGAAGGCTAAGGGACATGTGCAAGTCAACAAAATGCAAAAATTCAGAATCACTGAATCTTTGATGAACATGAAGGATGAAGACCGCACCAAAAGGCTGGAAGACCTGAACCGGAAAGGAAACAATAAATGTAAGATTGATAAGATGGATGTACACAATCTGGAAGAACGAAATGAGCCTTTGAAAATTGATTACACCATGCATATTCCAGACTATGTGAAAGATATCGACAATAACCTGTACATCAATATGTGGTTATCAAAATCCTACCTCGATGAAAAGATAGACACCAGCCAACGAGGAAATATTCCAAAAGAGATAAACTATACCTACACCGATCTGGAATATTATGTATTGGACATCCCCGAAGGCTACAGGTTAAAACCCTCCAGCTTACCTGAAAATGTAGAGTATCATTCGGGCAAGGTGAATGTGTCCTATTCTTACAAACACGAAAACAATAAAGTGTATTTTCAGTATCAAATTGCCATTGACACGCTGCTTATCACACCCGATCAATTTAAAGATTATAACGAGGCCATCGACATTTTGTTAAAGGCATACAACCAAGTCATTGTATTAGAAAAAGTAAAACCATAACCCATGAATAGAATTTACCTGATCCTGCTCTTCCTATTGGGCGCAACGACAATGAGTCAGGCGCAGCTTGACGACTTTTCCGCAAGAGATTACACTGTTCTCTCAGCTGTTCCGGAAGTCAAACTCGATTCAACTGAAGCCAAAAAAGACCTCATCTTTATTTTCGACCGCATCTATGTGGAATACGTCATTCGTCCGGAGAAAGACGAATTTTTCCGCTGGCAGGTTAACCATAGTCTGAAATATGTAAATGACGACAATGCAATCGAGGACAACAATAAACTTTATATCCCATTGTATGCAGTCAAATCGATTGAGAATCTGATTGTACGTGTTTACAAAGATGGAAACCTCATCTCTGAATCTTACGAAGATGAGCTAAAGACCGTGGAGCTGGAGAAAACAGAAATGAAGTTACTGGCATTGAAAGGGGTTGAAAAGGGCTGTTTGATCGAGACACTGATGCTGAAAAAATTGCCTTTTGAATTCAACGATTTCGAATACCTGCAAGATGAAGCACCCCGGAGAAATGCCGAATTCCGCTTATATGTTCCGAAAGATTTTCGCTTTAAAGTACATTCCTACAATGGATTAGAGAAATACAAATCAGAGATAGGAAGCTACCGGCGCATATACTATATCAATCAAAAAGATGTTCCCGGCCTGCAAGATGAAAAATATACTTTTCAGACTGCCAATCGGATGCGGGTTAATTATACCCTCCATGAACGTGTAGACGACGGGCATATATTCTCAAAATACGAAGACATGGGCAATACCTTCTATGATGGAATTATGAAGGATTATGCCAAAGGAAGGAAGGTCTTCAAGAAAATTTCCAAAGGAGCTAAATTTGAAGAAAACGACAAGACCATTGAAAAGGTATACAAATTAGATCATTGGATTAAGTCCAATGTCCTCAGTTTTCCCGGAATTAAATCGCAGGCAAAGCTCAAATCTGTTTTGAAGCAGCATTTTGGTTCTCAACGCGATGTGCTTAAACTGTACATGTATAGCTTCTTCCAAATGGGCATCGACTATGAAATCGTGCTGACTTGCGACAAGACCAAGCGTCGTTTTGACCCTGAATTCGATTCCTGGGATTATATCACCGATGTGTTATTTTATTTTCCGAAAGAAGAGATATTTCTTGATCCGCTGAATATGTTCTCCCGTCTGGGAAGAATCAATTCTGACTTTTTGGGCGAAGGAGCCTTGTTCTGCACTCCTCTTGAGTACAGTGGTAAAAATGAAGTGAATACGAAAATCAGGGAAATCCATAAAAATCCGGTTGAAGAAAGCACCGATATTCATACGGTAACGGTCAAGCTTACTCCAGATATGTTGTCATGCGAGATCGATTACCAACGAAGCATGAAAGGTTATGCCGACATGACATTGCGCTCGGCATACTTCACTTCCGATAAAGAAGACCGCAAGGATTTTATTGAAGAGTTTGTTAAAGGTGAGGCCACTGAATCGGAAGTAGAAATAACCGATGTGAAAAATTTTAATTTGAGCGACCAAAAGGAATACAATAATCCATTCGAAGTAGATGCCAAACTTAAAACTTCCTATTATGTAGAAAGTGCCGGAGATAAAATACTGCTTAAAGTTGGAGAATTAATTGGTGCCCAATCTGAAATGTACAGCGAGGAACCTCGCCAGCAGCCAATCAATTTGTCTTATGCTCACAAGTATGTTCGCAACATTACAATTGAAATCCCGGAAGGATATCAGGCAAAAGGCCTGGAGAAACTGAATATCAATCATCAATATAAGAATGCCGCTGGTGAATATTCCATGGGTTTCGTATCCAGTTATAAGTATGAAGGAAACAAAATCATCATCACCTGCGAAGAATACTACAGCGATTTAAACTACCCGATCATGCAGTATGAAGAGTTTGCCAAGGTAATTAATGCCGCTGCCGACTTCAATAAAATTTCCATTTTGATTGAGAAGAAGTAATTCAAGCAATTACGCCCTGAATCGATGATGCGATTCAAAGGACATATCATAACAAAAGCCACTTGGTTTAGCCGGAGTGGCTTTTTTTATCCCCTTCTCAAATTCGACCTACCCTCAATATGACCGGAAATCGGAAGCTCTGATATTCCTGTTCACCCCATATCATCTGAAATGATCTTGCCAACTCTGGCAATGGGTCTGTTCCTGTTGCAATCTGGAATTTCTTTAAGGCAGACCAGCTGCTAAAAAACCCGATCAACTCCTCCAGATTCCAGCTCCGTTCAATGGAAAAAGCAGGTGTCTCCATTTGCTCAAATGGGAATGGAATGGTTCTGTAGCCGGCGTCAATATATTTTCTTTCGGGGTCCCAATACGGACCCAATAATCGGGAATAAAATACTTCTATCACTTCACCTAAATGCCCATCCAGATATGCATTGCCTGAATTAGCTTCTATCAATCCATACCCCATCAATGCCAATAATGCCATTGGTTTGGCCGTTCGTTTTACTTCATGATAAAATCCATCAAAATCAAACCAATGCACTGCCTGGGCGACTGTGATCAAATCAAATGAGATTGCCGGAAAATCAACATTTTCCGCGGGTTGTTTGGAATAGGAGATATTCTTCAATTCAACCGCATGGTCCAGCTGGTTTTGACTAATATCTGTGGCTTTTACCTCTCTGAATTTTTCTGCCAGTCTTTTGGCTACCTGTCCGCTTCCCGTTCCGCAATCCCAGGCCAGTTCAAATTCGTTGACCTGTTGAAATAACCAGGAATATAATTCATCCGGATAATCAGGACGGTACAAGGAATATTCCTTTGCGGAAGCGGAGAACAGGTCTTTCATGACTTGAAACGTTTATACAGAATATAATCTGTAGCTGGCGGCACCATTCCCTGCTGCCTGATATCAGAAATCAATTGTCCGCGATGATGGGTATGGTGATTTGCCACCTGAAAGAGCACATCGCGCAACGAATTCTCAAAATGATCCCCTTTTAAATTGGTATATGTCAATACCTCGTTCAAATCGCTTTTATCCAGAATATTCAAAGTGTTTTGGAGATTGACATTATCCAACTCTTTGATTCGCAAATAAGAATGTACTTCATCAATGGTTCCGGTGGGCTCTTTCTGAATCCGCGCATTCCAAACTCTGTGGGCATTGATGCAATGAGAAAATAGCTTTGGAGTGCGTTCACTGAGCCGGTCTTCATGTTCGATAAAGAAATCAGCAAGCAGTTGATTGAAATGGTGCTGATATTGAAAAATTTCTTTGAAAAAAGTATTGAGTTGAGTCATGATGAACAAAGCTATTGAAAAAGTCCGCAGATCAGACCGTATTTAATGCATGGGTGCCATCAATTCAGAAGGGAAAGCTTTCCAATCCCAATTCTTCTCTCCAGGGTAGCAGGGTGAAACGGAAAAACTCATCTTCAGGGTGTATGCCGCGCATATGATCAGCGTTCCCATCATGAACAGACGAAGAACGTTTCTCTTTTCCATTATATACTGAATCAGAAAAGCCAGTCCCATGGAGAACAGGGAATAGTACTCCACAAAGCTTCGCGCTCCAAATGCACAACCGAACCACCAGGCCCACCAGGACGCGAATAAAAATGATAATCCCAGAAAGATGGTCCAGATTACCCGCCCATTCAAGTCTTTGTTTTTATGCATCATCCAGGCACCAATCAGCATGAAGAAGACCAATGGTGTGTATAGAAAAAGACCATTGTATGGACTGAACCAGACTGCGAGTATTTTTGGATGAAGGAAATCAAAGCCTTCTTCTCCATAGCTGTACTTAATCCAATGCCCTGAAGCATATTTCCAATAGACCAATTGAGGAAGTATCAGGAGAGCGACTCCCAGAAAAACAAATAGTCCATTCTTGAAGCGGAACAAGCGCTTCCATCTTTGTTTGAAAGAATCGGCATCAAGGTCCAAGAAGAAGAAGACCAATGGGAAAACTATATTGAGCTGTCTGATGGCAATCATCCATCCGATCATCATCCCCAAAAGAAAAAAATGCATCTTCTTCTCTGATTTAAGATACTCTGTCTTTCTCAAAAACCAGAGATAAACTGTGAACAAGGCAAATGAATAAACATGCGACATTCCCGTTTCCTGAACCCCGTAGTACAGTACATTGGTTCCCAGCCCAATCAAAACGAGTGTCCATATTGACACGTTTCTTCGGTATGTATAGCGCAGAAAACGGTAGAGAAAAATCAAACCTATTAACAGGTAAATGGGTGCTGCAAGGCTAATCATCCTGTTTTGAATCACAGAAAATCCCGGGTAGTTTTCGTCCTTCGGTTCCAGGCCTTTTCCAATCAGGTAAAAGGGAGAGTAGGCCAGGGCCGTACCATAGGTGTATTTGGTCAGGATTTTACCTTCCGTTGTGGCCTCGAAACCATATCCACTTAAACGAAGCAGCGCTGTATCCTTGAAATTCCTTGCATTCCAATCGTATTCGAATGCGCTGAGATAAATCTGGTAACCCGCTTTATCGCTGAATATTTCACTCTGGTAATTAAAGCGACCGGATCTGGAATGTCTGTTCTGAGCCAGGAAAATCAGAACGATTCCCAGCAAGCCCCAAACGATGAGTGATCGCCATTTCATTGGATTTACTTCACCAATTTTTCCAGATAAACGCCATAGCCGCTCTTTTTCAGTGGTTCTGCCAGGGCCAATAATTGTTTTTCGTTAATAAAGCCCATACGGTATGCCACTTCCTCAATGCATCCTATCTTTAATCCCTGCCGTTCTTCGATCACCTGCACGAATTGTCCGGCTTGCATCAGAGAGGCATGAGTACCCGTATCCAGCCAGGCAGTCCCTCTGTTCATTACTCCAACATGCAGTTGTCCACGCTTCAGAAATTCTTTATTCACATCGGTAATCTCATATTCTCCGCGAGCCGAAGGTTTGAGGTTTTTAGCTATTTCAATAACGGAGTTGTCGTAGAAATATAGTCCTGGAACGGCATAAGATGATTTTGGATTGGCAGGTTTCTCTTCAATGCTTAACACATTGCCCTGGGCGTCAAAGTCTACCACTCCGTATCGTTCAGGATCACTTACATGGTAAGCGAAAACCACACCACCAGTGGGGTCGGTTTTTTCCTGTAGCAGGCGAGCCAGTCCGCTCCCATAAAAAATATTATCACCCAGTATCAGAGCCACTTTATCTGAGCCGATAAACTTTTCGCCGATAACAAATGCCTGAGCCAGTCCATTGGGCACAGCCTGTTCAGCATAGGTAAATTCGCAGCCGAGGTTTTTACCATCTCCAAGCAGGCGCTCAAAATGTGGAAGATCATGCGGAGTCGAAATGATTAATATCTCCCGGATACCTGCCATCATCAAAACCGATAGAGGGTAATAGATCATCGGTTTATCGTAAACCGGCATAAGCTGTTTGCTCATAGCCAATGTAAGTGGATGGAGACGGGTGCCGGAACCGCCGGCCAGAATGATGCCTTTCATTTATTTTTGGTTGTCGGAATTGAGTTCAAGTATACGTTATTTAGTGAAGAGTTGCTGAAGCCGTGAGGTAAGGAGATTGATGAATTTCAGTCAAATTCATTAATACCAATAAAATATATACCCCCCATTTCCATGAATTTTCAATATGCCTTTGATCAACATCACATCGAGAATTAAAAGTTTATCAAAAGTCAATGGAATTGAGCAGAGAGATTTTTCATGAAACGAAAAATGTCCATCAGAAGAAAAATACTCTTGATTTGATCAGATACGAAGGTTATCCCGATCAGTTATTGCTCATATCACAGAAGCCTGGAGAAAAAGGAGATGTGAAAATCTTGAATTGCAAAACTTTCCGATGCCGATAGTGAGGCGGGAGAAACGCAAATATGGCTTGAATTCAGTAATAAATGCGGCCATCTTAATTTGGAGAAGTATTACTACCTGAAAGGTCAATAGGAAGAATTAATTGGAACGATAATCAGCATGATCAACACGAGTTCTAAATGGAAACTACCTTAAATCTCATCTTCATCTCCTCATTACATCATCTACTGATAATGCTCCCTATAATACTCCTGGTATGCACCACTTGTAACCTCATCCATCCATTCTTTATTGGCCAGATACCAATCGATGGTTTGGTCGATGCCTTCCTCGAATTGCAGGGAGGGTTCCCATCCCAATTCTTTCATGATTTTGTTGGCATCGATGGCATAACGTAAATCGTGACCGGCTCGATCTGTGACATACGTAATCAATTTCTGAGAAGTACCTTCCGGACGTCCCAATTTTTTATCCATGATAGCGCATACCAGATGAACAATGTCGATGTTCTTCCATTCATTGAATCCACCAATATTGTACGTTTCTCCATCTGCACCTTTATGGAAGACATCGTCGATTGCACGGGCATGATCGACTACAAACAGCCAATCGCGGATGTTTTCTCCTTTCCCATAAACCGGCAGGGCCTTGTTGTTCAGTATATTATTTATCACCAACGGAATCAGCTTTTCTGGGAACTGATTCGGACCATAATTATTGGAACAGTTGCTAATAACAACCGGAAGCCCATAGGTATTGCGATATGCCCTTACAAAATGATCAGAAGAAGCCTTGGATGCACTGTAAGGTGATTGCGGATCGTAAGGCGTTGTCTCGAGAAAGAATCCGCCATCATCCAATGAGCCATATACTTCGTCGGTGGATACATGGTAGAAGCGTTTCCCTTCCATCTGTTCCCTCCAAACCGTTTTGGCTGCGTTGAGCAGGTTCACTGTACCTATGACATTCGTCTCCACAAATGCCATGGGATTGCTGATTGAACGGTCGACATGGGATTCCGCAGCCAGGTGAATTACACTATCAATTTTATTTTCCTGCATGATATTGAGCATGGCTTCCCCATCTCTGATATCTGCTTTTATAAATTGATAATTCCGGGCAGATTCAATGTCTTCCAGATTACGCAAGTTTCCCGCGTAAGTCAGTGCGTCGAGATTGTAAATGGTATAATCGGGATACCGCTCCACAAAACGCCGCACCACATGGGAGCCGATAAAACCGGCTCCACCTGTGATCAGCACATTTCTTTTCATTAACGAGTAGCTGAGATCAGTTCTACGTCGAATATGAGGGTTGCACCCGGAGGGATAACTCCACCAGCTCCACGGTCGCCATAACCCAATTTAGCCGGCACGATCAAACGCATTTTATCGCCAACCTGCATCAAACGGATCCCTTCATCCCATCCCGGAATAACTTGTCCTGTGCCCAAAACAAATTTGAAAGGCTCTCCTCTTGGAATGCTTGAATCGATCACTTTTCCATCTTCCAGGTAGAGGGTATAATCTACTTCAACATTCATGTTGGCATAGGCCTGATCGCCGTCTTCGTTTTTCTCCACAACGATATATTGCAATCCCGAAGGGGTTTGCTCGATTTTCTTTCCTTCCGTGTCAAAAGGAACCGGACTTTTCACTTCTTTGACATTTTCAAGTTTCACTTCAAAATGAAGGGTTGAATTAGGCGGGATTGTTCCCATATCGCGGTCGCCATAGCCAATTGTCGGAGGGATAATCAAGGTGGCAGAATCGCCTACCCGCATCATTGCAATGCCTTCGTCCCATCCTTTAATAACATATCCTTGTCCCAAAGGGAAAGAGATCGGCTCTCCTCTTTTGAAGGAATTATCGAATTCAGTTCCATCTTCCAGGGTTCCGGCATAGTGAACTGCCACTAAGTCGCCTGCTTTTGCTTGTTGTCCTTCACCACGGGAATGAAAAATTACTTTCAATCCAGACTCGGTGGTAATTGTATCTGATACTGTCATATTTTCTTTTTCTTCATCACCCGTTTTCGCGGGGCTGTTGTTGGAACAGGCAATGATTGTCATTGCTGAAAATGCGGCCAAGATCAGTCCGCTTTTGAAATAATTTGTTTTCATATTTAATCGTCCGCAAGATACTTTTTATAATTTGGAAGAATGTGCTTAAATCGCTCAACAGCTTCCTTCAACGTTTCGGTAGATTGACCGCCTGCCGCGTTGAAATGCCCCCCTCCGGAAAAATTATCCCGGGAGAATTCATTGCAGGGAAACTTACCAGAGCCGCGGAAAGATATTTTAATCAGTTTCGTCCGATCAATAAAAAGTGCCGAAAATTCGATTCCGCGAATACTCAATCCGTAATTGACCAATCCTTCTGTGTCTCCGGTTTGGATTTTGTATTCCTGCAATTCTTCGCGGGTCACGGACATAACTGCTGTTTTAAGTTCCGGAATAATTTCGAGGTTATTGGCGAGGCAATGACCAATAAAACGCAATCGATCGTAGGAGAAATTGTCAAATACTTTTTGATGGATAAAGGAGTTTTGGGCTCCCCTTTCAATTAATTCGGCTACTGTGCGATGGGTATGCGGGGTCACCGTGTCGAAACGAAATGATCCTGTATCTGTCATGATTCCGGTATACAGACAAGTAGCCATATCCGCGTCAATTGCTTCCGCTCCTTTCCACATCACAATCACTTCTTCCACCAGTTGAGCAGTCGAAGTGGTTTGGGTCGTCCAATAGCGGTACTGATCAAAATCCTCCGGTTCCTGATGGTGATCAATCATGATTTTCTCCGCTTTGCAATTGCGGATGATATCGCCCAATTCATTGATTCGATGGAGCGCGTTGAAGTCAAGACAAAAGATGAAATCAGCCTGTTCCACCAATTCTTTCGCACGGTTATATGCCATCTCAAAATTGATGACCTGTTCCTGATTGGGCATCCATTGCAGATGGACTCCATAATCGGTCGGGCTCACCACATGCACGTCAAATCCCTGATTACGAAGAAATTTCCAGAGGGCAAGGGAAGAACCCAAAGCATCTCCGTCAGGCTTGTGATGTGTGGTAATAACTATTTTGGAATTTGCCTGTCGATCCAGGCGTTGGAAAAGTTCTTTGATATCCTGCAAAACCGCGTCGAATGATTGGCGGCAAATGTCGCTAAATCGGATTTTAAATCATAGTTTTGCCGAAAATTTAAGTAATGTCAGGGAATATCACCTTCACGATGATTAAACCCGATGCCGTAAAAAACGGATACATCGGTAAAATTTTGGATCAGATTATCAGCAATGGATATCAAATCCGTGCGATGAAGTACATCCACTTGAGTACAGAAAAAGCAGGCGAATTTTACGCCATTCACCGCGAGCGTCCTTTTTTTAACGACCTCGTAAGCTTCATGACTTCCGGTCCGATTGTCGCTGCTGTTTTGGAGAAAGAGAATGCAGTTGCTGATTTCCGTACATTGATTGGAGCAACCGACCCGAGCAAAGCTGAGACCGGAACCATTCGTAGCCTGTATGCGAAATCCATCGATGCCAATGCTATCCATGGATCCGACAGCGATGAAAACGCAGCGATTGAAGCTTCTTTCTTCTTCTCTGCCTTCGAGCGTTTTTAAGAATATTCACAGAACATAAACAAAAAAAGCCACCCGAGAGTGGCTTTTTTTATGTTCTATATAATCCCTATTGAGGAATATCGTAGCCGTAATCAGCCTTTATCGCCTCTTTGGTTTTGGATATAACTTTCATCGTCATTGGAATGTCGGTGAGAGGTCTACCGTTTTTATCATATGGTACCGCCATCATCTGGTCTGTTGCTTCGATATTGTCAATCACATATCCAAATACGGTATAGTTACCATCCAACCCAGCAGTATTGCTGTTGCTAGCTACTACGATATAGAATTGGGAACCATTGGATTCTTTTGCCGGATTATTGTCCCTGGCCGCTCCAATCGCACCTCTTACATGGTGTAAGTCCGATTTGATTTCGGCAGGAATGGTATATCCGGGACCACCAAAACCATCATTGGTTGGATCGTTGTCTTTGGAATTCGGATCACCGCCCTGGGCTACAAACTGAGATACCAATCGGTGGAAGGTAGTTCCATCGTAAAATCCGTTTTTGGAAAGTTTGAGGAAATTGGCTTTGTGAAGTGGAGTTTCTTCGTATAACCAAATAGTCATTGTACCGAATTTCGTTGTCAATTCCACCAGCTCATAGGTTGTCGGACCAGGATCAGGTGTCGCAGTATCTTTTTTCTTGCAGGAATGGATGAACACAATGGAACATAGCAGCACTCCAAGGAAACAGGCTCTTTTCATATGGACAATTTACTACATTTTTTCTCAGGAGCAAGAACCAACAACCCGCGATAATAATCCATCAAAAAAGCCAACAGTGTGAGTACTGCCGGCTCTTTCCTTATGAATTGATTGATTATTTCTGTAAAATTTTACCATTGGATAGCGTAACATCCACCCAATTCAGCATGGTTTTATCGTAATAAGTAAAGGTTCCCGAGAATTCTATAGAATAGGGACTTCTGCTTATCACATTGATATCAACAAGTTTAGATTCAATCAGAATTCCATTCCCAATATCCAGTTTCATGAATCCGTTCCAATTTCCGCTACTGTTGTTCAATTGAAATTGATTCTTTGAATTCCAGGTATCATTTTTAGCGAAAGCGGCAATAAACTCCTGATCCGTGCTATAATCCATGGCCTGTTTTCCACCAATAAAAGTAATGACACTATCCTCTTCAAACATTGCTTTGACCCCTTCCATTGAATAATGCTTTCCATTCATGTCAAATGAAAACTCAAAATTGTCTGTATTGCCATTGCCAAGACACAAACCAAAAGCAGGCACTTCCACTTGAGAACTTCCATCGAATTCAACTGTGCGGGTCTGAGATATTCCACTGGGTAAATACATTGCCCATAATTTCATGATGGTATTCATGGAATGTAAAATTCGAAAAGAATATTCTCCATTATTAATTGGAGCACAAATATTATTTCCGGTTGTAACATACCCCGCTGTGACTTTTTTGCCATTGCAGCCCAGAACCTGTCCATGTACCAAAACTGTATTAATTGTAGGCAGCTTAATATTCATCTCCTTTTCAGCTGCTGAACCCAAATTGACTTTAGTTGAATAAACTTCTACACCGGAAAGGAGGACATGTAGATTCATTTCCATATTCTGAGGAACCTGGGCTATATAATTGCCATACTCATCCGGACAACCTGCTGAATGCCTGTTATTCGTATAAAATTCAATATATGCCCCCGGGAGTGTTTGCCCATCTGTAAAAATCAACTTCCCATAAAATCGTCCTGTTGAATTCGGGAAATCATAATTCCAGACGGAGAAATGGCTTACTTTTCCAACATATTTGCCATTGACCAGCTTGCCTTCCCCTTCTCGCGACCAGATGCCGTATACTTCATCAAAATGCCACAACGGCATAGTTTCGGGTGCCTTTTGCACCATAGAAGATGGAACCACAGCCGTAATGGTAGCGGGATGATTCTTAGTCAGCTGCAATTTTTGCCCCCCTTCTCCCTCCAACTCAACGGCTACCATGCCATAAGATTCCAATGACTTTTCCCCGTCTGCATCCGCACCGCGTAAAGCACCTGGCATGATTTTTAAAATATCCGGATCTTCCGGATTTATGTATCGAACGTAAGCATTGACCTTCCCTGAATAGGGGTTTCCAGATACATCGCTTATGGATCCGTCAAGCTCAATAGTTGCATTTTCATGAATGAGTTTTACAGATTGATTGGCCTGAAACACCTGAGGAATCCCTTTCCGCATCATGATGATATGAAACTGATTCAATCCATTTTGGGGGATGAAGGACCTGCTTCCATCAAAGTAACCGTCTTTTTCCGCTTTGAAATATGCAATATTTTTAAATGCCGAACCCTGTGAAATTTTTACCTGACCCTGTGCATTGCTGTAATATTCCCTGGAGCCAAGGGTAACCTTGACACCGGATATGGGATTACCCTGTTCGTCCAGAATACTTCCAAAGGCATCCATAGTGATGGAGCTCCCTTTTTCAATAGAATACTTGGATGCGGTCGAAACTCCACCAGCAGGAACAGGGTTATTCCAAACATGAGGATTTTCTTTTTGACATTGGCTAAGGAGGAGAAGACCTGAGGCCAGGATTGAGAGTAAGAACAACTTTTTCATTGTGCTGTGATTTTAAGTTTAGATAGTGGCGTTTCGTTCTCGCCGTATTAACCTGAAGTTCGACAGCAGATTTAAGTTGCCTTCTGTACGATTATAGAGCAAAATTTCGACGAACAGACTCTTTACTCTGTTCGGATGCCGCGCATGCGCATCATCTGTTCATAGCGCAGCCACATTGGTTCTAAATCATAGACTGGTTTGGCGATTACTTCGATTTCATCGGTGTTTCGCTCAATTTTTGTTTCCAGTTTATGGTACTTTTCCTTGAATTCTGAACGATTTATTTCATTCGCATCAGTAGCCCTTTTAAAGTCCGAGCATTCCTGCATCAGCAGTTTGGTGCTGGATTGAAAGAGAAGATAATTGTTCAGATAAAAATCATAAGCCGTCAGCATACCACGCAAATCATCTTCAATTCGCATATGAATATCCGGAACGGTATCCTGAATGGATGGCAACCAATATTGGCGTATAATTTCCTTTCTTTTCACCAAAGACTGTTCATCGATACTCAGTGCCTTTTCATTCCCTTTCAGTGAATAAAGCAAGGTATCGAGATACACTTTTTCTGCCGGCTTTGGTGCTTCATCACACGAATGAAGCATACCCACGCTAATTATGAAAAAAATAAACAGGCTTATGCCCTTTATTTTAAATTTGTCCATTCCCTGAAATGCCAGTACCATCGTATTCTGTCTCGCAAATTAAGCGCTTCATTTACCTGAAGGAAATTTTTTTGATTTCCATCACCGGTTTTGGTGGTCCCGGCGCGCATTTAAATGCAATTATTAAACATCTGGTTAAAAAGCGGCAATTTCTGAGTAAAGAAGAATTATTGGAGCTGCATTCCTTTTGCCAAATGCTTCCCGGGCCTACCTCTACACAGATGATAACCGGTTTGGGATTTCAACTTGGTGGGCCATTGCTTGCTTTCACCTCCTTGTTGATTTGGATATTACCGGCCACACTTTTAATGACATTTTTTGTCGTTGCCTGGAACTTGATCGGTGCCCGGAATATCCCCATGCATTTTCTCAGTTATATTCACCCGATGGCGGTGGCCTTTATTGCCGGTGCAGCCGCGAAGGTTTTTCTGATGATTAAACGCAAGCCTCTCTACGTGATTCTTTATATCATGGGAACGGCCGGGGCGATTCTATTCCGCTCTCCCTGGATTTTTCCGGTTCTGTTTACCATAGGAGGAATTGCTTCTCACCGGGCGAGTCAGGGTGAATTCCCGGCCTACCGCGCCAAGATCAAACCGAACTGGCGTATATTCTCACTTTTCATCGGAATATTAATGGCTTCTGCCATTATCGGTAACATTAGTAAGAGTAAACCCGTCTTGCTTTTTGAGAACTCATACCAATACGGTTCCATCGTGTTTGGTGGAGGAAATGTTCTCATCCCGATGATGTACAAACAATATGTAACCTTTAAAGAATACATGTCTGCCGATGATTTCCTTCTGGGAATCGGATTGCAGCAGTCTGTGCCTGGCCCGGTTTTCAGCATTGCCACCTTTGCCAATGGCCAGGCCATGGCCGATTGGGGAATCAGTGGCCAATTGCTGGGTTGCCTGATTGGTACAGTGGGAATATTTTTACCCGGAGTATTGATGATATTTTTCCTTTTTCCTATTTGGGATGAAATGAAAAAAATGCCATTGATCCGAAAGGCCATTGATGGAATTAGTGCGGTATCTGCCGGTTTGGTTTTGGCGGCAGCCGTGTTGCTTTTTCAGGGTGTTGAAACCTCACCAATGAACATGGGGGTGTTTGTGGTAACCTTCCTTCTGTTTATGTTTACCAAACTACCTTCCCCGGCAATTGTTGCGGCAATCGTTATCTTTGGAGTAATTTTTCCGGCCTAGCATGCTTTTTGAACACCCTATGCGAATGAAAAAATCCTACCGCCTGTTTATATTGATTGCATGGTCTGCTTTGTCGTGGAATCATTGTTTCGCTCAGAGCGATAGTCTGGAAAGAAGAAATGAACTGATCCAATTTACAGGAATCCTCATCACCACCGACAGTCTTCAGGCCGTTAGTGACGTAAATATCCGGATAGCTGGAACCATGATGGGCACTGTTTCCAACGACGAAGGTTTCTTTGCCATCGTGGCAAAAAGAATGGATACACTCATCTTCAGCGCCGTTGGGTACAGAACCATTCGATATGCCATCCCATGGGATTTGAGCGGGCAGAAATACACTATGATTCAACCTATGACTCAGGACACCTTATTTCTTCCGGAGGCCATAGTTAAACCCTATATAAGTCGGGAACTTTTTGAGCATTATTTCGTGAACCTGGAAGTGCCCGGGGAAGAAAATCCCCTTGAAAGTTTAGACCCTGAAACAATCCGTCAAATGGCTTTTGCGATGAGCATGGATGGCCAAGATAACGGTAAATACTACCTCCGCCAGGAAGCGGGCAAATACTACTACACAGGTCAAATGGTTCCAATCAATCTTATGAATCCTTTTGCATGGGCTCAGTTCATCAAAGCCTGGAAATCAGGTAAGTTGAAGATTCAGAAGGATTAGATGCCAGACTCCAGACGCTGGATTTCCGGTACCTGACTCCTAATTTTCCGGAACAATCACAAAGATATCCTCGTTGTCTTTTTTCATGAGGTATTTCTCGCGGGCAAATTTTTCCAGGCTTTCCTGATTTGTAAATAACTCGTCGTATTCCTGTTGCGCCTTTTCCATCTCACGGATATAATAAGCCTTTTCAGATTTAAGGTCATGCAATTGCGAACGCAAGCGGTATTGATCTATCAAATTATTTTGATCGAAAAAAATCATCCAGATGACAAAGACCCCGAACACAATCAGGTACTTATGACGGTTAATTTTCTGCCACATCCTGTTTCAAAGATAGATTGCAAGTAAGGACTTCCACTAAATTCACCCTGGCAATTATCAACGAATCAATGTGAGCGTTCCTTTATATCGTACAGGAGCAGCGTAATAGAAGCCATAGTCGAAGATGACATAATAGACTCCCGCTGGTGCTTCTCTTCCTCCTGAAAGGGTGCCATCCCAGTTGTTTCCGTCTTTTCCTTCGCCATCCTGATCCGATTCAAAGACCAGTTCGCCCCAACGGTTATAAATGCGCAGGTGGTAATCAACCTCTCCTTCTATATCAATCTCAAAAACATCATTCGTTCCATCTGCGCTGCCCGGAGTAAATACATTGGGAATGGTGATGTGGGTCTTATAGTCCAGATTGATATCCTTGCAAAAGGTATCAATGCAACCAAATTTATTGGCGGCAATCAGGCAAATGGTGAAGTCGCCTTTGTCCGGGAAATACTGATGACTGGGTTCAAATTGATTCGATCTGTTCCGGGCACCTGAGTTGGGTTGACCAAAATTCCAGCTGTAATAATCAGCTCCCTTCGATAGATTATCAAAATACTTTTCGAGAGGCGTGCTGCGCGGGTCAAAATCAAATTCCGAAGCAATCGACACGACAAAAACATTCTTCTTTGCGCTGTCGTAACAAGCACGGTCCATTGCACCTGGAATGTAGCTTGGATAATAGTCCAGATGGTGCCATCCCGTGTCGCCGATGGAATACTTGACCTTGGGAGCTGAACTTAACAGAGTGTCTAACCCATGATCATAAACCCATAGGAAACTGGAGTATTTTGGAGAACCCGTATGTTCAATCTGGAAGGGTAAATTTCGACAAACCGTGTCAGGACAGGTAAAAGAAACCGGTTCGATGGGCAAAACAATCACTTTCCTGGCAATTTGTTTAGGCAACAAGGTATCAGGATATATATAGCTGCAAAACTGATTGTTTTGGGTTGCTGGATTGTAAATGCTGTCGGCACCGTATAATTGAATATAATAGGTACCCGGTTTCGAATAAAGAAATCGAATATTTGAATCGGCCCTCGTCGGCAAGGTGGTATTTGCCGAATCTCCCAGATACCAAATCCAATTATTTACGCGGGAAGAGACATTTTTCAGTTCCACTTCAAAAGGAACACATCCGATGGAGTCTTCCACAAATTCAAAGGCAGGCAATGGCCCGTCGACAAAAACTTTTTTCACAAAAGTGTCGATACAGTTTCTTGAAGTTTGAATTACAAGACGAACATCAAACTCTCCAAAAGCAGAATAAAAGTGATAGGGATTTTGCAGATAGCTGGGAGTTGATCCATCCCCAAAATCCCAATACCAACCCGTAATTCCTTCGTTCGAATTGGAATTGATATTAACACTTGAGTCAAAAAACTGGACGATTTCCGAGCATAATATTTTGTCCTTCCCCCGCACTCCCGATAATATCCCGCCAATATCCAGGCTGGCGTAGCTGGTATCATAGCAGCCCGAACTATCCAGGGTTACAAGCTGCAATGTATAATATCCGGTATCGCGAAAACATTTGATCGGATGACTTTGGGTAAAGAAATCGCCATCGGAAAATGTCCACCACATCTTCTCCTTGGTTCCTGACTGAAGCCTTGCGGTATCGCACCAATAATAGGTAGTATCCCCATAATATAGCGTGGAATCATTGAAGACAATGCAGTCGTTGATGCAGGGTTCCTTTTTAAATGTAAAGACATTGTTATGCCCAACGGAAAGATCCTCGAAAGCTACTTTCGAGCAGCCCCGGTTATTGATTAATTCCAGTTTAACCGAATATTTTCCGTTTTTCAAATAGGTATGCTGAAACTGCTGCTGAATCAAATTACCGCTTATCACATGTATGGTATCAATACTTCCATCTCCCCAGGTCCAGACAGCCATGACCAATGTCGTATCTGAAGTATCTGTGAGGCTCACCTGCGCCTTAAAAGGTGCACATCCATGGTTGGATTGCAAAGAAAACCCGGGTGAAGGCTCATTGATAATATGGATGTAATTATGATACCATAAAGTATCCCGGCAAACGGAACCTAAGGTATAGCCCAGACAAGTACTGGGCGAGACGGGTCCCGACTCCAATACCAATCCAACCGTTACAAATCCGCTTGGCTGACTTAATGCCGGATAGTTCCATGTTGTTAGTCCGGGAAAAAATGTCGGTGCGGCCGCCGAGTCGGGATTGATTTGGAAGTTGTAGCAATTCCCTTGCATGGCAAACGAAAAGGTTCGATCGACGGCATTGCCCGTGCATGCCTTGTCAATAAAATACTGCAGGGTGATGGTTTCCGGTTTGATATCTCCGACCTGGACTCCGTAGGTTTCCTCCCAGGAGCAACCTGTAACAGTGTCAGTCAATGTTATTTTCGGACCATAACAGGTATCAACAAGATAAAGGTGTTTGGGAGATACATCGACGGAAAACCGGCAGTTCAATCCCACATTGATTCCTGCTGCTGTATTGGTGGTGCATGCCGGGCAATATTTGTCGCCAAAGTCCCAAAACCGCTTTATGCCGACCGTGGCCGCATAATTACTTTCATCGCAGAAATAGGTGGTATCACCTTTCATGCAGATGGATTTATTTTTAATGTTCACCTTAGCCACCGGACCGTGGACCAAAATGGAATCCTTGACAAAGGTACTGATGCAATTTCCGCGGTGAACCGTCACCGTGATATACTTTTTCCCCGGGTCAAATCCTGAGGCGGAAAAGGGATTTCCCTGTCCCAACGGTAGGGCAATCTGATTCGTGGAATCCCTGAAATACCAGTAATACTGCTCCTTTGGCTCTCCTTTGTCTTCAAAGGTCCAGGTAGAGCCTACACAGTCATCGTATTTATCCTTAACCACATCAAAGTGTACCGGATCCAGATTGATCAGCCCATTTTGTTGAAAGGAATCCAAACAGCCATTGTTGGATCGAATAATCAGCTTAGGGGAAAAAGAGCCAGAATCATAGTAATTGAAACATGCTCCAGACCAATGCACCGAGTCTTTTTTGCCATTACCGAAATCCCAATACCATTTTACTTTGGTTGAATCTGTTTGAGTGAGGTTGAACATGCACAAGGCCGCCGTATCGCAGTTCCCATACAGATTGTATCCAAATAGGGCTCTTACATCTTTGTATATAGTGACGCTCACCGATGAACGATTAATGCAGCCCTTGCTGTCGGTTACTTCCAGATTGATGGTATATTGACCGTCGCGGTTAAATGTGTGGCAGACTTTCTTTGCGCTACCCGGATTGAATGAGATATCTGCATCCCCATCTCCCCATAGTATAACCCGTTTTACAATTGGCGAACCAGTGGCACCAGGACTCGAAAAATCATCTATGCATACACTGTTTTTGCTCAAACAATAATTACTGACCGGATCGACCATCATACTTGCAACAGGCAATGGATGAGCCTGAACGGTGGCTTTGGCCACACAGGTACTTCCATTTGTAAAGGTCAGAGTTACTTGTATTGACTTCATCCCTGCCTTGGTATACTTTACAAATGGATTCGACTGCGTAGAGCTTTGTCCATCGCCCAAATCCCACTTATAACTGGCAATGGGACCCCCGGAAACCTGAGCCTGAAAAGAAATGAAATCGTTTAAGCAAACAACCGAATCCGATAGAATACTGCATGACTGTGCGTGCAGTTTGAGTGCAGCAAACAGAAACAGGCAAAGAAGGATTATCGGTTTTTTCAAGCAGGGATTTATGGTTATAGACTTCAATTACGCTAATTAAGTTGCCTTTTTCACAGAAAAAAACCGCCATTGCTGGCGGTTTTCGAATTTCCGGTTAAATTTAATCAGAAAGTAAGCAGCAGGCTTAACCGGGTTCTTCTCGGGAGACTATAGTAATCAGGGTTAGCAAGTCTTGCATTGTATAAGTCAACAAAGCTCTGAGCGCTGCCTGCAGACTCAATCGCCTGGCGACCATTGGCAGAATTCAAGTACCCATCAGTGGAAGCAGATCCGGAATAAGGATGCACGGATACCACATTTTTCACGTTGAGGAAATTTTCAATCCACATGGTGACAGTGAAATTAGCTCGTATCAGTTTTCCATCTTTTTTTCCAAGAACCACCGGGAAGTTTTTATACAGATTGATATTGTTATTCAAAGACCAGGGCAAACGCGAGCCATTCGGGGTACCGTGAATCGGGCTTCTCAGCGCAATACCTGACTGCGCATCTGGTGTGGCGATCACATTGGATGTAAACGGAGTTCCTGAAAAGGCGTTGAGCGTAAGACCAATGCCTGCATTTTCGAAAATGGGTTTTCCGGCCACTACTGGTCCTTCGTAGTCTCTTCCTTCTCCAAAATTGTGGAAATAGGTCAGCTTGATATTATGACGCGTGTCGAATGACAATGGGAACAAGTTTCTCAAATTTGGTTGTCCGGCAGAAATCAATCCTGACTGAGAACCAGTGCCAGAACCGGTTCCATCTGCTATCTGGAAGGTATAGCTTGAATTCAGATAAAAGTGTTTGCGACGAAGCTGGTATTCGGCTCGAATGGATTTTACTGTCGACAAGTCGATATTCCCATAAGAAATATAGGAAACCGGAAAGGCCTGATAATAGCGAACCAATTGAATCATATTCCTTTGTTCACGGTAACTGGCCACCAGACTCAAAGCCGAGGAAGTATTCAAAACCTGACGGAATCCAATTTCATAATCGGTAGTCAGTTGGGGCTTAAGAGCCGGATTATTCAGGACTTTGGTTGGGTTGTAACGCAGAAAATAATAATCATCGATGGGTGTAAAAACATTGCTCGGACGTTGGGCTAACATATCATAGTAGGCGAAGAAACGTGCAGTGGAGCTTATTGGAAATTCCACAGAAAACCTTGGAAGCACCATGATTTTGGCTTGATAATCCCGGAAAGAAGCAGTGCCAAGACTTAGATTGTTGGTATTTTCCAGGTAAGGTTGAATGGTTCCACTGCTCGTTTTTTGAGCCAACAAACTTGGGTCGGATATTGCAATACCGTCGGCATTGAACCAATGGTTTCCATCCCGGTAACCCACAATCTGAGTAGGATTTTTCATGTCGTTCACATACACGGAATAATCGGATCCGATTCCGGAAGGATGCACCACCGGATTGCCATTGAGTTCTTTCACCTCAGAAGCAGTGCGCACGGGATAGAGTGAGTATGGGTCTTTGAGTACCTGGGTATTGGCATCGAAGCGTTCTACCCGAAGACCCAAGCGAAGTATCATCTGATCAATCTCGATATAATCCTGGGCATACACTGCTGCGTAGAGCGGACGAAATGCACCAATATTCCTTTGGCCCGGGTTATTCAGAAAATCATTGACCCCAAAATATTTTCCCGTTCTTCTTCCCAAATAATCGTAACCATAATAGCTCACATACTGATTGGAGCCCCCGGTTCCCAAAAGCTCATCTGCATTGAATAATTTGAGTGATAAATCTGCAGGATTCAATTCGTGCACATTCACATAGGAATTCGGCGTAATTAAATTGCCGTTTGCATCCTTATACCCTCTATCTATGAGTGCCTGACGGAGATTTTTTGCAAAATTGCTCACGTTTTGATTGAATGCTAAATTGTAGGAAATTGAATCGCTGAAAACGCCATTGGCATCCTGATGTAAAATGGGATGATCCTTGTCTAATTCGAGCCCCTGGTTGGCACTTTGAAACATCATTGTCCAAAGATTCATGGCATTCACAGAATAGGCACGGTAGCTTCTTTGTTCAAGGTACATTCCAATTTTTGCGGTATGTATTCCTTTGCTAATCTCACCCTGAACACTCATACTGAATTGCTGGGTTTGCGATTTTGAAACTCCCGAATTGATAGATGAACCAACCAATTGGGTACCGGGACTGGTCCACATATTCGAATAAATCCCTGTTGGGTTTTTGCCGTTGAGAAATGCACCTCCATCTGATGCAATCTGGTTCAGAGATTGAACCTTGGGAGATAAATTGAAATAAGTACTTGCGTAGTTTGCCAGAATTAGGTTGGCGGTATGGGTACGGTCAAACGTGACGAGCGTATCCGAATAGCCTTGCAGCTCATAATAATTCTTCACCCAGACTGTATCTCCATTTTCAATGACACGGTAGGCCCCGGATGAACCATTGTCGACATATTTATAGACCGGTGCACGGAATGCAGTAAACTTACCAATATAGCCATAACGGAAATAATCATCTTGCAAGTTCTGATCTTCTGTTTTGTTCCAAATACTTTGGTATTGAAGAGATACAGAATACTTCATGCGACGAAGCTGATTTCTTTTTTGTTGCTCTTCGGTAAAATTGGTGAGCAGGTTATGTTCCATATTGAGGTACGCAATGCCAGTCCATTGCGTGTTCAAAGGATTTGATTGAGCATTCAGCAGCTGACTGGAATAGGGGGCAATTTTTGAAGCCGTGCGGTTCACTACGGCAGCCGCTTCTATACTGATATTTGTCTTTGGACGATATTCCAATTTGTTTAGCCAGGTCAGATTGCTTTGGTCTGCATTGCTTTTTGCTTTGACTTTTTGAAAATCCCTGGCTGTTAAAAACTCAGCAGATTTCACAAAACCACTTCCATTTGGAGAAACCTGAATCGGGGTTTCCTGAATCTCCTTTAATTTATTCGGGTTGAGCTGGTATATACCAATTGCACTCGGGTTGGGGTCGTGCTGGTACAAGAGGTTGAAATCCATATGAAAGCCCAAAACCATGCGGTTGTAATCCTTATTTTTCACCCGTTTCATGATGAGCGGTCCGCCAAAATTCAAATCAAACTGACTGTAATGGTATTTATCAAACAAACTGGAGCTGATTGCTTCTGCCGAAAAATATTTTCTGGTTTGCACTGCTATCAAACTTTGTACAACGGCACCTCCCACAAAATCGCCGTATTCCGGTGCCACACCTCCCAACATCACTCCGATTTGAGCCAATGAACGCGGAGAAAAATTGATGCGGGCAATAAGCGGCATAGTACCAAGGTAGTAACCCGTAGCACTTGGCCTGGCCCCTTTAATGCTCAGTCCATTTGGTGTTTTACTTGTTGCAGGTAAGGTATTTATTAAATCGGGCAGAGCTCTGGTAGGCATATGTTTAAGCACATCGTTACCAATGACCGGAGGACCTACGTCTTCTATTTTGATGGCGGTATCCAAATCATTTTTCACTCCCACATCAATGGTAATCAAAATATTTGTGGACATTCCCAATCGGAAATTAATGTAATTTACTTCCCCACCTTTCGCACGAATGCTGCGCTGTTGTTTACCATATCCGGAATAGGAAACTTCAAGAATATAGTAACCCGGAGAAATACCACTTAAGTAATAGGTTCCATCGCTACCAGTGGTTACTCCGGTAATCATGACGTCTCCATTTTTCAGCACCACAGTGGCGCCAATAAGGGTCTCATTAGTGGTGGAATCCTTGACAACGCCTTTTATTTCAGCGGAATTTTGAGCCTGGGCGATCAGCGTAGAACCCAGGAAAACGATAATGTAAATAATCTTGTGCATAGCAATAACTTTTGAGCCCTTGAACTGGTCTTGGGTGGTTCAACAAAAAGTCCCCCTGCAGTGCACCGCATACGAATTTCATTTAGCCTAAGAGGCTATCTTTCAATAAGTTATTTGGGGTTAAAAACTATTATATAAACGCGAACCGCAACGCATAAGGTTGTAGAATCGCTGCATGAATATTTATAGAATAAATTAAGTGTTTGATTTTGTGCCATTTAAATTCACAAAAAGATCCCCTTTAATTCCATTTTGTAGGTACAGTTTTCTGATATGACGATTATTTTCCATTAAATAATCAGATAACTCACCCATTGCTCCCTTCTCTTCATCAATAATTCTTTTTGCTTGAACCAAAATGCTTCTCCCATTCTCACTGCCCTGTTTCTCCAAAGAAACTCACTGCAGCCAAACATACGAGAACCAAAAAATTCAAGGCCGCACGAAGCTTACCTATTTCATGCAGCTTGAGATGTTATTTTACGCTGGCGTCAGCAATAGGCGCCTGGCTTCCGATCCGAAATTTATCGGGAGGGCACCCGCCGCCTGACGGAGTGTCTGTCCCGCAGGTGCGGGATAGCGGAGGAAGGCTTAGCGGATCATGGAGGAAGCAAGCGCGATTTTTTTCTTTCTTTTTTCTAAAAAAAGGAATGAATTAAATGAGAGATTAATCGAATAACGAACAGTCCGTTTGAATGCAAAGCAATCTGGATTTTCGAATCAAAATCACATACACATCTCATTTGCTTCTGGTCAAATACAGGGCTATATTCGGCCAAATTTGAAGCATGATGAATAAAATTATTACCGGGATCTTCGGAGTTGCTGCCCTGCTGCACAGTCTTCCATCCGGAGCGCAAACATTTAAAAACAAAGAAGGTGGACATATTGAATTCACCGTAGTAAAAGATTTAGACAAAACTGAAGTTGCCAATCAATACCGCAGTTCCACCTGCTGGAGTTTCTCTTCCCTTTCATTTTTCGAATCGGAAATCCTGCGGATAAGCGAGAAGAGAGTCAACCTTTCCGAGATGTTTGTGGTCAACCATATTTACCGCGATAAAGCCGACCGTTATGTGCGCATGCACGGAAACGGAACCTTTGCCGCCGGCGGAGGGTTTCCCGATGCGCTTTATGTAATGAAGAATTACGGAATGGTTCCTGAATCCGCCTATCCCGGAAAACTGGTCGACCCGGAAAACCATATTCATTGGGAGATGGACAATGTTTTAAAATCGATCGTTGACGCAGTAATTGCGAATAAAAATGGAAAATTAAGCCCTGTTTGGAAGGATGCTTATACGGCATCTCTCGACAGTTATTTAGGTGCCTTACCTGAAAAATTTGAAACAGAAGGCAGCTCTTATACTCCAAAAACATACATGGAGTCTTTAAAAATCAATCCAGATGATTACATCGTTCTGACGAGCTTCTCACATCATCCATTCTATAGCCAGTTTGTATTGGAAGTGCCGGATAACTGGGCGGCCCAAAGTGTTTACAACGTACCCCTGGCGGATTTTAGAGACATCATGAATTACTCGATCGACAAAGGGTACACTTTTGCCTGGGCGGCGGACGTAAGTGAATACGGTTTTAACTGGAAAAATGGGGTCGCCATTGTTCCTCAAAATGGTTGGGAATACCGTCCAAGCAAAAGCCTAATCGACAGTTTGACGGATTATCCGGTTGTACAGATGACCATCACACAGGAAAACCGTCAAGTCGCTTTTGACAACTACGAAACACAAGATGATCATGGGATGCATATTACGGGCATCGTAAAAGATCAAAACGGAACACTTTATTACAAAGTGAAAAACTCCTGGGGCACCAAAAGCAATGATTGCGATGGCTATCTGTATGCTTCAGAAGCTTATGTTCTTTATAAATCTACTGGCATTATGCTGCATAAAGATGCGATTCCTTCTTCTATCCGAAAGAAGATGGGGATTAAATAAAATAATCCGAGGCGCTCAAATTTGAGCGCCTTTTTTTTGCCATAAAGGAAGGCCCATTCTCAGTTGAATATTCCGACCTGGCTGGGGAATATTTAAGTTTCTCCAAAGCGCCAGATTATTCAGATAGAATGTGTTCAACAAATTCTGGCATTGGAGTGAAATCTCCATTTCGTAATTCTTTTTGAAACGGAGTTTGCTGCCCATTCCGAGATGAATCAATTGGTAGGCAGGTGTCTTTAATTCATAGAGCTCGGTTCTGTTTTGTGCACTTGCTCTTTGCCAGTCAACACGCAGAAATGAAGTGCCCCAAAAACTCGATTTAGGGGTATAATTCCATTCTACTGCCGTTTTCAGTTGAAAGGGAGGAATCATAGGTAGGGGTCGGTCTGCACTCAGATTTTGTGCGTATACGTATTCCATTCCCATTTCCAGATGAAGCTGTTTTAAAGGATGATATTCAGCGCTCAATTCCCCTCCGCTCATGAAGGTTCTGCCTTGCTGATAGCGGTAGATATAACCGGCCTTGGGAATTGGAGAAGGATCATGACTGGGTTGGAGATAGATGAAATTGGAAAAGTAATTCATGAATGGTGTCAGGGAAACAAACCAATTGGTTTTTTCCATCTCGTAGCCCAAATCCAGCTGCCAGGCTTGCTCGGGATTTAGGTTCCCATTGCCCTGTTCATACCGGAAGGTCCCTTCATGAACGCCATTAACACTCAGTTCCTGTGTATTTGGAATGCGGAAACTCTTTCCAAGATTCAGCTTAAACAAAGCAAAGGCATTGACTTTATGTGTCCAGCCAATGGCACCGCTGAAGTTGGAAAAATTCCTCTTATTCTCTGCGGCCAGAACGGAGACTTCAGGAACACCATTCACTACGGAATGCTCCTCAAAAGATTGAATATGCAGATATGCCCAATCGTAGCGAAGTCCCATGCTTAGATTGCTTCGATTACTCATTTGTTTGTTCTGGAATGCAAATATTCCCGCCTGAAAAGATTGGAACGCAGGCATCAGGAATTCATATCCTCCAATCGAATTATTTTGGTGAGACATTGACAGACCAAAGCTTCGGGTTCCTTTCTTGATCTTTTGATGATACCTCGACTGTAAACTCCAGGTTTGTAATCGCAATACATGTGCTGCATTCCCTGCTTCAAGGCTCGCCGTGCTATCTTCTGGCACCGCATTTTCTGTCCGAATATTGTATTGGTATCCCGCATCAATTTCCAACCAGTTTTTACCCAGGTGAATATTGGTATTACTAATCAGTTTATGGTGAAGTATGCTTTGATTAGGCAATCCAATATTCCGTATCGACGCGTCTGGAGCCAACAGTATTGAATCCGTTTCTCCATCTGCTCCCGGGAAAATGCCTATTCTTTGGTCAAAGCGACTGTAAGATATTCGGGTATAGCCCCAGCTTCGATGCAGGCCCAGTTGAAGAGCTAAATGCCGCTCTTTGCCAGCGGTATTTTTCAGTTTTTGTTGATAGACAGGATAGCGGGAGTTTCCCAAACCAAAACTATCGGCTGGCAGAGAATAATCGCCATAATCCTGAGTGGTAAAACGAAAGCGGTAAACCCAGCCGTTTTGATTGCCTTTGGCCGACAAACTGCTTCCAAAAGATTGATTCACGCTTCGGCCAAGCAGGTTTAGTTTTACCTCGTGCTGGCCGCTAATTGGGATAAGCGGTTGCTTAAGATGAATGATTCCACCAATTCCATCCGAGCCATACAATAGCGAGGCCGGACCTTTAATCACCTCTACCCTTTCTGCATTGAGCGGGTCGATCTCCAAACCATGATCTCCTCCCCATTGCTGGCCTTGCTGCTTCACCCCATTTTCAAGCACCGCAATTCGATTCCCTGTCAATCCCCGAATCACGGGCTTCCCCACTCCGATACCCGTTTGAATGCTATTCACTCCTGGAACCTGCGCCAAGGCTCCGGCCAATGTTTGAGAAGGGTTGTTCTTTAATTGATCCTCTCCTAAAACAGTGATGGACAATGGTAATTGCGAAGGATCAAGCTTCAAAGCGTTTTGTTCCACTACGGCTTCATGCAGTTCTAAATTCGATTTTTCAAGGAGGATATCCTGAAAAGGTGTGCTATCGTTAATCTGGATAGACTTACTGAACCCATGATAGCCAACGTAACTCACATGCAGATGATAAATCCCTGGTTTTATTCCAGTGATCTGGAATCGACCAGAATCGTTGGTGAGTGCTCCGGATAGCGTTTCATGCAGGTAGACACTCGCTCCCGATAATGGGCTATCATCTGAACCATGAACAACACCACTTAGTGCATATTCCCGGGCCTTCTGTCCAAAAGACAGAAGATTAAAAAAACTGAAGAGTATGAGAATCCTTAAACGCAACATTGTTGCAAATAAAGATTCTTTTCTTCAAAGAGACAACACTAGGTTCCAAAATACCGACGAATACCGAAGCTCAACACATTATTGTAATAGCCCGTGCGGAGTCTGGGGGAGGACAGCAAACGACCATGTGGCCCACCGTCGATATTTAACACAGAATAACTAAATCGGGCGTAGACGGTTAAGTTCTTCTTCACCAAATAGCTGCCGCCCCAATGCATTGCCCATTCCATCCGATTGTAATCCCGCGTATTGGTCAAGAAATTCCCTGAATTATTGCTGTTATAGGCCCACATTAACACACCGAATGAAGGGCCTGCTTCAATCTTCAATTTCTTAATTGAATAGGTAGCAATAATCGGCACCTCCATATAATAGAGTGCTGCCTTCAGGGGATCTGTGATATTGTTTTTGTCGACGTAATTCTTTGCTCCTTTTACCGTGAAAAGAAACTCTGCTCTCAGTCCAAATTTTTTCTTCAACTGGCGTTCTACGAACACCCCGACATGTGGACCAAACTTATCGTATCCACTGAGGTTGTCTCCATCTATCTGCGTTAGTGATACACCGAGATTGAGACCATATTGAAACTCCCTGGACTGAGCGTTCAAATCCGAATGGAAGATGAGGAAAAAGAGAAATGTGAGAAAACCTGAAAAACCTCTGAAGCAGCTACGATAATTCATACCTGCAAACTACAGGAAATCACTCAGACCCGCAATGAACCAACAAAGGATTCGGCAGCCCGGATATGCAAATGCATCTCTACGTCATCATCCACCTTGCTCACTGATTTCCGGAAATCAGCATGGAGTGCCTCAAGCAGTTCCGAGCTCAATGCCGGACGTCTGAATTCCAATGCCTGGGCAGCGGTCATAAGTTCCAATGCAAGGATGCGTTCCAGGTTCTTCATCACCCGGAAACATTTGGTTGCAGCATTGGCTCCCATGGATACATGATCCTCTTGTCCGTTGCTGCTAACAATAGAATCTACCGAAGCTGGTGTACAAAGTTGTTTGTTCTGACTGACGATTCCTGCCGACAAATATTGGACGATCATAAATCCCGAATGCAAACCTGGGTTTGGTGTTAGAAACGCGGGCAAACCTCTTTGTCCGGATACCATCAGATAGAGTCTTCTTTCAGAAATATTACCCAATTCCGACATCGCCATTGCCAGGTAATCCAGAGGCAATGCCAAAGGCTGTGCATGGAAATTTCCGCCACTGATGATCTGATCCTCATCCGCAAAAATATTGGGGTTATCCGTCACCGCATTGATCTCTGTTTTAATCACTTCCTGCACATGGCGCAATGCATCTTTACTGGCCCCATGCACCTGAGGAATGCAACGATAACTATAGGGATCCTGAACATGCACTTTGTCTGCATCCGCAATGGCGGAGCCTTTACGGTATTTCTGCATGACAAGTGCGGTTTCCAGGTGACCTGCATGAGGTCTTACCTTTCCAATCTTCAGGTCGAAGGCGTCGGTGCGGGCATCAAATGCATCGCATGACATGGCCGCAATCAAATCCGCCGCATGAAACAATTCCTCTCCTCTCGACACTAAAGCGGTCGAGTAGGCAGAAATAAATTGTGTACCGTTTATCAGGGCCAGGCCTTCTTTAGCCCCTAATTTTAAAGGCTCCAATCCGAGCTTTTTAAGTGCCTCAGCCCCACTCATTCGTTCTCCTTTTAGGAAGACCTCTCCCATCCCAATTAACGGAAGGCTCATATGCGCTAAAGGGGCCAAATCGCCAGAAGCACCGAGTGAACCCAATTCGTAAACAACCGGCAAACAGTCTTCATTGTAAAAATGGAGCAAACGTTCTACGGTGGCAAGTTGAACACCGGAATAGCCATAGGACAAACTCTGCGCTTTCAGCAAAAGCATCAAACGAACAATTTCCGCAGGCACTTCATCTCCTGCGCCACATGCATGCGACATGAGCAGGTTATACTGCAGTTCAGCCAGCTTGGCTTTTTCTACTACTGTATTGTACAAAGAACCGAATCCGGTATTGATGCCATAATGGGCATTCTCGCTCTTGTTGATCTTTTCCTGCAGGTAGTTGTATACCTTCAGAATGGCTTCCTTGGATGACTCAGCCAAATCTGCTTTTCTCCCTTCCCGCACTGCATGATAGAGCTCAGCAGGTGAAAGTTCTTTCGTTATATCAATCCGAAGATTCGTCATGCTTTAATTTTCTTGATAACTGATTCTATATCTACAATCTCCTGCTCGCCACTTTGCAGGTTTTTCAACGCCACTTTCCCGGCTGCCAACTCTTGCTCTCCTAAAATTGCAGCATAGGCAATTTGGTTATTGTTGGCATAGGTAAGTTGTTTCTTCAATTTGGCCGCCTGCGGATAAACCTCGCTGGAAATTCCGGCCATTCGGCATTGCATGGCGTATTCAAATGCTTTGCCTAGAGCTGAATCTTCCATCGGACAAATCAGCAACTGCGTGGAATTTGCTACAGTGTCCGGGAACAAATCACTCTCCAATAACACGTCATAAATACGGTCGGCGCCAAATGATATACCAACTCCTGAAACGCCTTTGAGTCCAAAAATACCGGTGAGGTCATCGTATCGTCCGCCACCGCCGATACTTCCCATCTGCACATTAGAAGCCACCACTTCGTAAATGGTACCGGTATAATAATTCAGGCCTCTGGCCAGCGTTCCATCGAAGACAACCTCGTTTATAGCGTGATAAGATGAAAGATAATGCAGCATTTCTTCTAATTCGGCTAATCCTTTCAGACCGGTTACATCGTGCATTCTTTCTTTCAGAGAGGACAGATAGTTTTTGTCGAGAGCTCCCTTCTCCAGCAAGAGCATGGCCGCATTGGCGTCTCCCCCGAGAGCAGCCAGTTCTTCCTTCACTTTATCCGCCCCAATTTTATCCAGCTTATCGATGATTACTGTAAAGCTCCGGAAGCTTTCTTTGAATCCGCACTGATTGGCAATACCCTCCAGGATTTTCCGGTTATTGATCCGAATCTGCACAGGAAGATTGAAAGCAGCAAACACTCGGTCGTAAATGCAAAGAAGTTCTGCTTCATAGATGAGAGAATCGGAGCCAACGATATCCACATCGCACTGATAGAATTCGCGGTAACGTCCTTTTTGCGGGCGATCTGCGCGCCATACAGGTTGAATCTGATACCGCTTAAAGGGAAAGGTAATTTCGTTCTGGTGCATCACCACATAGCGGGCAAATGGTACTGTTAAATCGTAACGCAATCCTCTGTCGGCAATATGCGGAATGAGTCGGTTGGAGTTTTTCTCCTCCAATAATATATCGGGTGCTTTTTTAAGAAAATCGCCAGAGTTCAATACCTTAAACAGAAGGGTATCTCCTTCATCGCCATACTTGCCGGTAAGGGTGCTCAGGTTCTCAAGCGAAGGTGTTTCTATTTGTTGAAATCCAAACTCCCGAAATATCCGCTCCACGGTCGAAAAAATATAACGCCTTCGCGCCATTTCGAGCGGAGTGAAATCCCTTGTACCCTGCGGAATCGACGGTTTTTGACTCATGGGGCGAAGATAAGGAAAAAGAGAATGAAGGAGACGACAGGTCAAAGACGAAAAACGAAAGACTTAAGACGATAGACCCGATATCTGATACCCGAACTTCCTATTGAAAATAGATACGGGAAGTAGCGCTGCCATCTTCGGTTTGCATTTGGATGATGTACAAACCTTTCAATTGGAAGCCACTGATATCTGCATGGTTATTTTGAACATTCTGCTGAACCAGCACCCTTCCGGATAAATCGATGATTGAAAATTGCTGAACTCCGGCCTCTGTTCTAAAGTGAATAATGCCGGTATTTGGATTTGGATAGACAGATACCTCTTTGTTTTGTACCGGCGATAAGCCCAGTTTGATTCCTGAAGCCATAAGCTCCAGGCTTTTATCAATATTGATGCGGCCTGCCCCCATTTGACCAATTTTATCCGGATTCTCGATATCTATATCGTCACAGCCTTGCTTTAAAAGTTTCACTGCCATTTCAGGGTCATTTTCCTGAGAAAGCAGAAGGCCTACAAATCCTGAAACTATGGGTGCAGCAAAAGAAGTTCCGCTATCGTAGCCGTAAGAATTATCCGATTGCGCAGTGGTGGTGAAAATATTGACACCCGGTGCCATCACATCGATATATGAGCCAAAGTTGGAATTCGACCATACTTTATCGTCGCTGGTTGTTGCGCCCACCGCAATTACACCATTGTATGCCGCGGGATAGGCATCTTCGGTACTACCCTCATTTCCGGCAGAAGCAACAATGATAATTCCTTTGGACATGATTTCATCCAGCAGTAATTGCTGGCCATAAGTAAGCGATCTTTGTGACCAGGAACAATTGATAATGTCTGCTCCGGAATTCATTGCAAAGCGCATCCCATCCCAGGCATACCATAAAACATTGTCCAGGGAATCATTCGGAATGCATTTCACCGGAATGATTTGCGTGTTCAATCCAAGGGAAGCTATACCAACTCCGTTATTGGTAGACGCTGATGATAGGCCCGCAACCTTAGTTCCATGAGAAAAGAAAGATGATGTAACTCTGTTCAGTGGAGGATTGGCATCATTGTCTTTGTCGGCTACATCATAACCTTTTACGTCATCAATATAACCATTGTCGTCATTATCAATCCCATCTCCCGGAATTTCATTTTTATTGATGTAAACAATGTCACGAATATCTTCATGACTCAATCTCACCCCGCAATCCACAATAGCAATTTTTATCGACTTTCCTTTCCCTTCCAAATCTTTCCAGTATTCCCATCCGCTCTGATTGATTTTCGAAAAATACCACATATTGGCTCCCCCCGGATCAGGCGGAATTGCTCCAGTGAGTGTTGGAACCGGAATCTGTTCTACATTTTTAATTCCCCGAACCGTATACAATTCATCTATTAAATCCTGAACATGTTCCAGGTCTGAAAATTTCAAGAGATACAGTTCCTGAAGGTTGGGCGACTCAGGGTACATTACATCAAAATACGTGATGCTATATTTCTGAACGAGCACATCAAAAGGAGTTCCTGAACTGGATTGAGCAGATGATGAAACTTCCTGTGCATCATGGCTGGTATAAATCGCCACCTCCAACACACCGGGAAAATAATGATCCGTTTGTGCCTGAAGCAAACCTCCGGTGAGGCATGCAAGAAGGAAGAGTTTAACTCTTTGATACATAGTATAGGAACTATATATCGAAGGTCGCGCTTTTCATCCATAAAAAAAAGACGTTCAACGAAATTTCAGGCATAAAAAAACCCGAATTTTTCGGATCCGGGTTAAAATAGTTTACGAATTTTTTAGCGCATAATATAGCGTATACCCAAGCGGCCACCCAAAAACTCATTCGTTCTGTTGGGGTGATTGGGCAAAGATTGGCCGTTAAAGTTCTGCAATCCCCTGCGGTACTGTGCTTGCAGGTCTATCATCCAATTATTACCTAATTGGTACGCGATGCCTGCACTTCCGCTCATGCTCCAATAATTTTTAAAGGGATGATGCGGTCTGGCTTCCCCTGCCTGATCCATTCCAGAAAAACCCTGGTTAGGTTCAAAACCAGAATAGGCATTGATTATTGAATAGGTAATTCCTGCCTGACCAGTTAACGCCCAATTGGAATTCAAAGAATATATGTAGCCTAACTGCACTGGAATATCTATCCAAAACTGTTTGTTAACCACATGAGTTTTACCAGCAACAAGACTATCAGGGCCTGCAATCCCAGGAACTGTATCATTAAAAGTCTCCTTAAAATCATACCACAAATTCGCGCCAGAAACCGAGGAACTTAATCCAGATTGAACAAATAATCCGTTTCTGAATTTCACTCCGAACTGCAGGCCTTTGCTGTTGTACATAAAAGGATGTTCGTGATTAAAGCGCGCCGCATAGGGCCCTTTGACCAATTGTTTGTTGCTACCCAATTCGCTGGTGAGTCCTACATAAGGACGAACTCTGCCGGGAACAATATTCTTTCCTTTTCTGGCTTGTACAAATTTGGCGTGGGGATGAGTCGGACGCACTGTAAATGCAGATACAGGAGCAGAAGCTATCGTGTTTATGCTTTCTAATTTATCATTCGGTGCTAACGGCATCAATGCCTGATTCGCTTCTTCGTTGTCTTCGGCGTCCAGTAATTCTCCAGCATTTTCTTCGCCCAATTCTTCTGAAATCAGAGCCTGCTGGCTTGGATGAGGATTCATTCCAATGGTCGATGCTTCTGTTCTTCCGCTTCTTACATTTGGAGCGATAGTCAACGTATTCGAAAGTGCTGGAGCTGTATTCGAAGCTCCTCCATTTTCTGCAATGATTTCATCCGGGAATTGTTCTCTTTCCACCCGTACTTCCGGCGTGGTATAGATTTCCTGTTGCAGGACTTCTTCCTGGTTTTTAATCGCCTCCGCCAATTTCTGGTTCTCGTTGGCCAGATGATAGATTCCCAATCCGCTCAAAAGCAGCAAGCCGCCCATCACATATACCATCCAAACTGCACGCTTGCTCCGATTTTCTTTTTTCACCAAATCGTGCTCAATACGGTCCCATAAGCTGTCCGACAGCTCAGGCTCAAACGAATCGATCCGTTCACGCAACTTCTTATTGAAGCGGTTTTGGTTATAAAAATCGTTTAGACTCTCGTTGCTCATTTCTCTTTAACTTCTCTTGCAGCAGCATTCTTGCTCTGCTAAACTGGCTCTTCGATGTTCCCACCGAAATGTCCAGTGTTTCTCCTATTTCCTTATGCGTGTACCCCTCAATGGCGTACAAGGTGAATACCATTCTGGATCCTTCGGGTAATTCCTGAACGGCTTTGATAATATCTCTTACGGCAAAGCTGTCCAGATCGAGGTCTCCAATCATGTATTCGGCATCTTCCAGGTTCACTTCCGAAAATTTGATCCGCTTTTTCTTGCGGTAGTAGTCGGTTGCAGTATTCACCACAATACGGCGAATCCAGCCTTCCAGACTTCCGGTAGGCTGATACCTTTTGATGTTTTCAAATATTTTAATGAACGACTCCTGCAAAATATTTTCCGCTTCATAGGTGTCGCGGGAATAACTCATGCATACGCCCAACATCTTACGTGCAAAGCGCTCGTACAATTTTTTCTGGTAGAACCTGTTTTGGTCTACGCAGCCTTGTACCAGCTCTATGTCGGAGATATTGGTCATGGTTTTTGCGTTTGCGTTTGAATCTATAACGCACAAAAATAACAGGAGGTTGGATTGGGGCGAAAGTTTTTCGTTTTAAGACGAAAGGCGATAAATTTTTTTGCCCGGTCACTGAGCCTGTAGAAGTGCAGGGTCTCTATATATCCGGTCATTTCGACACGCTCAATGACCCGTCGGGTAGACTCCAGATAGTTTTAGGTGTGAAGTTTTCCGTTTTACGTTCATTCAAAAAAGCAATCCTCTAAAAAGTCCAAATAGTCAAAAACTCTAAAGACTCTAAATCCTCTAAAAACTCTAAAAACTCTAAAAACTCTATTTACTTTAAATCAGACAGCTGATACCTGAAACCTGTCAAGCAATTGCACAGGAACGTATATGCCGGAAATTAAAAAAGTGGAACACTACCAGGGATATTGCCGCCATCCAGGAAAGCACCGTGAATAGGAATAGTTCGTGACTGAAGAAAATGGATAAGGATAAAACCAAAATGGAAATTCGTAATCCCCATTTGATCCATTTCATGCTGTGACCTTTGGTTACCGAATACACAGCCCATCCGCTAACAAGTAGAAACAATACATCCCAGATATGCCATCCGTCAGGCTCTATAAATCCATAGCCCAACAAGACCAATACAGGTCCGGCAAGACAATGAATCAGGCATAGACCAGAACTGATCATGCCCAACAAATCGGATTTCGGATTGTGCTCGTGATGATGCATTTTTGAAGGAACAAAGATAATTGCATTCTTTTTTACTTGCAACATAGTTGCATAAATATGCTTCGATCAGAACCTCTGCACTTTGAATACACCTCCGGGACTGCACTGGACTTTCCTGGATTTGAGTTAGTTGCAGGAGAGCATCTCCTGATTCTGGGAGCTTCCGGATCCGGAAAAAGCACCTGGCTACAATTGCTCTCCGGAATACGCAAACCAAAAACAGGAAATATTTATTACGGAACAAGGGCATTGAATGTGCTCAAGGGTTCTGCGCTGGATCAATTCCGGAACCAGCATATCGGCATCATCTTTCAGGAACATGCTTTTATCCCCTCCCTTTCTGCGCGGGAAAATTTAATGCTGAGTACCCCAGACATTCCGGCACTGGAGAATAAAGCAAAAGCGTTGGGACTTCATCATCTATTGAATAAAAAGCCGCAGCACCTGAGTGTGGGCGAACGCCAAAGGTTGGCCATCCTTCGTTGTTTGTTGAGAAAACCTCAGGTAATTCTTGCCGATGAACCGAGCTCCAGCCTGGATGACATTCATTGCGAACGGGTGATTCAACTTTTGCTGGATGAAGCCAAAAAACTCAATGCCTCACTCATTGTAGTCACACATGATGCCCGGGTGAAGCCCTTTTTGAAAGGAGACTCGAAAGATGACACTCCTTTACATTGCATGGAAAAACCTACGCTACCGCTGGAATAGTCATCTGCTAAGTCTGCTTTTATTCTCAATTTCCATTGGCATCCTCTGGGCGGTTCACGAATTTGCCCGCCAAAGTGAAGAGAAATTAAAAGCTAACCTGGCACAAACGGATCTGGTTATCGGTGCCAAAGGTAGTCCGCTGCAAATCATCCTTTCTTCGCTTTACCATATCGATGCTCCAACGGGCAATATTTCCTATATTGAAGCCAAACGCTGGATGCATCACCCCATGATACGGCAAGCCATTCCTCTTGCTTATGGCGATTATTACCAGCAGTATAAAATTATTGGAAGCGATACGGGCATTCTTTCCTGGTACGGAGTTCAACTTGCGGAGGGAAATGTTTGGCACCAAGCAGGAGATGTTGTTCTGGGTGCTGCCCTTGCGCATCAAACTCATCTGCAAATTGGAAGCACATTTAGCGGACAGCACGGCAGTATGGATGCCGAAGCGGAACATGGTCAATACCGGGTGGTTGGCATATTGGAACCCAAAGGAACAGTAATTGATCAATTGGTATTATGTGCTCTGGAAACCGTGTGGGCCGTCCATGAGAAACACGGTGCAGTCCTGGCTGATTCAGCAAAAGAAGTTACCGCCGTCTTATTGCGCTACAAGAACCCAATGGCAGCTATTCAAATTCCAAGGGCCATCAATGAAAACAGCAATTTACAGGCAGCCGCACCGAGCATTGAAATCAACCGATTGGCATTTATGCTGAATAATGGAACGGATGTGATTGCCTATCTGGCAATCGGGCTATTTGTGCTTGCAGCCTTGAGCATGCTTATCCAGGTATGGATGGGACTTAAAGTCCGCAAAAAGGAATTGGCCCTTCTTCGTTATACCGGATATACAAGAAGCCGAATTCTACTCCTTCTGTACTACGAAATTGCTTTTATCAGCCTTTTGTCTTTTGTATTTGGAGAAATGTTGGCACGTGTCCTTTTACATACCTTTAGCGATGCATTGGCTTTTGGCAGCAGCTATACATTAAATGCAACCCATTTCACTTCTTTCGATCTGCTATTGCTGGGAATGCCTCTGCTCATCGCAGGACTTCCTTTGCTTTTTAACCTGCGGAGTATATTTCGCAGTTCTGTGGCCGATTTATTGCAAAACGAATAAGGCCCCTATTTTTGTATTCATGAAAAGAAATCTTCTTCTCTTTTTTCTTTTTGTTCTTCCCTTTGGACAACCCGAACAAATCACTTGGAAAACCCTGTCAGATGTCAAGTTTGAAAAACAATGGGATAAAAAGGAAGGCATGTATGTGCTTTATCCGAGTTTTGGTGAATCGGTTAAAAAAATGGCGGGCAAAGAAGTGCAAATCAGTGGCTATGTGATTCCCGTCGACTATAATGAAAATTTCTATGTTCTCAGCGCCTTTCCTTACAGTGCTTGTTTCTTTTGCGGTGGTGCCGGACCTGAATCTGTCATATCTCTCAAATTCAAAGACAAAAGCGAACGGTTTAAAACCGATACAAAACTGGAAGTCAAAGGCCGATTAGAGCTGAACAGTTCCGATATTTACGAAATGAATTATATCCTCCGTGATGTTGAAAAAGTTCATTAGTTGGGGAATCCTTCTGTTGACCCTGGTATTTCTCTCATCCGCCAGTCTGCATAAGTTTTATGTGAGCCATTATACCCTGGATTACCGCCATCAAACATTGGAGATTACAGCCAAGGTATTTACCGATGACCTGGAAAAGGTGCTACAAACAGATGATGCCTCTCTACGCATTGACGAGCGGCAAGATTCCAAATTACTGGGAAAGAAAATCTCTGACTATTATTCCAATCATCTGCAAATTCAATTGGATCATCACAAAATAGAGACAGACTATGTGGGTTATGAACTGGATCAGGACGTGCTCTACGTTTATATGAAGATTGATTCGCTGTCCTCTGCACCAAAATCCTTGCGAATTCAATGCGATGCACTAACTGAATCCTTCCCGGATCAGGTCAATTTGTTCCGGGTAAAATGTGGTTCCATAGATCAGACCTTTTTTCTGAATTCATCGGAGAAAACCAAAGATTTGCCCTGAGTTTCAAGAAGGCTTTGTATCTTTAGAGAATGATTCTCGGACTCCGTACCTGCATCTATTCCGTCCCTAATTTGAGGGAAGCCATTGCCTGGTATAACCGTGCATTTCAAGTGGAGCCCTATTTTAATGAATCTTTTTACGCCGGCTATTCAGTCGGAGGATATGAACTGGGATTGATTCCTGTGGAAACAGAAACGCAGGTGAAAGGACATCCCGCAATCACCTATTGGGGCGTGGATAATGTGGAAAAGGAATACCAGCATTTTATTTCCTTAGGAGCCAAGCCAATTGAAGAACCCACCCATGTGGGTGGAGATATCGTGGTGGCGTCTGTCCGGGATCCCTGGGGAAATGCGATTGGTCTAATTTATAACCCGGAGTTTGAGGCGAAATAATCTCCATTTCATAAATTGCGTATATGACAAAAATTACGGTTAGCGCACAAATCCAAAAACCCGTGAGTGAAGTTTGGCACCACTGGAACCTACCAGAAAGTATCATCAAATGGAATTCTGCCCACCCAAGTTGGCATTGTCCTTTTGCAGAAAATGACCTCCGTGTGGGTGGCCTGCTCAAGTCCAGAATGGAAGCGGTGGATGGGAGCATTGGTTTTGATTTTGGTGGCACCTATCTCGAAGTAGATGATCATTCCAAAATTGTATATGTACTGGGCGATGGACGTCGGGTTGAAATTCAGTTCGAAGCCAGGGATGATTCAACCAAAGTGACTGAAACTTTTGATGCAGAAGCTCAGAACCCGATTGAAATGCAACAACAAGGCTGGCAGGCCATACTGGACAATTTCAAAAAGTACGTTGAAGCTTTGTGATACGTGTGAATCATTCGCATGCGAAAACTATTCATTCTTATTTGGGCCATTGTTAGCCTGGTAATGTTCTGGTATATCTCGCCCATCAATAAAAGTACAGCCCCGGAAACTGCCGAACAGGCCATAGAAGAATACCTGCAATTCAGTGAAAATCCTATGGTAATGGCCAACCGATATTTGGATCAGAAGATGAATGCTCATTCAATTGGAAACCGTTTGGTCGAGGGCAAAGAATATGAAGTGTTCCAGATTGGATTTATGGAATCAAAGGACAAACAAGAACCTTCTTACGTACTTTGCGCGACGGTGCTTTGGAACCAGGAAGAACAAATACTCCTGGAAGAAAGCCTGTTTCACAACGAACTTATTGATGCGATGCCCTGGCGATAATACCAGGCATTGGTCAATTATCGTTATCCATATGTGCATCGTCTCCTTATCCTATCCTTTCTTTTTCTCAGTCATTGGGTTCAAGCGCAAAGTGATTTTTATACACGCCTGGCGGATTCTGCCTTTAGCTTGACTCTGGATCATGTGATTTACGACCCATCCTATTTCTCCATTCCCTATCCAAATGGTGATGTTCCTGCTGGGAAAGGGGTGTGTACCGACGTGGTGATTCGTTCCTACCGAAAAGTGGGCATCGATCTGCAAAAATTGGTGCACGAAGACATGACGGCACATTTCAATCTTTACCCTAAGAACTGGGGACTCAAAAGCACCGATAAAAACATTGACCACCGCAGGGTGCCAAACCTGATGGTTTTCTTCTCTCGAAAAGGCAGCAGTTTGCCTGTCTCAAATACAGCAGATGACTACCATCCTGGCGATATTGTCTGTTGGGATCTGGGAGGAGGCATCACTCATATTGGCATTGTGGCCAATAGAAAGTCGGCAGATGGCAAACGCTGGCAAATCATCCACAATATTGGCGGCGGACAAGTGATGGAGGATGTGCTGTTTAACTATAGGTTGATTGGGCATTACCGGTATGAAGGGTAAATCATAAGATTCGGCACAAACTAAAATCAAAACCCTCTGTTATCTTGGTCAAAAAAGAGTGCGATGAAAGAGGCCTTAGATCATCTGCATAAAGTAATCGGTCAGTTGATTACTTTCCGAGAGGAAGAGATGCACCGCTTTACTTCGATGTTGGAAATTCGGAAATATAAAAAACGCTACATCCTTCAGCCGGTCGGAAAAATTCCAAACGAGGTTTTGTTTATACATTCCGGGTTGATTCGGGTTTGCCTGGATGATTATTCCGGAAAAGAACACAGCATTCATTTCGCAACAGAAAGTCAATTCATTGCCGATTACTCCAATTTTATTTTAAATGAGCCCGCTGTATACCGGCTTGAAGCCATGGAAAATCTGGAAGTGGTTGTTTTACCAAGAGCTGCCATAGAGTGGGGCTATACCCATTTGCAGGAAGGAGAAAAATTGGGAAGGATGATAGCCGAATTCTATTTCATCTACCACGATAACCGCATCCGAAATCAATATATGCGCACTCCAAAAGAAAGGTACGAAGCCATTCAACATGTGTTTCCAGATATTCACCAACGTGTGCCTCAGCATATGATTGCTTCTTATTTGGGAATTACTCCCATCCATCTTAGTCGACTGAAAAAAGAGGCAAAAGTCTAAACATTTGTTATCGATTTAAGGCGGACCCTGCTCTCAACTTTGAAGAAAAAAAAGATGAGAACTTTCCTCCTTTTCATTTTGCTTATTGCCCTGAGTGCCTGTTATTCTGTGAAACAGCACGTGGAGGCCGGCAAACCCTTTATTCAAAAAATCGAATGGCCAAAACCTTACCTGCCCGATCAAAGTAAATTCTTTGTGCACAATGCCATTCATATTGATGCAGACTCCCAATCAATCTGGAATGTGCTGATTGCAGCCAAAACATGGCAAAGTTATTATTCCGGGGCGCGGGTCGATAGTATCCTGCAAGCGGACACGGCCGGAAATCTTGGGCCTTCATCCATCTTAAAATGGAAAACCATGGGACTCCAATTTACCAGTTCCATCCGTGAATTTACCCCCGGAAGAAGTTTGGCCTGGGAATCTATCCGGGGCAATATTCAGGGCTATCATGCCTGGCTTATCCTTCCCGATGCCACCGGGTGTATGCTCATTACCGAAGAAGCGCAAAAAGGATGGCTCACCTTTTTCGAAAAAACTTTTCAGGCCAATAAACTGGAGCGCTTGCATCAGGAATGGTTGGAAGGCATCAAACACATTGTTGAATCAAAAAACCATGAATAAACTCAGTACCCCGCAAAAAAAGGATTTATTAAAATCTTTTGGGCCGGCTGCCTTCGTAAGCGGAGCTAGTTCCGGCATTGGAAAAGAATTGGCCTATCATCTCGCTGATGCCGGCTTTCAATTGCTCTTACAAGGAAGAAATAAGAATGAATTACTCAAACAAAAGGATGAATTACGCTTTGTTCATGGCTGTGAAGTGGAATTATTCATTGGCGATTTGAGTGACCCTAATACCATTCAGGAATTATGCAGTGCACTCGATGACTATCCAATTGGTTTGGCTGTTTTAGCCGCAGGTTTTGGGACTTCAGGGCCCTTTCTTCAAAATTCCATCAACGCAGAAATGAATTTACTCCGCGTCAATATTGAGGCCGTAGCGCAACTCAGTCATTATTTTGGTCGCCGATTTGTTGAAGATGGACGTGGAGGCATTCTCCTGTTTAGTTCCCTTCTTGCTTTTCAGGGAACTCCCTATGCAGCGAACTATGCGGCAAGCAAAGCCTATATTCAAAGTTTTGGCGAGGCGCTGTATCGTGAGCTCAAACCGTTTGGGGTACGAGTGCATACCACGGCTCCCGGACCCGTACAAAGTGGATTTGAAGAACGGGCAAATATGAAGATGAGTTTGAGTGCCACCCCCAATCAGGTTGCAGTTTCAATGCTTCGCAAACTGAACCAAGGTCCGGTAAGTACCCCGGGATTTTTGAGTCGGTTTTTGACCTATTCTCTCCGTACCCTCCCGCGAAGATTTAAGGTGCTGGCCATTGAACAAATCATGAAAAAGATGACGGCCCATCAAAATTTCCAAACATAAGAACGAATTACCTGTTCTGCTTTTGGTGAACTCCATTCGCACTTTTATTCAATCCTATGCCCCGTTTTCCGATTCGGATTGGGAAGCTTTTTCCGCCCAATTAAGCTATCGTGAATACAGGTCAGGAAGTTTTCTCCTGGAAGAAGGAAAACTTTGTCGGCATTTGTTCTTTTTAGAAAAAGGCGTTGTGCGTTTCACCTACGACAAAGGAGGCGATATTTATTCCAAATATTTCACTGCAGCCCCCTATTGTTTGACCAGTCAGGCGAGTTTTTTAATGGACACCCCAAGCAGCGAAGGCATACAGGCGCTGGAAAATTGTAAGGTATACCTGCTTGAAAAAGCGAGTGCCTATCAGTTACTGAAACTGGAGGCATGGAATTCTTTCGTCAGGCAATTGGTGCAGGAGGTGCAAATCAATACCGACTCCATTTATCAGGAGTCGCAAACATTGAGTGCCGAAGAACGATATAAGAAACTTGTACAGGAGAATTATTCGCTACTGCAACGAATTCCCCAAAAGCATGTCGCCACTTTTCTTGGAATTGCCCCTCAATCATTAAGTCGAATTCGCAAACGAATAGCAGAAAAACGAAGTTAACCCGGGTGAACGTTTCCAAAATTCTGCAGCAGGAATTTTGAATCATGAAATCAGTTTTAATCAGCATTTTTATGCTATGGACAATGGTTGGCCAGGCCGATCCGACTCCACTAAAATTTAGTCACACGGATAGTACACAAGCCCTTCCCGAAAAAATTTGGGCGGTATGGACCGACGTACCTCAATGGCATACCTGGGACAAGGGATTAAAAAAGGTGGTTTTGAGCGACAGCTTTCATTTGAATGCTAAAGGGTTTATCTATCCCGACAATGGACCAAAATCGAAATTCATCATCTCCGAATTGGCTCCCGGAAAATCCTATACGTTCAAAACCAGGATTCCATTTGGATGGCTTTACGTTACCCGAAAAATGGTACAAAAAAACGGCTGGACGTATTTTACCCATGAAGTGGAATTCACCAGCTTACTCAAATCCTTTTTTGCAAAAAAACTTGGAGCCAATTACCGTAGCATTTTGCCGCAGGTGATGCAAGAAATTAAAAAACAAGCCGAAGAAAAATCATGAACCCAATTCAACTCATTTATTTAGCCAATATCCTGGTAGCAGGATGGGTAGGTGTACATTCTTTGTTCTTTACCCGGCATGCTGCAGTTTATCTGTATCAGGGAGTTTACCCTGCCAGCGACGCTATAAAAATAACCGGTGCCTTATGGCTTGCAATCGCCTTGCTTTCTTTATTTGGGCTTTGGTTACCGGAACGATTTGCTGCTGTTCTTCTTTTGCAACTTATTTATAAAGGCGGCTGGCTTCTATTTGTTGCGCTACCGGGACTCATCGAGAAAGAAAGCTTCCCTGTCGGAATTGCCTCTTTTTTTCTGGTCTGGGTGCTGATATTACCCTTTGTAATTCCCTGGGACAAACTATTCACCACAATTTAAATCAACTTTCTCATGAACTGGAAACCGGAAGTGCTGGAAGAAAATGGATATGCGTTATTTGAAACCTTGCCTCATGCCGAATTGTTAGGCTTTCTGAAAAAGCATAAATCGATTAAAAATCGCTATTCCTATGCGTTTTTGATATTCAATCTCCTTTTTTTCCTGCTCGGCGTTTCTTATTCGTATTGGTTGGTGCGGACTGAACAAATGAGATTTGGCGATGTATTCAGCTATTTGAGTTATGGAATAAGTATTTCCATTTTACTTATTCCCTTCCACGAATATTTGCATGTTCTCGCCTACCGCTCTCAGGGGGCAAAGCAAACCTCTCTGTCGGCCAATTGGAAGCGCTTCTATTTTATGGCCCTTGCCCACCGTTTTGTCGCCAATCAAAAGGAATTTATCATCGTAGCATTGACCCCTTTTGCCGTTATTACTTCACTGGCATTGTTGGGTTTACTGCTGGGGGATTCTACTTTCAAACTTGTTTTTCTTGGACTTTTGATAGTCCATACGGCGATGTGTTCAGGAGATTTCAGCTTGTTAAAATTCCTGGAATACCACAAAAAAGATGAAGTATTAACCTACGATGATGCAGAGAATAAAATCAGTTATTTCTTTCGCAGAAGAATGAATTGAACCAGTTTGTCGCGAAAACTTGCTCTTTTAACCAATCATGCAGAATATTCGCTTGGCTTTCCTTTTTTTTGCTTTACGATGAAAACCAGACTCTTTTTACTGGCACTTTGCATCAGTGCCCTTAGCTTTGGTCAGAGAAGCAACAAATTCCGTCAGATGGATGAAATATGGCCGACTCCAGGTCCTTACCGTAACGCGGCTGGTGCTCCGGGATATGCCTATTATCAAAACAGAGCGAATTACGAGATTGATGTAACCCTGGATGAACCCGGGCATAAAATTACCGGTTCGGAGAAAATCACCTATATAAACAATTCGCCCGATGCCCTGACCTATCTCTGGCTTCAGCTGGATCAAAATGTACGTGAATTGGGTACCGACACCAAAAAGGTCGGGCAGGAATCCATCTCTCCCAAAATGACTTTCGATCAACTCAATAATATGATGAAGGCCTTCGATGGCGGTTATCATATAGAAGATGTGAAGGGCAGTAATGGGAAAGACCTCCCCTATTTTATTGTAAAAACTATGATGCGGGTCGATTTGCCTTCTCCTTTGAAACCCGGTGCAAGCGTTGACCTGAATATCAAATACTGGTTCAATATTCAGGAACGTGCTGCTTTTGGCGGACGCATGGGCTACGAATATTTCGAAGAAGACAGCAATTACATTTATACCATGAGCATGTTCTTCCCTAGAATGTGCGTTTATAATGATGTCTACGGATGGCAAAACAAACAGTTTCTGGGTCGTGGTGAGTTCACCTTGCCTTTTGGAGATTACAAAGTAAAATTGACCGTTCCTGCTGATCATATTGTGGGTGCCACCGGTGAGCTTCAGAATGCTTCTTCTGTCCTGACTTCAACGGAAAGGAAACGCTTCGAACAGGCTAAAAACAGCGATACTCCGGTTCTCATTGTCACCGAAGAGGAAGCGCGAATTAAAGAGAAAACAATAGCCAAAGACACACGAACCTGGATTTTTCATGCAGAAAATGTGCGCGATTTTGCCTTTGCCTCTTCCCGTAAATTTATCTGGGATGCACAGGGAGTGAAATTTGGAAACCGTACGGTGATGGCTATGTCGTATTACCCAAAAGAAGGAAATCCACTTTGGGGTAAATATTCCACCAAAGTAGTAGCACATACCATACGGACTTACTCCAAACATACCTTCGACTATCCGTACCCGGTCGCTATTTCCGTTCATACCAATAATATCGGGATGGAATATCCCATGATCTGTTTCAATGGAGGTCGTCCTGAAAAAGATGGAACCTATTCCGAAAGAACCAAATACGGAATGATTACGGTCATCATCCACGAAGTAGGACATAACTTCTTCCCCATGATCATCAACAGCGACGAGAGACAATGGACCTGGATGGACGAAGGATTAAATTCATTCCTTCAATACCTGACTGAACAAGCCTGGGATGAAAATTATCCATCCCGCCGCGGACCAGCCTATAAAATCGTGGATTACATGGCAGATGATCCCAACCAGATTATGCCAATCATGACCAATTCCGAAAGCCTGTTGCAATTTGGAAATAATGCCTATGGCAAACCTGCGACGGCACTCAATATCCTGCGTGAAACAATTCTCGGAAGAGAGAATTTCGACTATGCATTTAAAACCTATGCACAAAGATGGATGTTCAAACATCCCGAGCCGACTGATTTATTCCGCACCATGGAAGATGCATCCGGCGTTGACCTCGACTGGTTTTGGCGTGGCTGGTTTTATAGTACCGATTATTGCGATATCGGACTGAAAGAAGTAAAGTGGTATAAAATCAATACCCAGAACCCGGACAAAGAAGTGGAGATAGATGCCAAAGAACGGAATAAAGACCGGGAAGTTTTTCAGGGTGATATTTTAAACCGCGAAGATACCGTCTATAAAACAGTGGTAGAACGCGACCCCGCCACCCATGATTTTTATACCGATCCCGATCGATTTAAAGTCACCGAATTAGACCGCAAAGAATACCAGAGTCTGCTTGGGAAATTAAGTCCGGAAGAAAAATCCCTACTTAACAGCAACCTGAATTTCTATGAATTAAAATTTGAGATGATTGGTCAATTGGTAATGCCTGTCATCATTGAATTTGAATTCTCCGACGGACAAAAAGAGAAAATCTATATCCCCGCAGAAATCTGGCGCTTTGGCGATTCCATTGTAAGCAAGGTATTCTGGTTTGAAAAAGAAGTGGTGCGCATCAGTCTCGATCCAAATCTGGAAACCGCAGACGTAAACCGCAACAACAACTACTGGCCTCCAAGAATGGAACCCACCCGTTTTGAGCTCTTTCAGCAAAAGAAGCACGAAGGAGGAGAAAACCCCATGCAAAGGAAAAAACGAGCCGAATCTCTGAATAAGTAAAAGCCTCTTTCTTACTGTATTCGCGTATTCATCTATTTGATGTCAAATCGCTTGACAATCGAAAATAGATAAAGTATATTTGAATTACATTTTAAGTAAGCTTAACTTTTTTATTAAATGTCCTTCAAATGACGATTTCAGTCGAGAATTTTATAAAGACCATCTACCATCAAAGTATTCATCAGAATGCCAATACCAAATTGAGCAGCATTGCGAAAAGTTTACAAATCACCAGCGCAGCCGCAACCGACATGGCCAAAAAACTTTCGGCCAGAAATTTGGTTCATTATACAAAATACAAGCCTTTGACTTTGACCTCCAACGGAAACAAACTGGCCCTGAACATTGTTCGAAAACACCGGCTTTGGGAATGTTTTCTTCATCAAACCCTGAACCTGTCTTTGCATGAAATACATCAGGAAGCGGAAAATCTGGAACATGCTACTTCCGATTATTTAGCCGATAAAATTGAAGCCTTTTTAGGGAATCCGGGGTTCGATCCGCATGGAGACCCTATACCCAGTAACAGCGGGAACATTGAAAATGACAAACAGCAAATCTTGCTTTCTGAAGCGCCTGCAGGTAAAAAATACCAAATATCCCGTTTGTTCAGTTCGGAGTTGGACTTCTTTCATTTTTGCGATGAAAACGAATTATCCATTGGAGCAAACATCGAGGTTGATAAACAATATGCTTCCAGCAAGATGACCGAAATTCGGGTCAATGGAAATAAAATTTTACTTAACAAGCAGTTTACCAATGTAATTTTTGTAAGACTCAATCGAACTGAATCATGATTCTGTTGCAATCATCTCCGGGAACCTCCCTGCTTGCAGGGTTGGGCATTTTACTCTTTATCATCTGGCTTTTCTGGCCGGCAAAAGGAGGTATTGCCTGGATTTCAAGATTGATTCAAAACAACAAACGGGCATTGATGGAAGACGCCTTAAAATTCATTTTCGATTGCGAATACAAACAGGTGTATTGCGATGTTAACAGCGTTGCCGGCAACTTAAACATCAACATGGACAAAGCAGGACGCCTGCTCCTCCGGCTTGCTTCTCTGGAATTGATTGTATGGAATAGGCAGGCGATCGCATTGACCGATGCGGGACGTTCTTATGCCTTGCGAATTGTGCGAATACACCGGATATGGGAACGCTATCTGGCGGACCAAACGGGAATCGATCCGGCCAAATGGCACGGGGAAGCCGACAGAATAGAACATTACGTAACGGAACAGGAAACAGAAAAACTGGCTGCTCAACTTGGAAATCCTGTTTTCGATCCTCATGGAGACCCCATTCCAACCGCCGAAGGAGAATTGCCCATTGCAAAAGGGGTAAGTCTGAGCAGTCTCCATGAGGGAGAATTCGGAAGAATTACCCACCTGGAAGATGAACCAAAGAGCATTTATGAACAACTCGTGGTTTTGGGGCTTTACCCAGGAATGGAGGTTTATATTACCGATGTCGACGATAAAAAAATAAGCTTCGTAGCCAATGGGGATGAATGCGTTTTAACCCCACTTTTTGCCGGTTACATCACCGTAGAAAAAATAACGGCGGCTCCGGTACAAAAACAAAAATACCCGGTGCTCTCCTCCCTCAAGTTGGGAGAAGAAGCCGAGGTAATTGGAATTTCTCCTCTTTGCCGGGGGCTGCAACGCAGAAGATTGATGGATCTGGGAATTGTTCCGGGAAGCACCATTAGTGCGGTAATGCGAAGTCCCTCAGGTGATCCCACAGGCTACCGATTTTTGGGAACGACCATTGGCATTCGAAAACAGCACGCGGATTTAATATTTATCAAACACCCTTTATCTAAAGAACATGGATACTCAGCATGATTGCGCCAATTGTCCGGCATATAACAAGGCCAACCTGATTAAACTCGGTTTGAACCTGGACAATATAGATTATGTGATTGCTCTGGCCGGGAATCCAAATACAGGAAAAAGTACGGTTTTCAATAACCTCACGGGCCTGCATCAGCACACCGGAAACTGGCCTGGCAAAACAGTATCCAGAGCCGAAGGGGGGTATTCATATGATGAAAAAAGATACAAAGTGGTGGATTTACCCGGAACGTATTCTTTATTATCTACCAGCACAGACGAAGAAGTAGCCAGAGATTTTATCTTGTTTGGCCAACCGGACGTAACCGTTATTGTGGTGGATGCGACACGCATTGAAAGGAACCTGAATCTGGTACTTCAAATTCTGGAGTTGACCAAACGAGCCGTGCTTTGTCTGAATTTAATGGATGAAGCAGAAAGAAATCACTTGGAAATTGATGTGCGCGGATTATCCAAAGAATTGGGTGTGCCCGTAATACCCTGTGTGGCCAGAAAGATGGAGGGTATTCCAGAGTTACTTCAGGCTATCAAAGAAGTAGCCGATGGAGAGTTCATTTGCCGGCCTCCGCAAATTAAAAGTCATTCAAAAAAATTAAACCATGCCATCGCATCTCTATCCGAGAAACTGTTGGATTCTTACCCGGGCTTACCCAATGCCAAATGGGTTGCAATGCGATTGCTTGAAGGCGACAACAGCATCATTGAAGCGGTGCGTTCCGGAGAATTGGGAAATTTAAATGAAATACAACCCGGCGTCCAAGCCTAAACCCGTCTGAACTATGTCGAACAACAGAACGAAAGGAGAGGATATCATTGCCGCTGCCAACAGCGCAAGATGGGAGCTGGGAACGAATTACCACGATTCTCTCATTGAGTCCATCTACGGAGAAGCTTCCCGGATTAGTCGGAATACGGTCAAACAAAAGGGTGACAAACAAGCCTACAGTTTCGATTTAAAAATAGATAAAATCGTAACCAGCAGATGGCTTGGTTTTCCCATCATGTTTATTCTGCTGGCTCTTGTTTTTTGGATTACGGTATCCGGAGCAAATTATCCGTCGGGGCTGCTCGCTTCACTGCTGATAGATACGCTTCATCCCATGTTAAAGGATCTGGCAACTACCATCCACATGCCCTGGTGGCTTAGTGGAGTGTTGATAGACGGTGCCTATTTATCCATGGCCTGGGTTATTGCAGTGATGCTGCCACCCATGGCAATCTTTTTTCCCATCTTTACCTTGCTGGAAGACCTCGGTTACCTGCCTCGGGTTGCATTTAATATGGACAACCTATTTCGCAAGGCTGGAGCGCATGGGAAACAAGCATTGACCATGAGTATGGGATTTGGATGCAACGCCGCAGGTGTGGTTGCGGCCCGCGTAATCGACAGCCCAAGAGAACGTTTGATTGCCATCATTACCAACAATTTTTCACTTTGCAATGGAAGATGGCCCACCCAAATTTTAATTGCAACCATCTTTATCGGAAGCCTGGTTCCTGCAAAAATCGCCGGATTGGTATCGGCCGGTGCCGTTGTAACGGTAGCTCTGTTGGGCATATTTTTTAGCCTGGCGGTTTCCTGGGGATTAAGCAAGACCGTGCTCAAAGGAGAAGCTTCCTCTTTTAGTCTGGAACTGCCCCCCTATCGTCCGCCTCAGGTGCTGCAAACACTTTACACATCATTGATTGACCGGACCATGATCGTGTTATGGCGCGCAGTAGTATTTGCCGTGCCAGCCGGAATCATCATCTGGCTCGTTGCAAATATTCATGTCGGAGATTTAAGTCTGGCAGAATATTTTATCGAGTGGTCGAACCCATTTGCCCTAGTGTTTGGATTGAATGGAGTGATTCTGTTGGCATACATCATTGCTATTCCGGCAAATGAAATTGTTATTCCAACTGTACTAATGCTCACCGTGCTGAGTACGGGCATGTCTGATATCGGGGCCGGTTCTGGAGTCATGTTCGAAACAGACTCTATTGGAAACACCGCTTCGATTCTTCATGCCGGGGGCTGGACCCTTCTTACCGGAATCAATCTGATGTTGTTCAGCTTGCTCCACAATCCTTGTTCAACTACAATCATGACCATCTATAAAGAAACCCGAAGCGTAAAATGGACCCTGGTTTCTACTTTTCTACCCATCCTTCTTGGCTTGATTGTGACCTTCTTTACCACACAAGTTTGGTATCTGTTTCATGGATGATTTTTCCGCCGGCGAAGAATAAAATATTCTTTATTTTTATTTAGACTATTTCTAAATAACATATATTCGCCCCATGAAACAGAAAAGGATATTACTCGCCCTGCTCGTTGCTTTGGGCGTACTTCAAGCTAAATCCCAGGTATTGACCCGGGAAGATTCCCTCAATGCCGGACTGGTTTCTTCGAACAGTCCTACGGTACTTTCAGGATATGGACAGGCCAAGGTCGACTACGACTTACGTCAGAGAACAGGAACCGCTTCTCTGACACGGAACGTATTATTTGTTGGCCATCGCTTTAGCAAAAACATCAGTTTCTTTAGCGAATTAGAACTGGAAGATGCCAAAGTGAGTGGCGACAGTAAGGGAGAAATTTCCATGGAACAGTTGTTTCTTAAAATGAACGTGAATCCATCCAATTATATCGTAGCGGGTCTGTTCGTCCCAAGAATTGGTATCATTAACGAAAATCACCTTCCCAACACATTTAACGGAAATGACCGTCCTTATGTTGAAACCTTAATCATTCCATCCACCTGGAGAGAATTAGGAATTGGGTTCTACGGACAAAGTCGTCGTATTGCCGGACTGAACTATTCTGCGGCCATCATGAATGGATTAAATGCTGCCAACTTCCAATTCGGAAGCGGTATCATGGGAGGCCGACAAGAAGGAAGCCTGGCCACCGCTTCCAATATTGCTGTAACCGGTGCACTTCTTTACTATATTAAAAATTTCCGGATCCAGGCATCGGCTTATATCGGAGGCTCCAGCGGACTGAATAAAAGACAAGCCGACAGCCTCCAGATGAATTATGGTGCATTCGGCAGTCCGGTGGGTTTATTTGATTTCAACGTTCAATACCACAATAATGGATGGCAGATCAAAGCACTGGCCACTCAGATTAATATTTTTGATGCCATGGCCATTAACCGAGCTTATGCCAACAACACCCCTGAAAGAATGTGGGGTGCCTATGTGGAAGCTGGTTATAATTTACTCCGCCTTTTCAAAAAAGATACGGAAAAGAACCTTACCTATTTCTGCCGCTACGAGCAGATGAATCTGGCTGCAAAACTCCCGGTAAACGGCATTCAGGACGATTTTCAAAAGAAACGCTACTTCGTTACCGGCTTAACATTCCAGCCTTTGCGTTCCGTTTCAATCAAGGCAGACTATGTGATGCAGTCGACCGGAAACTATAACGAATCGCTCTACAATGTCAATCCTTACAATTCCAGGATTCCGTTCTATAACACGAATCATCATTTCAATCTCGGGATTGCTTACAGCTTTTAATTATGCAGCGTCGTCAATTTATACGAAGTTCCTGTACGCTTTGCGTGGGAATAGGTGCGGGTATCTCAGCCATTACCCTGTTGCAGGGTTGTGTCGCTGTTCCGGTTTATAAAACAAAACCACAGAGTAAAAATCTCGTTATTCCGGAAACCCAGTTTTTAGAAAACAAACTGGTGCTGGTTCGAACGCCGCAACTGGATTTTGACATCCTTTTGGTCAAAGATGAGGCGGATAAGTTTCATGCTCTGTACATGCAATGTTCGCATCAGAATCAACCCCTGACAGCAACCAACGACGGTCTTTTCTGTGCTTCACATGGAAGCCGTTTTGATCTAGATGGAAAAGTTCAGAAAGCGCCTGCTTCAAAGGAACTTCAACGTTTCCCCACTTACTACGAAAAACCGAATATTTTCATACAACTTTCTTGATTATCCTCTAATGAATACAAAGAACATAAGCAGCGCGGCTCTTATTATATCCCTTATAGGAATTCATTCCTGCAGAAAAGCAGAGAATCCATCCGGAAGTTCCGGTACTCCGGAAGAAGTTCAGAAAGCCATCATATACCAATTGGCTGACAATGTCATCTTTGCTACCTACCAGGACATGGACAGTGGCGCTGTAGCACTTGAAACACATGTCAATGCTTTTATTCAAAACGGAGGTGAAGAAGAGTTAAAAGCCTGTCGTGAATCCTGGTTGGCCATCCGTGGCGCCTGGGAAAAATCCGAAGGCTTTTTATTTGGACCAGTGGCTACTCAGAATGTGGACCCCCGCATAGACACCTGGCCGGTGAATTTCCAATCGCTCGATTCCGTGCTTACCCATAACAGCACTTTCGACAACGCCTATATCGAATCTTTGGAGGATGCATTGCGCGGATTCCACCCGATTGAATACCTGATTTTTGGTCAGAACGGGGAGAAGAAAGCGGCGGATTTTACTCAAAGGCAAAAAGACTATCTATTGGCTCTTTCTCATAACCTGAGAGGATTATGTGATTTGGTGGTGAACGAATGGCATGGTGGTTATTACAAGGAATTTACCCAACCGGGATCCGGATCTGTCTATGCCAATCAAAGAGAAGTTTACGAAGAAATTGTTCAAGCCATTATTGGCATTTGTGATGAAGTAGCCAATGGGAAAATACTGGAGCCATTTTCTGCCAACGACCCCAGTTTGGAAGAATCGCCCTTTTCGCAAAATTCAATGACTGATTTCACCAATAATATCAGAAGCGTGGCAAATATTTACTACGGTGCATATTCCAAAAACGGAAAAGGTCTTGAAGATTTTGTCAGGCTTTACAATCTATCACTTCATGGAAAAATCAGCATGGAGATCGAGGCAGCCATTAAATCACTTGAAAATATTAGCCTGCCTTTCGGACAGGCCATCACCGCAGAAGCCACCAAACTGCAAAGTGCAATGGATGCCATCAATGCATTAAAAGAAACACTGGAAAACGAGCTTCTCCCCCTGGTTCAACTACATAGCGCAGAGTAATCAATGAAACTTCAACATCCCAAATACCGGATCAAGGTTATTGCTATTTTAGTCGCTTTGGTTGCTTTTGTCTTTGCCTGCCGGAAAGCAGTACCCCTTTCTGATTCCGAACAAAACGAATGGTATTCAGGTGGCATGCAAACCGTTTTCATCAGTGGATCGGGCGCCTATGGACAGCCCTTCCCTACCTTGAGCAAGGAAAAGCAGGAATTGCACGAGTTAGGAGACGTTGGCTTTGGTGCCATCTTCAATAGCGATCCAAAGCAAAGGAATTATGGACTAGGTCCCATTTTCAACCATGTTTCCTGTGCCTCCTGTCACATAGGTGATGGACGAGGAAAAGCACCCGAGACAGGAGAAGCCTTAGGTTCTCTTTTATTGCGAATCAGCGTGCCGGGCACAGATCCTCACGGTGGTCCTAAGCCCGTTCCATTTTACGGAGGACAACTTCAGCAGCGTTCCATTTTTGGTGCTGCCGCTGAAGCAGACGTGACGGTAAGCTACACTGAAAAAAGCTATCAATTTCCGGATGGAGAGTCGTACGCATTGAGAACTCCGGTTTATACCCTCAGCAACTACTATACTACAGGCCCCGGAAACATGATGGTTTCTGCGCGCATGGCAGCACCCGTATTTGGATTGGGCCTGCTGGAAGCAATAAATGAGATGGATATTTTGGCTCTTCAGGACATCAATGATCAGGATGGCGATGGGATATCCGGAAAGGCCAACCGGGTATGGGATATTGAAAAAAATGAGATGAATCTCGGTCGTTTTGGATGGAAGGCAGGCCAACCCAGCTTGATTCAACAGTCGGCTGCTGCCTATAACCAGGACATGGGCATTACCAATCGTTTGTTTCCGGAAGAAAGCTCCCTCGGACAAACGCAGGGGAATCTGGCATCAAGTATTCAGGAGTTGTCAGATAGTACCTTGTATGCTGTGGCATATTATGTTAAAAGTCTGGCAGTTCCCGGTCGGCGTCGGGCCAATGAGCCGCTTATTCAGCAAGGAAAAATTCTATTCAATCAAACAGGTTGTAATAGCTGCCATGTGCCCTCGTTCAGAACAGCTGCAAATATGGCTTTCCCGGAATTATCCAATCAATTGATCTATCCTTATACCGACTTACTCGTTCATGATATGGGCAATGGTCTCGCCGATAATCGACCGGAATTTCTTGCCAACGGAACCGAATGGCGTACTCCTCCACTTTGGGGTATTGGGTTGAGCAAGATTGTTAACGGTCATAATAACTTCCTCCACGATGGCAGGGCGCGAAGCCTTACAGAAGCCATCATGTGGCATGGCGGGGAGGCGGAGAAAGCCAAATCTGGTTTTGAGAACCTCAATACTCAGGAAAGAAAAGCCCTCATTGCCTTTTTGGAAAGTTTATAGGCAATCGAACCAAAGGTCTGCTGTGAAAATAGTCCTGTTTCAATTTGCTGCGGATTTCGTCCATAGCGAAATATTCAATCAAAACCAGCGAAGGAATCCCTTTTGGTTATTGGCAAATCATCTATTTGACTTTGATAAAATATACGCTTTGACTTTGCCCGTTGGCGAATTGAATTCGAATCCAATAATTTCCGGGAGCCAAGGTCTCAATATCGGCACTGAAATGGCTGGATGATTCCTGAACTACTAGCAAGTCAATCATCCTGCCCTGTGCATCGAAGCATTGGAAATATGGCGCGTCAAGGGGTGTATCCCAGCTCAGATGAATCTGAGTTTTTCCAGGGTTGGGATAGACATTCGGAGCAGCTATTCCGGCGGGAACAGGTAGGCCATTCGGACCTAATAACACACCAGCGGAGTCGGTAAGTACTTGACATAATACCTGACTATATGCCAGAAAGCGAGCGTATCCCAAAGCTTTTTCTGAGGCCGATGGAATATATACGGCATTGAAGGTATTCGAATCAACCAGCCATTTACCTCCACTACCCCACCAATGGATATAATGGCCTGCACCTAAGGTATGAGACAAGTAAATGCTATCTCCATTTATACTTTTGATCACGTGGATCTTAAGTGAATCATTGGTATGAATATCCATTAACATCGAGTCCCTGAATTGTTTGCAATAACTTGTACTCGTGGCTTCCAGGTAAAGCCACACTTTACAATTCAAGGAGTCTAAAGAGCCATATTTATAAGAAGCTGAGGAGGAAAAGGGGCTAGAAAACTGTCCATCTCCTGAGCTGCTCCACAAGAACTTGTAGCTCGTGTCAAATTGATTATTGCCCAGAAGGTTTACCGAATCTCCGTTGTCTACATTATTTGGATCAACACCCAGCGTTAGTGGTCCCGGATCGATTGTTATAATCATCGTGTCTGATCTGTTATTGCCACATAATGATTCAGTCGCAGGTCTGCGGACAATGCTTATGCTGCATTGTTTTTTATCATTTGGACCAAAAATATACTTGGTCTGAACAACACCGGTATCGGTAAAATATCCATCTCCCAAGGTTTCCCAAACGGCCGTTTGCCCTTTGGCAAAGGAATCGGATCCTGAAATGAATAGCGTGTCCGCAACCTTAGTAGTCCGATCTGGCCCCGCATAAAAAGCAGGTCCGGACGAAGAGTCTTCCACATAAATGGCGATACTCCTGGCAATCTCCATCCTCATAGGACAACTATTATCCCAGGCATACACTGTGAGCAAGTAAGGCGAATGCGCAATCATGCTATTATCCGTTTTCCAATGCAAAACTCCTGTTGCATTTTGTGCCTGCCCATTATTGCTCGAAAAAGATGCTCCAGGAATTGAATGAAACCCTTCGATGAAACTTGTATCCATTCCGTTCGAGTCCAGTGTTGGAAAATCAATTGAAAAAGAATCTCCCGCACAGACCTGATAAGACTCGGGAACCACTATCCTCGGAGCCTGGGCAGCCGGATCGCAGCTAATAACCGTAACCTGCATATCTCTTCTGGTCCTTCCAATTACTGTGGGTACCCCGTTCATTGTTCTCCATTCCGTGACTTCTATAACAATGACGGCCAATTGATTGATCGTTGTTGGACGAAAAGATAAATTTCCGCTTACCGGATCCAGATGAAATCCAGCTGGAGAAGCAAGATTCTGATTGGGCCAACCGAAAAAGGTGAGCGGACGAACATTACTGAATGGCCCTGAATAAGTAGCCGATTGGGAATCTGCTACCAATGCATTGACCAATTCAAAAGTAAATGAATCAACCAAATCAATACTATCTGTTGCAGCCATATTGTAAACCACATCTTTATTCGCACACAAATAACCAAGAGGCAGGTTTTTAAATATCGGAGAACTATTGCCGTTAACAACACATTTATTAAGCATAGCTTGTGTGTAGTAGTTTTGATTTGCCTGTCCGGTTGTAATTGCACTATTTCGACAGCAGAGTTGCCAGGACAAAATCCATTCACAGCAGGAATAACTGCTTAAATCAAGGGAATAGGAAAAGACATGTTCTTCTATTCCATAAGGAGAGGTCGAGCCGGCACAGCGACTTTGAATCGGACAATTCGAACCAATGCCGGTAACATCCGTAACGGATACCGTAGTTGGGTTGGATAAAGTAATTGTATCTGATCCACAGGTTGCTACCAACGTACTTTGAGCGAGTGGAATTCCATTGCAATCTTCATAGATTTTTACGGTTACCTCATATTTCCCAGTATCAATATTTCGGTAAAAAATATCGGCTCCAAACAAATGAGTACCAAAGGAAAGGGAGTTGCACCCCAAGTATAAGAAGATGAAGAGAATATATCTCTCACATAAATTCCTCTTTAATACCTTGATTCTCATAGCAATTTCCCTCGTTTTATTTTATGGAAATCAATCTGCTTTGTGCCGTCCCCTCTGGTGTAAGGACCCTTACCAGATATGTACCAGTCTCTATATGCCTTACATTAACCTTCACCACTTCTTCTTCTTCGGCTGACTGACGAAGCATCAATCGACCGGTAATATCATAAACCTCAATTTGTGAATGAATAGGCACTCCCTGTATAAACAAATCACTATTTACCGGATTTGGGTAAAATTTCAGTCCGTTGATTACAGAAGTTTCGCTCATTCCTGTTGGAACAAGAGGAATACCAATCGAATCCGTAAATACCTGACAAAACACCTGACCATTGGCTAAAATAGTTGCAAATCCCGCCGATTTTTCTGCCGCCGTGGGTACATATCTCGCATTGAAAGTGACAGAATCGACAAACCATTTTCCACCGCCACCCCGCCAATGAATATAATGACCCGGGCTTAGTGTATGTGTCAAATTAATGGTGTCTGGAGGTGTGTTAATCCAAAAACCAATTTTCAGAGAGTCATTGGTTCTTACCCGAGCCAATAAAGAATCTTTATACTGCTGGCAAAATTCAGCGCTGTTGGCTTCCAGATACAACCAAACAGAACAGTTAGATGAATCAGAACTACCAAATGTATAGGTTGTTTGGACAGATTGTGGATCAGAAAACAGTCCATCTCCCGTTCCTGACCACTGAAAGCGATAACTCGTATCCAGCATATAGTTGCCTTTCAGAACCACAGAATCTCCATTATTTATAATCGATGAATCGAAACCGACCTGCATATATCCCGGATCAATCCATAGAGTCATGGTATCGGGATGATTGGTGCCGCAAAAGGAATAAATTTTAGGACTACGTATCATGGTAACCTGGCAACTCTTCTTATCCATAGGCCCAAGAATATAAAAGGCTTGTGTAGCATTCGGATCAACAAAACGTCCATCTCCATCACTCTGCCATTGGGCTTTTTGTCCGTAATTAAAGGAATCTGAACCCATCAGCCGTATCGTATCCTGTCGCTGAATATGGATATCCGGCCCAGCATAAAATGCTGCCGTCTGCGCAGAATCCGTGACGTAGAATACAAATGTCTTTGAGAATTCTAAATTCAATGGACAGTTGTTATCTCTTATTTGAACCGTGAGAAAATAAGGAGAATTGGCGATCATCGTGCTATCCGTGCGCCAATGAAAATACCCCGCCGCATTTTGACTTTGTCCGTTATTAGAAGTAAAGCTGGCACCCGGAATAGAATGAAAGGCTTCAATAAATGTCGAATCCATTGTGTTTGGGTCTATACTTGGAAAGGGCAACGAAATACTGTCTCCTGCACATACCTGGTATTCATCGGGAACTGAAATGGAAGGTGGTTTCTGATTTTGAGCGCAAGTCACCACAATGACCTGCATGTCTCTCCGCGTCTTTCCTATCACAGTCATAATACCATTCACCTTTCTCCACTCGGTAACTTCGACAACAATAACCGCAACCTGATTTACCTGAGTAGGTCTGAACGACAAGTTGCCGGTAACCGGATTAAGATGAAATCCTGCCGGAGAAAGCAGGTTTTGATTCGGAAAACCAAAAAATGTCAAAGGCCGTTCCGGGGCAAAATTACCTGAATAGGTGGCATATGCATTTGCTCCTGTCAGCGCATGAACCAGGGTATAGGAGAAAGAATCATGTGCATCAATAGTATCCACAACACCCATATTGTAATTGACGTCTTGATTGTAGCACAAGAATCGAATGGGTAAATTATCGTAGGTTGGAGAACTATTGCAGGGGGCCACGCATTTATTTATGGTGGCCGTTGTATAAAAATTTTGACCTGCCTGACCTGTTGTAATTGCACTGTTTCTGGCAGATTGAGACCAACTAAAGGTCCACTCGCAACAGGAATAGGTGCTCAGATCAACTGTCATCTTCCAGGTATGCTCTTCCACCCCATATTGATAGGCTGAGCCTGCGCAGCGACTCTGAATTGGACAAGACGATCCAACTCCTGTTACATCACGAACAGAGACTTGGGTCTGGGTCGAAATGGTTATGCTGTTAGAACTGCAGCTACCAACTACATTCGATTGCGAAATGGGAATTCCATTGCAATCGCGATAAACCCGAACAGTAAGTTCATACTTTCCCTGACCGAGGCAAACATACGACATGTCTGAGCCCATCAAATGGGTGCCGTAGGAAAATAAGGTCAAACAAAAAAACAGCGGTAACAGTAGTAATTTTTTCATAGCGATTTATTGTTTGACGCAAATCTACCCCCGAGAGTTGCCCGGACCTATTTTTTGTCAATCATCCGATTGAAAATTAGTCCACCCACTCCTGTAATTCTCAGTAAATAGTGACCTGCAGGCAAATTATCGATATTCAGTTTGGTGTGGTTTGACTCAAGTTGGTACTCCAAAACAACCTGACCAGCAATATCATACAGAACCACTTGGCTTCCTTGATTGGCTCCATCAATCCATAATTCTGTTTCAGCCGGATTCGGGTAAATTTTTATATGCTTCTGGTACAGGGGATCGATGCCCAATTTTATTTGGCCTGGATCTACATGGACCAGATCTGAAGATAGCCTGCATGGTGCCTGATAAGTGAGCGTCAATTGGATATCTGCCAGATTCTTATCTGCGCTGGACAAAACATAATAAACCAGGCCATCAGCAATCCTGGTAAAGGTTCCTGATCCATTTGTATTCCAATTGAGAAGTCCACGACTACTCGTTCCCTGGTAGGCCAGATAGATCGTATCAAAATTGCTAGAGTCAACCCAAACAGCTGCAATTTGAATCGCAGAATCTTTAATTATCAAACTCAGGTTATCTTCTGATGAGCAATGAGAAGAAACCGGAAACTCCTTATATTTCAAATGAATGATACAATTCGCAGAGTCGTAATGACCCAGAGTATAAATTGCATTCGCCGAAGTGGAATCATCGAAGCTGCCATCGCCTGATGTTTCCCAAAGCGCATAAAAGCCCAAGGCCGTGTCATTACTTCCCTGCAGTTGAAAGCTCATCCCGGAATGGAAATATTCTTCCTGATTTTGTCCGGCATCGACCTGGTGATTGATTCGACTCAAAACAAGGGTATCAACCCTACCTCCACAGTCTGGATCCAGTTCATTCCAAAAAAGTGACACTGTGCATTGAACAATATCCAGCACACTTGGAAAATACAAAGTTTGTGCATCGTTAGAGTCAAGGAACTTACCGGTACCTGAGGTGGTCCAATAGCCAAATTGCCAATTTTTATTGGCTGAAGGTTGCGCATCCAATTTCACTGAATCTTGAACATGCATGCCCTGATCCGGACCTGCCATGAACGGATAATGTGCCTTCCTTACTTTTATGGAATCAACCTGTCCGCAAGCGAACAAAGGCCATTCACGAAGAATGATTTGGGATACACAATTTTTATAATCTTTTGTCCCGGGATAATACCAGGTATTTTGTGCCGTGGTATCTCCGAAAACGCCATCGCCCATCGTCGACCAATGAATGGGCACCAAATGAGCGGTATCGACGAATGCGGAAAGGAAAAGCGTATCTCCGCGATATACCGAGTCCGGGCCTTGATGTCCATAAAGTGCACTTCTTCTTAAAACCCAGGTACTGTCTCTCTTCCTGGAGCAGTGTGTTGCGTCGAAATCTAAATAGATGGTCCATCCGCACGACGCCCAGTCATTTGAACCGGGCACATATATAGGGGCTTTACTAAAACTATCAAGAAAAAAGCCATCTCCGGTTGAAGACCATGCAAAATGTTGTCCGTTCAGGATATTGCTGCTCGTCGATAATTGCACTGTATCACCGTAATATGGGAACTCCACCGTATCCATCTTCAATTGAGGATAAACCCGGCTAATCCGAATGGAATCAGCAATAGTGCTAACTGCACTGCTGCAATAATTTTTATCAACCAGTTCCAACCAAATCTGATATGAACATGTCACCTGATTTGCCGATCCGGGGATATAAGTCGTAAAAGGATCATACTGGTTTACGAATTGACCATCGCCCGTTGTATGCCATTGAAGCAACCTACCACCCGGATTTGATACCGTTGGATGGAGAAAAATGCTATCCATCCCATTGCTGTCGAGTATATCACCTCCCACATTAAAACTTACCGCCGGGGCATTCGCCTGAACAAACAGGCGGTACGTTCGGGTTTGGTCTACGCCAAACGGACACCGCTGTTCCGTTGTGTTTATCATCAGAAGATGAGGTTGTGACTGAATACAACTTGAGTCGGGCATCCAGGCAAAAGACACGGTTGTCGTCTTGGTGGCCGTATCAGTAAGCGTCTCCAGAACAGCACCGGGGAAATTCCCGGTTATACTGGCGTTGAGACTGTCTCCATCTGCATCGGTAAATTGCAGTTTCAGATGAAACGTATCGTTGACACAAAGCGTGTAGTCCTGGTACTGATCCGTTGATTGATTCGATTGATAAACCGGCGGATTATTATTCGGCATGGGTAAAACGATGAACTCATTGTCGTGGCGGATGACAGAGATGACGGTCATCACTCCATTGACCTTTCTCCACTCCTTGACCAGCACCACAATTACCCCACCACCTGGTTTAGCTGAATTGGCCTGAATTCTACTATTCCGGTCCTGTAATTAATATGAAATCCTTGCGGCTGAGGTAATGAATAATTGGGATATCCCCAACAGCTCAGAGGCATCCGATAGGTGAAATACCCCTGATAGGGAATTGAAGTCGTCAGTCCCTGAAGTGCAGGAACCAATTCGTAGGAAAAGGAATCTCCCTGGTCCATAGTATCCATGACGCCATAGGACAATTTTGCATCTACATTATAAGCTAGAAAATTTCGCACATCGTGAGCGAAGAAGGGCGTGGAATTATACACGCACTTGTTGATTGTCATGTAATTGTAAAAATCAACCGGGTTGGATTGCATGCCCAAATTGCGGCAGCATGCGTGATAAGTAATTTGCCATTCACAAGTGGAATAGGAGGTCAAATCCACGGTATCCACATAAAGTTGTTCCTCCATGCCGTATGGATAGGTCCCCCCGGCACAACGCGAAAGAACTCCGCAAGAGGGATTTAGTCCGGTAATGTCGCGCACCGAAATTCGGTGCAGGCTATCCAAGGTATGAGAAAAACTCGTAGAACCTGATGTGTAATCAATACTCACACTATCCTGTTTTATGCCATTGCAATCCCGAATAAATTTAAAATACACCACATATTTCCCGGTGTCCATTTGTACCGCATTGAACCGCGCACCAGCGAGATGAGTGGCGGAGGCGCTTTGCAAGGAAAGAAGAATTAATAAGGGTAAAACTAAAATAGCAGGAGTAAAGAACATAAATTTCATACGCTGAGAGAATTAACCTATTGGCATACTAGGTTTTTTGTTTAGGAGCACTTCCTTTTCAGTTATGTTGCTTTTGCTCTTCAGGATAAAATCCGAAATTAGGCCAATCTACCATGATTTCTGTTGTACTCCTTTTCACTCTTTCACTTGCCCTACTTATTGCTTCCGCCCGATTTTTTACTAAGGCTGCAGAAAAAATCGGCATTTTTCTTGGCATGCACCCCCTTGTCATTGGAATTTTCATTGTAGGAATTGGCACTTCTCTGCCCGAACTGGTTTCGGGTATTGTATCCGTTCAGGATGGACTGTCGGAGGTGGTTGCCGGAAACATTTTCGGCGCCAATATTTCTAATATCCTACTGATAACGGGCACCGTAGCTCTGGTTCATCACAAAGACATTATCCTTTCCAGTAAATACATCTTTATAGACCTACACTATCTGATCGGAAGCGTATTTGCCGTCGGCTTATTTGCATTTGATGGGGTTATCGAATGGAAGGAATCCATCCTTGGCCTTCTCATCTTTCTGGCTTATAGCATGTATTTGCTAAAGAATGAAACAAGCAGCAGAGAACAAAGGCAAATAAAACTGAGAACCAAAATGGGCCTTCCCTGGCTGCAGGCAGTGATTTTAATTCTCGGCGGCCTGGGCATATACCTGGGTGCAGACTACACGATTCAGTATCTGAGTGAAATCGCCGTTTATTTGCAAGTTCCACCTTCCATTGTCGCTCTTACGGTCTTATCGCTCGGTACAACTTTGCCTGAATTGGTGGTGAATGTATCGGCCATCCGGCAGGGAAAGGCAGAAATGGCCATCGGGAATATTCTGGGGTCCAGTGTTTTTAACAGCATAATGGTGCCTTCAATTGCCAGCTTCTTCGGGCCGATTCATGTACCGGATTCCATGCTTCATCTGGCTTTCCCAGTACTTCTGGCATCGGCCCTATTTTTCTATCTGATTACGCACGACAAACGCATCTCACGCTGGGAAGGAATGCTCTTCGTTTTGCTTTATATACTGTTCCTTCTTAAAGTAGTCGAACAACACGTCTGAAGCCGGCCGAGCGTACCACTTACCCTTGAAATTTCTTAAATTGCGCCTCCTTATGGCACGATATCAGGATTACCCTCTCAGCATTTACAACTCCTATAACAGAGAGAAAGAAATTTTCACTCCTCTCCACGAAGGTCATGTTGGTATGTATGTGTGCGGACCAACGGTGTACAGCAATGTCCATCTCGGAAATGTGCGCACCTTTCTGACATTCGATGTGCTGTATCGTTACCTGATCCATCTGGGTTACAAGGTGCGCTATGTTCGCAATATCACGGATGTGGGTCATTTGGTAGATGATGTGGACGAAGGCGAAGACAAAATTGCCAAAAAAGCCCGGTTGGATAATCTGGAACCGATGGAAGTGGTGCAGATGTATACCAACGATTTTCACAACACCCTTGCTCTTTTCAATTTTCTATCTCCCAGTATCGAGCCTACTGCAACAGGACATATCATCGAGCAAATACAGATGATAGAACAAATTCTGAACAATGGATTCGCCTACGAAGTAAATGGTTCTGTTTATTTTGATGTACCGAAATATCAGGAGGCCAAAGGGAATTACGGGCAACTATCGGGACGGGTTTTGGAAGACCTGATCAGCAATACCCGTGAACTCGACGGACAAGATGAAAAAAGAAGTCCGCTGGATTTTGCCATTTGGAAAAATGCAGATGAACGCCATATTATGAAATGGCCTTCTTCCTGGGGCATCGGTTTCCCCGGTTGGCACTTGGAATGTTCGGCCATGAGTACTAAATACCTCGGAAAAGAATTCGATATCCACGGAGGTGGAATGGACCTGAAATTTCCGCACCATGAATGTGAAATTGCACAATCGGTAGCTGCGGATGGCGTGGCTCCGGTGCATTACTGGATGCACAGTAATATGCTCACTGTAAATGGTCAAAAGATGAGCAAGTCGCTGGGGAATTCATTTTCTCCATCTGAGCTCATGACTGGAAATCATCACTTGCTCAAAAAAGGGTATTCTCCAATGACCGTGCGTTTCTTTATGCTTCAATCTCATTATAGCAGTACGCTGGATTTCAGCAACGACGCGTTGGATGCTGCAGAAAAAGGATTCAGGCGTCTGAACAATGCAAGAAAATCATTGGCCAAATTGAGCTACCTATCCGGACCAATGGATGAAGCGCTGAACAAAGAAATTCAATCCTCCCTGAACTCTGCTTACCTGAACCTGAGCGACGACCTCAATACGGCAAAGGCAATTGCCAATCTCTTCGACCTGGCAACACGAATCAACAGCATGGCAGGCGGAAAATTAAAGCCCGGTGCATTGTCCGAGGGAACTTTTAATCGCCTGAAACAGGAATACGAGCAAATCATCAATGATATCCTTGGACTTCGCCTGGAAGAATCAGATGAAAGCGGGATGATGGACGGATTGATGCATTTATTGATCGATATCCGCCAACAAGCCCGCAAGAACAAGGATTTTGCTACCTCCGATCAAATTCGTGATACCCTCAGTGCTTTGGGAGTGCAATTAAAAGACGGGCCGGAAGGCACCAGTTATTCGATTGAATAAAAGCCGTTTCAAACTTGAATGTGATTCAAAAAAGGGCCGGGATCATTTAGTGTGCAACTCGTGTAATTTCGGAAGGAAGAAATTCGAACAGGGTTTTAAAGGATCGCGTGAAATATGACAGGTTATTGAAACCCACAGAATACGCAACTTCCGAAACATTTAACCGGCTCGATTCCAATAAACTTTTCGCTTCCTGCAAACGGATATAACGAATAAACTCCGCCGGAGATAAACCGGTTTCTGATTTAATTTCCTTTTGCAACCGATTTCTTCCAATTCCAAGTTGTTCACAAAGGTAAGCACTGCTCAAATCCTGATTATCCATATTTTCCTGAATCAGGCGGATCACTTCATTCATCCAGGAATTCTTCTCCACCTTGCCCAATCCTGGCTGAACGTGAATTCCCCTTTCATTCAGCAAACTTTGAAGTTGTTTTCTTCGCTCAAAGCAGTTCCGAATAATTGCTAACAACTCATCCGAATCAAAAGGTTTTACCAGATAATTTTCTGCGCCTAAACCGTACAGTTCCACCTTATCGGGCACTTTACTTTTTGAGCTCAGAATTATCACCGGAATATGCGCGGTTTGGGGATTTTCTTTGATTCGCCCAAGCAGATCATCGCCTTGCATCCCGGGCAACATCAAATCGGCCAGAACCATATCGGGCAAGTCCTGAGCCACTTTATTCCAGGCCTGAGTTCCATCGTATGCCTGAATCACCCGATAGTTGCCACGAAGGGTGGAAGCAATGAAATCATTCAATTCCGGATGGTCCTCTACTACCAAAATGACAGGTTCAGACGAATCCATATTTTCTTCCACTGCAGTCACTTCTACTTCATATTCTTGCAACAACCCATGGTCCATTATTAAAGTGAAACAGGCTCCTCCTTTCGGGTTCTCTGAATAGTCGACCCGACCGCCTATCATATCCATGTACTCTTTCACCAGAGCCAGCCCGATTCCTGTTCCTTCGTGATTATTGACATCGGTTTTATAAAATCGATCAAAAATCTTTTTTCTGTGTTCCGACTCTATACCTGGTCCGTTATCGCAAATCTGCAAATGCAAATCATTTGTTCTTTCATCCCGAACACTGCTGATACTTACCATCCCCCCTTCCGGAGTATATTTAAATGCGTTTTGCAAAAGATTATGAATGCATTGTTGCAGCTTGAATTTATCTGTAAACAACAAGGTCTCGCAACGTTTTACTTCAAGATGGATTTGTTTCCGTTCAATGAGTGATTCGAATTGTTCGATCAGAGGTTCCATGATGTCGCATAATTGGAAACGCTCCGGATAAAGGTGTTTCAATCCATGGTCTAATCGTTGCAATTGCAGCAATTGCTCAACCATATGCTGCAGATGCGCCGTATTCTTATCAATATATCCAGCAAATTTCAAAGTCTCCGCATCCTTATTGTTTTTCAGAATTTGTTGCACCGGACCTCTTATCAGAGACAAGGGTGTTTTCAAATCATGGGATATATTCGATATAAAACGATTCTTCAATTCATCCAGTTCCTTGAATTGTTCGGCAATTCTTCGCGCGCTCTCTGCTTCCCTGATCTGGTCTTTGGCCCGGTCGTCCGTCAATTTGATACCGCAATACGATGCAATCACCTCAAAAACCTGCTGATGAAAGCGGTTAAAATAGCCAGGTGCAGAATGTTCTGAATCCAAAACCCCCACCACACGGTCCTCACTGAAAATAGGAACGGCCAATTCCGACCTACGGGCCATATCATCTACCAAATAATCAGCTTCCAGTCTTGTATCTTCAATTAATACAGGCTTCGAACTTGTAAAACAACGCCCTACTATTCCTTCGCCAATTCCGATTTCAAGGGGTCTTATGGTCAAATTTCCTGGTTTATGCACGGAGCGCGAAGATTCCACCTGAAGCAATTTATCCCGAATGGGGTCATGCAGATAGATCACAAAGTCTTCCAGGTCGAGAAGTGGAATGCATCGTTGTGTAATTCTCCAAAGAAGGTCGTTCAGCGGTTCATTGCTGCTTAATATTTCTGACATCTGTCTGGATATCATGTGCAGGCGCTGGAATTGCCTTTGCATATTTTCCAATTTCAGTTTGTCGGCCACAAAATCTACATACAGCAAATAGAAATTTATTAGCACCAATACAATCGCACTGATAAATGTCGCGATAGAAGTACCGCCAGCTATATTTCTGTTATCTGCCATATAAACGGTCAGAGTGAGGCAACCAAAAATGAGAAGGAAAAGAAACAATCCAAATCCCAGACTTACATAGCCGCGCCTTTCCGATAACAAGGCTATAGACGACCAAACCATAAAATACAGCGTTCCGGCAATCTCCGCATTGGTGTAGTAAACGGCCAGGACCTGAATGGCTAATCCCGTAAATATGAACCATCGCAGAAGTTGAACCTGCACCCTTTGCCTGCGAACGAACCAGAATGTCCATACCTGAATAAAAACAAGGAGCACCAGTCCCAACTCCAGACTGGTGCCTTTCTCAAAAACATTGCTGCTATACAAGACAAGCACCTGTACCAACAAAATAAAGCCTGCCCACTCTTTTAAGCGGGTAGGCGATCCGCCGGGATTCACCGACTTTTTCAGGTATTCCAGTACGATATTCGTCATACGATGGTCATTAAGCACTTAGTAGATTGAATCGGATGCTTTATCAAACCTATCAAATTAGCTCCTAAAAAATCACCTTAATTTCATGAAATACAAGGTCCTGAAGCAACAAACAGCCAATTCAACAGAATGCTTGTTCGTGTGAAACTTCAGGACCTTGTGATTGCCTAGTGTTGAATCAGAAATTTCGTGGTATGCAGGATATTTCCTTCCTGAGCTCTTAAAATATAAATTCCGTTTTGCAGCGAATTTACTTCCATATCCAAAGAATTAACTGTTAGCACGAGGCTTCCCTGCAGGTTGTAAATTTTCACATTAACTGATTCTGATTTCAACCCATCAATATGAAGGTGATTATTCGCAGGGTTCGGGAACACATTAATCTGGCCACTCGGTGAATTCAAGCCCGTTCCACCGCCATTGTTTCCTTCTTTGAAGCCACCGGTATAAGTAGCGTAAATGAAAAATCCATTGGAAACAGGATTTGACTGATTTCCCAGCAGATAAAGTCGTCTGCTACCCGTATCCAAGACCACATCATCAATGCTGAAATCCAACACAAATCCTTCTATCGAACGAATTTGATGTTTTCCATTGCTGTTTCCATAAAGTCCTTCCACATTTCCATCACTTTTATATCTGGAAATAATCAATGTTGCCGTATCTGTTGTGGCAGAAACCGTAGCGAGGAAAATTGAGCTATCCGGTGCTATACAGAGGTCTGAAGTCAATTCGTCGTAAGGATTGGAAAGGTCGTGCAGTATTCGGGCAAAACCGGTTCCTGCAAATGCGCTGTTCCAGGTTCCGTCTAATTCTAGTCTGGCCAGAAATCCATCTGCGTTATTTTGCGGCCCATTGTAAGTGCCACAAATAAAAATGGAACGATTGAAATAATAAGCATCTGTAGCAGTTGTTCCTTTTCCATCAATCTTCAGGCTGACTTCTCCTGTCCCACCCAGATCTATATTGGTATTTCCATTTTTAGAAACAGAATGAATGGTAACAAGAGATTCTCCGTTTCCCGTGGTATTGCAGATCACATAGTATCCGCCTTCTGGTCTTTCCAACAATGCAACGGGAAGATTGTTAAGATTTTGAGGATTCAGCAGGAGGATACCATCCTTGTCAAACGTACTATCCAATACACCATTCGGGTTCAGACGCAGGACAAACATCTTCTTTTGGGTAGCAGGAATATTTCCTAAAATCACAATTTTCCCGTCTTTATCCTCCAGAATATCAGTAGCCACTTCGTACCCTGGGTCAACTTCCATTTTAAATACTCCGTTGAGTCCGAAATTAATTTGGACGATGCCGTCCTGATTGAATTTGGCCACCATAAGGTCTGCACCATTTGGACCTGTAAACCCTCCAGCAGCAATGATATCTCCATTTTGGGTTTTGGCAATCGCGTGAACAAAATCGCTGTTAAGGTTATTAAAATCGATATGAGACGGACCGGCATTCATTCTGAAGCTCATGTCTTCTGAACCATTCATTTGGTACCGACTCAATCCAACATCCCATTTAAACTGAGCATTTAATGAACCACCCATAACAATGAGCTGACCGTTTTTATCAATAACTCCTTTGACAGCCTGGGCAGATTTATCCCCAAAAGAATAAACTCCGTATCCATTGGTATGAAATGTACTGTCTGCAGTACCAGGTAATTTTTGAGCCAGCAATATGCTGCTGCTTAGCAGCGCCGTGACTCCAAGTGTGAGTGAACGTAACATAAGTTGATTCATTGGTTGATTAATGAAGTATTTGAATTTGTGTGCGGTACTGGTTGCCTCCCTGATTGGCAATTACATGATAGAGTCCATTAGCCAAATAATCCAGATTCATTTCTTGCGTATCGGACGTTTGATGCACCAATCGACCGTCCGCAGAATATACCCGAATTGTCCCGGTGCCCTCATTCGGGAAGGATACATGGAACCGGCCACAACCGGGATTAGGGAATACTGACAAAGAATTTATCCCCGAATTTTCGATTCCGGTATTTTCCCCGGAAGATGGTTTATCGGTATCATAATAAAAGGCATGATAGTACAAGTAGTCAACAGGTCCCAGGTAAATGTTCCCCACAATAACGGCTTGTGAATCAACGCTGGTAAACTCCATTGCATTCATGCTGAAGAAGTTGATATTGGCATCCGGGCTTCCTTTGTAGAACCCATTGTTGTTGCCAAAAAAGGGATCTTTTGTTCCATCCGGCTTTACACGGAATATGGCATATTCCTGGGGACCGTACATTGTAATGAACAATATTTTGCCATCGTCCTGAAATTTCATGTCGATCACATTCTCATCTTTCTGATTGGCCGGAAAGGGGTAGAATGTAGCAGATCCGCTTGCATTAAACGACAAATCAACATTGCCATTTGATTTTACGCGAACAAGCAGCGCATCCCGATTCCCCGCAATTTCCACACGACCTCCCATCAGGATATTTCCTGCGCTGTCTACCAGGATTCTTTTCAATTGGGTTATGTCTGTTCCGAATTGATAAGAGAAATACGATTTATTATTAAAATCAAGCCGACCATTGCCATTGCTGGAAACGCTGTAGATGTAACTTCGGTTATCATCGGCTGTCGAAACCACATAATAGCCTCCATTCGGACTTTCGACCAAATCTTGTCCGGTGTTGTTGGTAGTTCCTAAATCCACTACGGTAACTCCATCCACACTAAAGGAACTATCTATTTGTCCATTACTTTTTATCCTGGCAATCAGAATATCATTATCCATGTTCCCTTTGGTGGTGCCTACCAGGACAATTCTTCCCTGACTGTCCAAAATTAAGCGACCGAATACATCCGAATTGCTCTCATCAATAACCATTTTTCCGCCATTGCCCCAATTTGGATCCACCGTACCATTTTTCATGATTCGATAAAGGGTAATATCCGAATTCGATGCATAATTAACCGTAGCAATTACCGCAGTGCCATCGACAAGCAGGATAATTCCCAGTCCACTCTCATCCTCATTCGCGTTCGGATTAATCGTTAGTATTCCGTTGGTTCCAAAACTCGGATCAATCTGACCATCCGGTTGCAGACGGGTAACGAGAATCATTCCGTCGGGGTTGTACTGGCTTCCAACCGACCAGATATAACCTAAATCGTCTACGGCTACATCGCTAAGTCCTTCCGCTTTTCCGGCGTCCCAAAATTTAAATCCATTGGAATTAAAATTACTGTCGGGTTCTCCCGTCATGTGTTGTGCATAGGTCGGAGTCATCATGCATCCGACTACTAAAAGAGTAAGTATTTTTTTCATAGCTGTTCTGTATTGATTTTGCTGCGACAAAGGTTATTGTACGCCAGCAGAGGCATTAACAGAATTACATCTTTGTTTGACACAATTTGCACAGGATGCAAATGCTGTTAAAACCGGGCAGATTGTGTTAATTCGATTAAACTTACATTTGCCCCGTGAATCCGGCGATAGTTAGCATCCTGATTTCAGGTCTGTTCATGGCAGTGATGAACCTGCTGGTCAAGCTTTCGGGCGATTACAATATTTTTCAGATCATCTTTTTCCGGGCAGTTGTTACCTTAATCATCTCCTACCTCTTCATCCTTAAAAAAGGATTAAACCCATTGGGTAACGACCGCCTTCATTTAAGCTTGCGGGGCTTTTTTGGCTTTCTGGGGCTAACATTCTATTTTTTGACCGTTCAGCATATGCCCCTGGCGACGGCTGTGAGTGTGCAATATCTGTCTCCGGTCTTTACAGCAATCCTGGCCATATTCATCAATAAGCAGAAAAGCCCCTGGTTTACCTGGATTTTCTATTCAGTTGCCATGTTCGGAGTGATTTTGATAAAAGGTTACGACCCACGCGTGGATATATGGATGCTGATTGCAGGTATTGCCTCGGCTGTCTTTTCCGGAGCTGCATACAATATGATTCGTAAAATCGGGAAACAAGACGACCCCGATGTGGTGGTTTTTTACTTTCCTCTGGTCACCTTACCTCTGGTGATTGGACCTGCTCTTTATTACTGGATCTGGCCTGCCGACATCGGGCAATGGCTCATCCTTATTGGTGTGGGAGTAACCACTCAGTTTGGGCAACTATATATGACCCGCGCTTTTCAATACTCAGACCTGGGTGGAATTGCCATTTTTCAGTACTTCGGATTGATCTATGCTTTGGCATTTGGCTTTTTCCTGTTCGATGAAGGTTTTGGCTGGATGACTTATCTGGGAATGATCCTGGTGGTTGCAGGAGCCATAGGAAATGCGTTGGCGAATAATTACCTGAAAAAGAAACAGAACCTTGCCTTGCAGAGCACTGAAAAATAGGTAACATTGTTGTATGTACAATGCTGCTACTTATTCGCTTTACGTGCTGGAAAAAACCAGAGAGAATTTTCTCCATGTAATCGATTCAATGACGCTGGATTCGCTTAACACGGTATATCCTGGTTTTAATAATACCGGAGCCTGGAACTTTTGCCATGCGATAGTTACCTCTCTTTTAGTCACCTCCGGAATTTCTGGTTTAGACACTGGATTAAGTCCGCGGGAATTGGTAAAATTCAGAAAAGGAAGTTCCGGCAATGTCGAAGTAAGCCTGGAAGAATTAGATGGATTTCTGAATTTGGCCAAATCATCTTTAGAGGAGATGAAAGAAAAATACAATGCCGGGAGTTATTCCGCTTTTCAACCTTATGAGACCAGTTTCGGTGCAAAACTCGGAACTATTGAAGAGGCGCTTCATTTCGCAGGTATTCATGAATCTCTCCATTTGGGCTATCTCATGGCAATCCGACGAGCAAGTGCTGGAAACTTGGAGCTAAAGCAGTAATTTACATGGCAATTCCCTCAGCCCTAAAATCTAAATGATATGAAACTAAACAGCAAAATCATCGTAGTTACAGGTGCAGGAAGCGGAATGGGACGACAACTCTCATTACAGCTTTTAAGAAAGGGAGCCCGGGTTGCCATGGCAGATATACGACAGGAAAATCTGGAAGAAACCCGATCCCTTGCCGGAAAAGATGGAGAAAAGCTGAGTCTTCATTTGGTGGATATCAGCAAGAAAGAGCAGGTAGAACAATTTCCATCTCAGGTCATTGAGGCGCATGGCAATGTAGATGGAATCATCAACAATGCGGGAATCATTCAACCATTTATACATGTAAATGAGCTCGATTACGAAAAGATTGATCGCATCATGCAAATCAATTTCTATGGTGCCTTGTACATGATAAAAGCCTTCCTGCCTCATTTGTTGCAAAGACCCGAAGCGCATATTGCCAATGTCTCCAGCATGGGTGGATTTATTCCTTTTCCCGGACAAACCATTTACGGCGCTTCAAAAGCGGCGGTGAAATTGTTGAGCGAAGGGCTCTATGCGGAATTGAAAAATACGAATGTTCGGGTAACGGTGATTCACCCCGGAGCAGTAAATACCAATATTTCCGAAAATTCCGGGGTAAAGTTAAATATACCTGCGGAAGGTGCGAAAATTCCCCCCATGTTACAACCCGACAAGGCTGCTGAAATCATGCTTGATGCCATCGAAAAAAATAAATTCCGGGTGATGGTGGGCAAAGATGCACGAATGTTGGACATTCTCTACCGCTTTAATCCCAGGAGAGCCGTCGATCTCATTACCAAAAAAATGAGCGGCCTGGGTTAATTTCTTGCTAAACGGTATTGGTAACCGAAAAGTAAATAAGTGGATTCGGTCCGTGATTTTTCAGAATTATTATTCGGATTGATAGAAGTTAATCCGGCAGTACTTCGCAACTCCAGGGATAAATGCGCCTTCTCACAGACTGGGAATTGGACACCCGCTCCGAAAGTGACGCCTAAGTTGTAATTCTTATACTCTGCTGGATAAAAATGGTTGACCTGTATCGCATCTGGGAACACATTTTTACTTCCGGGCTCCGCATGGTACAATACTTTGTTTTTCATCCCCATTAAAAAAGAAAAACTCGGGCCCGCATAAATAAAAAAGCGTTGAGACTTACCAAACTCATAGCGCAGTAAAATGGGAATATTCAAGTAATTCAGATGGATGCGCACCCGGCTGCTGCCAATAAAAGTCTGGTCGCTGTAGTATTTGATTCCATTTATTTGCGTGCCGGTCAAAGCATAACATAGTTCCGAATTCAGCCACCATTGCGAAGAAAATTGGTATTGAAACTGAACTCCAGCCGTCCGGATAAGAAGGGATGATGTATATTCTTTCATCGAAGCACTCCCGAAAAATCGGGAGATACCAGGTCCTGCTTTCATTCCAACTCTGATTCTCTGGGCTGAGGAACAAACTGGAATCAATACACCAAAAAAACAGAGAAGAATCAGGGCACGTTTGATAGATAGGTAACGCGACAACCTACGAATTATTTCCCCAAAAGGTATTGGCAACCAAAGACAAAAAAGATTGATTCCGTTTTCAAGGGCCAATTGATAATACCTCTCGAATTAACCGGGTTTTGAATGGGAGATAAAATTGAGGAAAGTCCCAGGTTGTTTCGAATCTCCCCTGAAACAATGAAATGTTCATTGATTTTGCGCTGGTAGCCTACCCCGAAGATTAAACCGTATTCAAATTTCTCATAACCGTTAACTACGACAGAAAATTTTTCAGTCGTATGGGTCAAGGTGTTGATGACTGTTTTGGTTTCCGACTTCATCAAATAGGCCGCATAGGGTCCTGCGTTCACAAAATAATTTCTTGCTTTTCCAAATTCATAACGGAATAAAACAGGAAGACTGATATAATTAAAATTGAGAACAGCCTTTCCGGTTCCCAACAATTCCCCGTTCTGGTTGGTGAATTCCACCTGCCCTGTTTCGGATGACTTTAACTCGTAATTGATCCCGGTTTTCAGCGAAAGGTGATTACTGAATTCATATTGAAAAGTTATTCCGGAACAAGCACCTGGATGGGAGTGGTTTTTCTGTTTGATGAAATCATTGCCATACAATATTGACATGCCAGGCCCTGCTTCAATGCCAAAACGCATGGATTGCGCCTGGCTGATTACTGGCGAAGCAATAACCATTGCCAGTATCCACGTCCATTTATTTATCCGTCTTTTTTGAGTCATTGGTCATTTCTCTTTATTCTTCTAAGCGTTTATTTCGCCAGGCGATACTGGCAGCCAAAAAGCAGATAAGTCGTTGTTGTTTGAACGGTTCCATGATGAATAACCTTATCGCGATTGACCAATGAATTAAGTCCGGTCGTATTACGTAACTCAGCCGATACCCTCAGGGATTTTCCCAAATTAAGTTGGTAACCGGCTCCGGCACATAAACCGACTTCCAGTTTATTGTCCAGCTTGGGCTGGTCAATTACCTGTGTTCCATAATTTATATTTGTCTTTACTTTGTATGTTGCCAAGCAACTGATACTGGGACCGGCATTGACAAAAAAGTTTCTACTCACACCAAATTCATACCTGGCCATTAGGGGAATACTGATAAAATTCATGTGATTATAACTTCGAAGTGTCTGTGAGACCATGCCATTAGAATCCAGGACATTTATATTCAAATAATTGCTATTTCTTATCTCGAAAGAGACAGCACCTTTTATTGACCAATGACTGTTCAATTGGAATTGGCCCTGTATGCCACCATAGTAACTTAAGCCTCCGACATGACTATATTTTAATATGGAGTTACCAAATAATTTAGAAACAGCCGGGCCCGATTCAATGCCTACAAAAAGGGACTGAGAGGAAGCGAGATTTGACACAATCAATCCGGATAAAAGAAACAAGGCAGCGAATGCTTTCATTTTCATGGCGACAAATAACAGTCCCACTAAGTAAGCATATTCTTAGCAAAAAATACCGATAGTGTTACACTTGTTAGATGAAGTTCACTTCCGGACTCAGCCGTATTCCGAATTTTGACTCCACATCTTCGATAATGGTATAGGCCAAATCTTTCACCTCTTCTGCCTTTGCACCGCCATAGTTAACAAGCACCAAGGCCTGCCTGGCATGACTTCCCGTGTTCCCTACCCGTTTGCCTTTCCAGCCGCTTTGTTCAATCAACCAACCTGCAGGCACCTTGATCTTCCCGCTGGGCATGGGGTAGTTGGGCATGAGTGGATATTTTCTGAGTAAAGATTCCACCACTTCAGGCTCCACTTCGGGATTTTTAAAAAAGGAGCCGGCATTCCCCAACTCTTTCGGATCGGGCAGCTTGCTTTGCCGAATGGAAATAACCGCCTGGCTAATGTCTTTTATTCCCGGATCGTTCACCTGGTTCTTTTCCAGCACCTCCCGGATGTCGCCATAGTTCATCTTTAAAACATGGCCCTTTTTCTCCAGGCGGAGGATGATCGAAATAATAAACGCCTTGTCTTTCAATGTGTGTTTAAAAATACTCTCCCGGTATCCGAATTCACAAGCCTCATTACGCAAAGTATACGTCCGGAAATCCTCCAGGCTCAGGTATTCGACGGATTCCAGGACTTCCTTAATCTCGACTCCGTAAGCCCCAATATTTTGCATAGGAGCAGCACCCACCGTCCCGGGAATAAGAGACAAATTTTCAATACCACCCCACCCATTTTCTACACAGTGGAGTACCAGATGATGCCAGATTTCGCCCGAAGCAACCTTTAGCCGAACAGCTCTTTCATCTTCTTCCAATACTTGAATGCCTTCGAGTCGATTTACGATAACAAGACCCGGAAAATCATGGGTGAACAACACGTTGCTGCCACCGCCCAGAATTAGCTTGGGCAAATCATCATAGCGAGAGTCGCGATACACCTTCAGGAATTCATCGGTGGTATGCACCTCTTCCAGAAACCGGGTCGATACTTCGATTCCAAATGTATGGTAGTCGTGGAGGGAAGCGTTTTCGCGCATGGGCCAAAGATACATTCTCGGCCATAAAAAAAGCCGGATGAAATCCGGCTTTCTTCTAAATCTGTTTCAGGATTACTTCATCATGCTTTCTGTGCGACGAATAAAGCGCTCAAGCGCTGCTCCGTCGAGCATGTTTTGTGAAAGCAGAGCCAGGTCGAAGCTTTGTTCTACAAATTCTTTCTTTTCAGCTTCTTCCTTCAATCCCGCAATTTTTCCAGCCAGCGGATGATTCGTATTGATCATCACCACGACGCGATCCGGCAGCATACCGAACATTCCGGCACCGCCCTGCATCTCGCGCATGCGACGCTCCCATTCGGGTTTGATTACTGTAATAAAGTGGTCGTCTGGCGACAAGGCTTCCGTTTGAATTTCCCAGTCTTTTTGAGTCACCTGATCGGTGAATGTCTTTTTCAGTGCTTCCACCTGGGTGTCAGAAAGAACAGACTCGCGTTTTTCGCCTTTGTCGATCAATTTATCCATTGCATCCGCATCTACGCGCACAATGCTTAAATCGCTGTCTTTGTGCTCCAGGAACCCAATAAAATGGCTATCCAATGGTCCATCCATCTCCAGCACGTCGTAACCGCGTTTCTTCGCCGTCTCAATAAATGGTGCCTGGGTTTTTGCATTGGTGGTATAAAGGAAAACCACCTTATTGTCTTTGTTCTTTTGGTTGGCTTCCACCTTTGCCTTGTATTCTTCCAGCGTATGGAATTTCCCTTCTGCGTCTTTCAGCAGGGCAAACTTGAGGGCTTTATCGGCAAACTTCTCGTCGCTCACCGCGCCATACTTCACGAACAAACCTACACTGCTCCATTTCTCTTCATATTCCTTGCGGTCGTTTTTGAAGATTTCTTCCAGTTTGTCGGCCACCTTTTTGGTGATATGCGAGGTGATTTTCTTCACCTGTGCATCCGATTGAAGGAAGCTGCGGCTCACGTTTAGTGGAATATCCGGTGAGTCAATCACACCGTGAAGAAGCATCAGAAATTCCGGTACCACGTCTTTTACGTCGTCGGTAACAAAAACCTGGTTGCTGTATAACTGGATCTTGTTGCGTTGCAGTTCCAGTTCATTTTTCACCTGAGGGAAATAGAGAATACCCGTCAGGTTAAAAGGATAATCTACATTCAGATGAATCCAGAACAATGGGGTTTCCGACATCGGATAAAGCGTGCGGTAAAACTCCTTGTAGTCCTCATCTTTTAGTTCGGAAGGTGATTTTTTCCAAAGAGGTGCGACGTCGTTGATAATTCTGTCTACCTGAATGGATTTCTTTTTTGGACTTCCATCTTCTTCTTTGTTTTCCGGATCATCTACCCATTCTGTCCTGGTTCCGAATTGAATCGGAACAGGCAGAAAACGGCAGTATTTCTGAAGCAAGCCACTGATACGGCCTTCTTCTAAAAACTCCTGGTTTTCATCATCTATATGAAGGATGATTTCCGTTCCTCTTTCTTTTCTTTTCGACTTGTCTATGACAAATTCGGTGGAACCGTCGCAGCTCCAGCGAGCAGGTTTCGCACCTTCTCGGAAAGAGAGGGTATCAATTTCCACTTTTTTTGCCACCATAAAGGCGGAATAGAAACCAAGTCCGAAGTGACCAATCATGCCTGCTTCACCGGCCTTTTTGTATTGTTTCACAAACTCTTCAGCACCAGAAAATGCTATCTGGTTGATGTATTTGTCGATCTCCTCGGCCGTCATTCCGACGCCCCGGTCGATGATGCTCAGGGTTTTGTTCTTCTGATCAATCTTAACCAGGATTCGCAAGTCGCCCATTTCGCCATTGAACTCTCCAATAGAGGAGAAATGCTGAAGTTTGGTCGTGGCATCCGTTGCATTCGATATCAATTCACGTAAAAAGATCTCATGGTCAGAATAGAGGAATTTCTTAATAATGGGGAAAATGTTCTCCGTGTTTACCTGGATGGAACCTTTTTGTGCTGTCATATTCAATCAATTAGTTTCCTCCAACTTATCAGCAAACATGCCATCCGGTGCAGGCTGCCAAATTGACAAGGAAATATCACGGAAAACCGTGAGTTGATTTCATTCTGGCAGAAACATCTTTGTGTCTCCCCTTTGTATAGTGGCATGTACATGCCCACAACAGGCGCCCGGAAGCGGGCGTCTTTTTTTGTCTAAGTCATAAGAAGAACCAACGACTATGTTCTATTAGAAGGCGTCATTCGGCGAGACACAGAATGACTTTCCATTTTGCTTGAGGAAATGCAGCCAGGCGCGAACCAATGGTTGGTACAATCGTTTGATCTATAGTTAGTAGGAAATAATTCGCGATAAATCGACGACCTAACGTCAATTAAAAATCTGGAGAATAAAATGGTGCTGCGTCGTCGATTTATCGCGAAGGATACTGAGAGACATTAAAATAAAGATAAGCTTTGTACGGGTGGGCTGTCCAAAATGCAGGCCACGCGCTGGCGTGATGTTTTTTTTGGGGAGGCCAGATGCAATGGCCGACCATTAAGAAAAAAACAGAGCGCGGGGAAGCATATTTTGGCCTTGATTTTTTGGTTCGTTTGGAATTTATGCTTAGCGAAGTCGAAGCATCAAGACAAAATGAACATGCAATATGAAATAAGCAGGTTTATTCTCATCAACAACAAGTGGCATTGAAGCAGCGATTCATGTTAAGGAGATTACTTAGCTTCCCAACAGCAAATGAAAATTATTTGAATACTTCTTTTGTGTTCCCTCTTTTCGGCATGCGGAATCTTGCTTTCTGACAAGTATGTCAGATTAAATATTGCGAATGATGGTTTTAGTTCCTACGCGAAATATCATCCTGATCGGGTGAAAAAATATTCAGAGGCGGATTCTCTTTATAATGACAGCCTCAGTTATTTGCACAAAATCAAGGCTCAGGAAATTCTTAATGAAGGGCAAAAGCAGCAATGGCTCCGGGTACAGTTTTGGAAATCCTGGTGTCCAAATGAGCTGTGTCAGGACATCTCCTTCTACGAAAATCAACGAAACAAAAAACGAACTACCCCTTTAAAATTCCTCATGGTTTCAAAGACATACGACTTTGATCAAATCGATTCTATTAGCCAACGCTCTGATTATTCAGCTCCCATATTTGTGTTGAACCATGCTGTATATGGTGGTAACCTGAAGAAAACGATGAAAAAAGTAGAGATTGAATTAAACCTTCAGACACTTAATCCTGACAACCATTCAGATGATGCCTTGTTTCTTAAAGGACAATTGATTTAAGCCGGGACATTCGGACTGGTAAGCAACCCGGCTACCTTATTCAGTTGAATTAAAAACCCCGGGAAGTTTAATTCCTTAAACAGCCTTACTTTTTTTCGTCCGAATCAGTACCCCGAGTAAAATCAACAGAAATGGAAGCACCATCCAGATGAGGACTTCCCAACCCTGGTTGAAAACAACCCAACCCGCACTCAGGCTCGCAATGGCTTGCGAACTAAGAATTACAAAATCGTTCAGCGCCTGAATCCGAAACTTTTCATTTGGTCCGTACAGTTTCGACAATTGCACGGTTCCCGCCAGAAATAGAAAGTTCCATCCTATTCCCAATAGAATCAGCGCGAACCAGTAATTATACAAATGATGGGAATTTAATGCGATGGCCATGGTAAGCACATACAGCATTATTCCAATCCAAATTAGCCTTCGAATGCCAAGTTTCTTAATTAAAAATCCACTGATTAGCGATGGAACATACATAGCCAATACATGGCTTTGAATGACGTGTTTGGTCGCCTCCAGACTGATTCCATCCATTTTATTCATGCTCACCGGAGTAGCCGTCATCACATATGTCATGATTGCATAACCGATGGCTCCTGCAGCCAATGCCAACCAGAAATGACTCAATTTGATAAAATCCTTAATTGAGCGCTTTGGCTCTTTTGTGGCATCTTGTTTAGGAATCGGAATATTTTGGTACCGGCTCAACACCACCAGAGCCAGCGTAAACAGAATGCTAAGCAAGACAAAAGATCCTGCAAAAGGAGTTTCCAACAGGTTCTTTCCTCTGAGTGCAATTTCAGGGCCCAATACTGCCGCTACAATTCCACCGACCAGCACCGTAGATGCCGCAACCGGCACGTCTTTTTCTTCCACAGACTCAATCGCTGCGAAGCGAAATTGCATCACTCCTGCTATCACGGTTCCGAGCAAAAAAACAGCCATGACAAATTGAAAAAAAGAAGCCTGAACAATGGCATGGGCCGCAAACAGTGTCAACAACATGCTTAAAAATGCCACCATCATAAATACAAAGCGGCGGCCTTTTTTTCGCATCAATAGATTGATCGGAATCACAGCGGTTGCAGTGCCAAGGACCAGGGAAGCAACGGGCAATGTGGCCCAACTTTCATTGGGAGCTAATTCACTGCCAATGATACCCCCTGCAAATACAACGGTAGAACCCAGCGACATCATAATCGCCTGAGCTCCGGTCAGTATCCAAACATTTTTTTGAGTGCCACTCCATCCAATCACCTTTCAAAGGAGCATAATTTTTTCTTTCAGTTGGATGAAGAATCCTGAAATTAATTTTTAACCCTCGACAATTTCCATTGAAAATAAATCCCGAATGAGAATTCTTCTATTTTTGTCGAATCTCATGTCTAGAGTTGGTCTGCTAATTTTCTGCTTTTTACTTTGTTGTTCCAATGGAGCACAAAATATTCCAGCGCATATTCCTGAGGATATACAAAAACAGGTAATCCACCTGGATCCCGCGGAACGGCTGGACTCTTTGTTGAAAATTACAGCCGTTGCCAAAAAGGTCCACGGAATTGAATATACGCTGGCAATTAAAAAAGAAGTTCTCAGAGAAGCACGCGAACTTAATAATGACAGCCTTATCGCCAAGACACTGCTGCTTTTAGGTCAGGATTATGAAGACCTGGGATATTACCGTATTGCACTCAGCCAATACCAGGAAGCTTTAGCAACCTGTAATTTTGACAATAAACCAATACTCCTGGGAAGGATCTACAATTCATCCGGTATTTCTCTTGATTTCCTGGGGAATTACAGCGAAGCATTGAGTAATTATCTCAAAGCAGATTCACTCTTTCTGCTACTGAAAGACACGCTGGGACACAGCAATTGCTACAACAATATCGGCTTGATTTATTTCAATCAAAAAAACTACAAGGATGCGAAAAATCACTTCATGGAAGTGTTGCGACTTGCCGATTTAAGCAGTGACCAATACCTCCGCGCTCTTGCCTTATCAAATCTGGGCATGATGGCTTATGAGGAAAAAGAATTTGAGAATGCGATTCGGTATTATACAGAGACTTTGCAAATCGACCTTCAGGACGATCCACCCAATCCCGAATTTATTGGTGCAGATTTCAACAGTATTGGCGAAGCCTGGGCTTTAAAAGGAAATTTTGATAGTGCCTCCTACTATTTCCAAATTGGTCTGAACTACAAAAGGATCGCTCAATCGCGCCGGGCAATTGTAACCAGTTATTTTCAGTTCGCAGAATTGCTTTTGAATTTCGCACGACCTCAGGAAGCCAAGTTGTACCTCGATTCAGCATACGAAGATGTTTTTCTTATCAGCGACCCACAAGTGACTCTGGAATACTATCGCATCCTTGCCAGATTTTATAAAGATGACCATAAACCTGCACTGCAAGCCAAAAGTTTGGAGCGTTATATTGAACTTCAGGACTCCCTGACCAAATCGGAAAATTATGAGCTCACCAAAACACTGGAAGAAGAATTCCGTTTTGAGCTCCGTGAAAAAGATTTGGAAAACCTCGAATCAGAGTTGCAATACCAGAAATCCGAAAATCGGAACATGTGGGTTTCTCTGGGAATATTTGCAGTTCTGTGTATTGCCCTGGTGTGGCTGTATATCCTGAACCAAAAGAAAAACTCAATACTAAAAAAACAGCAGGTTGAATTGGAGGATGCGCTGCGAACGAAAACCAGCTTTTTATCGATGGTAAGCCATGAGATTCGCACGCCTATCCATGTAATCATGGGTATGGCTGAGAACCTGCTGGAGCAAAGTGCCGGAGAAAAAGACACCGAATCGGTCCGTATCCTGCACGATTCAACCAGGCAATTGATTCAGCTGGTCAATGATGTCCTGGATCTTAACAAATTGGAGCATGGAGCCACCCGATTAAACCCTGCTCCATTCTCTTTTCATCTGATGATGAAAACATTGTGCTCAGCCCAGGAGGTTCAATGTCAAAATAAGAACCTACAATTCAACTATCAAGCAGATGAAGAAATTCCCGACATGTTGCTCGGCGATCGAATCAAGCTTGAACAGGTACTTAATAACTTGTTAAATAATGCCATTAAATTTACTGATTCTGGAAAAATTGAGCTTAAAATCAGCCAGATTCAGCAAGAGCAAAATAGGATTAAATTAGCCTTCCATATTCTCGATACAGGCATCGGTATTCCTGCATCTGATATTGATAAAATATTCAATCCGTTCTTTCAGTCGGATGGCACCATCAAAAGAAATTTTGGAGGAACCGGATTGGGGCTTGCCATCAGCAAGGGACTGGTAGAGTTAATGGGCGGCCAGTTGCGTATTCTCAGCAGCAGCGATCTCGGTACCCATCTCTATTTTGAAATTCCATTCGAAAAAAGTCAGTTCAGTCATATTGAAACGGCCGCCGTCACTTCTTTTGAATGGCCAAATTCCAAGCGCATACTCGTTGCCGAAGACCATGAACAAAACCGCATGCTTCTGCGAATGCTTCTTTCCAAGATTGGGGCAGAGGCAGACTGGACCGAAAACGGCCAAGAATGCTGGAACAAGGCCCAGGAGACGAAATATGATCTTGTATTGCTGGATATGCACATGCCAGTCATGGATGGCTATCAAACCGCAGAATTATTGCGGCAGAAGTACGGGAAAGAAATTGTGATTGTGGCACTCACAGCAGCAGATAAAGAAGAATTCCAATTGAAAAATAAAGATCAGTTTGACTTCATTCTGCATAAGCCATATACCCAAAAAGAGCTCTTTGCTATTCTGAAAGAATTAATCCACTGAGCTGGAATACAATTCATCCTATAAAAGTTAAATTTGAGCAAAGCGGCTATGCTCCATATTAACCATATCCTTCAGCTCCTTCTTTTCCTCACAAGCTTATTGGCGCTGATAGTGGGCTTCTCTACCTATAGAAGATCCCGTGTTCACGGAGCCATGGAATTCTCCTTTTTGATGTTTGCCATTGCCTGGTGGGGACTATGCGATGCTTCTCAGGCTTGGTTCCACTCCGAAATGATCAAGCTTCGTTTTGCCCAGGCAAGTTACTTCGGGATTGTTATTTCTCCGCTCGCCTGGGTCGGATTTATATTCAATTATTCACAAATCAAATTGCGCATACCCGCCTGGTTCCGGTATTTCGTTTACTTATTTTGCGGACTGTTTCTGTTGGTTGTTCTCAGCAACGATTTACACCATCTGGTATACAAAAGCTGGTTTATCAATCCCGGAGATTATGGTCTGCAATTCAATTACGGGCCCTTTTTCTGGCTTTGGGTAGCGGTCAGCTATTTCTGCTTAATGGCGGGGACCATTCGCCTGATTATGACTGCCATTCGCAGCGTTACCCTTTTACGGGCCAACATGATTCTAATCATTGTGGGTGCTTTATTTCCCTGGATAGGAAATATCATGTACATCTCCGGTCTCAATCCTATAAACGGGTTTGACCCCACTCCAGTGGGATTTGTAATCACCGGAACCATAGGGATGATTGTCATATTCCGGAAAAAATTATTCAACTATGTTCCCCTCGCCTACCAAAATCTGTTTATCAATCTGAACGATGCCGCATTGGTGGTAGATTACAGAGGGAATATAATAGAATCAAATATTCGGGCGAGACGGCTGGCGGGAAGAAAAGACCTGAAAAATTACAGCTGGAGCGATTTCTGTTTTGCATTCAAAGAAAATCCGGAAAATGCTCTTCTTCATTACCTGAACTTTCAAGGCGATGAAGGCGACGAACTGGAACTTTCTGTCCATAAGGCAGACCGCATTAATTGGTTTGTATTGAAAGGCAGCCGCATTGGTCAGACCGAAGAAAGCAATCGGGGCTATATAATCAGCCTGCGCGATAACACGCTTTGGAAAAAACAAAAAGACACACTGGAAAAATCGGCAAGTTTGATGGGTTTGAGCGGTCGTTTTGCAGGAGAAATGCTTCGCAGCAACGATTGGCAAAGTATTTACCGTGAATATGCTCCGAATTTTCAGAGTATTTGCAAAGCACAAGGATGCTTTATCAGTTGCAATCCGGAAGATGAGAGTTACTTTGCAGGCGTCCTCACCAAAGAGTCGAGGGTTTGGCAACGAACCTGGAAAAACTTATTGAAAAGTTATTTGCTGGAAACACCAAGTAGCGACTATTTTGAGCTCAGCAATGACTCATTTCTTGCGCTGCCACTGGAGGTTGATGACAAGAAAATTGGCTATTGGGTATTTTTCTGGAAACTGGCCGATAAGAAAGATGCCCTTGAAGCGCACGATGTTTTAAAACTTGCATCGAATGTACTATCCAGCGCAATTGAAAATCAAATCAATGAAGTAAACCTAAGGAAAGCGCGAGATGAAGCCGAACAGGCCAGTCGGGCAAAATCTGAATTTCTTTCCATCATGAGCCATGAGATTCGGACCCCTTTAAATGCTGTAATTGGCATTTCACATCTGTTAAAAGATGAAAACAAAGACCAATCGCTACAAGAGAAAGTGGATACTTTGAACGGTTCTGCAGAAAATCTGCTGATATTGATCAATGACATTCTGGATTATAGCAAGATTGAGGCGGGAAAAATAGAGCTGCAAATTCAAAACTTCAGTCCCGGTTATCTTCTAAAAACCTTGCTCCAGGAAAATGAATACCGTGCACGTGAAAATCAAAATGAATTAGTCTTCCATTCATCTATCGATGAAAATTCTGTATACGAAGGCGATAAAATGAGACTGGGTCAGGTTCTGAATAACCTGCTTTCCAATGCCCTCAAATTTACTGATAATGGAAAGGTGGAAGCCGGAATTGAAGTCCTCGATTCAAAAAAGGGGGTGGATATTTTAAAATTTTGGGTAAAAGACACCGGAATTGGCATCAAGGCAGAATTTATGCCTAAACTTTTTGATATGTTTACCCAGGCAACCAGCACATCCACGCGAAAGTTTGGGGGAACAGGCCTTGGATTGGCTATTTCTCAAAGTTTGTTACAGTTGATGGGAAGCAAATTAGAAGTGGATTCAAAAGAAGGAATTGGCTCCACATTTTATTTTGCGTTGAAACTTAAAAGAGCGAGCATAGAACTGAAAACGGAAAAAGAAAAAAACAGAGTGAAAGCAGCAAACGATATTCAGGGAATGAAAGTTCTTATTGTCGAAGATAACATGGTCAATGTATTTGTTTGTCAGAATTTCCTAAAGAAATGGGGGGTGGTCTCGGAAGTGGCAGAAAATGGAGAGGCTGGTGTAGAAATGATAAAATCCAATTCGTACGACTGCGTCCTGATGGATATTCAAATGCCTGTGATGGATGGTTATGAGGCAACTGCCAAAATCAGAGAATTCAACAAAGAAATACCAATAATTGCTTTGACTGCTTCAGCCATGCTGGATAAAAAAGAAAAAACGCTGATGGTCGGAATGAATGACTTTGTTTCCAAACCCTTTCGTCCTGACGAATTGCATGCCGTAATCAGCAAGTACAAACCCGCCTAACCCCTTAGTTTTCCCTTGCTGGCTTTTGCCTGGGGTCGTTTTCCGGAGTCAAAGAAACGCGATGAGGCTTTTCCAGTGTTCTTTCTCTGGATTGCTTTTCATGTTCCTTTTTAGGTGCAACCGATGCTTCAATATGAATCTTTGGCGATTTCATTGCTTTCAAATGTATAGACAACTTATATACCGCAATTCGTTGCATTGCGGAAATTATCCTCTAGTATAACGTACGAAATTAGAAAAGGTCCAGTTTTCTCTACATTTTATTCATTTTTTGTCCTTTCATCCGAATTACGGAAACTTGTGGTATGGAATTTTACCACAATCCCAGATGCGGAAAAAGCCGCACAGCCCTGGGAATTCTGAAGGATAACGGAATCGACCCGGATATTCGGGAGTATTTAAAAAATCCCCCCACAAAACAGGAGTTGGAGGCCGTCATTAAAAAGCTGGGTATTTCTCCCCTGGAACTGATTCGCCAAGGTGAAAGTATTTTTAAGGAGAAATACAAAGGGAAAAACCTATCCGATACCGAATGGATTGAAGCCATGCTTACTCACCCCATCCTGATTGAGAGGCCCATCTTTATCAAAGAAAATAAAGCAGTGATTGGACGTCCCCCGGAAAATGTTCTGAATATTTAACAGGTCAGAGACCTAGATATTCCCTTGCCATTTCGACATAGACACGGGCGTTTTCGTAGATACCCTTGATTTGAACTTCATTCAGAGTTTTAACGACTTTTGCAGGTGAGCCCAGGACCAATGAATTATCCGGGATCACGGTACCCCCTGTTACCAGTGCGTTCGCTCCTATAATGACATTGTTACCAATTTTTGCATGATTCAGTACGGTGGCATTCATACCGACTAATACCGCATTTCCGAGCTTGGCTCCGTGCACTATGGCATTGTGTCCAATAACGCAATCGTCACCAATTATGGCAGGAGCTCCGGGATCACAATGAACCACCGCATTGTCCTGAATATTGCAACGATTTCCGATTCGGATTTCGTCGCTGTCGCCACGAATCACCGCACCAAACCAAACAGAACAATCATCACCTAATTCTACGTCTCCAATTACAGCTGCAGTGTTGGCAATAAAGACGTGTTCGCCATGCACTAGTTTCTTAAGAAGTCTTTCTCTGGTAGTCATAAGCCAAAATTAGCGAATGGATTTTGATTCCCTTCTTTATAATGCGCATTTTTGCAGGGCAATATGTTGACCCTCATCCGAAATATTAAAAGGCTCTACGGCGTAGACGAATCACATCGTTCGTTTCGTGCAGGCAAGGAAATGGCCGAATTCCCATTCATAGACAACGCCTGGCTGCTGATTCGCGACCAGCGCATCGTTGATTATGGCCGGATGCCGGAAGACGATGGACAGCATTCTGCGTATGACAGTGACCGGATTATTGATGCTTCCGGCAAAATGGTGCTGCCGGCTTTTGTTGATTCACATAGTCATCTGGTATTTGCTGCCAGCCGGGAAGAAGAGTTCGTTATGAAGATTCAGGGTAAATCGTATGAGGAAATTGCAGCGGCCGGTGGTGGAATACTCAATTCGGCCACACATCTTCAGAAAATGTCGGAAAAGGAATTGTACAAACTGGCGCTGGAGCGCTTGCAGGAAGTCATTGCCCAGGGCACCGGCGCCATAGAAATAAAAAGCGGCTATGGCCTTACCGTTGAAGATGAGTTGAAAATGTTGCGGGTGATCAAACGCCTGAAAAACATTGCACCCATCCCGATTAAGGCTACTTTTTTAGGTGCACATACTTTCCCCACAGAATACAAAAACGACCGCGAAGGCTATATCCGCCTCATTTTGGAAGAAATGCTTCCAAAGATTGAGGAGGAAGAGCTTGCCGATTTTATCGATGTTTTCTGCGAGCAGGGATTCTTTACCCCGGCAGAGACAGAACGAATTGTTGAAGCCGGAAAAAAACATGGTCTGATTCCTAAAATTCATGGGAACCAGCTGTCCGTTTCGGGTGGTGTTCAGGTTGCTGTTCAAACAGGTGCCCTGAGTGTTGATCATCTCGAGCATATGGGCGAAGCAGAGATTGAAGCACTGCGCAATTCGGGAACCATGCCTGTGGGATTACCCAATTGTTCATTCTACCTCCGCATGCCTTATACTCCGGGCCGTCAAATTATAGATTCGGGTCTTCCGCTGGCGCTCGCCACCGATTATAACCCGGGCTCGGCTCCAAGCGGCAAGATGAGTTTTGTGTATAGCCTGGCTTGCATTCAGATGCGTTTGCTTCCGGAGGAAGCCATCAATGCCATGACTATTAATGGTGCTTATGCCATGGGACTTCACGAAGAATTAGGAAGCATCACCAAAGGAAAATTTGCGAACCTTATCATCACTAAGGAAATTCCATCTCTGGCCTGGATTCCTTATGCTTTTGGATCCGAATGGATTGATAAGGTAATGATCAAGGGGCATTAACAGAGAACAAAAGTGCCGGGAACAAAAGTACCAGGCACCTGTTAACTATTCCATCTTCAGAATGCTACAGCATCGACCCAATCGCCTGATCGATAATATCGGCGCAGGCATGAATTTGTGCTTCTGTAATGACCAGTGGAGGAGCAAAACGAATGATATGATCATGGGTCTGCTTGGCAAGTAATCCCATCTCCATCAATCTGACGCATACATCTTTGGCAGTATTATCGCCGAATGGCTGAATAACAATCGCATTCAACAAGCCTTTTCCACGAACGAGTTCAACAACTTCATATTTGTGCACCAGTTCCTGCATTCTCCCCCTGAATACCTCGCCGAGATGATAGGCCTTTTCGGCCAGTTCCTCCTCCTTAATCACTTCCAAAGCCGCCATGGCTACTCGGCAAGCGAGAGGATTTCCTCCAAAAGTAGATCCATGCTGACCGGGTTTGAGCGTCAACATCACTTCATCTGAGCTAAGTACTGCAGAAACCGGAAGAACGCCTCCAGACAATGCCTTTCCTAAAATCAACAGATCCGGTTTCACGTCTTCATAATCGCAGGCCAAAATTTTCCCGGTTCGTCCAATTCCCGTCTGCACCTCATCTGCAATCATCAACACATTGTTTTCGGAACAAATTCTTCTCACTCCTTTCAGATAGCCTTCGTCCGGAACCACCACCCCTGCTTCTCCCTGAATGGGCTCAAACATAAATGCCGCCACATTGGGATCTTTCACTGCCTTTTCCAGCGCTTCCAAATCATTGTAGCGAATAATTTCATAGCCTGGCATAAAGGGACCAAAATCAATGGTGCAATCCGGATCCGTGCTCGAAGAGATGGCTGCCAGGGTTCTGCCCCAGAAGTTTCCTTCTACAAAGATGATTTTCGCCTGATTGGCTGGAATCCCTTTCACTTCATATCCCCAGTGACGGGCCAGTTTGACGGCTGTTTCTCCCCCCTCTACACCGGAATTCATGGGCAACACTCTGTCGTAGCCAAAGTATTCGCAAATATATTTCTCGTACTCTCCCAGAACATTGTTATGAAATGCCCGGGAAGTCAAGGTAAGAATGGACGCCTGATCGTTCAGCGCTTTAATAATTTTAGGATGACAATGTCCCTGGTTTACCGCACTGTAGGCCGATAAAAAATCATAATATCGATTGCCTTCCACATCCCAAACGAAAACTCCTTCCCCTTTTTCCAATACAACCGATAAGGGTTTGTAATTGAATGCTCCAAATTCATTTTCTAAAGCTATTGCTTGTTCGCTGTTTGTTATTGGGTCAATCATGATACAAAGGTAAAGGTTTGAAGCAAGGCAAAAAACCCACGATTCAGCTATATTTGTGTCATGCGAAACAGCCTTCTGACAGCACTTATTGTGCTTGCGAGCGCCGGTGCAAGCATCGGACAAGAAGCCCATCCAACCAAAGGCAAAATGGGACTCATAAAAGTGGTGAATTTTTCGAAAGAAGCACCAGATTACGACCCCAGCGTTCAAAATATTGATCCCATCCACGCCCCGGGTGGTGAAGAAGATGAATTCAGCAAAGTTGAAGTCGACAGTATCCGTGCACATTCAACAAAAAGAAAAGGGTTTCAACAGATGAAAACCGCGGCACCGGCTCCTAAGCTTCAATATTCTTTCGATGGAAATGTATCTGCCGGAACTCCCAACGACAACGACATGTGCATTGGTAATAACGGATACATCATTAGTGTAGTGAATAGCACCCTCTTTGTTTACGACTCCACCGGAAAAATAAAAAAAACAGGATCGCTTTCTTTCTTCGCCAAAGAACTCGGAAAATTGGACAGATCCTACGACCCACGCGTTCTGTATGATCCCAATAATGATCGCTTTATCGCGGTATTTCTCAATGGAACACTGAGTACCGACAATACTCCTGTAGTAGCCTTTTCTCAAACCAATGACCCGACAGGCAACTGGAACTTTTATCAGTTGCCGGGAAATCCATTGAACGATACCTCCTGGTCCGATTATCCTATAATCAGTCTGTCCAATCACGATTTATTCCTCACCCTGAATCTTCTTCATGACAATATGAGTTGGCAGGAAGGTTTTCGGCAGAGCATCATCTGGCAAATGGATTTAAGCACAGCATATGCCGGAGATTCGGTAGATAATATTCTCTGGACCAATATCAATTTCGAAGGAAAACCTGTATGGAGTATATGCCCGGCTCAAGGCGGCATGCATCCGGAAGGACCCAAATCGTATTTTCTATCCGTTCACCCGGGATCACTGAACAACGATAGCCTTTTCATCCATACCATTACCAACTCAGTTGAATCAGGAAAAGCAACTTTAAATACCCGCTTTGTCAGAATGAATAAATCGTATGGCTTGCCTCCTTCTGCCCCTCAGGGTGGAGGCCAATATCTTCAAACCAATGACGCAAGGGTTCTGTCTGCAATGCATCAAAACGGATTGCTCCATTTTGCAGGAAACACCCGGGATTTTCAAAATGATGCGGCAGGAATCTACTATGGAGTGATCGACCCGGATGCCGGGACCACCGCCAACGTAACCATTTTGAGTTACGACACCCTCGACCTTGGATATCCTGACATTGCCTATGCAGGCACAGGAAACCCGGATGATCAAACGGTAATAATTACGGTAAGTCATGTTTCGCCAACAACCTTTCCCGGCACTTCGGTGATCTTGATGAATTATTCGGGACAATTCTCTGATTTAACCCGGGTCAAAGAGGGAACAGGGATTATCAATGAAATGACCGATACCCTCGAACGCTGGGGAGACTATTCCGGCATTCAACGCAAATACAATGAAGACCGCAGCTTCTGGTTAGCGGGAACTTACGGCGACAATATTAACCGCACCATCATTGCCAAAGTGTTGAATACAGATCCTGCATTGCATGTTCCTTCCGCTCAGCCCAATCAGTTGCAACTTTACCCCAATCCAAGTACCAGCTATTTCGAACTTCGTTTTGAAGTTGAGGAAGAAGCACAACTCACGTTCAAGGTGATCGACATGCAAGGAAAAGAAGTATGTATCTTGTTAAGAGATGAAGTTCACGAAGGTTTAAACCGTTTCCGCTTCTCCACCGAACCGCTGCCTGCCGGTTCTTACGTGTTGTTAATTCAATCGAATGAGGGCTTAGTACATAGCGAAAGATTTGTCGTGAACCGGTAAAAAGACGGTCAAGGCAAAGTCAAAGCCACATCCTCATCTTGTTTGCACGATGCATCGCGAAGATATTGCTTCGGATGGAAGATGATGAGCTTTATTATACGGTGGCTTTGACCATGATCCCTGAAATCGGACCCGTACTGGCAAGAAACCTCATTGCTTACGCAGGAGGGAGTAAAAATGTATTTACCCTCCCCAAAGGAAAGTTGGAAAAAGTTCCTGGCATTGGGCCGTCCATTGCAGAGCGTGTGGCTGCATTTAATGATTTTAAGCGCGTGGAAAGGCAGCTTAAATATGCCGGCAAAAACAAAGTTCGTATCCTTCGTTATCATGAGGCTGAATATCCGCAACGCCTGAAAAGAAATCATGACGCCCCATTGCTTTTATATTTCAAGGGCAATACGAATCTCAATACATCAAGGATTGTCAGTTTGGTTGGAACCCGCAATTGCAGCGAAGAGTCGCTCTATTTCACTGACCGCTTTGTTGAAGAATTGAAACTATTGGATTGCCTCGTCGTTAGCGGACTTGCTTATGGTATCGATATTCGCGCACATCGGGCGGCGGTTAAGCATTCAATTCCGACTGTAGCCGTGGTTGCTCATGGATTGGATAGTGTTTATCCGTCCATTCACCGCAAAACAGTTGAAGAAATGTATTCCAATGGAGGAATGCTCACGGAATACCCAATAGCCACCCGGCCCGACAGAGAAAACTTCCCAACCCGCAACCGAATTGTGGCCGGCATGAGCGATGCGACCATCCTTATTGAATCACCCTTCAAAGGAGGTGCAATGATAACCGCCCAGTTGGCCCATTCATACAACCGCGATGTGTTTGCGGTTCCGGGAATGCCAGGGGACCCCAAAATAGAAGGAAATCACTTTCTCATCAAAACCAACAAGGCTGCGTTGATAGAATCTGCCAGAGATTTAATGGAATACATGAACTGGAAAATGGGTGCGGGCAGCACACAAGCTCAGTTGCCATTCGAGCTGAGCAATCAGGAAAAAAATTTAATGAATTATTTTATTCAGAAGTCCATTTGGCATATCGATGATTTGGCCATCGACGCCAGGATATCATCCGGCAATCTAAGCCTGACTCTCCTCGAATTGGAGATAAAAGGATTGATTCGTACCCTTCCGGGTAAAAGGTTTCAGAAAATACGCTGATTAGCCTTCGTCGCAAGGATCCGGATCCTGACAAGGCTGAGGCTCTTTGGTTTCTTCCGTTGGCCACGACACCACTTCAATGCTCACCATGGGAGCCACATGATCAAAAAGACCAATTTCATTTGCCGCCGCTTTTGACAGGTCGATTACCCGGTTCGTTTTGTACTCAAATCGATCGTTGATGGTAACCAAAACTGATTTATTGGTGCGGAGGTTGGTCACTTTTACTACAGTGCCAAATGGCAAGGTTGCATGACAAGCAGTTAAAGCATTCGCATCATACAATGCGCCACTTGCGGTTAATTGTCCTGCCTCAGAAGAGGCATATATAGATGCCATCCCCGTACTGCGAAGTTCCTGAGCTTCTCCATTTACGGCAACAAGGATTAGTATTGCCGACAAAGAAAGTATTCTGTAAAAAGAGCGTTTCATAATTGACAGGTGCAAAAAACTCATTATTCTGTTTATCAGGCAAGCAAAAAATCCACAGACGCAATTCCTTTACGCGAAAATGCAAATTATGACCGCAATTCGCCATTGGCAGCCCTTTCATTTACAGCATATTGAGATGGATTGAAGTTAAAAAAGAACAGAATCACCGGAATTGTGGAAAGAATCGACCGTTTCGTGAATCTTCGGCTCATCGAAGCGTTTATTTTTGCAGTGCTGCTTATGCAAATCGCCTACGTCTTCATCGCACTGCTTGCCATAATTACCTGCTGGCAATTGTATTATCATTTCCGGTACTTTATCAAACTGGCAGCCTACCGGCCTGCTGAAGGGAGTAACTTCCCAAAAGTTCCGGTATCTGTAATTGTGGTTGCCCGAAATGAATACAAAAATCTCGAAGCCAATCTTGAATCCTGGTTGAATCAGGACTATCCGGATTTTGAAGTTGTGGTAGTAAACAATGGCTCCTGGGACAAAAGCCAGGAATACCTGGAGCTGATGGAAGAAAAACATGCACGCCTGAAAGTTGTAAAAATCGTGGAGCAGGAGCGCTATCCGAAAGGAAAAAAGTTTGGTCTGACCCTCGGCATAAAAGCGGCCAGCAACGAATGGATGCTTTTAACCGATAGTGATTGTCGCCCGCAAAGCACGCGCTGGATACAGGAAATGAGCAGATATTTTGTTCAAGGTAAATCCATTACACTTGGCTATTCCCCTTACACGAAAAAAAATACAGTGTTGAATTTTCTGATTCGCTGGGATACCTTTTATACCGCTTTGCAGTATTTATCCTTTTCACTGGCAGGCAAAACCTATATGGGGGTAGGCAGGAATCTGGCCTATACCAAAAGTCTCTTTTTCAGCGTCAAAGGATTTGCCTCGCATAATCATCTAATTGCGGGAGACGATGACCTTTTTATCAATGAAACAGCGACCCCATCAAATACCAGCATCTGCATCCATCCGGATGCTTTTGTAGCATCGACACCTAAAACTAATTTCGGAGACTGGATCAAACAGAAGAGAAGGCATCTCGGTGTTGGAAAGGAATACAAAGCCTCGAACAAATGGCGAATTGCCGGTTTGCATATGAGTAATTCCCTGTTTTACGCTTCGCTTATTCCAGCTGCAATCTTCTGCTGGCCCATAAAAACTGATTACCTGTATCTTTTTCCCATTGGCATCTATGTGTTGCGCCTTTTGAGCCAGTATTTCATCTTTGGCTTTGCCATGAAAAGATTGAAAGAAACCAACCTTCTTTATTTGCTCCCATTCCTGGATCTTTACTTTCTCTTTTTCTACTTCTTTATGGGAGTGGGCGCTACCTTCAGAAAGCCTCAGCGGATGAATTGGTAGACTTTTGCAATCCTAGCAGAAAGAATTGCATGCGATTCTGGTAAGCCGAGTTCCTGTTTGTAACGTATTAAAGGAAAACACCCCTATCCTTCACACTAAAAACGGATAACTGAACACCTAAAACTCTTACAAAGAGTTAAACCTTCCATACACGCCGAGTGGAAGATTCATACCTGAAGTGGATTTGAGATAAAGCTCTCCGGTATCAATTACCCTGACATTTGGGAAGTGAACCTTCAACAGGTTCTCTGCAACCAAGGCACTCAGTCCCAGTGAGTATACATTGAGCAGGAAGAAACGATTCTTTTCATCCAAAAGTTGAGCTAAATCTGTCATCATTTCGTTCAGCGCTTCCTCAAGCTTCCAGCGTTCTCCTTTGGCTCCGATACCATAGGCGGGAGGATCTAAAAGAATCCCATTGTATTTCTTGCCACGCTTTACTTCTCGCTTCACAAATTTATGCGCATCCTCTACTGTCCAGCGAATATTGTTCAGATTCGACAACTCCATATTTTCCCTTGCCCAGGAAACCACCTGTTTCACAGAGTCAACGTGCACCACATCAGCTCCGGCTGCTTTGGCCGCAAGAGAAGCACCACCAGTATAAGCAAATAAATTGAGCACCCTGGGTTCGTTTACCTTCATGCCTTTCACGGATTCATAGATAAAATCCCAATTGGCCGCTTGTTCCGGAAAAATTCCGACATGTTTGAAGCCGGTCAATGCCAGCTTCATGTGAAGTTTCAGACCTCGGGCATTGTAATGAATAATCCAATTTTCCGGCATATCCGGTGCCATCCACTCCCCGGAATGGGCCCCTTTTTGAGAGAAAACTCCATGCGCCATTTTCTTCCATTCTGATTCAGGAAGTCTCTTTGTCCAAATGGCCTGCGGCTCAGGTCTTCTCAAAATATAGCGACCGAATCGTTCCAGTTTTTCAAAATCACCGCAATCGATGAGTTCGTAATCTTTCCAGTGGGTGGGAGTCAGTAAATTCAAATTATTCCGCTTCTTGGTCGGCAAAGATAAGTGCTTCGCCCGTCAAAAGCGGCTTACCCTGAAAACGAAGCAATAATTGCGCAACCGTTATCACATCTTTTTGACAATAGACCCGAATTCTTTCCAGATCTTTTTCTTTCCAATATACCTCACCCACCTGAGACCCGTCAATATCATCTTTGGGAGTTGGGATGTCAAACACTTTCGCGAACAACCGAAGAGAAGTATAGCTTTTATAATCGCCGAATTTCCACAATTCCATGGTGTCGAGATGCGGCACTTCCCAAGGTTTCTTCCCCGGGAGATCCAATAAGAGAGGCAGTTTGATTCCGTATATAGTCATACGTCGCGCCAGGTAAGGGAAATCAAATTCCTTTCCATTATGCGCGGCGAGTAAAAAACGATTGTTGTCAAAACGCGTATTCAGCAACCCGGCAAAATCAAGCAACAATTGCTTCTCATCTTCTCCAAAGAAAGACTTCACCCGAAATTGAAAATGATCGTCGTAGGCTCTAAAAAAGCCTACCGAGATGCAGATGATTTTTCCGAATTCTGCATAAATACCTGCCCTGGAATATAGTTCTTCCGGAGTCTGTTGGTCTGCTCCTTTGAGATTAGCTGCTTTAAGTTGCCACAAGGCTTTCCAATCTTCATCTAATAAATCAAAATCGGCTTGTTGAGAAACCGTCTCAATATCCAGCACCAATATCCGTTCAAGGTCGAGTTGCTCAAGCATAGCAGCAAGTTCTTATCTTTTTATTTGAGATACAATGGTTCCTGAAGAAATTGACATTCCCATGAAAAAGGGTATTTGATGCCATTTCCTGGAATTCAATATCTCATTCCAGACTTACGGCAAGGCATTTACCAACCGCCACCGGAACCACCACCGCCAAAACTACCGCCGCCAAATCCACCGCCGCCGCTAAAGCCTCCACCACCGCCGAAGCCACCGCTCCCGGAAGAAAAGTTACCCCAGCCGCCACCACCCATGCGGCCCAGCATATAACCGGTCATCATTCCGCCACCAAATCCACCACCGCCTCTTCGCGATAAGAGTATAATCAGGATGATTGCTATTAAGGGTATCAAAAAAGCGATTCCCGTATTTCGTTTTCCCGGATGTTTGCCATTTCCTTTGAACTCGCCCTTGGCTGCGGCAAAGACATCATCCAATGCTTTATTAAAACCGGCATAATAATTTCCCTGACGGAAGGCAGGTTTCAGATCCTCCTCAATAATATAATGCGATATTGCATCTGTGACGGCCGGTTCCAACCCACGCCCCACCTGAATCCGGAGCTTATGCTCATCCATAAAGGCAGCAATCAGCAATCCATTATTTTTTTCTTCCTGCCCGATTCCCCATTTCTCTGCAAGACGGTAGGTATAGTCGAAATCATCTTCTCCTTCCAGGCTGGGTTCCGTAAGGATCACAATCTGGGTTGAAGTAGAGTCCTGATACGCAACAATTTTGTATTCAAGCGCCTGCTTCTGTTCAGGACTCAATACCCCTGCCAGATCATAAACGCGTTGTCCTTCAACAAGCTTCGGAAAATCTTTGGCGTCCAGGGAAAGGGCTGTAAACAGACCAATAATGAGGAGCAGAAGTGGGGTTTTAACCGTAGGAAATTTCGTCACTTAATTCGTTTTTGTCGTCAGATTGATAAGGGAAATGCGATTTAAGCTGTTCACCTGCCATGCGGATGCCTTCTGACAAACCTTCCGCATATTTCCCGGATTTAAATGAATGGGTTACATGATTTCGGATCTCATCCCAAAAGGTAACCGGAACTTTTGCATTGATCCCGCCATCTCCCAAAATAGCAAACTTGCGGTCTTCGTAAGCAAGATAGAATAAGACCCCGTTTCTCAGTTTGGTCTTATGCATCTCTAAAAATCCAAAAACATCAGCCGCCCGATCGAGTACATCGATCTTGCAGTATGGTTCTATATGAAGTCGGATTTCTCCCGAGGTGTCTTTTTCTGCCGACTTAATGGCCTCTGTGATTTGACTTTCTTCCGCCGGACTCAGAAATTTTTTATCGAGTAATCCCATCCTTACTCCTTAAACATTTTATTTACATCGGGCGCCTGATCTGCATTCTCGCTCACGGCTTCAAATCCTTGTTTCATTTGAAATTCGCCATCGCTAAACATGCTCAATGCCCATCTTTTAAAGAATCCGCGGATATGCTTATTGTATTCCGCTACGGCCGCATTGTAATTGTCCCGCTCCACTTTAATCCTGTTTTCCGTCCCTTCCAACTGAGATTGAAGGGTTGCAAAATTAGCCGTAGAACGAATCTCGGGGTAGGCTTCGAATGCAAGATTGATAGCCGTATTTATTTTTTTACCGGCCAGGGTCAAATCTTCCGGAGTTTTCGCTCCAACAATTCCGGCTCTCGCCTGCGTAACCTGCGTCAAAATGGTTTTTTCATTTTCGGCAGATGCTTTAACAGTCGCTACCAATTCCGGAACCAGATCCGCTCTTCTTTGATAAGCCGATTGCACATTGGACCAGGCTTTTTTACTGTCCTCATCCAGGCTCACAGCCCTATCATATACACCGGCCCCCCAGCGAAAGAATCCAATACCACCTAATACAATTACACCAAGGATGGCGAGTACAACAATTAAGGTCTTGTTCATGTTCGTAAGATACTATTATACCCCTACTGCATCAAACTCAATGCTAAAGAGTTCTGCCATGCGGGCCTTTACCCGCTCTTTTACCTCATCCATCGATACTTCTCTTCCCAACTCCGCCTGCAGACTGGTTACGGCTTTATCGTCAATCCCGCAGGGCACTATATGTTTAAAGTAATTCAGGTCGGTATTTACATTCAATGCAAGCCCATGCATTGTGATCCAGCGGGAACAACGGATTCCCATGGCACATATCTTTCTGGCCCTGTCCAAATTGTCAGGTTCGATCCAGACGCCTGTCAATCCGTCTATTCTCCCTGACGCAATGCCATAGTCTTTAAGTGCTAAGATGATAGCTTCTTCCAGGTAACGCAGAAATTTATGGATATCGGTAAAATAATACTCCAGATCAAAAATGGGATAGGCTACCAATTGTCCATATCCATGATAGGTGATATCTCCCCCGCGGTTAATCGGAACAAAAGTCGCTTTGATTTCCTCAAGTCCCTTTTCATCCACCAACAGGTTTTCCATATGTCCCGATTTCCCGAGGGTATAAACATGTGGATGCTCCACATAAAGCAGATAATCTTCCGTTTCAGGGCCAAGGTATTCCTCCCCGGCCACTTCCGCCTTTCTCTTTGCCAATTTGATTGCTACATTCTCACCAAAAAGTTTTTCCTGATAATCCCAGACCTCCTGATAAGGCATGGTTCCCAATTCTTCGAAATGGACCTTACGCATGGGGCAAAGTTACGGATTAGATACTACACGATAGTCAACAGTCGACAGACTGGAGAAGATGGATAATTCAGAACAAGTCCGAAACAAAATACTTTGGCTCCTTGATCGAGTCATCTTCTATCTTTTCTATAATTCTTCCGTTGTTTCAGGTTTTCCATGTACACTTCCTTACCGAAATTGTACCTGCGCACGATTTTTTTTCTGAATAGATAGAATGTTATCAATTGATCATTCTTGACAAATCCGTGAATTGGGTCTGTCGATGTATTCGTCACTTCTCCATTTAAAATTTCCAAGAGCTGCTGAAAATCTGATGCCTTGTACCTATTGAATTGATGTGCACCCTTTGCGAGATACATGAAAGTATTAGGATTATACTTCTTTTGACCACAGTACTCAGTTAGGAGAAACTCATAGGGAATGCGTTTATATTTATACGTACCACAAAAAACAACAGGTTTGTCTTTCACTTGGGAATAGTCAACCTTCTTATAGAAATTTTTGTGCTGAGGATACGCATTGTATACAATCAGGCCATCAAAATAATCCGGATTCGAATAAAAAATTTTATAACTCCCGGTGCCTCCATCCGAAAATCCTGAGAGATAGATTCCTTCATACCTTTTCTCACCCGATTGAATCATCTGTTTTATTTTATCGAAGGCAGTTTCGGGTTCATCCAGCCAATTGAGCCCATCGCTGGTAATGGGCACCAATACATCCAACCCGTACTTCGCATTCATCGATACGAAACTTTCATTTCCCTCCAACAACACGGCAAGTTCTATTTGATTTTGGTTCTCTTTGAAATACGGGTTATTTACCCCTCCATGCAGAAAAATCATCAATTTACGATTGGCCGCATTTTCAATTTTGTAATAATGTTCTTTCCCTTGCAATAAGTAACTCGTATCGCACGAACGTGAAATTGCGTCAACTGGAACCAACCCAATCAATAAGAAAAGGATTCCCTTGAATAAGTTAAATACGGTCCGCATTCCGGAAGACAATTTAACCGATTTGAGTCGGAACTGTTACCAATTTCGTCGAATGGAAGGATGAGACACCTGATTTAAGACCCCATAATTATTACCTCAGCTCCAAATTTCCCTACTTCCCATAAATGCATTTTCAAAATGGCGAATCTCCATTACATTGCCCAATACTTTGACAGAGATGATGTCGAAACGCAAGGAGTATGCACCTGAAAGTTTTTCTAAAAAATGAATGGCAGCCTTTTCCATCCGGTTTTTCTTCGGCCTTTGAACAAAAGTCTCCGGCTCCCCAAAATAATCCGAGCTCCTGGTTTTTACTTCAATGAAGACCAGTTCCTCATCTCGTCCACAGATTAAGTCAATCTCAGCTCTTCCGCAACGCCAGTTTCTTTCGAGAATCAAATAGCCTCTTTCTTCCATAAACCGGGCGGCTGCCCGCTCTCCTTTTAATCCAATTTTCAGATGATTCGCTTGCATACTACAAGTTAGACAAGAGCTTCTGTAGTATTAGTCACGGAATGGTCAAATTCAATCCAGAGAATTAAGCACTCGGCCCGGAAGGCTTGAGTGCCATGAGGTTTATTTTGACTCAGATAAAATATCGATAAGGCTATCCGGACCGTGTGATTCCAGCATGGAATCACCATTTAATCTTTTATGGAAATCCCCTTTGTCAAATCAAAAGATTCTTCCGGGCAAAATCCACCACCCTTTCATCCACAATGATATCGGGATAACGTATGAGCTGCCTGAGATAGAGTCCATTCAAGGTTCGGCAACGGCTGAGAGCCACGTAAAGCTGTCCATGCGCAAAGGCCCCTCCACCCAAATCGATGATGGCCTTTTCAAAAGTCAGGCCCTGGCTCTTATGAATGGTAATGGCCCAGGCAAGCTTAACCGGATATTGGGTAAACTGTCCGACAACATCCGATTGAATTCTTCTGTTCACATTATCGAAACGGTACACCTTATTCTCCCAGGTTTCTTTCTGCAGCGCCACTTCCTCTCCATCTTCCAGTTCTACCCAAATATTCATCTCATCCAGTGCAGTAACTCTTCCCAAAGTTCCGTTCACATATTTGCCAGTACTGTGGTTCTTGATAAAGACCACCTGTGCTCCCTTTTTTAGAAAAAGCTTGGGTGCAGTTGGTAAATTCCGAAGATTGAAATCGCCTTCTACTTTACCATTGTATTCAAAAACTTTGCCCTCTAATTGACCCAACATGTATTCATTGATGTCGTCGGCCATGCGGTTTCGTGTACATAAAGTAATGACCATCTCATCTGTATCCGGTTCGTAGTCGGGGTTGTAACGACTATTGATTTCTTCCAATTCTCCTTCACCCGCATTACCCAAACGAATACTGTTTAAAAGATGGATAAATGTCTCATCCTGCTGCCGGTAAACTTTGGTCAGCTCAATATTCGGAAGCGACAAATCCTCAAAAACACGCGCATGGAAAAAGTAGTGGCTTTGGTAAATTTCCGAGAACAGATGACGTTCCACCTCTGAGTTCTGGATAACCGGTTCCAACTGAAACATATCCCCAAAGAACACCACCTGTTTTCCTCCAAACGGAAAGGGAGAATTGAGGTTGATGCGCAGGGAATAATCCATGGCATCAATGATATCTGCCCGAAGCATAGAAACCTCATCCACCACCAGGACATCCATCTCCTTCATGATCTTGTATTTGGGATGATACTTGGGGTATTTCTTGATTTCGCTGTCGCCCGGCATCAGGGGACGCAATGGCAATCCGAAAAAAGAGTGAACCGTTACCCCACCTGCATTGATAGCCGCGATTCCGGTTGGGGCAACCACTACCGCTTTTCTTCCCGATTCTTTTACAAAATGCCTGAGCAAGGTAGATTTACCCGTACCAGCCTTTCCGGTTATTAAAACTGTCTCCCGGGTTTTCATCATCACATCCCAGGCATGGCGAAAGCCACTGTTCATCTCTATTTCTTTCATTTATTCCCTGACCAGTTTTCCGGATATCAGTCCTGATTCTATCTTAGTTTCAAGATTAGGCTTTCTTTGAATAAAGACCATGAACATGGAACTCAGACCAATAAATTTGACATGTTATTGACCAGAGTCGACTTCCCATACCTCCACTTTTGCCTTTCCTGCGTTCAACATATTTAACTTTATGGCAGCCGCCCTTGACACATCTATTATTCGTCCCTTTACATGAGGACCGCGGTCGTTAATACGCACCTGGACAGAGTCCATGCTTTTGATATTTTTGACCCAAACGACTGTGCCAAAAGGTAAGCTTCGATGTGCTGCAGTGAATTTTTCTTTATCGTATGTTTCGCCGCTGGCTGTTTTCCTTCCTTGAAATTTATCCGAATAGTAGCTCGCCATCCCCACCTGTCTCTCCTCTTGGAGCATCAGACAAAACAAAGAAATGATAAGCATTCTCATTAAAATTCGAGTCGGTAGTAAAACAGTGGAAGGAATCCCAATTGATAGTCGAAACGAATATTATTCCCCCCTTCCGCACCCGGAGCATAAGTGAGGCTCAACACATTTTTCACATTCAATACATTGATCAGGTCAACAGCAAACTCATGACTCACTTTCGGACGGTTCCATTTGTAGGATACGCGAAGATCTGCACGGAAATAGGGTTTGGTTTGCAAGGTGTTTTTTAAGGAATCCACCCCGACCAATTCACTAACTTTATTACTCGCAGCAGTATCTGCCGGTGAATAATACCGTCCACCCACCGTGGTAACTTTTGCCCCCACCTGCAAAGCCGAATTTTTCTTGATTTTGAATTCTTTGGTGGCCAAAAAGTTCACCGCATAGGCGCCGTTGAAATCCGTGTTTCTCCAGATTCCGTCGCTTCCCTGGTATTTTGCATCAAACAAGCTGGCTGTCAGCAGAAAAAAGAATTTCCTGGAGAAATAATGTTCAATGGTTATCTCCACTCCATAGTTTCTGGCGATACCCTTGTTTATCAATGTTCCCGGGAAAAACCGCGTAAATCCGCTGCCCGTATTCACCAGGGAGAATGAGCTGGCACTGTCATTCACCGGAATATTGTACAGGTATTGGAAATAAGATTCTACCTTCAAATGGGTACCCTTTCCAATGGCCCGATTATAACCGGCAACAAAATGCCAGCTTTTGGTAAAACCCATTTTCGGATTATTCGGACCGGAGGTATTGGGTGGTTGGTAGTAATACAGGTAAATGGGTTGAATCTGGCTGTGCAAGCCAAAACCAAGGCTTACATTGCTTTTGGAATCCAGTATATACTTTGCTCCTCCTCTGGGCTCAATTCCACTTATTTGTCCATTCTTTGTATAGTATTGCGAATAAACTCCCGCATTCAGAATGAGTCGTGTTCCAGCATTGTATTTGAATTGTGCATAGGGACGAATCAACAGCGCATAGTCGTTTGCATTCCAGCGCACCTCCCAGTTATTTAAGTTATAATTACCACCTACCTGAGATAAGGCCCTGGCTGAATCTTTAAAATAATTATTCTGAACATCTCCAATCAAACCGGCTTTCATAACAAGCTTGGGATTGAATTTATGATTGATCATGGCATGCATATGCCAACTGCTCAGACGAAAGGTATATTGGAGTAATGGCTCTTTCCTATAGAGAGTATCCCGGTTAGGCGAATAGAATAGGTAATCGTGGTGTGCATTTACATTTTGTGAGCTCACCGCCGTGCTGATCCGCATATAGGTCTTCTTATTGAACGACTTGGAATAGGTGCTACCCACTACTCCCATCCATGAGGTAAAGTATTGGTCGCGGTCATTTTCTCCATAAATATTCCGCTCGGATGGCGATTGCTTGCTGATTAAAATATCGATGGTGCTGAATCCACCCACACCCCAGAAACTTAATACGGCATTGTTCTTTAGCGGGAAGTTCAGCTTAAAACCGCCGTCCTGGTATTTTGGAACTGCATTCGTTCCGATGTCAATATTTAACGCATTAAAGAGTGCCAGGCTTGAGTAACGATAGCCAGCCAGAAATGAGGATCCCTTTTTCTTATTGATGGGACCTTCGGTAAACATTTCTGTTCCCATGAAGCCAAATTGAAAACTCGATTCATATTTTTGGTTGTTACCTGCTCTGAATTTAAGGTCAAAGACAGCGGATATTGCGTTTCCAAATTCGGCGGGGAATGCTCCGGAATAAAAGTCAGAATTCGCGAGCATTTTATTGTTGATGATATTCACGGGACCTCCTGAAGTTCCTGGAATTGCAAAGTGGTTGGGGTTAGGAATGTCAATTCCCTCCACACGCCAAAGCACTCCTGCCGGCGTATTCCCCCGCACTACAATATCGTTCCGGGCATCATTGGCTCCCTGAACTCCAGCATAATTGGAAACCATCCGGCTGGGGTCTCCCCTGCTTCCCGCATAGCGATCGGTTTCATCCACGGTGAATGAACGTGCCGAAATCATCGCCATTTCATTATTGGGAGTTCCTCCGCTGTTCTTCGCTTTCACCGTAGCTTCTGCCGCGACAGTGATTTTCTCCTGCAACTCAACCTGAAGAACCACTTCCTTTCCGGAACCGAGGATGATATTACTCATTATCTTGGGTTCATAGCCGAGATAGCGAAATTCCAGCTGATGCCTGCCTACCGGCACATGATCAAAACGAAAGGCACCATCCTGATCCGTAACTACGCCGGTAACACCGGTGGTATCACTCAGGAGCCTGACAGTCACCCCGAATAAAGGGAATTTAGATTCTTCGTCCACCACCTTCCCTCTGATTGTTTGGGTGATGGACTGCGCCGACGAAAACGCAGCGAATAGCATAAAAAAGAGCAGGGAACTGGTTCGATTCATCCTGCCAAAATACAAAAGTCTTTTTTTTCAGGTGAAAGGAGAGTGTCAGGAATTTGTCAAAAGAGACCATAGACGAGGGAGGCGCTGTTATCCTTTGTTATTTGATCGAATAAATTTTAACGAGGTCGCAAAAAGGCCCGGCTGACGCACAGCGGAGACGCGGTTTGTTCGATTCCGAAAAAATATGGAAAAGAGAATTTTCCAGGTCACCTGGTGCCCTCACCAAGGGACTTCTCTCCTTTTTCCGCTTTTAATTCATGTTTCGCCAAAAAAGCACTCGGCCGGGACGGCCTGAGTGCTATCAGATCTTATTTTGACCGCGATAAAATATCGCTCTGGCCTTCCGGGCCGAGCGATTCCAGATTTTTAATTTGACCAATTG
>WGMZ01000015.1 GCA_016124735.1 Bacteroidota bacterium
AGGCAACTAAACAGGCAGTAGAAACATACAACAGAAAAAGACCTCATATGGCTATCGGTCTTAAAAAACCTGCTGAAATCTATGCCACTTGAAAGAGTAATTAGAAAACAAAACTGTCAACCTATTCCAGGACAAGACAAATCAATCTTAAAACTTAACTCTTAAAACTTAGCACTACCCACTATTGCACTTTCACCCAAATACCTGAGTAAGTCTGAGCTGATCCAACCACGCGGATGATATAACGTCCGGCTGTGAGGCCGGCTGTTTCAAGATTGTCTTCGCCGGTACTGTTATGAAGGACCAATCGGCCTTGCAAATCATACACGTCAATCTGCTGAATTTCTTCGCTGGCAGGGAGCTTAACACGAAGCTGAGAATTACCGGGATTCGGATATAGAATCATTTTACCTTCTTCAGGAAGCTGAACCCCTGATCCAACGCCATCGCATTGGGGGAAGCGGTCTTCCCGGTACCAGTTTCTTACGCGGGTGAGGTCGTCTATCATCTTTTTATAGGATGTATTTGAACCATTCGGATGATCGGCATCGCGCGAATACACCAGTGCCAGAGTCAGCTTTATGCTTTGTCCGCTGTTTAAGGCAACCGGGGCCATGGCAGCAACTCCTCGTTTGTCGTCTGATAGGGTGTCTCTGTATTGTGCGGGATTATAGGGATCTCCGGTAAGGTCGCGCCAGGTATGACCATTCGGATCTTGCAGTGGATTCCCATCTTTATCTAATCCAATGAGATAATTGAAGTAATGTTCCTTCATGGTAGGATTGCCAATCACTGAAAAATCATTATTGAAATAGGTCATCTGGTTCATCTTCCTATCCAGAAACATCAGCGATTGGGTGGGAGGATTTTCGCCATACCCTGTGCTTCCATCATCATTGTTTTTTCCGTTGTACACATACATCACGTCCAGATTTGTGTCTGCACCAATTCGGTCGTCAATATAATTTCCCAGGTCAAAATCAATCCATTGTCCGACAACAAATTCGGGATAATCGCGCGGACTGAAATTATGAACGGTATACTCATGGAAGGTGGTATAATTCAAAGCGGATAATGAATCGGATGGGGTGATATCATTACAATTGTATGCATACGACATAAACGCTACCTCAATTCCAATTGGTGCGCTGAATGTTTCTCCGTGGAAGTGCTGATCATTAAATACTGTAAATACGGCCTGATCTCCTTTGATCAGCGGGTAATCGCCATCCATTGGATTGTATTTTTTATCCCCGTTTCGATCGAAAAACGGCGCCAGCATTTCGGTGCTGTTCAGTCCCCGGGTTCCGGGCCAGTTCAGGATGGAAGCAGGAATGGTATAGGAATTATTTTGTACCTGCCCCTGGTCCCAGGCGAATTTAAACGCGTCTATATCTCTTCGATAAATTCTTCTTGGTTTCTCGAGATATAGCTGATGATTGACAGCGGTATCCGGCATTCCGGTATTTGGATCCAATATGCCGTAATAGAAATCTGAATCATAATAGGTAGCCGCTGAGGTATAAATGGTGTTGTCGCCTCCCTTTGCGCCGAACCAGGGGGACCCGGCATATAATGTACCCCGGCAGGAATTTTTTGGAACCTGAAAGGAATGGTCGGGTCCGTATCCACTCCAAAATTCCGCAGGAATTGAGCGTATCGGTACGGATACTTCATTGATGTCAAGATGCACTGGAGCAGTACTATCCAGATAGCGTCCATTTTCAAGTGGATTGAAGCGCATATGCTGTGGGAGAAATACAAAATCTCCATTGTCTTTTTCTATAAACGGATAATCATCGCGGGACTTATTATAGAAACTTATATATTCCTGATGAAGCTGACGGAGTTCAAAATGGTCTGGTTGAATCTGAACTATTCCGTATATAAGATCATTTTCAGTATGGAAGGCATACCAAACGCCGCCTGCTCTGTCCAGATTCAGCCGAAATATGGGCAGACTCGAAAGCCATTGATCGCAACTGAGAGCAGGAATTGAATTTAAATTGCTTCCATTTGTTTCCATATAATACAGGTGTTCCATAACGGTTTCATCAGCACTGGCGAACCAGACCCTGGTTTTTTGGATGACGATACTGCTAATAGAGTTACTGTTCAGAACTGAATTCTTGACATGATAACGCTGTGCCTGTCCATCTGAATAACGAAGAATACCTTCATCTCCTCCTGCATAGATGACGTCATTCTCATCCATGGCGATTGAAGTTATGCGGCCAATGGATTTTCCGGACGGGTCCATAGTGTAGCGACTGTATGTATTGTTTTTACAAAGAATAATGCCATTTGATGTTCCTGCGGCCCAGAATTTTTCCGTTCCCGCAATGCAAAAAACAGTGTCGGAACCAACAAAATCATCGGTCTTCCATTGATCGTCTATGAGATGATAAATTCCTCCTGTCCATGCAAAAGCAAAATGAGTTGCACTCAGTCTTTTTACATCATAGGCCTGGCAATGCAACTGATTGGACAAACCATCAACAAAGTTGATGCTGTCATGGAAATAATAGCCGAAAGGCGATTTAAAGCTTATAGGATAATTAAAGTGTTTGTCGCCACAGGTCAACCAAACTTTTCCATCATCCTGCACAGCAGTGCCACTCAGAAAAGAGAGCTTTTGTACCAAGTTCGAACTGGTGGAATAATAATTCACATCGAGATAGGTTCCATTGTTCAATTGAGCGGAAAGCGGAAGATTCAGGAACAGACAGAATAGCAGAAGGGAAATAGAAGTGTAGTACTGTTTCATACTCCACAAACGACCTCTCTTATGGATGCGTTGCACCGAGGTCAGTATGTTAGTCGAAGAGCATGAATAATACTTAATCTTTCTACATGCAGTATAACCCGATCTTCAGACCGAAACAGGAGATGGCTCAGGATCATAACTTTTTGGTTCCTGAATTTTCTTCCCACAAATGGGCATTCTGGTCCGGCACCGTTTGACGAATAAACTGATGCGTTTGGTGCATTTAGTGCAGCATCACCGCCATAAAAAAAGTTAAGTCTGCATGCTTGCGTTTGTTTCTCAATGCCCAGAATGGGTTTTCCAGAAATAGATTCTTTCCGGTATTAGTAAGGACACATTGAAAAGAGTAGTCACCTCACAGAAGTCGCACGCATAGGGGCATCCTCTGGAATACTGCACGATGGAGTATAAATATTGGTCTACCTTGAGCAAAGAGAAATCCGGAATGGGTGACTGGGTGATATCTGCAAATTCCTGGGTTTCATAACGCTTTTTGGCTTCACCATTTTGCCAGTCTTCAAGATAAAGTGGCAAGGGGATCTCGGCTTCGTTCAGAACAAAATGATCGATGTTGGGAAATCGATAGTATTTATGTGTGAACAGAGAGCCACCCGCTTTTTATCCCGGTCATTCGGAAGTAATGGTGCAATGGTCAATAAACCCAGAGTTGGTGTGGAAGCTATCTTGCCAATCACCTTCAAAGCATGACATAAAACGTATCAGGCATTTCAGGATAAAAGGAGAATATTCATAGTATCAGGTTCTGTTTGTTAAATGAGGCAGATAGATTTAATCCGTTGAATTGGAAAAGAACTTGTTGTCAAATGTAATTTTTTGTTGCGTCATCCAGGCATTCACGTCGACGGGTGGAGCCAGCTTCCAACGCTTATGCGTCCAGAGCCATGCTTCGGGTTTTCTGAGAATTTGTTTCTCCTGTTCGTGGATGATGGCTTCGGTGATCGCACCAAATTTTAATCCTTTTACATTTTCAAATAAGAGCTTTCCTACTGCGTGATAATGCCCTTTTTCGGCAGATTGAATATCCAGGTATACCACCGCCATATCGTATCGATGCGCCATGTATTCCGGACCGAAGGCAAATGGAGTAAGGATTCCCAAAAACACATGCCAATAGGCGTTGTCAGGTGCTGGAGATTGATCCGAAAGGGTCAAAATTGCCAAAGGTTTTTCTTTCATAGACTTTTCCAACTCAATACGGTAATTGCTATTGTCCACCACATGCATCTCAAAGCGTTCCCGGCGTTGATTGATTTGTGCATCCAGATTGCCGGATTGAATCTTTTTTCCAATTCCAAATGCAGTATGCGGTAGAAGCAGACTTTGCGCCGTGATGAAATATTCCCAGTTTTCGAAATGAGAGGATGCCAAGACAATACTCTTTCCCTGTTCGAATAAAGATTGAAACAATTCCGGATTCTGTAATGTCATCCGTTTCAAAAGCGACTTTCTCGAAATACTGAGGTTTTTTATTCCTTCAACGAATAAGCGACTCAGGTGTCGGTAGTTTTTTGAGATGATGTCTTTTCTCCATACTTCGTCTTTATCTGGAAAGGCCCGTTTTAAATTGCTTTCCATTACGGAATAGCGGTACCGGGTAACATAACGTAAAAGGAAATAAAAGAACCCCGCGAGACCGTTAAGCACCCAAAACGGGAGCAATGAGATGGGATGAATCAACAGCCGGTAAAGCATGGCCGGCAAGTTACGCAATAGGTATAAAAAAAGTCCCGGCAAAAGGCCGGGACTTTTCAGCAGGGAATCATCTGCTATCTTAACAGGGTAATAGTTCCGTAGTACTCAAACGATTTACCGTTGAGGGAGATTACCTTAACAACGTACATATAGACATCTTGTTGTGCAGGTTGCCCTTTGTAGTTTCCATCCCAGCCCTCTTTGATGTCTGTCGAATGGTACAAGAGTTCGCCCCAACGGTTGAAAATCTCGATTTCAAAGGATTCGAATCCCTCGCCAATCACATAAAAGCGGTTATTCAATGCCTCTCCCAATCGGTCCGGGGTAAAAGCATTGGGAATAAATACCGTAATATCCGGACCAATGTAAATTTCTCCTGGTTTATCGGCTTCACAACCATTATCGGCGATTACATGAAGATTGACATGGTAGGTGCCGGTGTCGGTGGGTTCTGTAACCGGATATTCAAAAAATGGATTTTGTTCTTTACTGAAAGATGCGTTCCGGTCGCCAAAATCCCAGGTCCATTCGACAATTTTTGCCGGGTTACCCACATAAGATTTATCGGTAAATTGAATTCCGGGCAAGGCCACCGTTGTTCTCCATCTGTTCACGGTGAATTCAGCTACGGGTGTTGGCAGAATTTCTACCTGAACCGGCTCGGCATCCTGAATACAGGCGCCTTCTGAAGCAGGCGTCTGAACTTGCAGATGAATGGAAATGATACCGGCACCGGTAAAGGTTTCGGTGATGTCTTTTACCTCGTCTCCTCCGGTCCGCTGATTTCCACGATCCAGATCCCAGCTATATTGAACACCATTTCCTGCATCGGTAATGGCCTTCAAATTGACCTCTAGGGGATCACATCCTTTGAGTGGATTGGCTTCAATCTCAGCAGATGGAAGTCCGAAGATCGCCACCTGTTTATTATCGCTTGCCGCAGAGCAGAAAGCATTATTAGTGGTGGTGACATACAGAGAGAATCCAAGTACAGCATTGTCGGCAGTACCGGGAAAATAGCTCGTCTTCAGCCTGGTGCTTGAATTCAGCCCGGAACCTTTTGCGTCAAATTCTCCATCGCCGGTCGTTTTTATTTCTGCAGATTGTGCGTGGGTCAGATGAACTTCCACTTCATAAGGTTGCCCCTCACAGGCTTTGTCTGAGGTGGTCATTTCTACCACTGGCGCAGCCTGAACCAGTGTTTCAAAAGAATCGCTAAAGCTGCAGGAAGTTGTTAGGTCGGTAAAATTGTACCGAAGTATATAACCGGAGCCTACCCCCACAATTTTCGGATCAAAGCTATTTCCCCGTACGCCAGGACCAGACCAGGTTCCTCCTTGTAAATTGGTATGAGTCATCAGATTTACTTCTCCGGCATTATCACACCAGCCATCGAAAGAAGTCAGAAATAAATTTGGGACGCCTTTGATTAAAATTTCGACGCTGTCTTCATCCACACATCCTTCTTCATCTACATGATAAATAAAATGGGCAATTGCTCCCGGGTTGGCATATTTGAAAGTTTCGCCAATAGCCTTTGGAATAAAGGTGTTGCTTGAGTTGAGCCCTAAATCCGGACTGCTCCAAACACGCTGTGGGGCCAGAGGTTTCGCCATTTGGTCCAGATCCACTTCAGGATCATTCCAACATACAGGTCCAATCGGACTCAACGAATTAACGGGAACAGTTTTGACCCGAAGCCAGGTGGTATCCAGATTGCTGCATTGGGTGATTTTATCCGTGTAACTGAACACCAGATTATAGGTTCGGTTTTGCGTCAGTCCTCCAATGTCGATTTTCTGTGCATGGATATTGCTTTTATCAATGGCTCCATTGACTTGCGGATTATTGTCCAAATCATACCAGTCCGGAATCCCCTGAATGGTTTGTCCGAAGCCGGGTTTGATCTTGAAATCATTGAGCTCTTTTATTCCGATATCTCCGCATACAGCGATCGTATCGCTGAGTTCGATGACAGGCAATGGATTGACCTTCACATACATGGCCTTTTCGTTTGCACAGCCATTTTGATCCACCACATGGTAGATGACCTGATGTCCGGGACTTGTATTCACCTGCGCTACTTCGGGATAAAACACTCCATTCACAACCGAAAGTGGGGTGGCGTCATTGCTCCAGTCGCCATTGTAAAGGGTAGGGAACTGAATCGAAGCGGCCAGTGAAACGGGGTTACCATTCAAACACACGGGAGGCGGAGCGGTAAGATTGATCTCCGGCAATTCGTTCATCGTAATTTGAACCGAGTCAAATTCGGTACAGGTCACACCGCCATACGTTTGAACCACTCGCAGGATAAATCCCTGACTGTGATCTATCCGGTAGAAAAAATCTTTGTCAGTACTTATAGCCGCAGGCAATGGAAGATAGGTAAATCCATCTTTTCCGTACCAGCTATAGCTTCCATTGCCGCTTGCCGTAAGCCGCACTGAATCGTTTTTGCAGATTCGTCTATCGCGGCCTGCATCGGGATTGATTTTGTTGACGAAAAGGTTCATGGAGTCACTGAACCAACAGCCCATCGAATCGGTGACAATAACCCAATAGGTGTTGCTGTCCCTTATATCGATGGCATCGGAAGAAGCTCCCGTAGACCATAAAAACGAGTAGGTCGAAGTGGAATCAGGCTGGGCCGTTATGGCCACAACGCTACCATTGCAAATTCTTTGGTCCGGTCCGAGATTGAACTCAGGTCGTTTAAACCAACCCACCTGAATGGTATCATAGTTTCGGCAACCGTTTCCATCTAAAATACGCAAGGCATAGGTTTCCAGGGAATCATTGTTGACCGTATAATCCGGAAGCGTATCGAGCACTCCTGATGCTCCAGTGTCGGTCATACGAATCCATTCATACGAATAAGGAGCGTTTCCATGGAGCGTCTTACTTTTAAGTTCAATGGGCAATCCATTGCAAACAAATGTATCCTTGCCCAGGTCTACCTGAACAAATTCCGGAATAAAAAGACTATCGATGGCCACATTAAAGCATGGCGTTGTAGTCTTCATATTTAAGTAGAGCGTATGCCATCCCGGCTGCAGAAATGCGGTATCCGTTTTCGTGTTTCCCGACCAGGCAACATGATTCAGGCTGTCGCGGATGATGTAATAAAAACTGTATCCGGCATAATTTTTCTTCGGTGTGTGGTCGATGGCTACTTTCCCGCAACTCAGCACTTTACTGAAAATATCTGCGTCCGGGGTTTCCCTGACAAATACACTGAATGCCCTGACTGATTGTCCCGGAAGGGGATTGCATGAATTGTCCTTCGCAGTGATGGTGAAGGTGTACGGAATGTTGCTGATATCATTCTCTGTGGGCGTCCAGCATACCTCCCCACTGGCATGTTTTACCGAACCATTATTATTGGTGAAAGTGGCATTCCTGATGCCACGGTTCCATGAAATCCGGACAGTATCATTAGCATCTTCATCGTTTGTACCGATGGTAATACAGGTTTGTTGTCCCGCGCATGCCTGCGTGACATACGGAGGTAAAATTTTTGGGACTTTATTATAGGGGCAGGGAATCACAATAATCTGCATATCACGCCTCGTGACACCCACAACCGTCATGACCCCATTTACCATTCGCCATTCCTTGACTTCTATAACCACCACCGCTATTTGATTTTGGCAGGTTGGCCGGAAGGATAAGTCACCGGTAACAGGGTCCAGATGGATGCCTCCCGGGCTGCTTAATCCGGCATTAGGCATTCCGAAAAAACAGATAGGACGTAAATAAGAATAAGGCGAATTGTAGGTAGCAGAGGTGTTCGGACCAGTTAAGGCCGGAGCAAATGAATAACTTAGAGAATCTCCAACGTCAATGGTGTCAAGCGCCCCGTTATTAAAAACAAAATCCTGGTTATAGCAGATGATGGCAACCGGAGGATTGGTAAAATCCGGGGAGCTATTGCATGGAGTCACGCATTTATTCAGTACGGCATAGGTATAGAAGTTTTGTCCGGCCTGTCCAGTGGTGATGCCCCCGTTGCGCGCTGACTGCGACCAGGAAAGACTCCATTCGCAGCAGCTATAATTGCTCAGGTCAATTGTTGCCCGGAATACATGTTCTTCCACACCGTAGGTCCAGGTTCCGGAACAGCGGCTTTGAACCGGACAATTCGGGTCCAGTCCGGTGATATCCCGCACCGATACTTTCGTCTGATTGGTTACGCTGAAACTGGTACTTCCTCCCGACAAACAACTTACTACAATCGGAGACTGTGATAGCGGAATACCATTGCAATCGCGGTAAACCCGTACTGTAATTTCGTATTTACCATTGCCAAGACATCGGTAAATAATGTCGCTCCCCATCAGGTGGGAGGCGCTTGCTTTTTGCAAAGATCCGACAAGCCCAATGAAGAGGGCTACCCAGATCAGGGTGATACATCTTTTCATACACTAACGCTTTTGAGTAAGAGCACCTTTGTAGTCCTTCCCGTTGCCCCTTCCTGGCCTATAAGCTGGTGTTTTGGACGAACGGACGAAAAAGCTTCACATACAATTTTCTATGAATTGTGTTAGTTTGCGGGTTCATGAAAATTGCAATTGATTTTGACGGAGTATTGCATGGATACTCGAAAGGATGGAGCGATGGAAGCATTTATGATCCTCCTGTGGCTGGCTCGGTCGAAGCCATGCGCCAGCTAAAGGAAGCTGGCCATACCCTGTACATATTCAGTACCCGTACCAATCCGATTTTTAAGAAGAAAGACCAGGCCACTGATCAGAAGAAGATGATGGAAGATTGGCTGAATCAACATGCAATTCCATTCGACAAGGTTTGGACATTCGGAAAACCCATGGCCGATTTGTTTATCGACGACCGGGCCATTGGCTTTAGAGGAAGTTGGGATCAGACCTTGATTGAGGTAGAGAATTTTAAAGTGTGGAATAAGAACGACGAATGAAAGAGTTTATCACCTTCCTGATGCGGAATGTTCCGCGCCCCCTGCTGATTCGTTTCAGCTATATCTTTAATAAAATGGCCCCGGTCCTCATGCGGGGAAACAATGTGGAATGCCCCATTTGCGAGCACCACTTTCGTTCATTTCTGCCTTATGGAACTGTTAAAAGAAGGGACAATGTTTTGTGTCCAAGTTGTCTTTCTCTGGAACGTCATCGCCTCCTTTGGCTATACCTGAAACAGGAAACAGATTTCTTTTCAGCGCAGCATAAACTCCTCCATATCGCTCCGGAACAATGCTTTTACAAACGCTTCAGGAAACAGAAAAATTTGGAATACCTCACGGCAGATTTAGAATCACCATTGGCCGATGTGCACATGGATATCCACTCCATGCCCTTTGAAGACAATGCCTACGACATAGTTTTCTGCAACCATGTATTGGAACATGTGGAGGATGAAATGCAATCGATGCGGGAAATATACCGTGTTCTGAAACCAGGCGGATGGGCTATCATGCAGGTGCCGATTGATGATACGAGGGAAGAAACGTATGGGGACAAGTCCATTACCAGTCCGGAAGAAAGGGAAAAACATTTTTGGCAAAAAGACCATGTTCGCTTATTCGGAAGGGATTATCCAAAGAAACTGGCAGAAGCCGGATTCAAAGTAGAAGAATACGATATGCGGAAGGAAATAACAGAAGAGCTCCGAAAGCGCTATAGCCTTATGGAAGGCGAAATATTATGGTGTTGCCATAAATAATTAAACTTCTCGGGCAACCATTTCACCAGGCCGCAGTCCAATAGGCAAATGGTGAATGAGAAGAGGAACTATTTAACTATCAAATTTTCTGAAAAAGGAAGAAAATATGGATGGTGTGCCGGCTCACAAGGAAGCCTTGGCACTTGCCCGGGCTTGTAGTCAGGGAGATAGGTCCGCTCAGAAGCAATTATTTATGCAACTGGCCCCAAGAATGAAATCCGTTTGTATGCGCTATGCGAATGATGCTGAGCAAGCTCAGGATTATATGCAGGAAGGATTTATTCGCCTTTTTGATAAGATTGGCAGCTATCGTGGAGATTCTGCTCTTGAAACATGGTCCACCCGATTATTTATCAATAATTGTCTTACACTTCTAAAGAAAGACAAAAAGTTTCGTCAGCAATTCGATGCCTTGAATGAAAACGTAGACTATGCAGAAGAGCAGATTGAAGTAGATGATGACCTGCTCAGTGAAGAGGAGTGGATGATACTCATGCAAGAGCTTCCCCTGGGATACAGAAGTGTATTGAACCTATATGTATTTGAGGAAAAGGGGCATAAAGAAATAGCAGATATTCTGGGTATCAGCGAAAACACCAGTAAATCGCAACTATTTAAAGCAAGAAGGATGCTGAAAGAGCTCCTGGAGAAGAATGGCCGGAACTAAGCGACATATCGACCAGGTGCTGAAAAGTAAACTTCAAAGCCACCGCATGCCGGTGGATGAGTCGGATTGGACTGCATTTGAAGCAATACTCGATGCACCGAAAAGGAAAGCACCTCCGGTCCTCTATTTCAAATGGGCTGCAGCTTTGTTTGTTGTGTTCGGTTTGGTGGGAAGCCTGTGGTATTTTGCAGAAATCCACCGTAAGGCGGAACCTCTGGTTCAGAACCCATCAGAACAATCTGCAAATCAAACTCAGGAAAATACGGCCAATACGAGTCAATCTTCATCTCACGATGCGGGTAAAATAGAACAGGAAAGAGCTACTCAGGAGACTCCAATACCTAGTGAAACATTCAGCCAGAGCCCCAGGAAGTTGCTCGAGGCATATAATCCATCTGCATCATCTACAGATAGATCAGATGCTCAACCTCAATCCTCCCAGGAAATTGTCCGTCACCCGAATCGTGACGTAAAGATCATATCTCCACGAGTGCTGCTTATTCCAACCCCTTCATGGGGTTGGTTTGAGCATGCCAGTCTTGCGCCTTATACGGCGAAGAATGAGACGAATCAAGACTCTTCCGCGATCAGTAACAAAAACAAGGATAAGTACCCTAAAAAATTCACCTTCCCGGCAATGGGCCCTTCGCTGAGCATCGGCTTTGCATATGGCTTCGGGTCGCCCAAACTCGTCTTGAAGAATGCGGCACCTGAAAAGGTGCATGAAGATTACAATAGCACACTAAGGTCGGCTAAGAAACAAACGCAGTCTTTCCGGTTTGAGGTAAATTATGAATACCGCTTCCTGAGCGGATTGCATCTGACCACAGGTTTGAACATTATTTCAAGCACCCAGATTCAGCAGTTTAATTTTGAGAACAGGAAGATACCGTATCTGGATGTGAATGGCGATATCCTTACGTATATTCAGGTGCCCCCCTCACAATCCGTTACCCCGACCATATTCACTTCGCGTCAGAATATTAATACAGTGAGCATTCCTGTGGGAATTGGATACAGCTACCGTATCAGCAATCGTTTTTCTCTTGGAATCCGTGGACGGGCAGGACTTGGAATCAATTGGTCCAATCCGTATTTGGGACTTGATCCGGTGACTTTGACGGAACAGAATGTTCGTTCGTCGGTTAATCCCTTTAATTTTCAGGCGGGCGGAGGAGTATTCGGCGAATATCTGTATCTTGAAAAGTGGTCTGTTCGTGGTAGTTTCGACTGGCAAACACAAAACAAACAATATAAAAATTCTAACAACTATAATCTGATTAACAGATACTATTTAATTAAGCTTTCACTGGTGCGTTATTTATGAACCGTAAAATCCTCATATCGACCCTGAATCTTTGCCTGCTTCTTTGCAGTGCGGGACTGGCTCGTGCTCAATCCTGGGCTGAGGTAAATGATCCTTTTGCAACAAGAAAGGTATTCATGGCCGGCGCACATCAAGGGAATCTCTGGATTTTAGATGATGGAAATGCATTTTCCGGTGGGAAAGGTGAATCTCTTCGTTTGAAATCGTGGGACAATAATTCCTGGAAAGCATATCCGGAATATTCTATGAGTGGAATGGATAGCATACATGGGGGTGCCTTTATTGGTTTGGATACCTCCATGTATGTGGTTTGCTATACCTGGTTCGCTGGGACGCAAAATGCCATTTTACTTCGTTTCGATATACCCTCACAGAACTGGAGAGAAATAGGTTCTTTCGAAGTGAAGGTGGGGAGCGGAAGTATAGTGAACAGCATAGTGCTGTACAACAAAGCCATTTACATCGCAGGTAAATTATTCGATTCACAGGGACAAAACCAGATTATCCGTATACTGCCGGTATTTGAATTTGCTGAACAGGTTGCTTTGGTAGACGGGGAAATCCTTGATATGGGTGTATACCAGGGAAGCCTCTATATCGGAGGTAAATTTGTATCTATTGATGGAAATCCAATACAAAACCTCGCATTGTATTCCAATAATCAGTTCACCTCATATTCGGGTACCACCGGTACAACCGAGTATCTAAAGCGACTCGAACATGGCGAACTAGTTTTCCTGGATGCGCAAAACGGACAAAAGAAATACCTGAATTACCTGAGTCCGCTGGGAGATCAAACCTTGAACCTTGATTTCCCCTCTGACTTGAAGATTCACGACTTTGCATCAGAGGGCGGAGAGTATTTTGCCATTCAGAATTCTACATACGACTTATACCCGGCCGGGGTTTATCATCTGGATAACTCAAGAAAAACCTGGGTCCCCATGCAAAGCAAACTGGATGTGATGAATTCGGTATTTGTGAATACCGGGAACAAGCTTTATCTGGTGGAATTGGGAGAAAGTTCCTACCACATCGAACAGAAATCCTTGGTTTATTTTTCAGCTCAGGTATTTGTCGATAAAGATGGAGATTGTGCTTATTCATCAGGCGATGTCATCTTTGAAAAAGACCTGATGCTGGAGGATGTTAAATCCGAACATTTCTGGAGAATAAACGGACAGGATGGATGGGTCGAAGGGTATACTCAGGGAGGATCGTATTCCTTTAAAGTTCCCAACCTGCCTGTTAGTCTGAGTGATCAGAAATGTCAGGTCAATCAGAATTTACAATGGCTGGATAAAGACTCAAATCATATAGAAATTCCATTGAGCATCGTGGATCAGACACCGGCAATTAAACTCAGTGTTTCGGCGGCGCAGGGATTCAGAGCCAGACAGGGTTTTGAAGAGTCATATTTCCTGGATATCTACAATCAGGGAGATGTAAACAATACCTGCGATATCCTCCTTAAAATTCCGGATGAAATACAATTTACGCGGGCAGACATTATGCCTTTCGATTCAAGCAATGGAACTTACCGGTGGAAACTGGACTTAAATCCCTATGCGAAAAAACGAATCCGTTTCTACGGAACGGTGGATGTGAATACCCCTTCGTATACACACATTCGGTTGGATGCGTGGTCGGATAAAAATTGCATGAAGGTCGACAATACCGATACCTTAGGCTTAGAGGTGAGGGGAGCCTTTGACCCTAACGACAAGCAAAATGCTCCTGAATCCTATATCAATAAAAACACGAAGGAAATATTCTATCATATTCGATTCCAAAACACGGGCAGTGATACCGCTTACCGTGTGAAGGTGATAGATACATTGGATTTAAATCTTGATCTGGCCAATTTTCAATTGGTAAAATACAGTCACCCAACGAAATTTCATTTAGATATTATAGGCACCACTCAGCTCTTTACATTTGATCAAATCATGCTACCCGATAGTTCGGAAGACTTTGATGGTAGCCAGGGATACATTACCTACAAGGCAAAATTGCGTTCCAACCTCAACAATGGTGATACTGTTGTGAATAGAGCCTATATCTATTTTGACTACCAAAAACCGGTAGAGACCAACCCCGTGGTGAATACCATGCGCGACGAAGAAGATAAATTACCGGAACCAATCTCAGGAATGGATACACGCTATCTGGTGTACCCGAATCCATCTCAAGGTCAGTTCAGAGTGGTCAACTTTACCCGATATCCGACCAATGCCATGCTTTATGATGCGCAAGGCAAGTTACTTGGGCAATTTCATCTAAATGCAGATTCGGAAACGAATCTGAATGTACAGGGACTCAGTCAGGGAATTTATTTCCTGCGCTTCCCGGATTGGAACACACAGGAAAGTATCGTAATTAATAAATAGAATCTCTCCCCTAAAGTTTGTTATATGAAAAAAGCCGGTCCTTTCGGGCCGGCTTTCTGCTATTCTAAAGTTTTGCTCTGTCTATAATCTATTCTTCAATTACCACGCCAGATTCTCCCTTGTATGGAGATTTAACATTAGAAACTTGCGTCTGAAGTTTTCTGTGTTGCTTTTTCAGGCGAGATGCCGTTTTATTTCTGCGTGCTTTACGTTGTAATGTAGTTACAGCCATGATTGTATTCTTTAAAGGACTGCAAAAATAAGAGTCGAACTTGAATTGACCAAATCAAATTGAAAAATTTACATGAGTCTCCGGTTCAGTACCAACTTGAATTCATGAGAATAATCCTGTTTCTTTCTTATTGTATGTTCATTTTGTCTTGATGCTTCGACTTCGCCCAGCATAAATTCCAAATGAACCAAAAAATCAAGGCCAAAATAAACTTCCCCGCTCTCTGTTTTTTTCTTGACGGTCGGCCATTGCATCTGGCGTCCCTAAAAAAACATCACGCCAACGCACGGCCCGCATTTTGGCCAGCCCACCCGCAAGAAGCTTATCAATTTCTTACAGACTGAGATGTTAGCTTAAGCAGGCGTCAGCAATAGGCGCCTGGCTTCCGTCCCGAATTTGTCGGGAGGGTACCCGCTGCCTGACGGAGCGTATATCCCGCACATGCGGGATGGCAAAGGAAGGCTTAGCGGGTCATTGAGGAAGCAAGCGCGATTTTTTTCTTCCTTTTTTTCTAAAAAAAAGGAAATAGAAAGAAGGAAAAATGGATTGTGAATCTGTCAACAAAAAGGATTTGTGGGAAATAAATAAATACAATTGGGAAATTTAATATCCCAGTATGCGCATCATTTGCTCATGCTTTTGTTCTTCGGCAAAAAGCTCATCGTGCAGATTTCCATCTTCATCCCTTTGAATCAATACATGTTTGGGTGCAGGTATCAAACAGTGTTGGATTCCACCATAGCCACCAATGGATTCCTGGTAAGCACCGGTATGAAAAAAGCCCATATACAATTTATCTCCTTCTTCTATGCGTGGCATGAACACCTGGTTGGTATGCGAATCTGAATTGTAAAAATCCTGGCCATCGCAGGTAATGCCTCCCAGATTGGTCCGCTGGAAACGTTTTTCCCAGTGATTAATAGCCAGGAGAATGAATTTTTGTCCGATCCCCCAGGTATCGGGTAGGGTGGTGATGAAACTACTATCTATCATGTACCATTGCTCGGTATCATTTTGCTGTTTACGTCCAAGAATTGAGTAAATAACCGCCCCACTTTCCGCTACAGTGAAGGAGCCAAACTCTGTGAAAATATGGGGCACAGGCACCCCGCGGTCTTCGCAAATTGTTTTGATATAATACACGATCTGATCAATCATGTATGCATAATCGTGCTCCACGCCCAATGAGGTATAAATGGGCATACCACCACCAATATCCAGGGTGTTGAGCTCCGGACAAACTTCCTTGAGATCGCAATATACATGGAGGAGGCGAACCAGCTCCGACCAATAATAAGTTGTGTCTTTAATACCGGTATTGATGAAAAAATGCATCATCTTTAATTTAAACCGGGAATCATCCTGAATCTGGTTTTTATACAGGTCCATTACCTTTTTGGAACTCATGCCCAATCTGGATGTATAAAAAGAATAGTTGGGTTCCTCTTCTGTGGCGATACGAACTCCCAGATTTATGGGCTGATCGTATTTCTTGTACATCTCAATTTCCTCCGGATTATCCAATACTGCAATCAGATTACTAAAACCTTCCCCAACCAGCTGCAACATGTTCTGTACATAGTGTTCTGTTTTGTATCCGTTGCATACGATAAATCGGTCTGGAGTGAATTTTCCTTTCTTAGCCAATTCGCGGATGATATGAATATCAAAATCCGATGAAGTTTCGAGATGGATGTCGTTTTTAAGCGCCTCTTCCATAACAAAGGAAAAATGCGAACTCTTGGTGCAATAGCAGTAACTGTATTTCCCCTGGTAGCCATGTTTTTGAATGGATTGATTAAAAAGACTTTTCGCCTTATTAATCTGGGAACTTATTTTAGGCAAGTAGCTTATTTTAAGAGGGGTACCGTATTTTTTAATAAGTTCCATCAAAGGAATGTCGTGAAAACTTAATTCGTTGTCGACCACATTAAATCCGTGACGTGGGAAATAAAAGGTCTGTTCAATCAGATCAATGTATCGGTTTTTAAGCATCGAAAGAGTTTGATTAGCTTTGCAGCCAAAAATAGCTTCACAAAGAAAAAATATTTTCAGGCATTCCTGAAGTGAAGTTTTCGATTTCCAGAGAATTATGAGGTCAAAGAATATCAAATTAATAGAAGTAGGCAGTGAATTAGGTGCAGGAACCAGGGGATCCAGTTTGGGTCCCGCCGCCTTGCGCTATGCGGATATTTCTAAAGGCAGAAGGAAACTGAATCGCTATCCATACGAATGGGTCGATGATATTAATGAAAACATGCGATTTCCGAGTAAATTGGAATTTGCACTGAATCTGGATTCAATCTCCAAAATATTGCCTGTCATAGCAGATAAGGTGGATCATACCCTGAAAGATGGATTCTTTCCATTGATTCTCACCGGTGATCACAGCAATGCCGCCGGCTCTATCAGCGGAATAAAAAAATTTATCGGAGATAAGCGTTTGGGTGTGGTTTGGATCGATGCGCATGCAGATTTACATTCTCCCTACACGACGCCGTCTGGCAATGTTCACGGGATGCCCCTTGCAATGCTGCTTGGAGAAGACAATCTGGTAAACCAGAGCAATGAGCCGGATGCTGAAACCATACAGCTTTGGAATGAACTAAAGTCCCTGGGGGGTGAAAATATTTCCCCAAAGATTCAGCCCAATGACCTGGTATTTATTGATATCAGAGACTTGGAAAGGCAGGAATGGGATTTGATTGATGAGAAAGGGATTGAATTCTATACTCCGAAGGAAATCAAACAATACGGGATTGAAACAGTAGCCAAAGAAACCCTCGATTACCTGAAAGCCTGCGATTATATTTATGTTTCATTCGATGTGGATAGCCTCGACCCAAGCGTTTCAAAAGGCACAGGTACACCCTACCCGGATGGACTGCAATTGCATGAGGCCAAAACACTACTCTATCACCTGTTGAAACATCCCAGGACCATTGCGCTGGAAGTCACAGAAATAAACCCTCTCCTTGACGAGAACAATAAGATGGCCAAGGCCGTGCTCGAAATTTTAGAAGAAGTTTTATGAGAAAGTATGCTTTGTTTATTCTGTTAATACTACTGGTAGCATGTGGAGATGCGAATCAGGCTCAAAATCGGGTGGATGCCATTCGTTTCGACAGTCTTATACATGCCATGCCCGATGCCCAGGTGCTGGACGTGCGCACAGCGGGAGAATTCTCTGGCGGATATATTGGGAATGCAGTGAATATGGATTACAATGCTGATGATTTTGACAAGCAGATTCTTCAGCTGGATAAGTCAAAGCCCGTATTGGTCTATTGCCTGTCTGGTGGCAGAAGTCATTCGGCAGCAGGGTTATTAAGAAAGCAGGGCTATTCGGTTACGGAGTTGGAGGGAGGTATCGCCTCATGGAAAAGCCTTAATCTTCCTGTATCGGGAGTGAATATGGCTGGAAAAAGTTCAATGGACCGCGTGGCATTTATGTCCACCCTGGAAAACAATAAGCTTCACCTGGTAGATTTTAATGCCAAGTGGTGTTTGCCCTGTCGAAAGCTGCTACCCGTTGTGGATTCTCTGGAAACAGTTTACCAGGGCAAAATACAATTGCATAAAATGGACTATGACCAATACGAAAAGCTTGCAAGGGAGTTTCAGGTAGAAGGAATCCCATATGTGATGCTTATTCTCAATGGAGAAGTGGTGTGGAGTCATTTCGGTCTGCCCAAAACTGAAGATTTGGAAGCGGCCATTCAACAGAACCTTCACTAGGATTCCTTTACACAGTATAGCAAAAATCAAGCGTGTTTACACCGTCGGCATAGTCGTTCAATTCGGGCATTTGAGCCTTTCCGGGTGCCACGGTTGCAAAGGGTAGATCCATCTTACTTATCACCACCTGAATCGAGTCCTTATTGGAGGCATAATATTCCTGAACTTCCTCCAAATTCGAGTAATAACTATAATTCAGACAGCCAACAGGCGAGTGCAGCGAATCATCTTCCTTCATCAATAGGAAATTATTGTCCAGATGTTCCTGCTTGTTTAGTAGGAATAAAGCGCGATGGTAGGTGTAGTTGTTCGCGTATTTATTGTGATTGAGTACTTCGTAATGGTCGGCAATATGATCGTAGAACCGGGTCGGTGAATCCGATCTTGGAATTAACAGGTGGGTAACATTTCGGCAACCCAAACCGTAATGCATGAATACATCCTGTCCGATTAAATAGAGTTCTTCAGGACTTTCATCACCAGATAAAATCGCGAGGCTGTTTCTGTTTTTTCGGATGATGGCCGGAATGTTCCGAAAATAAAATTCAAAGTAACGTGAGGTATTATTGCTTCCAGTGGCAATGATGGCATCAATTCCGTTCAGTTTATCGGCTTCGAGCAGGTGGGTCTGAAACCAGCGGTCGAATCGATGCAACTCCTGTATTATAAATTGCATAAGGGGTTTATCATCTTCACTTAATTTGACTTTAGCCAGGTGTCCACTGAGCAAAACACAGAGTAAGTCATGCATTCCAACCAGAGGAATATTTCCGGCCATCACGATTCCAATGGTCTTGGGCTTCTCTACAAATCCATTTATTTTCTCCGATGCAAGCCATTCCTGTATTTTCTCTTTTTGAAGCACCTTAGCCCAAGCCTCTAATGCAAAATGAATGCTTTTCTCGTCAAACCAGGGATTGGTATTCCTGGCCTGTCTTTGGGCCATTTCCAGATGAGGATTGGATGAGTCCGACAATGATTGGCCGAGTCGGCATATGGCATCAATTAAACGCTCCTGATTCATGCAGCGCAAAGGTAAGAATCAAAAACCAGCTTTCAATCCGAGGGATATTTCAGTAATTTTGCAGCTGCAAAAGAAACGACCATGGCGATTATCATAACCGATGAGTGTATAAATTGTGGAGCTTGTGAACCAGAATGCCCGAATAATGCGATTTATGAAGCAGGTATTGAATGGTCCTTTGCCGACGGCACGACCCTGAAAGGAGCTGTGTCTTATCACGGATCAGAAGTTTCGGCCGATCAGAAGATGGAGCCAATTAATACGGAGGTATATTATATCGTTCCTGATAAATGTACAGAATGCATTGGATTTCATGAGGAACCACAATGTGCGGCAGTTTGTCCGGTAGACTGTTGTGTTCCTGACCCCGATCACGAAGAGAGCGACGATGTTTTGCTCAATAGAAAAAACAGATTGCATCTTCAATGAACAAAGGAATTGCTCATTTAGCTTGTATTCCTCTGAGGGCGGAAACGTCATCAAAATCGGAAATGGTATCCCAACTTTTATTGGGAGAGACTTACCAGGTAGAGGAAGAGCAAGGTGATTGGATGCGAATTCAGATGGATTGGGATGGATACGAGGGATGGATCAATTGCAACCAGTTTTATTCTGCCGAGTTGATTCATCCGACCCGCCTGATCACGAGTTCGCCGGTTTCATACATCATCGATCAGAACAACCGCGTGGTGAGTATGGGCTCGGAGATATCCATTCAGGAATCCGGATATATGCTGCGTCATGAAAAGCACAGTGTAGAGATTAGTGCCCAGAACCCGGAGACCGATGCGGTCTTTTTGGCGAAAACTTTTTTGGGAACACCTTATTTATGGGGAGGTCGCAGCTTTATGGGGATCGACTGTTCTGGTCTTATTCAGGTGGTAGCCAAAGCAAAACACAAAGCCATATTCCGAGACGCAAGAGATCAGGTGAAATTGGGGGAAAACGTCGCTTTTGTGCAGGAAGCCAAGGCAGGGGATCTGGCTTTTTTCGAAAACGAAGAAGGAAATATTGTGCATGTTGGCATTCTTCTTTCTTCGGATGAGATCATTCATGCCCACGGCTTTGTTCGTATCGATCGATTCGATTCGCGGGGCATTTTCAATCAGGAAAAAGATAGGTACACCCACCAGCTCCGCGTCATTCGAAGGCTTGATTGGTGAGGGACGGAGTTTTTAATTATAAGTGTTCAGTTTCTCGTTTTCAGTGTTTAGAGAATAGATTTCGGGTATCAACTTAAAACTTATAAAAGATCATTCGCCAAATTCGCTAGTTCCGAGCGCTCTCCTTTCTCCAGGGTCACATGGGCATAAATGTTTTGATCCCGGATTCGGTCAATCAAATAAGACAAGCCATTGGACTGCGCATCGAGATAGGGTGTATCAATTTGATAAATATCTCCCGTAAAAATGATTTTGGTCCCTTCTCCTGCTCGGGTTATGATGGTTTTAACTTCCAAGGGAGTGAGGTTTTGGGCTTCATCTACAATAAAAAAGATATTGGATAAGCTTCTTCCCCGGATATAGGCGAGTGGTGTCACCACGAGCTTTTCATTTTCCACAAGCTCTGTAATCTTTGCATGTTCCTTGTCGTTTTCGCGCCATTGATTCTGTATGAATTTGAGGTTGTCCCAAAGCGGTTCCATGTATGGATTCAACTTGGATTTAATATCGCCCGGTAAATATCCAATGTCTTTGTTACTCAGCGGTATAACGGGTCGAGCCAGATAGATTTGACGGAACATGGAGCGTTGTTCCAATGCGCAGGCCAATGCAATCAGAGTCTTTCCAGTTCCAGCCACCCCCTGAATAGTTACAAGTCGGATTTCGGGATTAAGAATGGCGTCCATGGCAAAAGCCTGCTCGGCATTCTTTGGTTTTACCCCATAAGCATTTCGTTTATCGACTTTCTCTATATTTCCCGTATACGGATTGTAGGTGGACAGAGCCGATTTACGGTTGTTTTTCAAAATGAAAAAATGATTGGCCAGTGGTGTGTCCGGAAAGATTTGAGACGCTGCGAAAGAGCCTTCATTATAAAGCAGCTCCAGTTTGCTGTCATCTACATTTTCCACTGTGGTAATGCCCCGGTACAAAGTATCCAGGTTTTTTATCTTACCCGTTTCATAATCTTCTGCCGGAAGATTCAGGCTTTTGGCTTTTAATCGAAGATTGACATCTTTGGTCACCAAAATCACTTTTCGGGAAGGATCTTCCTCTTTTACATGCATGGCTGCATTCAGGATTTTGTGATCTGCTTTGAAATCGCCAAAGACTTTTCTTGCATCCACTGTGCTGCTTTCGTTCATTATCACCCGAAAACTCCCCTTAGTTGGTCCATTCAGAGGAATCCAGTTTTGCAATGTGTATTCGCCAGAGAGTTTATCCAGGTAGCGAATAAATTCACGTGCTTCAAAATTGATACTGTCGTTGCCCTTTTTAAAATTATCGAGTTCCTCAAGAACCGTAACCGGAATTGCTACATCATGTTCGTCAAAATGATTGATTGCATTGTGATCGTATAGGATTACTGAGGTGTCGAGTACAAAAATCTTTTTCTCGATGGTTTTCTTTTTCGCCATATTCTGCGTTCTCCAGAGGGAATTTTCATTTTTTTCAGGGAAAGGGAGCGATAAACTTTTGCACAGGAGAGGGATAAAAAAAAGCCCCCGCTTTCCGGCGGGGGCCAACACACACTGCAAGTCAAATACTACTTGATTTCTATGCTCTTTGCGGCTATTTTTTCAGCTTTTGGTACAAATACTTTCAGGATGCCGTTTTCGAATGTTGCTTCAATGGCGTCGCTGTTGGTGTAATCGGGCAGGGTGAAACTTCTTTTAAAGCTTCCATAGCTGCTTTCCACCCGATGATAAGTTTTGTCTTTTTCTTCGCTCTCGAATTTGCGTTCGCCTTCGATGGTCAGCATGTCTTTTTTTACTTCCAGAGAAACATCTTCTTTTTTCATTCCCGGCAATGACAGTTCGATATGAAATCCCTTCTCATCCTCACTGATATCTGTTTTTGGGGAGAACCTTGCGGCTTGATTCATTCTGTTTTCTGTGAAGAAATCATCCATTAATTGTCCGAAACTGGTCGGCATGAACACATCGTTCCAACCGCTTCTTTTTGGGGTGCTTTTTATTAGTGCCATAATTTTTTATTTTCTTTACGGCATGTAGGTCAAGTCCCGAACCAATTGAATTTTTAAGTCATTATGACTTAAAATGAAAGAATTATTCAGAAAATACGCGAAATAAAAGACAAAATGACATCATCTTAAAATGGTTACATTGCCATTTAACACGGTGAGATGTCCGTCGAAACCGGTATAATTTACAACATAGGCATAGACTCCGTCCGGCACTTCCTGTCCTCGGTAGATTCCATTCCAGAATGCATCGGGTTTGTCTCCTTCATAAAGTAGCTCTCCCCAGCGATCATAAATTCGGATATGGAAGGTTTTGATGGAAGCATAATACCAGGTATAGTCGTCATTGATCCGATCTCCATTGGGAGTAAATGCAGTTGGCAGGAAAAGAATGGGGTCGAATCCGAAACAAATCTCATTCGACCAGCTAACAATTCCGGTAGTATTTTCTGTGGCTTTCACCCGGTAACATTGCTGATAGGTAGTGGTACCATCTGAATAAAAGTCGGAAGTATCCTGACCGCTGTTTCGTATCAGGATATAGGAACTATCGCCGGACTTCCGGAACAATTCGTAATGGTTAACTCCATCATTCCAGCCGAGGTAACGTGTCCAATACACGTTCACTGCATAATTGTCGTCATTGGGCTTTTGACCGGTTATTTGTACATGACGATGAATCTCGGAGAAGATGCTATCTCTGCACAGATTGAATCCAAGGATTCGGTATTCATAAATTTCTTTATCGGTATTTAAGCCTCTGTCGATATAATATTCGTTGCCAGGAGTTGTGGTGCCGGCAAACAGCCAGGGGCCTCCGATATTTCTTCTTTGTATGGTATAATTACTATTGTAGCGTGGCGCATTGACCAAATCCCATTTCACCTCAATCTTGCTGTCATCTCCCTGAAAAACAGAAACAAATACCATGTGTAAGCTGGGGTTGTCGGCAAAAACATCCAGTTTGAGGGTGTCGCCCGGACAACCAAAATAAGAAACCTCCTGCACGGTCAGATGATTGTTTGCCTGACCGTTAAAATCGAGAATCACCTGTTGGCTTCCTTGTCCGGCTTGAATACTTCCACCATCGAATCCCCAATTGTAGTTGGAAGATGAGAATCCTGAAACATTGTATACAACATCATTATAATGAGGATAACATATAATGCTGTCGCCAAATATTCCTTTGGTTACCGGACGCGGATGGATGATAAGGTTCTTGGTATTATTCGGACCCACACAACCATATTGAGAAGTTTCTATCACTGACAGTATGAAATTTCCATCTTTTGCGGGATAGATTTCAATGCTGTCATTTCCCTGGCCGGAAAAGTTTCCACCATTGAATACCCATTGAAACGTGCTTTTGTCGAAACCATTCTGGTAGTACAGTTGAGAATCATTGCTTTGGCAAATCTCATCTGGACCTATGATTGGATTGGTTTTGGGTTTGGGGGCAAGGAAAACATTGATGGTATGTTTCGGACTGATACAGCTTTTTTGATTGACCGTGTCGTAGGCACGCTCAATAATACTCAATTGAGCCGTTCCTGTGCTGCCCCAGTCTACTGTTACATTCGCCGTACTGTCGTTCTTGGTAAATGCTCCACCATTGATTGACCATAAATACATTTCACCATTGGTGGAGATAACTTTGTATGGGATCCCTTTTGAGAACTCACAGAGGGTATCGTCGCCAACCGGATTCATTCCCGTAAGTTGATGATTGATAAGGACTCCCATTCGTAAGGCTGGACTTTTACATCCAAATTTATTGACTTCGTATACTTCCACATAACCGGTTGCAGGGTTGCCCCAGTTGACCTCGATTTTTGGTCCGGTTCCTCCTGCAGCCTGTGTTCCCTGGTTAACTGTCCATATATAACTGGACTGCGGATCCGGGCTCTGAATGGAGTAGTCGATTTCCACGGAATTAGGACAAACGGAGGGGCTGCCTAGTAATGAGTCTATACGGTTCTGAATAATGGCAACATTAAATGTGTCTGGGTCGCTAGGACAGCCGCTCGAATTGGTTTGAATAATCCGAACAAATCCACTGCCTTCTTGTCCCCAGTCGACATTAATTTGATTGGTACCGGCACCGGAATTGATGGTTCCCCCACTAGCAGACCAGGTATAAGTATAACCGGAAGTAGGAGGGATGCTGTAGGAAAGATTTTTCCCGAAAGCACAGGCAGTATCGGGGCCGCTAACCACCGGTATTGTAGGAGCCGGAAGCATGACAACTGTCTTTTTTACTGTTTGACCTTCACAGCCACCATCATTTGTTTCTTTTACTGTTAGTTGTCCGCTTGCTGCATTGTCCCAGTTTACAATAACTGTATCGGTACCTTGTCCCGACACGATGCTACCACCCTGAACGGTCCAGGTGAAGGTAGACCCACTCTGTCCGGTGGCGTAATACTTTTGCCCATTTGCATCTGCGCATACCGGAGAAGGACCTACGATTTGCGAAGCACCCACAAAGGGATCGACCTTGATGTTAATATTAATCAGTTTTTTCTTTGAAGGACAGCCATCGTCATCTACCTCAAAGGTCGCAGGATACGCCGTTGAGCGGGCAGATCCACAAGGGGCCTTCCAGCAAAATTTCGAAGTGGCGGAACCTTTTCCAGTGGCTTCGGCAAAGGTGGCTTTGGAACCAAGAATACCATCGAACATATCTCCGGTACCCTTTAATTTGATGTTGTCGTTGTCGGCGTCAAATCCTTTTACATCGAAACAGATTTCCTTGCCTTCCATCACAGTGAAATCTGTTTGGTTATTGGTGGTAGATATTTCCGGGACAGTATTTGGCGGACAGTCTATCACAATCATCTGAATATCAAGACGAATTTTACTTATAAGAACATTGTTTCGGTATTCGTAAACATCAACCGCAATGGAGTAACGCCCAAGTCCGGGAGATTTCAAAGTGGTTACGCCGTTTCTCGGATCAATGGATGCAACCCCTGCGTTACCGAATGGATTATTGACGTTGTATCCCGTTTTATAGATCACTTTTGGAAAGTTGGGAATATATGACATGGATGCAGATAGCGTTGGGATTGGGTCATCTTTTCCGCCTCCAGACCATGGGGTGTTCAATTCATACACCAGGCTATCTCCATCCTTATCTTTGGCTGTATTGTACACAGAGACCAGATCGTTCCGGCAGATATATGGAGCAGGTACTTCGGTAAAATAAGGAGAGCTGTTATTTATCGAAGTATTGGGTATAAAGGCATAGTAGGTCTGACCCATATCGTCAATAATGTTTTGCTGAGTATTCCGACAGCATCGGATGAAAACAAGATGATAGCCCACAGTGCTTGCGTTGACATCCATGAGTCCTTGGTAAATGGCTTGGCGAATGCAGACATTGGGTTGGAAAGAGCAGTTGCTGCCGCCCGAAGGAGGATTTACCGGAATTTCTGTGATTTTAGAGATTGTAAAAATCTGAGCCAGGGTTCGCTGGCTATTATTGTTGTATACGCCGATATCAATATTCGGATCAAACTGCACGCTGGAGGCCGCGCAGTCGCGGTACATTTTCACGGTGACCCGATAACGATACCGTCCATTGTTTTGTAAGCCAAGGTATTCGTAGCTCATGCTTCCTCCTACAAGGTGGGTGGCGTAAAGGTCAGCACCTGAAATCAGGCCCGCCAATAGGAGCAAGTAAGTGATTAGTTTTTTCAAGGCTCGACTATTCTAAGATACAAAAGAGCAATTAGCATTCCAAAGCTTTTGCTGATTGGATGACAAATTACCTCATACTATTAACGACGCCAGAAATAAAAAAATGTTGCCTTGATACTGGTTTTAATTTTGAAAAATTATTCTACTTTTGCACCTCTTTGGCGGGGTAGCTCAGATGGTTAGAGCGTCGGATTCATAACCCGGAGGTCACGAGTTCGATTCTCGTCTCCGCTACAACAAACAAAAAGCGACTTTGGGTCGCTTTTTTTGTTTGAGGGAAGAGTGCGGAGAAAGAGGAGGTAGTGGATCAAGTACGAAACCTGTGGGGTTGATTAATAAAAGGTGATTTTTGCAGGGATAAATTCTATGCACGAGTCATTACACATATTACTGGATCTGGTATTACCTGAGGGATTAAAGAAGTATTTCGAGTTAGTTGATCAT
>WGMZ01000007.1 GCA_016124735.1 Bacteroidota bacterium
TTCGTTTAGCAGCGTAGCTGCTTTATTTTGTTGTTCAACTATACATCGAAAATTTGTAAATGCTTATTTCGTTTTAAAGCGAAGCTTCTCGCTTAAAGGCGAAGCCTTTCGCTTACTTCATTTTAGCAGCGTAGCTGCTTTATTTTGTTGTTCAACTATGCATCGAAACTATGTTTTCGCTTCTTTCGTTTTGAAGCGAAGCTTCTCGCTTAAAGGCGGAGCCTTTCGCTTACTTCGTTTTAGCAGCGTAGCTGCTTCATTTTACGGGTGCAGCGCATTCTCTATCGCGCTCTTTGCCTGTTCCAGCCCAAAAACTTCGGTATAATTGCCTTTGTTCCGAAACCAGGTTAGTTGTCGCTTGGCGTAGTTGCGTGTATGCTGTTTGATTTTTGTTACCGTGGTTTCCAAATCCATCAATCCATCGAGATGATCGAATAATTCCCGGTAGCCGACTGTCTGCAATGCAGAGGAGTCGCGAAGCGGAACCAATGCTTCAACTTCTTCGTATAAACCCATCTCCATCATGGTATCTACTCGCTGATCTATTTTTTGATAAAGCTCTTCGCGATCCATGTTCAAGAACAAAGGAATCACCTGAAAGGGACGGGGCTTTTTTTCGACAACTTCTACGGGCTCTGCGGAGAGGATTTCCAATGCACGAATTACCCGGCGTGGGTTTTTTAAATCCATATTGGCTGCCTTTTCTGGGTCTTGTTGCGTGAGCATTTCAGCCAGTTTCTGAATGCCTTCCTGTTTTAGGATGGATTCTAATTCCTCTCTATATTCTTCATTCGCAGGGGGCAACGGATCAAGCCCTTCTGCCAGCGCTTGCAAATACAACCCAGAGCCGCCGCAGGCTATGACCAAATCCTGCGTTTTAAAGAGCTTTTCCAGCAGGGGAATGGCCTCTTCTTCAAAATCCGCAGCACTCAATGGGTTTTTAATACTGTGACTCTGAATAAAATGATGAGGAGCCATTTGGAGCTCTTCTCCAGATGGAACCGCCGTTCCAACGGTCATCTCTTTATAAAATTGCCGGGAATCGGCATTGATTATTTCGCACTTGAATTCGCGGGCCAAATCAATGGCCAGTCGCGTTTTTCCGGAAGCCGTCGGACCTCCGATGAGAATCAGAAACTTGCTATGTTGGGTCATTAATCCTCGTCGTAGCTTTCTTCACCACCGAAGAAATTTTCTTCGCTGTCGTCCGAATCATCATCATCGCCTCCTTCTTCATCCATATCGTCGGTTTCCCCTTCGTCTAGATGCTCACCCATCATGGCTTCTGCAATTTCACCACTCAATGTTTTGGTGAGAATATCCACCTCATCATCCTCATCTTCACTCACTTTTTTAATAAGCTTGTATTGTTTGGGCGCTTTGTTTTCTGAACGCACCAAATTCGGATACTCTTTCTTAGGGTCCTCGTTCATGCTAATGCCCACCAGTTCAATGTGAAATACCCACTGTTCGCTCAAATCGTAAATGTACAGCAGTTTTTGATGGGGGTCGTTGATCAAACTGCTTAACTTTTTGGCGCTGAACAGGCTTACTTCCTCCATTCCGGGTTCGGAATGCATGATGTATTTGTCGTGCTTCTTCCAATAGTCATCGCTGATATACAGCAAAGCATTGTGTTTGGAATCGAATTCAACTGATTTAAGGATTGCGAAGTGGAGGTCTTCAAGGGTCTGGCTCGACTTCATTTCGATGACTCTCACTACTTCCTCGTCATCCTCAAAGCATAGTTTAAAACGGTACAGTGCCATAATTTGAATTGGCAAAATAAACGCTAAACCTCGGTTAAATCAATTTGATTTTCTTTTCAGCCCCATTTCCGCCCCTTTTTCGAGCATAAAGCGGTAGGCGGCATCGGCTTCGTTTGGAATGCTTCCCTCCAATATTGCTTCGCGCACAGCCAATTTCACCTGTCCGATATCCCGTCCATCCCTGATTTCAAAAGCATCCTGAATATCGTTTCCGTTAATCGGAGGTTGCCAGTTACGCAAACGGTCCCGCTCTGTTACATCTTCAATCTTCTTTTTAACCAATTCCAGATTTTTCAGGTAGCGCTTTACCTTGCTTTCGTTCTTAGAAGTAATATCGGCTTTACAAAGCAGTAAGAGCTCATTCACTTCTTCGCCTGCATCCACAATCAACCTGCGAATGGCAGAGTCGGTAACTTCTACTTTAGACAATACAATTGGACGAAGATGAAGCAGAACCATTTTCTCCACATATTTCATCTTTTCATTGAGCGGCAGGCGCATACGGCGAAAGATAGACTTAACCATTCTGGATCCTTTGTCTTCATGTCCGTGGAAGGTCCAGCCATGGCCTTCCTCAAAACGTTTGGTTTGTGGTTTGGCAATATCATGAAGTATGGCTGCCCAGCGGAGCCATAGATTCGTGCTTGCCAGGGCCAGGTTATCAAGCACCTGCAGCGTATGGTAGAAGTTGTCTTTATGCGCGAGACCATTGCGCTTTTCCACACCTTCCAGCAAGCAGAGCTCGGGAAAGATAAGAGGAAGAAGTCCGGTTTTGTGCAGGAGCAGGAATCCTTTAGAAGGCTTAGGAGATTGGATGATTTTATTCAACTCATCCGTCACACGTTCCATGCTGATTATTTCTATTCGTTCTGCATTTTCTTTGATGCTATTCAACGTGACGGGCAAAATTTCAAAGTCGAGTTGCGTCGCGAAGCGAATGGCGCGCATCATCCGCAAGGGATCATCGCTAAAGGTGATATCCGGATCCAATGGTGTGCGAATCCATCCTTTTTCAAGGTCACGGATTCCATTAAAAGGGTCGGTGAGTTCTCCGAAACGCGATTCATTCAGACAAAGTGCCAGTGCATTGATAGTGAAGTCTCTTCTGTTTTGATCGTCCTCGAGGGTCCCATCTTCTACCAAAGGCTTGCGGGAATCGCGCTGATAAGATTCTTTACGTGCACCCACAAATTCAATGTCCCATCCATCTTCAGATTTTAAATTCGCCGTACCGTATTGACTATAAAAATTTACCTGAGGTTTACCAGGCATGGCCTCTGCCACGGCATGAGCCAGATCAATTCCGCTTCCCAGCACCACAATATCAACATCTTTCGAAGGCCGCTTTAAAATGGCGTCGCGAACATATCCACCGATAACAAATGCTTCCACATGAAGCTGATCGGCAACCTGTCCGATGATGCGAAAGAAATCTTGTGCGAGCACTTGCTTGTACATGGGCCGCAAATATAGCGATAGGAAGGCGGCAAAATAAAAAAGAGCGCCGAAGCGCTCTCTGTTTAATCAATCTGTTTTGACTTTATCTTCTTGGAATGAAGCGTTGTGCATGGCAGTGCATAAAGAACCGGAATTGAGCCGGTCTCATAATATGGCTCATTTTGGTGAGGAATTCTTTGTAGCAATGGCGAATTACATCATGGTAAGTCCTATTCATCCGCATCATGTCGGCATGGAATGCATGACGAAGTTTTTGGATGGATTCCCGGAACTGTTGTGGAGTAATATGTTGATTACGAAGTGCCTGAACGAGTTCTGCATGTTTCTTCTCATAACGGGCTCTTAACTCTTTGTAGTTATGATGAAGCTTTTCAATACTCACATGGCGGCATTGGATATAATCCTGCCATGCGCGATGAATTTTGGCTTTTTGTTCTTTGCTCAGTTCAAGAGAATCGCGCAATGCACATGGATATCCTCTTTTGCCTTGCATGGCATCGTCTGCAAATGGCTCTTCGTCCAGAAATGCAGGGATTCCATCATTCTCCATATAGAAATCTTCGGTTTCTGTTCCGCCTAAAACCTCCATATTTTCAAAAGCCTGAGGTATTTGGTCGGAGAAGCCTTCGGGAGTTTCAACCGATTGTTCCGTTGAATTCAGTGTAGAAACTGTTCCGTTTGGAGTAGGGGTGGTATCCGTGTTTTTCTGACAGGATACAAAAGCAATCGCCAGTATCATGGCCAAGTTGCTGAGCGAAGTGATTTTTTTCATGGCTTTGTGGTTTTTTACTCATTAGGAGTATGCCAATTGCTAATGGTTTAATCTACTTCGAATTTAACGTTATTTATTCTGATTCATTGCAATGATTTTAGGAGTCTACTTTAGACTGTTTTGACTTGATAAATCTGAATAAGAAAGAAGCAATCCTAATTTTTCTTTCTATTTCCTTTTTTTTAATGCCTCAATATTAGAAGCACTCGGCCCGGAAGGCCTGAGTGCTATCCGATGTTATTTTGATCTCGACAAAATATCGCTCAGGCCTTCCGGGCCGAGCGATTCAGAGATTCAAGTTGTGAATAGTTTAGTCTTACCAAGTGGCGCCTTCTTCCTAATTTAGTGAAACTAATTCTTGGATTGCAGACAATTGACGCGGCGAAAGAAGCACTCGGCCGGGACGGCCTGAGTGCTCAATAACTCTAATGTCATACGGATTTTAAATACTGTCTCATTACTAGACAACCCCTCCGGGGTCTGGTCTTGAGTCATGAATCCGTCAATAAAAAAGTCTTGTGGGAAATAAACGGATACACATAGGAAACGAATGAATGGACTTAATTTTTTAAACCTGAACATTGACATGATTTTTTGTGGTTGCCGAATCTCTTGATTGAGATAATGTAAATCTATTCAAAATCAGCTTCCATATGGATGGTGGTGGCACAACGGAAATGTCCCTCCGGACAGGCCTTATGACCATGGAGTCCGCATGGACGGCAATCCAGTTTTAACTTGGTTTGAATCACTTTACTGTCGTCGCTTAATGGGCCAAATCCGAATTCCTCAACGGTAGAACAGAACACAGCGCGCGTAGGCGCGTTCATGGCAGAAGCGATATGCATCGGTCCGCTGTCATTGGTGTAATTCAACATGGCACCCTTCATCAGCGCCGCTGTTTCAAGTAAAGCCAGTTCTCCGCATAGGTTCGTGAAATTCAGCAATGTATTGTTACAATGTTGGATGATATCTTCCGCCATTTTTCGGTCTCCGGGTCCTCCAATCAGCATGACATTCATCTCCTCCTTGATGGTAGACAAAAGTTCGAGCCATTTTTCTTTGGGCAGCTGTTTGGTGAACCATACCGATGCGGGAGCAATGGTGATATAAGGTTCATCCAGATACTTCCTTACTTTTTCGAAATGTTTTCTTTGCGGATAGAGCCTGGGTTTGGGGTCGCTGGTGGCCAAATGGTTCCCGTTATTTTTCACCAACTCAAGGTTACGCAAAACTTCATGTTTGGTATAGCGATGCGGAACACGCCGGGTAAAAAAGAGTGAAAGCGGGTTCTTGCTAAACCCGATTCGTTCCTTTGCTCCGGAGAAAGCAGTGAGAAAACCGGTGGCAGCAAATCGCTGAAGATTGATCACCTTGTCGTAATGATGCCCCCGGATTATTGTCCAAATTTTTAACAGGTTTTTGTACTTGTCCTGCTTCTTATCCCATACCAATAAGTTCCGGATATAAGGATGATCTTCAAACAATGACTCATTTCCCTTCCTGACCAAATAGTCGATCTGTGCATTCGGCACCTGTGCATGCAACTCTTCCAACACCGCAGTACCAAGAATGGCATCGCCGAGGAATGCAGTTTGGGTGACGAGGAAAGATGACATGTTGGTTTATGGTTTATTGTTTAGGGTTTAGGGTTTAGGGTGGAGAGTTTAGCGTTTAAGCGACCATGGTCTATACGGCTACATTATACTCCCTCAATGCATCATTGAGCGAGGTTTTCAAATCCGTACTTGGTTTACGTTTACCAATGATCAATGCGCAGGTTACCTGAAACTCGCCTGCTGCGAACTTCTTGGTATAAGAACCTGGAATCACTACAGATCTTTCCGGTACATAACCCTTCATCTCTACGGCTTCATCGCCAGTTACATCAATAATCTTGGTGCTCTGTGTGATGGTTACTCCGGCGCCCAAGACGGCTTCTTTTCCTACGCGTACTCCTTCAACGACAATGCAACGGGAACCGATAAAACAATCATCTTCTATAATGACCGGAGCCGCCTGCACCGGTTCAAGTACTCCGCCAATTCCAACGCCGCCACTCAGGTGAACATTTTTACCAATCTGTGCACAGGAACCAACCGTAGCCCAGGTATCGACCATGGTGCCACTGTCCACATAAGCGCCAATATTTACATAGCCCGGCATCATTATCACGCCGGAAGCGATATATGCACCGTAACGTGCAATCGCGTGAGGAACCACCCGAACACCCAATTCGGCGTAATTGGTCTTCAGCTTCATCTTATCATGAAATTCCATCGGGCCCGCATGCAGGGTTTCCATCTTTCGGGTAGGGAAATAGAGTATCACGGCTTTTTTCACCCACTCATTTACTTGCCACCCGCCTTCTATAGGCTCTGCAGTGCGGAGCTTTCCCTTGTCGAGGAGTTCAATCACTTCTTCAATGGCCTGTACTGTTTCTGGATTTTTCAATAAATCCCGGTTTTCCCAGGCCGCTTCGATCACATCTTTCATTTTTTGCATGCGGATTAAAATTTGGGCAAATTTGTGACTTTCCATTGAGCGAGGCAATTATTCATGGTAATCAGAAGAAGTAGAAAACCAAAAATCATCCAAAGGACAGCGACTCCTGAGGATTTCGCGGAGATTATCCGGCTGTCAAAAAAATGTTTTCCCGACCAGGAACCCTGGAAGCTCGAGATGCTCGAAAGCCAGTACACCATTTTTCCAGAAGGCATGCAGATCATTGAGTACGAAGGAGAGATTGTGGGATCGGCCAGTAGCTTGATTGTCGATATGGAAGAATACGACGACAACCACAGCTGGGCTGAAATGGCGGATAGTGGCTACATCACCAACCACGATCCGGAAGGAGATACCCTCTACGGAATCGAAGTGATGGTACATCCGGAATACCAGGGATTAAAAATTGGTCGCCGACTCTATGAAATGCGACGCGATCTGTGCGAATCCCTCAATTTGAAGCAAATTCTGATTGGCGGTCGCTTGCCAAACTTCCATTTATATTCGGAAGAGTTAGGGGTGCGTGCCTACGTCAAACGGGTCGTGGACAAGAAAATTAAAGATGCCGTACTGACTTTTCAGATCTCCCAGGGGTTTTATATCCGAAAAATCATCAAAGATTACTTGCCCAATGACCATGAGTCGGAAGGCTACGGGGTCTTGATGGAGTGGACGAACCTCGATTATATCCCGGAAACACCCGGGAAGCAAATCATCACCAAGAAAGTTCGCATTTGCTGCATCCAATACGAGATGCGGAAAATTGCTTCCTTCGATGATTTTGCCACCCAATGCGAATTCTTTACGGATGTAGCCTCCAATTACAAATCGGATTTCGCTTTGTTTCCGGAGCTCTTTACCACACAGCTGCTGTCGTTCATGGACTCCAAAGACAAGAGCGTGGAAGATTCCATTCGTGAACTCGATCAGTTTACAGATGATTACATCAATCTCTTTAGCCGCCTGTCTGTAGAATACAATATCAATATTGTTGCGGGTACCCACCTAACAGTGGAAGGAGGCAATCTATTCAATGTGTCATTTCTTTTTAAACGCGACGGCACATTCGATAAGCAGTATAAAGTGCATATCACACCGAACGAAGCCAAATGGTGGGGCGTGAAAGCGGGCAATGAGGTAAAGGTCTTTAATACCGACTGTGGCAAAGTAGGTATCAATATCTGTTATGATGCGGAATTCCCGGAACTGGCCCGTATTCAAAGCCAGAAGGGTGCGCAAATCATCTTTGTGCCTTTCTGTACCGACGAACGCCATGGCTATCTCAGGGTAAAAATTTGCGGACAAGCCCGCGCCATAGAGAATCAGATTTATGTGGCTACAGCCGGAACAATCGGGAATATTCCTTCGGTGGAGAACATGGACATCAACTATGCTCAATCTGGAATTTATACCCCCGCAGACTTTGCATTTCCGCCAGAAGCCATTGCCGGAGAATGCAGTCCGAACCTCGAAACAGTGGTGATTGCGGATCTCGATTTGGCCTCGCTCGAACGAACCAGAAAATCAGGAACAGTACAAAACTGGAGAAACCGACGGAACGACCTCTATGAAGTGGTGGAAAAAGAATAAGGGTTTATTGCTTTTTCTGTTCCTTCAGTTTCCTGTCTGGTCCGATGGGCAAATTGTCAATATTGAACGCCAACGACTCAATGCCGACTCGAATGGGATTTTTGGCGATGCCACCATGTCGTTTCGCATTGTGAAACAGGTTCAGGCCTTGTATAGCTTTTCGCAAAATGCAGAAGTAGTCTACAGAAAAGATGAACATCAATTGTTTTTGGTGGAGAATCTGCTCTTCATTAAATCGCCGGGGAATAGCTTTGCCAATAGTGGCTTTATCCATCTTCGTTACCAGCGCCCGGCAGAGAAGCGACTGATGTTCGAGTCTTTTTTTCAGGTGCAATTCAATAAACTGATCAAGGTTCAGTATCGCCAATTACTGGCGGCAGGCGGACGATTCGAGCTGTTTCCTAAAAACCACAAACAGCGGGCATTCGTTGGGGCAGCCTTGATGAATGAGTACGAAATCGTGCAAAACCGCGAGCAGGTCAATTTCAATATGCGGATGAGTTATTATCTTGCCTTCCGAATGAAGCTCTGGAAAAAGGTGGAATACAATGGCACAACCTATTACCAGCCAAAAGTGGCTTATGCACGCGATTACCGCTTGAGTACGCAAAACTCGCTGCTGTTCGACTTCACTGAAAACATTCAGTTCAATTTCCAGTTTTCCCTCTATTACGATCAATTTCCACCACCTGGCGTGGTAAACAGTACATACAGTATTTTAAACGGCATACGCTATAAATTTTAATGAAAAAAGTATTTGCATTCCTTCTTCTGGGCGCTTGGAGCGTCTCATTTTTACAAGCGCAAAAAGTATTTAGCATCAAAGAATCAGTAACTTATGGAGATAATTCTTTATTGCCAGAATCGCTGAGTAATCTAAATTGGATTCCTAACTCACATACCTATTATTTCAAGGAATCAAAAAATGAGCGCAGCTATTGGTTGTTTCGCGATGTGGACAAGAACCGCGTGGATTCGTTGACGCTGGAACACATCAATTATGCCTTGAAAAAGTACAATGGGATCCATCGTCCAACTGCTACACCTATTCCCGATTTTAAATCGGTTCCAGGGATCATGGGATGGAAGAATAAGCATGAGTTTCGTTTGATGGCAAACAGTATCATCTTCCTTTATGACTACAAGGATAAAAGCCTGAATGCAGAGCATGGATACGAGGGCGATTTAAACAACCTGCATGTGCACGATGAAACGGGCAACTATGCTTATACACAGGGACAAAATGTAATGGTGAAAGCACCAGGGGGAGCCGCTACCCAAATCAGTTTTGATACACAGTACGGGGTTGTTAATGGGGTGGCAGTGCACCGGAATGAATTTGGCATCAACGACGGACTGTTTTGGTCACCCGAGGGCCGCCGACTTGCCTATTACCGCATGGACGAGTCGATGGTTACCGAATATCCTATCTATGATTTAGATCAACGCCCAGCTACTGCTCCCCCCATTCGGTACCCCTTTGCAGGAGCTGCTTCGCATCATGTTACCCTTTGGGTATACGATATGAAAAAAGGCAGAAGCATTCAGGTGAAAACGGAAGGGTCTGCTGAACAATATCTCACCAATATTGCATTTAGTCCGGATGATAAATATGTGTTCATCGCCATTGTGAACCGAGATCAGAATCATATGTGGATGAATAAATACAATGCCGAGTCGGGTGAATTCATTTCCACACTCTTTGAAGAAGAAAATGCGAAATATGTGGAGCCCGAGCATCCGATGATCTGGATAGATAAATCGCATTTCATCTGGTTAAGCGAAAGAAGTGGCTTCAATCATTTTTATCTCTATGATGAGAATGGTGTCTTGAAAAAACAATTGACTCAGGGCAATTGGATGGTTCGGGAATTCCTCGGAACAGACCATAAAGGCAGTCAGGTATTTTTTACCGCAACGAAACAAAGTCCGCTCAACAGCAATGCCTATGTGGTGGAAGTGAAATCGGGTGAGATGAAAGAAATAGTGGAGGAGAATGGATGGCATTCATGTGAGGTTAGCAGCGATGGTAAATTTTTACTGGATCGTTACAGCTCTGCGATGATACCCAACAAACAACAGTTAATCAATCTGAAGGAAGGAAAAGCAGAAGTGTTGCTAAACGCAGCCAATCCGTTGAAAGACTATGAATTGGGAAGTACCCGGATTTTTACCTTGAAATCGGAAGACAACAGTACAGATTTATACTGCCGGATGATACTGCCCAGTCACTTCGACTCGACCAAAAAATATCCGGTATTGGTCTATGTTTACGGAGGTCCGCACGTACAACTGGTTCGCAATAACTGGCTCAGCGGAGCCAACCTCTGGATGCATTACATGGCTCAACAGGGTTATGTAGTATTTACGATGGATTCCCGCGGTTCTTTTGGCCGTGGATTGGAATTCGAGAATGCTACGTTCCGTCAATTGGGCACTGTGGAAATGTCGGATCAACTGGTGGGTGCAAACTGGCTGAAAAGCCAAAAGTTTGTCGATGGCAATAACATGGCAGTGCATGGCTGGAGTTTTGGTGGTTTCATGACCACGACGCTCATGACAAGGGCTGCAGGTACTTTTAAAGTGGGTGTTGCCGGCGGACCGGTCATTGATTGGTCCATGTACGAGGTGATGTACACGGAACGCTATATGGATAAACCCGATGAAAACCCCGAAGGCTATAAAACAGCCAATCTGCTGAATTACGTGCAGAACCTGGATGGTAAACTCCTTATGATTCATGGTACTTCAGATCCGGTGGTTTTATGGCAGCATAGTTTGCTTTATGTGCGCAAAGCAGTTGAGCAGGAAGTGTTGATGGATTATTTTGTCTATCCGGGTCACGAACACAATGTACGGGGCAAAGACCGGGTACATTTGATGCGGAAGATCACACAGTACATTGAAGATAACATTGATAAATAAGGTATATGGGGCTGTTGGATGAATTTCTGAAAACCCGGGTATGGACGGAGAAACTGGTCGATCCTTTAACAACGGACGATATGGTGGTGCAACCAGCAAGTCAGGTGAGTCCGCCGAAATGGCACCTGGCTCATAGCTCCTGGTTTTTCGAGCACTTCATCCTCAAAGCCTTCGTAAAGGAATACAAAGAATATCATCCGGATTTTGATTATCTGTTTCACTCTGGATTGAATGGAATGGGAGAAGGGATTCCACTTGAAAAAAGAGGAACCATTACCCGTCCGGATATCAAGGAAGTCTTTTTTTACCGGCAGCATGTGAGTGAGGCGATGTCTTTGTTCTGGGAACAATTGGAAAAACATACTCAATCGGCGGATATTATGAAGAAGATTGAATTGGGAGTGCAACATGAGCAGCACCATCAGGAACTTCTTTTGGCCGATATAAAGTATATTCTGGGCAATCAGTTTCTTCATGAGCCTTATGTTAAAAAAGAGGCTCCGGATACGGGCTGGTATGCCGATAAAATATTGGGGTGGAATCAGGTAGACAAAGGGATGTATACCATTGGACATGAAAATGGAGGATTCTGTTTCGACAATGAAAGAGCAGCGCATAATGTGTCGTTACAGGCTTTTGAAATGGCCGACCGTGCCATTGTGAATCATGAGTACCTGGAATTCATAGAAGCTGGGGGCTATGAAAACTTTAATTTATGGCTCAGAGATGGATGGGATTGGGTCAAGAGAACCGGTGCTGCAGTGCCCATGTATTGGAAAAAGATCGATGGGAAATGGCAACGCTATTCGCTGCAGGGGGTAATCGACGTGGAGGAAAATGGTCCCTTGCTGCATGTAAACTATTACGAAGCAGATGCCTTTGCCCGCTGGAAAGGGGCTCGTTTGCCAACAGAATTTGAATGGGAAGCGGCATTTCAGGTCAACCCCGACTGGATGTACAGTCCGGTATGGGAATGGTGTGCTTCGGCTTATTTACCATATCCTGGTTTTAAAATAACCCAGGGTGCTTTAGGCGAATACAAAAACCGTTTCATGGTAGGTCAAATGGTTTTGCGCGGAGCTTCGCTGGCAACTCCCGAAGGACACTGGCGTCCAAGTTACCGGAGTTTCTTATATCCCGATGCACAGTGGCATTTTAGTGGGATTCGCCTGGTACGCTAGAGTTTATTCATCCGAAGTTTTATTACATGCATCTCTGCTTCAATACCACTTCTGATTGAAGAGAATCATCCTATTTCTATTTTGTTGTATGTTCATTTTGTCTTGATGCTTCGACTTTGTTCAGCATAAATTCCAAACACACCAAAAAATCAAGGCCAAAATATGTTTCCCCGCTCTCTGTTTTTTTCTTCCTTTTTTTCTAAAAAAAAGGAAATAGAAAGAAGGGAAATTGGATTGTGAATCTGTCACTAAAAAGGTTTTGTGGGAAATAAACGGATCACATATTTATTATTTATCAAAATCTTCGGATGAGGGATTGCTTTTCGATCGAACTTCAGCTTTGAATGAGATTATTCAAAACAAAAAGTCAGAATCAAAAAACCTTCTATCACTCCATTCCTTATATTCGGGAAATTTTTAGCTAAAGAGATTAGATGGACGTAACCGAACTAAAGCAGAAAGAGCTTTTTGATAAGAAGGCGGATTTATTTGAGGCGCATTATTCTGATAAGTATACAGAAGAGTACCGTCGCCGATTCATGTATGGCGAAATGATCAAAGGTCTGGATCTCAAAGGCAAGAAGGTATTGGAAGCCATGTGCGGAAGCGGACAGGCTACTCCTTTCTTCCTGGAACAGGGGGCACAAATCACTGGATTGGATATTTCTGAAAAATTGATTGAATCCTTTAAAAGACAATTTCCACAATGCGATGCGATTTGTCAATCGGTCTTTGATAATGAAATTCCTGATAACTCATTCGATCACGTGAGTATTATTGCCGGATTGCACCATTTGCACCCACGGGTAGACGACTGCGTGGAAGAGGTGTATAGGATTTTGAAACCAGGGGGGTCTTTTATGTTTATGGAGCCGCATTCGGGTTCGATGCCTGATGTGTTCAGAAAAATATGGTACAAGATCGATAAATCCTACTTCGAAGAGAACGAAGCTTCTGTAGATATTGAACATTTGAAAAAGCGTTTTGAAGGCCGTTTTGAGTATACCCGAACAGTATATACAGGCTTTTTAGCATTTCTGCTGGTGTACAACTCATATGTATTTCGCATGCCTTTGAAATGGAAGAAATACTATTCTCCATTTTTGCTCTGGCTCGACAGAGTGGCAGAGCCACTTCAGGGCAAATTTGGTTCCTGTATTGTTGTCGGGCAATGGAAGAAAATTGGAGAATGAAAAAAGGACTTAGAAAGGAACAAAACGGACCAGCTGTCAGTAATTTCAGCATCGGGGTTATCTATTTCGCTCAAGCAGAGAATGCAGATTACCCACTTCTTGAAAACCTGATGAATGCCAACCGTAACTACGATATTATCGTGGTTGCAAAAAGCAATTCGGAGTCATTGAATAGATGGAAGGAACAAGGGAAAATTCAAATTTGTTCCGTTGCCGACTTAAAATCGACCCTGGCTTCTTCACAGGCTGACTATTGGCTCGCTGCAGATGAACAGGTTTCATGGAATATAGCGAAAAGCCTTGCTGGCCTTCATCCTGAAAAAGGAACGGACCTATACCTCCCCGGAACGGTGAGGGTAGACGGTAATAAACCCGGATTGGCTCAAATATTATCTCGCATCTATTACAGTAAGCTCCAGGCCTTTTTCTCTCCATCTACTTACCAAAACTCCGTATGGAAAGCCTTTATTATTGGAAAGGAGGCATTGTTATCCTGTCTACAATACGGTGAGAGCAAAAATGTGCTCGAAATCTATCATCGGATTTGCAGCATTGAACAAGACTATGGTGAATTTGAACTGGTAGCTCCAAAATATCCGGCCTATGTGAAAGAAGCCAATACCACTGCCAAGGCCGGGGTATCGCACTATATCAAATGGTTTTTTAAAGATGCCTGGCAGCAAATGCGTGATGGGGAAGCAGGCTTCACCAAACGCCTGCAGGGATTCAGCCGCTTCTTTTTTGCCAGCTTATTTTTACTATGCCTCGTTGGAATGCCCATCCTGAGCTTCGACTATGGAATAAGCTGGGACGAAAAACTTCAATATGAATATGCACACGATATTTACGCTTACCTGACTTCTTTTGGAGAGGATCGAAGCATCTTTGATTTTGGTACCCACAGCGCCTTGTGGCAACCGATGCAGTATTATGGGTCATTTTTCGATGTGCTCACTGTGGCTATCAACGATTTGTTTGGCATTGAAAACGAATTCGAAATGCGGCATTTTCTGAATGCCATCTTTGGTGTGTTCGGATTGCTATATGCCGGATTGTTTGCAAGAGCCATCTCCAAAAATTGGTTCACGGCATTGCTTACCTTCATCTTTTTGCTGTTAACTCCTTCATACTTTGGTCATAGCATGTTCAATCCCAAAGACATTCCTTTTGCTACGGGGTTTTACATGGCCATGTATTACATGGTGCACTTTATCCGGGAGCTGCCCAATCCGCGATTCTCGACTATTCTGATGCTTATCCTGGGAATTGCTCTTTCTATTTCCATCCGGGTCGGTGGAATTCTGATATTCCCGTACATCTTATTGTTTGGCGGTGTGAAATGGTTGAATTTGTTTTCAAAGAAAGATCAAAAACCATTTCAGCAACTTAAAGGGTACCTGCTGTACTTTATTCCGGTTGTAATCGGAGGCTATTTTCTTGGATTGATTTTCTGGCCTTATGCCATCGAAGACCCGATTCATAACCCATTGAACGCTCTCAAAGGTCTTTCCAATGTAAACTATACCACCAGCTACGAAACCTTTGAAGGCATTCGTACCTATATGAGTCAGGTACCCTGGTATTATTCACTTAAATGGATTGCCATTGGTTCTCCGGTAATCATGCTTCTTGGAGCAGCCATCCAGGTTATTCGTATTCCTTTCGATCGAAAAAATACAGGATGGAACCTCATGCTGGTTTTTATGTTCCTGTTCCCCTTGCTTTATGCAGCTTACAAAGAGTCGATGCTATACAATGGCTGGAGACATTGGTTCTTTGTCTATGTCAATCTGGTAGTACTGGGGGCCTGGGGATGGACCTGGGTTATTGAAAATAAACAGAAATGGATGCGCTATACGGGAATCGTCCTGGTAGCGGTTGGAGTTGCAGACATGACAGTTTGGATGATCAAAAGCCATCCGAATCAGTATATCTATTTCAACGAATTGGAAGGCGGAATTCAAGGTGCGTATGGTTACTATGAAACCGATTATTATTCAAATACCATGAGACAGGCAGTCGAATGGTTTGTGGAAAATGAGCTTCCTAAAACAAATGGAAAAGCAATAACCATTTTAACCAATAACGAACCTTTGACGGGTCAATACTACATGAATAAGTACACGGATAGTGTAAATATCATGTGGACACGGGAATACGAGCTCACGAAAAAGCCGGGCGATTATTCCTTCTTCACGAGTCGCACCATGTCAAAGACAACCCTGCTTGATGGCTATTGGCCTCCTAAAGGAACCATACATACCATCGATCTGGATGGGGTGCCCCTTATGGCTATTGTGAAGCACGAAAATAGCTACATGTCAGATGGATATGCAAGCTTAGAAGTGAATGATCTCAATGGATCCGTAGAAAACTTTTATAAAGCCACCCGTTACGACCCGGGAAATGAAGAGGCCTGGAGAATGTTGGGAATGTCTTTGGCCAACAAAGGACCGGCATATAGCGACTCGGCCATTCATATGCTTCAAAAAGGGGTGGAGGTATTGCCAGAGGCATTTATCTGCTACGACATGATGGGGATGATCTATGCTTCTCAAAACAGATACGACACGGCAGCAACCTTGTTCAAAAAAGCAATAGGGTATAAAATAAATTACACCAATGCCCATTATAATTTAGGAGTGGCTTATTATAACCTATCGGATTTTGGTCATGCCGCAGATGAATTCACCAACTGCGTCAAATATGGAGGTCAGCAGACACAATACTATAAGTTGCTTGGACTTTCAAAAATTGGTTTGAATCAATTGGATGATGCCATACAATACCTGACCTATGTGATTCAAAAAACCAGTGATCCGGATGCATATGAGTACCTTGGAAAGGCCTATGAACTGAAAGGGAACAAAGAGGCTGCTCAGCAAATGTACCAAAGGGCGCAGCAAATGCGTCAATAAATCAAATCGATGAAGAAAATTATTTGGATACTTATAGGACTCATGCCGTTGTTTTCTGCTGCACAGGAGAAAACAACAGAAGTAGAATCGGATTTAGATGAGGTTACCTTGTTTTTACAAGGAGCCCAGGTAACACGTAAAGCATCTACTCCCGTTCCGCAGGGTATTTCGCGCCTGGTATTTACCGGAATTACCAACCAACTGGATCCGAACAGCATTCGTGTTTCTGCCTCAAAGAATGTTGTTATCCTTTCAGTGACGGGTAACAACGCCGTATTAAATAATCCGCGCAAAGCTCCCATCATCCGCATGTTGGAAGACAGCTTAAAATGGGTGGAATACGAATTGGAAAAAGAGTGGAATACCCATTACGTTTTGGAACAGCAGGAATCCCTGCTTCTCACCAATAAAGACTTGAAAGGCGACAAAGGACTTATTCTTATTGACCTGGAGGATGCGTTAATCATCTACCAAAAACAATTGGCTCAGATCAAACAAGGAGAATTGGACTCAAAAATGAGAGAGCAAAGTCTCAATGAAAGAAAATATCAGCTCCAAAGACAGCTCAATGAATTCCGTAAAAGCAATATGCAACCAAGCTATGAGGTGGTAGTGACTGTTTCGGCCGCCAAGTCAAGCCTGATGGAAACCCTTTCGCTTACTTATTTTGTGCAAAACGCGACTTGGATACCCAATTACGATTTGCGTGTAGATGATTTAAAAAAACTGGTGAAGCTGCATTATAAGGCGGATATCTACAACAATACCGGAGAGAATTGGGACAACGTGAAACTAACTTTATCTTCTGGAAACCCAAATTTAGGAGGTGTGCCTCCCGTCTTGGTTTCGCAGATTTTAAGTTTTGAAGCGCCACGTACGAAGGACGGGTATAACGAAGGGTTACAATACGACAAAAAAAAATTGAGTAATAATGTTTATTATGAGGATTTAGGAGATCAGGCTCCGCCTGCACCAATAGCCAACTTTGACCAAAAGAATACCAGCTTTCAATTTGCTATTCCGGCCCGCATGAAAGTTGTGGCTAACAACCAGGCGCAGAATGTAGACCTCACGCAATTCGATCTGAATGGTAGTTTTCGTTATTTCGCTGTACCCAAAATAGAAGAAGATGCGTTCCTTACCTCCCGGGTTACGGGTTGGGAAGCGCTGAACCTGCTCATCGGTGAAGCCAATATCTATTTCGAAGGAACTTTTATGGGGAAAACGCTCATTGATCCGAGTGTAACGAAGGATACCCTTTCTGTTTCGCTGGGCAGGGACAAAGGTGTGCTCGTGAAACGCGAGAAGCTGAAGGATTTCTGTAGCAGTAATTTTAGTGGTTCGAAGAAGAAGGATGTGTTGGTTTATGAAATCACGGTGAAGAACAACAAGAAGGAAGCTGTTGATATTCAGATCCAGGATCAAATTCCGGTGGCATCGAATAAAGAGATTGATGTAGAAGTAGTGAACAATAGCGGAGCAACCTATATTGATAACAGCGGAAAACTCATCTGGACTAAAACGCTGGCTCCGGGAGAGACGCAGAAAATCAGAATTGAATATGAGGTGCGATATCCCAAAGACAAAGTCATCTCAGGACTATAAACAGAAAAAGCCGCGATATGCGGCTTTTTTCTTTATTAATTCTTGGCTATCACATTCCTCCGTGTTGACTCCCGGCGGCCATAAAGGCCACTCCGAGCATCACGAAAAGGATGAAGTACAATACAACACCGATTGCAATCATAATCAATGCTGCCTTTGCCCAATTCGCTTTATTTGGGTTGCCTCCATCGCTAAAGGCCCAAACAAATAACATAATAAATCCTACCAGAGGGATAGCGGTAATTAAAAGGGTGATGACCCAGTCTTTGACACTCATTACCGAGGCGTTGTTTTCATTTTCCATAGGTTCTTTTTTTTAACAATATAGGAAAATTTAAATACTCAAACCTCTGATTCTGAGATGAACCAGGAATTTAGGGTGAAATAACGAATACGAAGTATTAATCGTTCACACGGTTCAGGCCCATTGCCTTAATCATCCAATTCGGTAAAGGTTTTGGGTCTTTCTTGTCTTTCAATGTAATGTACCAACCCAACTTCTTAAGGACTGGTACACGGTGCGTTTGAACGAATTCAATCCAAAATCCATCCGGATCCTCGATATAGGAAAATCTTCCTGCTGCTTCGCCCATGTCGAAAGAATTGGCGCTGTCTATGGTAAATGGATATCCGATACTGCTTAGACGCTCCTTCAGGGCATCCATATTGATGGTGTCGAAGCATACATGGATATAACCCAGATCGCCCCAGAACCGGTTCTCAAATATTTTTCTTCCGGGTCCTTCCAGATTTTGCACCAGTTCCACGTCGATATGTCCCAACAATTTGCTAAAGGCTCCGATACTTTTTTGCGCTTTTCGCAGCAATACCCGACGGAATTTACCCGAACCCAAATCTGAAAATTCACCGCTTTGGTCGTAAACCACCTGATCGAAACCCAACCCTTTGGTATATAGGGTCATGCTTTTATCAATGTCGCTTACGCCCATGATTACGCCACAAACACCTCCGGTCATTTGGGTGCGTTGGCTAAACCAGGAATATCCTTTCACCACCTGAAACAGGTTTCCCCAAGGGTCTTTTACCCAAAAGGTATCTTGTCCGGAGGGGTCTTTCATCAACTCTGAAAGTCCTTCGGTTTTAGCAGCTTTCAATTGCTGGTGAACATACGCCACGTTGCGCGCTTTCATTTTCACTGCATTGATGCCTAAATCGCCAAAACCTGGAACGAAATCGGGTCCCTCCGGTTTGCGGCTTTTAAAGCTCCAGATTTCAAAACCACCGCCGCCATTCATATTCAGGGCCAACACAGCCTGGCGGGAATGTACTTCTCCTCCTGTATATTGAGTCATTAATGGCGCCGGGGCGGCATCATCAAAAACCGGAACATCCATTCCGAAGGTTTTTCTGTACCATTTCCAATTCGCATAGACATCCTCACATCCGATACCTACCTGTTGTATTCCGCTGATGACTTCGTTCATCCGTTTGCTTTTAGTGATGCTGTTATTTTATAAAAGAGGGGAGGACAGTACTTGTAGAAAGCATATAAGATGAGTTCTTTCCGTCCGATTAAAACTATCTTTTTTCTTTTGGCCACAGTTCGTAAAACCTTTTGTGCGCAAAGCTTGGCCGGCATTCCTTCTTGCTGTGCTTTATCCAGAACCGAATGGCGACTTCCATCACCGTGCAGTGCGTGGAAGGAAATATTACTTTGAATTCGACCGGGGAATATCATCGTGATGGCAATGTCGGGTTTCTCCAACTGCCAGCTTTCAAAATACCCTTTGATAGCGTGCTTGCTTGCCGCATAGGTGCTTCGTTCCATAAAACCGAACAAACCACTCAGGCTTGAAATGATTACGATTTGTCCGTTTTTCTGTAAACGGGGATACATCACCTTACTCAGGTGGACCGGAGCGAAATAATTGACCTCCATGATTCGTCTCTCCACATCTTCACTGGTTTCCATCACCAATGAACGTTGAGAAATTCCGGCATTATTTATCAGGATATCAATCTTCCAATCGTGCTTGTCAATTTCTTCTCCCAACCGCCTCACCTGATCCCGATTGGTTACATCCAATTCGACACAGAGCACATCTTTGGCGCCTAATAACCTGCAGGCATTGGCCACTCGCTGGAGTTCCTCCATTCGCCGCGCAGCCAGAATCAATACTGCCTTTGCTGCGGCCATTTCCAGGGCAATTGCTTCTCCGATGCCGGAAGAGGCGCCTGTAATTAAAACGACTTTGTTCAGGTAGTAATTCACAAGCTGCAAGATTACAATTTTCTACCTGTCCCGACAATCAGGAGCGATGCATTTGTTTTCTCAACCAACGATTTCCATAGTAGCAAAGCACGGCCGAGCCGGTTCCAATGAGGGCTCCGCCTATCACATCTCCAGGATAATGCACACCCAGATGCATGCGGGAATAGGCCGATAATCCGGCCCAGGCATATGCCGGCACGGCAACATACCATTTGGGAAACAACAAGGTGAGGCAGGTAGCTGTCATAAAAGCATTGGAGCTATGTGCTGAAGGAAAGGAGTAGGGGCCCGTTTGAACAACTGCCTGAATATCCGGATGAGCGGCGTAAGGACGTTCTCTTTTTACGGCAAGTTTCAAGACCAAAGAAATTCCACTGTTCACTACTATTCCGCCTGCACAGATCCATGCTTTCTCTCTGACTTTAGCATCATCTTTTAAATAGGAATATGCCAGCAGGCTGGCAGGAGTCAACAAAGTAATTGGTGAAACACTGGCTGACACACCCTTAAAAAATGGGTCCAGATGGATGTTTCGGTGCACATTTACTCTTTGAAGAAATGCATAACCCGCCTGTGCATGAAGGATAGAACAAATAGAAATGAGACTAAGTAAAAGGAATGCTTTGCGCATGGTCAAAGATACCAAGCTTTAACTGGATAGGGAATTCAGAAATTCTTTCGGATTTCATTTTCCAGTTTGGCAATAATTATTCTTCGGCTTACATTTGCAGCCCTTACAAGGAATGCACCCATAGCTCAGCTGGATAGAGCAACTGCCTTCTAAGCAGTAGGTCACAGGTTCGAATCCTGTTGGGTGTACAAAGCGGCTTTTGCCGCTTTTTTATTTTAAAACGAGTAATTGGTCGTTTATTTTTCAGCTTGCAGAAATAAATTCGCTGAAATTCGATATTTTTAAACAATCTGCTTTCATGGGTATTCTTATTGATCGAACCAATGCGGAAGATTCTCGCATTCTGGACTTAGTCCGTTTGCTGGATACTGAGCTCTCCGAATACGACGGGGATCAACACGCATTTTATGATCAGTTCAATCAGCTACATACTATCCAATACGTGGTATTATTAAGCGGAGATGATCGCCCCATATCCTGCGGAGCCTTGCGACTGTATGATGATTTCTCGATGGAGATTAAGCGCATGTACACCTTGCAGGATGAGCGTAGAAAGGGCTACGCTAAGCGTGTGTTGCAGGAACTGGAAAACTGGACCAGTGAGATGGGTTACACGCGATGTCTGCTCGAGACGGGTTCGAAACAAAAGGAAGCGGTGGCACTGTACCAGAATTTAGGCTATAAGCAAATAGCCAATTATGGACCTTACAAGAATGTGAGCAACAGTATTTGCTTTGAGAAGAAATTCCTGAATGGATTACGTTAAGATTAAATGAGTCTCTGTTTCTAAACTATTTCGTATTTCAGAGAATAACGATCTACCTTTCTTTTGTTTGTGTTCATTTTGTCTTGATACAAAATGAACCAAAAAATCAAGGCCAAAATATGCTTCTCTGCTCTCTGTTTTTTTCTTAACGGTCGGCCATTGCATCTGGCCTCCCTAAAAAAAACATCACGCCAACGCGCGGCCCGCATTTTGGCCAGCCCGCCCGCATGAAGTTTATCAATATCCAACAGAATGAAATGTTAACTTAAGCTGGCGTCAGCAATAGGCGCCTGGCTTCCGTCCCGAATTTGTCGGGAGGGTACCCGCTGCCTGACGGAGCGGATATCCCGCACGTGCGGGATAGCGGAGGAAGGCTTAGCGGGTCATTGAGGAAGCAAGCGCGATTTTTTTCTTCCTTTTTTTTAAAAAAAAGGAAATAGAAAGAAGGATAAATGGATTGATGAATCCTTTAATAAAAAGGTTTTGTGGTAAACACATGAATACACATGTTATATCATCTAAAAAAGAAGAGGCAATCCAAGGGCCAGCACCCCAAAGAAGAGCAAATAAAAAACAAGTCCGAATACCAATCCTTTCTTTCCCGATTTCAGCAGTTCACGAAAACGTATTTTCATTCCAATGGCCACCATGGCTATAGTCAATATGAATTCTCCGCTTAATTTGGCATTGTCCAAAAAGATCTCTGGCAGATCAATCAAACTGTTGATTAAAGTGATGAGTAAAAAGCCAAGGAGGTACCAGGGAAGTTTAAACTTGAATGAAGTGGTGCTTACGGATGATTTATGCATTAAAAACTGCATCCATACCAAGGCAGGAGAAAGCAATGCAATGCGCGCCAGTTTGATGGTAACACTCAATTCTCCGACTTCCTGTCCCATGGAATATCCAGCTCCGGCTACATTACCCACCGCATGCAAACTTCCTCCAACCAATAATGCGGCTTTTTCGGGATTCAGCAGCAAAGGCACAAGTGAAATGGGCAGAACCAACATAAAGAGGGTTCCGAGAAGATTGATTACAGCCATGGAAATACCGGTGTCTTCCTGACTGGCATTTATTTGAGGCGCAAGGGCGGCGATGGCTGAACTACCACAAATCAAAGTTCCGAAACTGATCAGAATTCCGGATTGTCCGGGACACTTCATTCTTTTCGATAAGGCAACGCCAACCGCCATCATGAGTGCCATCACGATGACTAAAAATAAAAATGTCTTCCAGCCAATGGCGCCGATGTGGCGGTAATCAATGCTGAAAGACAGAAATAAGATAGCAATTTCAAGTCCTTTCCCCGAGATGAGTTTAATACCCGGTGAAAAGACAGGGGAGAAAGTAAAAAGGTTCGCTAACAGAATTCCGAACAGCAGCCCCAGGATGACTTCGTTCGCAAATGGAATAAGGGGAGCATTGATCCATCCCAAAACGCCAACGAGGCTTACCAGGGTTATTCCCGGGACGTGCTGTCGAATTTCTTTGTAGGTCATTAACGCTTAACAGGGCCGTTCCACGCGCTAATTCCTCCAAGGAGGTTGTACACATGCGTGAATCCTGCTTGCTCCATCATTTGGGCAGCACGACTACTTCGTCCTCCAGAATGACAGTAGAGCAGGTAAGTTTTATTTTTATCCAACTTGGATATTCCTGAGGCAAAATCACCATTGAAATCAATGAACAAGTCGGCGCCATCAATGTATCCGCCGCTTACCTCCCCAGGAGTTCGCACGTCAATCATCAAGATGCTGCTGTCATTTAGCATTGGCATTGCCTGCTCCTGAGTGACGTTCTCAACCACAGGCTTTTGCTGTTGTTCTCCCTCATGTTGCTTTTCACTTCCCTGTCCGGGATTACCGCATGCAGAAAATACCAGCGCTGGAATTAATCCAGCCATTACAATAAATTTTTTCATTTTTTTAAGCTTAGAACAAAGCTATTCTTCATTCAACACTTCTTTTGTGATGCAAGTCACCTAAAAAATGTTTACTGATAGACTCCAAACCAAAAATCGTGCGGATATTTTTTCAGAAACAAATCTTCCTCCTGAAATAATAGCTCGAGCCAATGCCGGGTTTCCTGAATATCATCTAAAAAATGATGTGAGATGTCTTTAAGTAGTGGATGAAGTATTGATCCTCCAAAGCCTCGTTCATAAACTGGTTTATAGTATTGATGGAGTAATGGGAGTATTTTAGATGATTCCACCGACTCCGATGGGTCGCTCAAAAGAGTGCGCCAGATGCCAGGTCGGTAAATCCTTTTTTTGATCCCATTTCCCATCACGAATGTTCGCCGTTCCCCGGGAAGCTTTTTTAACGTATCGCGACCATACCTGCGCTGAGCACGGGTCCACATCATCCGGTCAGGTCCAACATATTCGTGAATAATTAGTATTCCTTCGGGATTTAATTTCCTTTTGATCGCAGGGATGACATGATCCAGATTTTTGAAGTGATGCAGGGAAGAATAAAAGAAGATGATATCATAACTCGTATCTTCCTGCATCCAGGAATAGAAATCTTTGACTTGATAATTGACTTTCCCGGGATTGTTCTCGCGTGCTTTGGCGATGCTCGCTTCGCTGATGTCGAATGCGTCGATTCGTGTGATTTCCGGAAAGGGAACAAAAAAACGTTCATGCGATCCTGTGCCGCACCCGGGAGAGGCCATGCTGAGATCTGTCTTTCCAAGAAGAAATAAGTCATGCACCAAATCCGGATAGGAAGGGGAACGACCATCTGTTATTTTTTCTTCCCATCTTTTGCGCACTGCTGGTACGTTCCACCAATTGGATGGAGGCAACTCAGTTCGGTCCCAGTTCGCCGCAACCTTCCTTGCATTCGACCAAAAGAAACGTCCGAGAACATGCCGGCCCTTGAAACGAAATTTTCGATACAAATCAGCCAAATCGCCAATGCTCAGGTATGTTTTCATCCTGCAAACTTCCGCAATTCTGGTTTGCTGGTCTAAATAATTTGATAAAACCCATGGTTTATCCATTTTTTTCATTCCCCGTTTACGACATTTGAACTCTCAAATCCTGGCTATGAAATTATTGGTTGACGGTGTACCCGAACACTACAATTTACCCTGGCACTGGGCCTGGGAACATCAGTTTTCAAATCCTTTGTTCCCTGCATTTCAATGGAAAAGCTATCCTGCAGGCACAGGTGCGATGCTGAAAGATTTGCGGGAGAGAAAATTAGATCTCGCCATCTTATTGACAGAAGGTGCAATTCGTGATATTCATCAGGGCAATAATTCGCGAATCATCCAATTCCATGTGGATTCAGCATTGCGCTGGGGAATTCATGTGGGAGTAAATTCTACCTTTCAAGGTGAAGAGGATTTAAGAAAGGCAAAATTTGCGATCAGCCGCTATACGTCCGGTTCACATTTGATGGCTTACGTATGGGCTAAAAAATGGAACAGAGAATTGGATGACGAGCGCGATTTTGTTTTGGTGGAAAATCTGGAAGGGGCCCGAAAGGCTTTGTCCGAAAATCCCGATCTGGTGTTTCTTTGGGAACGATTTACCACCAAACATTTGGTGGAGCAGGGAGAATTTAAATACCTGGGCGATGTATATACTCCCTGGCCTTCTTTTGTGGTAGCTGCCCGTGAAGAGGTCTTGTTACATGCGAGCGAGGAAGTACAGGCATTGCTTGAGCATGTGAACGAGTTAACCAGAAATCTTTCCCGCAGAAACGACGTCATAGATATTCTGTGCCGGAAGTACCGAATGAAGGAGCTGGATGCAATGGAATGGTTTACCGCCCTTAAATGGAATATGGGCCGCGAAACAAGCATCGAAGAACTCAATCAGATTCTTCAGAGTCTGGGAGAGATGGGTTTTGTCGACAAAAACACAGAGGCTCTGGATTATTTCCAAATCATTTATCCCGTAGAATAAAAAACATGAGTCTCCGTTTCTATACCACTTGTGATTGAAGAGAATCATCCTATTTCTTGCTTATTGCATGTTCATTTTGTCTTGAACCAAAAAATCAAGGCCAAAATATGCTTCCCCGCTCTCTATTTTTTTCTTAACGGTCGGCCATTACATCTGGCCTCCCTAAAAAAAACATCACGCCAACGCGCGGCCCGCATTTTGGCCAGCCCACCCGAAAGAAGCTTATCAATTTCTTATAGACTGTGACGTGATATTAAGGCGGCGTCAGCAATAGGCGCCTGGCTTCCGGAGATGGGGCACCTGCTGCCTGACGGAGCGTCTGGTTTCTTCCCTGTTTAAGCGAACAAAGTGAAGCGAGTTTGAAGAAAATAGCGAAGGAAGGCATAGCTGGTCATTGAGGAAGCAAGCGCGATTTTTTTCTTCCTTTTTTTCTAAAAAAAAGGAAATATAAAGAGGGAAATTGGATTGTTGTATCCGTCAATAAATGGTTTTGTGGGAAATAAACGGATACACATGATAAAAAAAGTGCATTCAGTTGAATGCACTTTCCAATTCGAATATCAGAAGATTTTAATGGATCTTCAAGCCATACACTTTATCGTTGCCGTTCTTGTCGACCCCTTCGATCAATACGGCACCTTTTTTTGCCTTCAGGATATTCATAACTTCCTGAGAAGAGGTTACTTGTCGCTTATCGATATAGGTAATGACAAATCCGGGTTCAATGCCCGCTGATTTAAATGCTCCATTATCAAGTTGATCGATAACAACGCCATGACTTATTTTTAACTTCATTCTTTCTTCTCGGGTGGTATTTCGCAACTTGGCACCTTCAATGGAAAAATCAGCCTTAGGAGGCTCTGCTTTGATGATTTCTGCTTTGCCTTCTTGGTTGTTAAGTGTGGCTTTGATCACTTTTTCATCTCCATTTCGCCGAATGGTTACATTGATATCATCTCCAGGATAGTAGCGGCTCACTTCTTCTTGCAGTGCAGAGCTGGAATTGACTGGCTTGTCGTTGATCTTGAGAACCACATCGCCTTCTTTTATACCTGCCTTCTTAGCAGCTCCATCTTCGCTAACTCCTGCCACATAGACGCCCTCAATTTTTTTCAGGCCTTTTTCATCTGCCAATTTTGCATCCACATCCTGAATGGAAATTCCCAGGAAACCGCGTTGCACGATGCCGTATTTCAACAGGTCGTCCATCACTTTTTTGACGATATTCACAGGAACAGCAAAGGAATAACCTGAAAAAGATCCGGTTTGTGTAGCTATGGCCGTATTGATTCCAATCAGACTTCCGTTTAAGTCGCATAATGCGCCTCCGCTATTTCCGGGGTTCACTGCTGCATCCGTCTGAATAAAATTCTCTATTGCATACTGATTGTCGCGGGTTCTTAAAAGATTGATATTTCTACCTTTGGCACTTACAATACCTGCGGTAACAGTTGAAGTAAGATTAAATGGATTGCCCACGGCAAGTACCCATTGCCCTACTTTTACATCATCTGAATTCCCGAATCCAATAAATGGCAGGTCTTTTTCGTCAATCTTCAATAGTGCCAGGTCTGTTTGAGGGTCAGCTCCTACCAGTCGGGCCACATAACTGCGTTTATCATTCAGGGTAACCTGAATGCTTACTGCACCTTCAATTACGTGATTATTGGTGGCGATATACCCATCATCTGAAATTATGACACCAGATCCGGATCCTTGAGAAGGGGCGGGGTTGGGCATATTAAAAAAGTTAAAGGGATTATCCATTTCTCCGGCTTCGGTCACTCCGAGAGTCGAAACGATATACACCACGGCAGGAGTTACTTTTTCGCTGGGGGCGGTAAAGTCAAGTTCTGTGATTCCGCTTGCGGCGGGCAGGTTCGTAAAGCTCACATTTTGTTTCTCTGCAAAATTGGTTGCTGCAGGGGGTTCCATCATACGGTTAACTCCCAAAGCCACCATGCCGCCAACACCGGCAGCAAGTACAATACTCCAAACTTTTTTCATGCCTTTAAATATATTTTATTTTGAAATTGTAAATGAATGGTTCTGCCCTCGCGGCAGAATTGTAATCGAATGAATAGGATTCAAGAAATATACCAAAAACCAGAGGGAAAAATTAACTTTGATGCCTGAATGCCAAGCTATCAATGTACGTTACATTCAGTCATTTACTTTTTATTTCTATTGTGTATTAATCGTCGAAGGTGATGTGGGGAAGAAGAGAGTGGACCGATGAAACCTTGGTGGCGGAAATACGCAAAGGAAATAAAGAGGCACTGACACGCCTGTATGAAGGGAATTTTCCTGCCATTAAATCGTATATTCTGAAGAATAACGGGACCTACGATGATGTGGAGGATATCCTGCAGGATGCAGTTGTTGCTGTTTGGCAAAAAGTGGCACGACCTGATTTTGAGCTAACAGCTAAACTGAGCACCTTTCTTTTTGCGATTGCCAAAAATTTATGGCTGAAATCGCTGAAAAAATCGAATCGCACGGAAGCCATGGAAGAACACCATGAGAATCAGGTTTTTACCTCAGTATCTCACATTCAGAAAAGTGATCTGCAGATTGTTGTTCAGTATATGGATAAACTGGGGGATACCTGCAAGAAGCTGCTGCACCTTTTTTATTTTGAAGAACAGGATATGAAAGAAATTGCGGTACAATTGAATTTTGCAAATTCAGATACAGCCAAAGCAAAGAAATACCAGTGTTTTAAAAAGTTAGAACAAATGGTAAAAGAGCATTTTGTCAAGTCAGATTTTATAGGCTAACCATGGAAGAGCAATACAAATACGATTTGTTTGATCGCTATTTCCGGGGCGAACTTAGCCAGGAGGAACTCGACGATTTTCTGGAAAGATTAAAATCCGATGAGGAATTCAAGAAGGAATTGGAAATGTATCAGCTTTTGGTGGAGGGTATCCGCGAGCATGAAAGACAGGAATTAAAGGCATTTTTGGTCGATAAAGCCCGTGTAAGATTTATGGGGAATCCCTGGTCTAAAGCCTGGACATACGCTTCGGCAGCTATCATTGCTGGTTTTGGAATCCTGTATCTGGTAATGGATAATTCAATACAGCAGGAGCCTACCGCCGAAAGTTCGAAGCCGGCACAAATCCAGACACCAGTTGATACAACACAACCCGGGAATACAAAGGAAGAAGTGACAAACAATCAGTCATTGACCAAAAAAATGCCGATACCTGATCCGGAAGTGGAGATTAAAGAAGAAACTCCGGCAGAAGAGGTGGCCGATGTACTGAATATTGAGGATACCACGGAGTTACAATCGGGAGAAACAGATGCGGAACTTCCAGGCTATGAAAAGCCACACAGAATGGCGTCCATGGAAAAAAAGCAGGATTTTCCGGTGAAGGAAGACACCCATCTGTTCGATACCACCTTTACCTTGCAGATCAAGTTTCAACCAGACAGTGTACAAAACATACAAAAACCAAAAGGACCCGTTTCGGAGCGGATCGAAGTGCAGTTTTGGAAATCTCCCATTAACTACAAGGGCTACCGTTTCGATGGACGGAAGTTGCAGGTTTTCGGACTGGATACATTTTCGCAGGTAAGCTTGCGCTACCATGTTCTGGATGCAAGCCTGGGAGTTTATCAGGTGTATCTGAAATATGGCGAGAACTATTTTAAACTCAATGATAACTACCGCTACAATGCCTATATGCGGGAAGAGGATACCTCTATTATTCAAAACCTAAAGTGATCATTAAATTCTTTAAATACCAGGGAACTGGAAACGATTTCATTTTAATTGACAACCGTCAACTTGGCTTAGCTCACAACATGCAGACCGTCTTTGAAAAATGGTGTGACCGTCGTTTTGGCATTGGTGCAGACGGATTGATTTTTTTGGAAAATGCAGATGGATGCGATTTTCGGATGGTCTACTTTAACTCAGATGGACGTCAGAGTTCTATGTGCGGTAACGGTGGGCGTTGCGTCGTTCGTTTTGCAAAAGACCTGGGAATAATTGGTGATGAAACCCGTTTCGTCGCAACCGATGGTCACCACGAGGCAAAAATTATAGGAGAAATCATTGAATTGCATATGCAGGATGTAAGCGGAGTGGAAACGACCGAAGGTGATTTCTATCTGAATACCGGTTCGCCTCATTATGTACGTTACCGGAAATCTGGAATTGAAGAGATGAATTTAGTAGATGAGGCGCGGGCCATCCGGTATAATAATCGGTTTAAAGCTGAAGGAACCAATGTGAACATAGTTCAGGATATGGGAAGCCATCTTGAGGTAAGAACTTATGAAAGAGGGGTAGAAGATGAAACATACTCTTGTGGAACCGGTGTTACGGCCGTGGCTCTGGTCAATCATATTTGTTCCGCTTCAAACCGCAACTATTTTCAGAAAATTCATACTCCCGGTGGTAATCTGGAAGTCCGCTTTCATAAAAACAACGACCAAACCTATTCGAACGTATGGCTCTGTGGGCCGGCAACTTATGTGTTTGAGGGAGAGATAGCTTTGGATTGAATCCGCAATTTCCCTGAGAAATATTGTTCTCGGGGCGACGAATGCCTTATCTTGCGCTGTTAACTTCATAAGGAAAAGCGCGTTGAAAGTTGTTAATACCATTCCTTTTTTATTGGTGTATTCCATTTTGGAACATCCCTATTTTGGCTATGTGATAGAGCCCCACGTTGTCCAGATAAATAGCCTGGGTCATCTGACCCTTTCACATCAAAAATTATTCTCTGCCAATTTTGAGTATTATACGAAAGGCATCGACGATACTGATAAAAAGCTGGTAAAAATCTTGGAGGAACTGGATCAGGAACGTATTGTGAAGCGCTTTTACAAAAAAGGAAAGATTCGTCCGGCCGAGTATTTTAAGAAGCACTTTGACGAAGAGACTTTTAAAAAACTGATTCGTCCTTTTATTGAAAAAAAACTCGCAGAAGCCATTCCATTGATGCGTGAAAAGCCCATCTATCTGATGAGCAAAGATGGAAATCCAGCTGCAAAAGAAATTAAAATGGCACCAGAATCGGCGTCGGTACTATTTCATTTTAGAAGAGATGAACGAGGCACCAATTATTTCCCCACGATTCGTTGTCAGAATGAAAACGTCGAATTCAAAGGACATCATGGGGTTATTCTTGTGAATCAACCCGCGTGGTTAGTGAACGATGGAGTGCTCTATACCTTCGAAAAAAATGTAGATGGCAATAAATTCAGACCATTTCTGAACAAGAAATACATTCATATTCCTCAAACCACAGAACAAACCTATTTTCAGAAATTTGTAGTTCCCCTGGTGGAGAAATTCGATGTCTATGCCAAAGGCTTTGAAATCAAATCAGAGACGCACAATGCCAACCCTGTGATTAGTATTGATAATAATTGGGGGGATGGCATACGATTGAATCTCGGTTTTGAATACGATAGCCATCGGTTTCCCTATCACTCCGGGAAGAAAGTTTCTGTTTTCCTCGAAAAGAATGGCACCGATTATATTTTTCATCGCATTCGCAGAAACAAGGATTGGGAAGAAAAACAAAAGCAGTTGTTGGAAGAAGATGGATTGAAACTGTTTCAGGGTAGTTCTTTTAAAACAGCGGATGGAGTGCATGGTCTGGATTGGTTGAATGAGAAAAGTGAAGACCTGAAAAAACGTGGTTACCGCATTCATCAGGGAGATGATAAAAAATACTTCATTGGAAACAGGAGTGTGGAACTAAAGGCCAGAGAAGATGGCGACTGGTTCGATGTACAAGCCTTGGTGCATTTTGGAGAATTTGAAATTCCATTCAGTCGCCTTCGCCGATATCTTCAGGAAGGTAAAAGGGAGTTTCCATTACCAAACGGTGAAATCGCCATTATTCCTGAATCGTGGTTCGTACAATTCAGTGAATTAATTGAGATGAGTCATGACCCTCACGGATTGCGGCTCCATCGCCACCATTACCAATTGTTGGAGAATCTTCAACTCAGTCAGGCTTCTGAGGATCTACATGCGCGCCTGGCTGCAATAGACGACTGGAAAAGGGAGGTACCGGCAGCCCCTTCTGAATTGTTCAATGGAAACCTGCGCCCTTATCAATTGGAGGGTTTTCATTGGTTTTATTTCCTGAAAAACAACCGGTTTGGTGGCTGCCTCGCCGACGATATGGGATTGGGAAAGACTATTCAGGCATTGGCTTTACTGGCCAGTGAAGCCGCCTGGAATGTTCGGCTGGAGAAAGAAGTTCATGTGATGAGTGAAATGACGCTGAATTCGGGAGGAGACAATCAGATAAGCTTATTCGATTCAAATCAGGAAGGGGATGAGCGAAAATCTGAAAAAAAACAGATTGTCCGGGCGGTAAGCCTGGTCGTGGCGCCTACTTCTTTGGTGTATAACTGGATGCGGGAGGCTAATACTTTTGTGCCGGGACTGCGGGTTTATATTCATACCGGTACCAATCGGTATAAAACCCTGGAGGTTTTTAAAAATTATGATTTGGTGCTTACCACCTATGGCGTGTTGCGATTGGACATTGATTGGATGGAAGAAATGGATTTTCATTACGTGATTTTGGACGAAAGCCAGGCTATCAAAAATCCATCGGCACTGACCAGTCGCACGGTTAGACGACTTAAAGCCGCGAATCGACTTGTACTTACCGGAACTCCAATCGAAAATTCAGTAACGGATTTATGGTCGCAGATGAATTTCATCAATCCAGGACTGCTGGGTACTTATTCCTACTTTCAGAAGAAATTTGTTATTCCAATAGAAAAAGACGGCAATGAAGTAGCGAAACAGCGCCTGCATGAATTGATTACTCCCTTTGTACTGCGAAGAACCAAAAGGCAGGTAGCAGCGGATCTTCCCGATAAATACGAGTTAATTCACTACTGTGAAATGACCGAGGAACAGGAGAAACTTTATGATGAAACCAAAAGCATTTTCCGAAACCAAATCCTGCAGGTTGTTTCTGCTCAGGGAATGATGAAGTCAAAACTTCAGATATTGAAAGGTCTGGTGTTGTTGCGCCAAATTAGCAATCATCCCTTGCTGGCAAATCCAGAATATTTGGGCGAGTCGGGCAAGTTTACAGAAATCACCCGCATGTTGGAAACAGCCATGCAGGAAGGGCATAAAATACTTCTCTTCTCTCAGTTTGTGAAGCATCTGCAATTATTCCGTAATTATTTCGATCAGCGGAATATTGAATATGCCTATTTGGATGGCACCACTCCTGCAAAACAACGGATGAAGGAAGTCAAACGCTTCAATGAAGACGAAAGCCTGAGTATTTTCCTGATTAGCCTGAAAGCCGGTGGAACGGGTTTAAACCTGACCAGTGCCGATTATGTGTTCTTAGCAGATCCCTGGTGGAATCCAGCAGTGGAGCAACAGGCTATTGATCGGGCACATCGAATCGGGCAAACCCAAAAGGTGTTTAGTTATAAATTCATCACCAAAAACAGCGTCGAAGAAAAAATAGTGTCATTACAGAAGAAAAAGCTTGCACTTTCGGAAAATCTCATAGAATCGGATGATTTCATCCTTCGTGATATGGATTTGGTAGAATTAGAAGAGCTTTTGAAATAATTATTTCCAGTTAACCCTTTTTTTATTTTTATTTGACCCAACAAAATCTTATCGAATGAAGAAATTATTTACTACTGCTTTTGCTTTGGCGTTCATGTCTGCTTTTTCTTATGGGCAGCGCATTTGTGATGTATCAATTCAATCCATTGATGGACCTGCTGAAATCGAGTCATCCTCTTCAACAGGATCCGTAATCAATCTGAATATTGCCGTGTACAATGATGGTCCGGATGACCTCAAAACCGGTGATACTATTTTTTATCTGATGCAGATTGCCAAAAACAACTCTGTGATTGTTCAAACCAATGGTGCAAACCAAGGTTATGTAACCAGAGGTCCGGTATTATCACGTGATGTAATTCCTGGTGATACCTTCCATTTTGTAGTGAATTTAACTACCACAACGTACATGACTCAGTCTGTAACCTGCGATGTGAATGCTGCTGTGATTGTGGCCAATCGTCCGGATTTGCCTTTTGAAGACCAGTCTACAATCCAAAACAACTTTGGAAAGAAAACTGGTATCACCTGGTGGAACGAAGAAAAATGGGCTGTTTCTGTTCAGGACGTGAACAAAGACTTGTTGCGTGTTTATCCTAATCCGGCCAATAACCATGCAATTTTGAACAGGACTGCTATAGACGCTTCTGCAACAACTGTGGTTTCTGTTTATGATATCAAAGGAACTGAAGTGGCTACTGTAACGAAATTAGCAGGAGACAATTCTCCGATTGAAATTAACACTGCGCAACTGAACAATGGTGTTTATGTTGTAAAAGTGAACAACGGTGAGCAACAGCATACCACAAAAATGGTAGTGAATCACTAATCAGAAAAATCATTAGATAAGAAAACCCCGCAAATGCGGGGTTTTTTTATACCTTGAAACCGGCGACAGGAAAGTTTAAATTTGCCGGCAATGGCCGGACATAGTAAATGGGCAAACATCAAACACCGGAAAGGCACTGTGGATGCCCGACGATCTAAATTATTTACCAAGTTGGTAAAGGAGATCATGGTGGCGGCAAAAGTGGGTGGCCCTGTGGTGGAGTCAAATCCAAGACTAAAAATGGCCATCCAAAACGCCCGGGGTGCCAGTGTTCCGAAAGATAATATTGAAAGGGCAATTAGTAAAGCATCTGCACAGGATGGCGCGGATTTTCTGGATGTGCATTATGAAGGCTATGGGCCGCACGGAGTGGCAATTTTGGTAGAATGCACCACGGATAATCTGAATCGTACAATCCAAAATGTCAAATCGTATTTTAATAAGGCAGGTGGAAGTCTCAGTACCAATGGCAGCCTTGACTTTATCTTCTCACAGAAAGGCGTATTTCGCATCCCGCAACCAGATGGGGATATGGATGTGTGGATTCTTCGTTGGATAGATTCTGGTGCCCAAGAGGTGGAGATTGAAGATGGAAAGGTCACCTTGCAATGTGAAAGAGAAGATTTTGGAAGATTGCAAAAAGCCTTGCATGATGAGGAGATAGAAGCAGAATCATCGGGATTGGAGCGAATCCCGTTAATTACAAAAGAATTAAATCGAGAGCAAGCCGAAGAGCTTGGCAAATTGTTACAAAATCTGGAAAACGATGACGATGTAAAGGCAGTTTACCATAATATTGCCTTTGCGGAAGAAATCGCCGACATAATTGAAGCATGAATAAAAGAGAACAACTAAATCGTTTGCGTGAAGAAGCCCAGCTGGGTGGGGGAAAAGAACGTATTGAAAGTCAGCATAAAAAGGGAAAACTCACCGCCAGAGAGCGTATTCGCCTCCTGATGGATGAAGGAAGTTTTGAAGAAATTGGAGCTCTGGTGAAACACAGAAGCCGCGATTTCGGGATGGAAAAACAACAGATTCTGGGCGATGGTGTTGTAACCGGATACGGTTTGGTAAATGGCCGCCTGACTTATGTTTTTTCTCAGGATTTTACCGTTTTTGGGGGGTCGCTTTCTGAAACCCATGCTGAGAAAATTGTGAAAATCATGGAGATGGCTCTAAAAAATGGAGCCCCGGTCATTGGTTTGAACGACTCGGGTGGTGCCCGTATTCAGGAAGGTGTTGTTTCCCTGGGAGGTTATGCCGATATCTTTTACCGCAATGTAATGAGCAGTGGAGTAATTCCACAATTGTCGGCTATCATGGGACCCTGTGCAGGAGGAGCGGTATATTCTCCTGCCATGACCGATTTTATCCTGATGGTGGAGAAATCGAGCTATATGTTTGTTACCGGACCGAATGTGGTGAAAACGGTAACACATGAAGAGGTGAGCAGTGAAGAGCTGGGAGGAGCTTCGGTACATTCTTCCAAATCGGGTGTTTCTCATTTTTCCTGCGCCAACGAGGTGGAGGCCATTGAATACGTGAAGAAACTCCTGAGCTACATGCCACAGAATTGCGAAGAAAAGGCCCCGTCATTGCCTTATGATGCTGGTGAAGAATCCAGAGAGGTGCTGGAATCTATTGTTCCTGAAAACCCAAATCAACCCTATGATATTCGCGAGGTAATTGAGGGCTTAGTCGATACCGGAAGCTTTTTGGAAGTTCATAAGAATTTTGCAGAAAACATTGTGGTTGGATTTGCTCGACTGGCGGGAAGAAGCTTAGGCATTGTAGCGAATCAACCGGCCTTCCTTGCCGGAGTACTGGATATACACTCATCCACAAAAGCCGCACGTTTTGTGCGCTTCTGCGATTGCTTTAATATTCCTTTGTTGGTGCTTGAAGATGTACCTGGATTCTTACCCGGAACCGATCAGGAATGGAATGCCATCATTACCAATGGAGCAAAATTGCTTTATGCATTCAGCGAAGCAACTGTGCCAAGAGTGACGGTTATTACGCGCAAGGCCTATGGTGGTGCCTATGATGTGATGAACTCCAAGCATATTGGCGCAGATTTGAATTTTGCCTGGCCATCAGCAGAAATTGCCGTGATGGGTGCTAAAGGGGCGGCCGAAATCATCTTTAAAAAAGACATTCAATCTGCATCGAACCCGGAAGAAGCTTGGAAAGAAAAAGAAAAGGAATACGGCGATATTTTTGCGAACCCATACCGGGCGGCCGAAAGAGGATTTGTAGATGAAGTGATTCACCCCGCAGAGACCCGGGCAAAACTTATCAAAGGGTTTGCAATGTTAGAAAATAAGGTAGCCAACCTTCCCCGAAAGAAACACGGTAATATTCCTCTGTAATTATGGAAAAGCGGCCTTATTTGTCCATTATCATCCCCTGTTTTAATGAAGAGCAGGTTTTGCCAGAGACGCATAAACGCGTGATTGCTGCGCTGGAAGGCGATTGGCATAAAGGGGCGGAAGTTATCTATATCAACGACGGAAGTCGCGATGCTACACTGCACCTTTTAAAAGAATTCGCATCGCAGGACTCCCGGATCAAAGTCCTGAATTTTAGTCGAAATTTCGGCCATCAAGCGGCAGTGAGTGCGGGCATTCATTACTGCAATGGCGATCTGGCCATTATTATTGATGCAGATTTGCAAGATCCCCCGGAACTGTTCAAAGACATGGTAGCCATTCATCAGGAAAAAGGGGCCAATGTTGTTTTTGGGGTTCGGAGGGAACGAAAAGGAGAGACCTGGTTTAAAAAACTGACAGCCAAGTGGTTCTATCGTATATTGAATAAGTTGAGTGACGTCAATCTTAATGTAGATACCGGCGATTTTCGTTTGGTCGATCGCAAGGTTATAAATGCCTTTAAGGGACTGGGCGAAAAGAACAAGTATATCCGTGGACTCATTGCCTGGATGGGATTTAAGCAGGAACCAATTTATTACGACAGGGATCCAAGGCATGCCGGCGAAACCAAGTATCCACTCAGGAAGATGTTACAACTGGCCTCGATCGCCATGTTTTATTTTTCCAAGAAACCGCTGAAAATGGCAATTACATTGGGAATATTTAGCCTGATCGTTGGGTTGCTTCTGACCGTTTACGTGCTGGTGGTTCAGTTTTCCGGCATCATCACCACACCGGGATGGGCTTCAACTTTGATCACCATTATTTTCTTTGGAGGAGTTCAATTGGTAACCATCGGCGTAACTGGAGAATATATTGGGAATATTCTCGATGAAGTCAAAGGTAGACCCCAGTTTATTGTCGACGAAGAAATTGGTTTTTAGAAGGGAGGAATATCTCCCTCGTCATCCATATCATTCATGCGGGAAGGCATGGTGATGCTGCTTGGAAATTTCAAATCATCCCCCAATCCTAAATCGCCACCAAAACCAAGGGTGTCGTCATCATCCATAAATTTGCCGTACTGACCAACAAAGCGGCAGCGAATATCTTTGGTTTGTCCGTGACGGTTTTTTGCCACTATGATTTCAGCTTTACCCATGGTGGGACTTCCATCTTCAAATTCCGTGAGTTTATAATATTCCGGTCTGTAAATAAACAATACCATATCGGCATCCTGCTCTATGGAGCCGGATTCACGAAGATCAGAAAGGATCGGACGTTTGCTCGTTCCTCTGGTTTCTACCGCACGACTGAGCTGAGAAAGAGCAATTACGGGAACATCCAGTTCTTTTGCCATGGCTTTCAGCGAACGGGAAATAAGCGAAATTTCCTGTTCACGGTTGCCATGGCTTTTTTCATCGCCCCGCATCAATTGCAAGTAGTCGATGATGATTAATCCTATATCGTGTTGCGCTTTAAGACGCCTGCACTTGGCTCGCAATTCAAAGATGGAGATAGCTGGTGTATCGTCGATAAATACTTTGGATTCGTTGAGCCGGGTTAGTCGTGTTGTTAGTTGTTCCCAGTCCTGATTGCTGAGTTTACCACTTCTCAGATTTTCCTGATTGATCTCTGCTTCAGCGGAAATCAAGCGCAGTGCAAGCTGTACCGAAGACATTTCCAAAGAGAAGATGGCAACACCTTTTCCGTGATCTGTGGCTGCATTTCTTGCCATGGTCAGGGTTAGGGCAGTTTTACCCATACCCGGACGCGCAGCCAGAATAACCAAATCTGATTTTTGCCAGCCACTGGTTAATGTGTCCAATTGGAAAATGCCTGAAGGTACTCCTGTCAGGCTACTTTCATGGTCCTTGGCACTTTCTATATTTTTGATGGCCTTTTGGATAATGGCCTCCAGATTCTCTGCATTCTTCTTAATGTTCTCTTCCGCGATGGCGAATACTTCGCCTTGTGCTTTGTCCAACATCTTCAATACATCCGCTGTTTCGCTGAAAGCTTCTGTTGCCATTTCCGAACCGATCCGAATCAGTTCACGTTGGATGTATTTTTCGGTGATTACCCGCGCATAATATTCCACATTGGCTGCGGACGCAATGCGGTTGGTAAGCTGGGTGATATAGAATGCTCCCCCGGCTGCTTCCAACAAACCCTCTTGACGAAGGTTTTGGGTAACGGTAAGGATATCCACAGGCTTGGAACGTTCGAAAAGTTGAGTAATAGTCTCCCAAATGTATTGATGGGCTTCAACATAGAAATGTTCCTTTTTAAGAATCTGAAGCACATCGTTTAATGCATTCTTTTCCAACATTACTGCCCCAAGCACAGCCTCCTCTAAATCAGGAGCTTGTGGTTGTATTTTCCCCTGAATAATGCTGTCATTTGCAGGTGAAGCAGTTCTTTTTCTTGTGTTTGACTTTTTACTTGTGTTTTCGTCCATCTTGATCCCGTCCCGAAAATAAGGTGCTTCTGCTTCTATTAAAAATAGCTTTTTGTTGTCCACATTCCAAAGAGCATTTGTGGACGTTCGGTGGATAAAGCAGCCACTGATTCTGAACTCCTTATAAACACAGAAATGATTATCCACATTTTCAATTGACTGAGAGGTATTGGACCCTTGAAAGGTCCGAAAACAGGCAGCTTAAAATGTAAAGTATTGACGGGCCTTTTTTAGTTTTCCCGAATTTCTCGTGGATTTTTAAAGATGCATAAAAGGCTTGAATATTTTAATCTCTAAGTAACTGGCTCGATGGCAAAAGCCAAAGGCTTGTATGCTTGGTAGTTGGTAGTCGGTAAAAGGTAATTCGCCGAATAATTAGGGCATTGAGATGATTTTTTGAGCGAGCAAAATAAACTGCGCCAACGGCAGAGCCGAGAGCGAAGTAGCATATTTTGGCCTTGATTTTTTAGTTCGTTTGGAATTTACACGGAGCAAGGTCCAGGTGTCGAGGCAAATTGAATACGAATGAATCAAGGATTGAGTCAGATTCTACTTGAAAATTTTGGGTTATAAATCCTTTGTAAAAATCCAAGGGTATCAAAACGGAGACTCATGTTGATCTCTGACGCCGGCGAGCTGAAATTGTATTGGAAGGAATTCCTGTCTTTATAAATGACTAAGGTAAAGATTTTAGTCTTGGGGGCCTGTCAGATTAACAGGTATGGAGTAATGCTTTCGGAAAATCTGACGAATCTTACTCTTGGGTACAACAAAATACTGCCAAAATTCGTCTTATTTAAAGCATCTGTTTCGGTGTTCAGAGTTTAGTACAGGATTTGTACTAATCCACACGACGGAGTTCCGTCTTGCATTGAATTGACTTCGATGCTGCGTATATTTGAATAATCCAGAAAGGAAAGAATACATGGAAGCGAAATTTTCACCCAGGGTTAAAGAAGTGATCCAATACAGTAAGGAGGAAGCGATACGTCTGGGCCACGATTATATAGGCACAGAGCACCTTCTGCTCGGGATCATTCGCGAGGGAGAAGGGAAGGCATTAATAGCCCTGAAACAGCTGGATGTTGATGTGAACCGACTAAAGAAATCCGTCGAGGATGCGATCAAAAGCACCGCCGGTATTTCAGGCAATCTGATCAACATTCCTTTAACCAAGCAAGCAGAGAAAGCATTAAAAATAACCTATCTGGAAGCCAAGATATTTAAGGCCGATATCATCGGCACAGAACATCTTTTATTGTCAATCCTTCGTGATGAAGAGAATATAGCTTCCCAGATTTTAAACCAATACGCGATCACATACGACGTGTTTAAATCCTCATTAGAAAACAATATCAGTGAAATCAAAGGCGAATATCCAACGGATAGTCCGGAAGATTTCTATCGAGAAGAGAAACGCTCTCAGGAGCCTAAAAAACCCGATCCCAGATCCAAAACACCAGTATTGGATAATTTTGGACGCGACCTGACCCGTGCAGCAGAAGAAGGCAAGTTGGATCCTATAGTGGGTCGTGAAAAAGAGATCGAGCGTGTTTCTCAGATTCTGAGTCGCCGGAAAAAGAATAATCCGGTATTGATCGGAGAACCAGGCGTGGGTAAAACAGCCATTGCAGAGGGATTGGCTTTGCGTATCGTTCAACGAAAAGTTTCACGCGTTCTATTTAATAAACGTGTGGTTACGCTGGATTTAGCTTCTTTGGTAGCTGGTACCAAATACCGTGGCCAATTCGAAGAGCGGATGAAAGCGGTGATGAATGAATTGGAGAAATCTCAGGATGTGATACTGTTTATAGACGAGATTCATACTATTGTAGGGGCAGGAGGAGCTTCAGGCTCTCTGGACGCTTCCAATATGTTTAAACCGGCTCTGGCACGGGGAGAAGTGCAATGCATTGGAGCTACCACCTTGGATGAATACCGGCAATATATTGAAAAAGATGGTGCACTGGAACGTCGTTTTCAACCCGTAATGGTTGAACCGGCTTCTCCTGAAGAAACCATGGAAATTCTGAATAATATCAAGGCTAAATATGAAGATCATCACGGAGTAACCTATACTGATGAAGCAATTGAGGCCTGTGTGAGTTTGAGTAATCGATTCATGACCGATCGTTATTTGCCGGACAAGGCCATCGACGTATTGGATGAGGCAGGTGCCCGTGTGCATATTACCAATATCCATGTACCAGAAGCGATCCTTGATTTGGAATCCAAGATTGAGGAAATCAAACAGGAAAAAAATTCGGTGGTGAAAAGTCAGAAATACGAAGAAGCCGCCAAACTGAGAGACAAAGAACGTCATCTGTTGGAACAGCTCGACGAAGAAAAGGCGCGCTGGGAAGAAGAAACAAAAAACCTTCGCTACACCGTTAGCGAAGAGAATGTGGCAGAAGTCGTATCTATGATTACAGGTGTTCCTGCGAAACGAATTGCACAGGCCGAGGGACAGCGATTGTTGAACATGAGCGAAGAATTGCGTGGAAAAGTAATCGGTCAGGACAAAGCAATACAAAAATTAACCAAAGCCATTCAACGGACCCGTGCCGGGTTAAAAGATCCCAATCGTCCGATTGGTTCATTTGTTTTCCTTGGACCTACAGGAGTGGGCAAAACGGAATTGGCAAAAGCCTTAAGTCGCTACCTGTTTGACAGCGATGACGCATTGATACGCATTGATATGAGCGAGTATATGGAGAAATTCGCTGTGTCTCGTTTGGTAGGTGCGCCTCCCGGATATGTCGGGTATGAAGAAGGTGGACAACTCACCGAGAAAGTGAGAAGGAAACCTTATTCCGTCATCTTATTAGATGAGATCGAAAAAGCGCATCCGGATGTTTTCAATATTCTGCTTCAGGTATTGGACGAAGGATTCATTACGGATAGCCTGGGTCGCCGGGTGGATTTCAGAAATACCATTATTCTAATGACTTCGAATATTGGTTCTCGTCAGTTGAAGGATTTCGGACAAGGAGTTGGTTTTTCCACTCAGGCCAAGCAGGGAGGAAGCGACCAACACAGCAAATCGGTGATTGAAACTGCATTGAAGCGTTTCTTCTCTCCAGAATTTCTGAACCGTATCGATGATGTGGTGGTATTCAATCCGTTGAGCAAAGAAGATATTATCTCAATTTTGGATCTGGCCGTGGCTAAATTGGAAAAACGAATCCATGCATTGGGTTATAGTTTTAAATTGAACAAAGCGGCGAAGGAATTCCTTGCAGAGAAAGGATTTGATGCAGAATTTGGAGCCAGACCTTTAAACAGAGCCATTCAGAAATATCTGGAAGACCCGATGGCAGAAGAAATTTTGAAATCGGAAATAAGCGAAGGCGATATGATGGAGGTAAGTTATACCAAAGACAGCGATGAACTTAAGTTCAAAATCAAACGAGCACCCTCTTCCAGAAAACCTAAGGAAAAGGACACGCCCACAGAATAATATGAAAGGGATGGTTTGAATAAAACCATCCTTTTTTGTTTCAGGACTTGAACCCGGCATATAGCGAAGCCATTCAATGAATAAACCCATTGAATCTTGAAACCGGCGGCATATTTTAAGAGTGGTGCCCTCTTCAGTTTATCTTCAATAAAGGAATTCTTTGTGAATATTAAGTCTTGTTTGGCGGAAGAATTATCTGGGAATTTTCTCGGCGAATTCCTCATTTTATATCATGCTTCCACAGGGAGTTGAATAAAAAAGCTTGTTCCCTCATTCGGTTTACTATCGGCAGTAATGGAGCCTCCATGCATATCGATGAATGATTTTATAAGCAATAAACCCAGGCCGGTGCCACTTTCATGATTGGTTCCGGGTTGACTTTTCTTTAATTCGGTTGTAAATAGATTTCGCAAAGTTTCTGATGACATCCCGGTGCCATAATCACGGATTTCAATTTGTATAAAATGAGAATCCAAATTATGTGCATTGATTTCAATTTTTCCTTCTGGATGTGAAAATTTCACCGCATTGTGAATCAAATTTCGAAAAATACTGCCCATCATTTCTGCATCCGCGCGAATCATGAATTGGTTTGGGACATGCATGCGCACTTCCAGCTGTTTTTGACGCAGGTTTCCAATCAGGATGGAAATACTTTTTTCAAGAAGTTCCTTTAGCAATAACTCGGTTGGATGCATTTGCAAACCTCCCGATTCAGAGCGGGCCCACAAGAGCAGGTTGTCCAGCAGAATAAAGGAGTTTTTGGAAGTATTGGCAATGGCTTGGATGATTTCTTTACGCTCGGATTGATCCAAATCATCTTCTTGTGTTAGCAATTCGCCCAATTGAGATAAGCCTCCTATCGGGCCTCGCAAGTCGTGGGCAATTAGTGAAAAGAACAGGTTCTTTGTTTGAATCAGATGATTCAGTTTTCGGTTGTCTTCCTGAATGATTTCTGCATCTTTCATGATTCGGTTCTCGTCCAGCTCTTTTTGAAGCATCAGGTAACCTATTGTAGATACAACCAGGTTTAGCACTGTGCAAATTGTCAGAAAGAGATGTGCCGAATTTTGTGTGGTCATCAGCTGCAAGGTGCCAATATGATGACTGGCATGGTAGGCACTGTATAGCCAGGCAATGGAAAAGAGTAAATAGCTGCTTGCGACTAAAAAGAGAAGAGACGAACGCGGTTTTCTCTTGAATAACTGAATAGAACCGAATAAACAGAGCACTCCAGCGCTCAGACCATGGATCATTGCCACATAGTTATTCGGCTCTTTCAATCCGAAAAGCAATCCAGTAAAACCCAACAAAAAGACCGCAGTCAGAAAAAATTGTGATTTCCTTCTATAAACCTGGTCATAAGAAATAACGGCGGAAATCTCTGCAAACATACCGGTAAGGATGAGGAATCCAACATAGATAAATTTTAGACCGGCATGTTCCTCATCCGAACCCATTATACCAACTCCGATTCCTTCAAAAAACTTCGCCAGAGCAAAAATGAGAAGACCTTTGTTTTTCTTGACCCGACTGAAATAAAAGAAAAGATAAAGTCCGCTAATCAGAAAGCTGAGCAGAGAAAAAAACAGCATGACAACGGAAGTACTCATAGTTGGAGGGGGAGTGCCAAAAGTAGTGAAATTATAGTAATATCAAGTGTTTATGCAGGTTAAAGAAGGGCCCATTGATTGATTTTCTTTTCATCTATTATCGGAGAATGAAATGGTTTTTGAAGACAGTGAATCATGGCACGACCAATTCGTTCTGTTGTCGTGATGTTTTGCGATCGTTGCAACAATCCGTAGATAGGGCGAAAAAGGACGTAAAACATGTGATACAATGGGGTCCGGGATCGAACACCTTTTTTAGGGATGATGATTCCAGGTCGAAACATAAATGCATGCCTGAATCCCTTATTCAGAATATAATTTTCTGTTTTTCCTTTTACCCGAGCCCACATAGCACCTTTGCTTTCGCTGCTGTCAGTTCCTCTTCCGGTCACGTATACGAATGTTATTTTCGGATGAATAGAATAGAAGGTATCGGCAAAAGCTTTCACATAATCAAAGGTCAAATGGCTGTATTTATCTTCTTTCATCGGATAGGCACTGACACCCATGCAATAAAATAGTGCGTCGTAACCTCTAAGTTCATTTTTGAGCGAGTTAATCTTTGAAAAATCATGCAGTTCAATTTGCCTGAGTTTCGGATGATCGATTGGAAGCGATTTCCTGTTGATTATTAGAACAGCATCTATTTCCGTGCTTTCAAGACATTCTATCAAAACACCACCGCCTACCATACCTGATGCACCTGTAATGATGACATTTTTACCCATGAAGTCTAATTTCCCATGAAGTTAATTTTGTTTATATGAAAAGGTTACGGGTAATCGCTGAATGGCCCATAGTTGGCGGTCGTTGGCCTTCCCGTGTTAATCGTATACTTTTTCTTAGTACTTAAGATAAATCTGATTTCAGTTCTTATTTGGGCAACTTTTACGTGATTTTTGGTATCTAATCAACAAAGTTCCCCGCTAAATTGTGCCCGCATGAAAACGTATCTATACTTTGTTTCTGTCTTGTTCTGCTTTCTGTTACAATCTGTTCATGTTGATGCCTCCAGTCCTATGGGAGGTGAAATGACCTATGTGAACAAGGGAAATTCAAAGTACACAATTTATGTTCGTGTTTACCGGGATTGCAATGGTATTGCCTTATCTCAATCAAATGTCATAGGTAAATGCAGTTCGAATACCATTACCATTTCCAATCAAACCAAATTATCTACCCGGGATGTGACCGGTATGGGTACGAATTGTTCCGTTCAGAGTAAGTGTGCCGGCGGTTCATTTGTGTACGGAATAGAAGAAGTTACCTGGAGTATGGATGTCGATCTAAGCGGGTACAGCTGTTGTGAATGGAATTTTTCGTGGTCATTATCTACTCGATCCGGTTCCATTTCAACGGGATTGGCAGGTCAGGATTTTTATATTTCAACCATGCTGAATAAGTGTTTGAGCAGCAGCAACAGCTCGCCTGTTTTTACTTCGGAGCCACAAATATTACTTTGCTATAATCAGGATCAGGTTATCAACCTTGGTGCCATAGACACGATTGATACGGGAGATTCACTAAGTTTTCATTTGGCCGAGGCACTTGTTGGATCGAACACGACTTTTCCCAACCCGATTTGGACAAAAGACAGACCCATTTCCTTTTTGGGATTTCCGAACAATAACTTAGGTATACCAGCAGGATTTCATTTGAATCCTGTTACAGGAGATTTAAGTTTTCGGCCTACGCTCTTAAGCCAGGTAGGGGTGGTAGTGGTTGAAGTAAAGGAATGGCGAACGATTAACGGAACACCAACGGTAATAGGAGTTACCCGAAGGGATTGGGAATTAATCGTTATCAATTGTCCGAACAATCGCCTCCCTACTATGTCGCCACCTTATTCAAGCAATTTCTGCGTTGGGAAAAAGTCATGCCTGAGCATCAATACCAACGATTTGGATTCATCTGACACGACCTCCATTTATTGTACTTCTTTGGCGCCGGGAGCAAGTTTTACAGACAATAATGGCACGACCAATCACGCCAGCGGTCAAATATGCTGGACGCCTGATTCGACCATGGTTCGAAACCAGCCTTATTTGTTCATTGTAACCGTGAAAGACAATGCCTGTCCATTAAATGGAAAAGTTGTCCGGGCAATCAATATTTTTGTTCGTGATCAGCCAAAAGGAATTTTGCATGATACCGTTCTGAGTTGCGGAAACCTTGCACTCGATTACACCATTACCCACTCTGTCGATGGCCTGAACGCATGGTACAGCATTTTAGACTCGGCCAGAAAACAAGTATGGGCCGGGAATACTAAACAAGATACGGCTAAGCTTTCGCCAGGAAGGCATTATGTGCAACTTCATCTGTCTACATTAACTGCTTGCGAAGTAATTTACGAAGACACGATTTCAATTGCTCCGTATATCCAGGTCAAACTTCCGATGGACACGGCATTGTGTTACAGTGACAGTTTGCATATTCAGGGCTTGGTTTATGGTGGCACATCCCCTTACCAATTGGAATGGTATGATTTGGCCAATCGAAGCTCTTTAGGGATTTCTGCGAATTCCTATAGCTATTCTGTCGTTCAGGATGATTCTTTACTGCTTATTGCAACCGATGCAACCGGATGCAGCAACCGGGATAGTATCGTGGTTAAAATGAATCCTTTGCCTTTCTTGCATTTAGGCAAGGACACGGCTGTTTGTGAAGGGGAAATGGCAGTTATTGATGCAGGTGGAGACAGTCTCAATTGGACTTATCAGTGGTCGACTGGAGATACTACGCAAAAAATTATCACGCTGGCTATTCAGAATTTAAATGTGGCAGTGAAAGACAGTCTGGGATGTAACCAATGGGATACAATCAATGTGGTGGAAAATAAAATCCGTGTAACAGGGCTCAGCAATCAACAGGTTTGCAGTGGAGACTCAATTCATTTTAGCTTAAGCGGAGCCGATCAATACGATTGGTTCGACGAATCCACTTATTCGGGTAATGGGCAGGATACTCCCATTTACACGGGAGTAAATCTTGATCTTCGATTGAATAAGAACCTCCTCTTAATTGTGAATGAAACGAAAACAATCTCAGGAGTCAGTTGTCACGCTTTGGATACTGTAAATCTAAATACCTGGGCTCTTCCAACAGTCAATCTGGGCGGTGATCAAAGAATTTGTCATGGCGATTCCGTAATGCTCATTTCCTTTGGCGGCACGGGAAGTTCTTACCAATGGAATACAGGTTCTATGGATCCATCTATTTGGATTAAAGATAGTGGTGATTATAAAGTAAAGGTGGTGGATTTGCACCAATGCAGCAACAGCGACAGTATGCACCTGGATGTGATGTTTGTGCCAATTCAGGCGTGCAATGATCAATCATCTTGTCCTTATGATACGGTCTTTCTTTCCGTAGCCGGGGCGGTGGATAGTTTCCGTTGGTACGATGCGACCACTTTTGTACGTGGAATAAATAATCAGGTTTTGGTGAGGGGTGATTCTTTCCGATTCCTGACCGGAACAGGTTTTACCTGGCTGGCAGAGGGCATCAAAACCGATAAAGGATTAACTTGTAGAGGCTACGATACAGTGAATATTAACGATTTTCCATTAACACCCCTACAGGTCATTTATGGTGATTCAGTGGGAATTGATTCAGTGAATAGCTACATCTATTCCGTTGCTCCATCGGGACAGGCCCAGGTTAATTGGTCGGTAATAAATGGTACAATTCTAAGCGGACAACGCAGTGCCACCGTCGAAGTGAAATGGACTCACCCTGGTGGAGGATCCATTACTGCGCAGGGAGTGAGTCCGGACGGATGCATTAGCGAAGTGACTTTGAATGTGATGATAGTCCCCACCGGTTTTGAGTTACCAATGAAGGGAAGCTTCCGGATTTATCCTAATCCGGGCAAAGACTGGTTCACTCTGGAGCTGTCTTCAGGAATACAAGAAGCCGGGTATCAAATTTTGAATGCCCTGGGTCAACAGGTAGCCCATGGAAAATTAATTGATCAAAAGACAGGGATTAACCTAAGCTTTTTACCGGAAGGTACATACCTCGTTCGTGTGCAAAGCGACCAAAATGTTTTTATTCAGCGACTGGTTATCAGTGGAAGATGATGCATTTCTGCATGCCATTTTCATGAGAGATAGGTTCGCCGTATTTTGACGGAGTGAACCTAGATCTTTGAGGTATGAATGCAACATTGTACCAGTACCAGCATTTGTCGGATGAGTTGTCGGAACTGCTGGAAGCTTTTGAATTGAAACTTAACAGAAGCCGTGAAAGGCTGTCTAAAGCCCAATATTTTGAAGATGAAGGAAAAGTAGAGCACCTGCTGGAGGACGTCAGACAATGGAAGGAAATGCTGGGAAGCAGAGAAGTTCGGAAGTAGAAAAGTGTCTTTCGAATTCCGTCTTTTGTCTCTCGTCTTTCTCTTTTTATCTTCCCTCACTCAACCACAAAGTCCGTTATGATTAATTTTTCCAAGTCTTCCTTTATGTATGGCTGTCAATGTCCGAAACGCTTGTTTTTACACAAGTTTAAAAGGGAAGTTGCGGATGTGGAAGATGATCAGACCATGGCACGCTATGCCAGCAGAACCGATGCGGGTGTATTGGCGCAGCAGGTATTTCCGGGCGGCTATGATGCACAACAGGAGGATAAATACCCCTGGATTGAAACGGCCTACCGAACGAAAGAGGCTTTGCGGTTTGAGGAAGTAATCTATGAGGCAACATTTATCCATGAGGATGTGCTTTGTGCGGTCGATATATTAGTAAAAACGGAAGAAGGTTACGATGTCTATGAGGTAAAGAGCGTAAACTCCGTCAAAGAGCAACACGAGCAAGATGGCGCCCTGCAATATTATGTTTTAGCCGGAGCGGGCATTGACGTTCGCAACTTTTATATTCTTCACTTCAATAAGAAATACGTTCGAAGAGGGGAGATTGATGTAGAGCGATTGTTCCTGCCTACCAATATTACCGAAGCATGTAGAAAACGCCAATCCTGGGTCCGGGAAAACCTGCATGACTTACGTGAAATGCTGAGCAAAGGAGCGGAGCCCAACATTCCGATGGGTCCGCAATGTAATAAACCGTATGCCTGCAATTTTCAGGGGTATTGCTCGCAATTAAATGCTATCGAGCCTGAAGCTCAGAAGGAGCTGAACGGGTCAATTGAACAGGAAAAAGAATCGCTGAGAACCTATTTTAAGGATTGGCATTATCCCTTGTATTTTTTCGATTTTGAAACCTGCATGTTTGGTGTCCCTGAATTTGATGAGTGCAGGCCCTGGCAGCAGATTCCTTTTCAATTCAGTTTGCACATGCAATCGGTGCCAGGCGCAGAGATGAAGCACTATGAGTTCTTAGGGTCCGGCACAGGAGATCCAAGAAATGAACTGATCCAGAAGATGAAAAAAGTGTTCGGAATGGCAGGGTCCATTGTTACCTGGAACAAGCATTTTGAGATAGGCAGATTCAAGGAGTTGGCCCGTGATTTTCCATCTGAGCGTGAATTTATTGAACCGATGATTGAACGGGTGGTTGATTTGATGGTGCCCTTTAAAAAAGGATGGGTGAGCAGTGAAGCATTTGGTGGCAGTGCATCCATTAAAAATGTTTTGCCGGTGATGGTTCCGGAATTGGATTATTCCATGCTCGAAATTCAGGAAGGTGGCAGCGCGAGCTTCATCTACTCGCAGCTCCAGTCAATGGATGAGGATACAGCAGAAAAAACGAAGGCAGCCCTTTTGGAGTATTGCAAGATGGATACATTGGCCATGGTGCGAATCTGGGAATTACTGGCTAATTTGCATACTTCCACGTAATAATCTTAAAGGATGCCAAAACGCTTTTTATTTCTTCTGTTTTTCTCCATGTGCATTGTTTCCCCAACTCGGGCACAATACACGTATTTGATGGATAGCTTGGTAGGCTATCGTTATTCTGATTCGGGTTGGATAAATCCTGTTCCGGAAAGAATGCTGCATAATGAGGGAGATTCTTTATTGGTTGCCTACGGTTTCAACACTGATTCCACAGGAAAGGTCATCCCATTCAGTATTACCACCTATCATTACGATGGAGTGCATCCACAGTGGCTAAATAAATCCTATCAATATTGGGATACAAAAAAGAAAGTTTGGGTCAACCTGGCATATTCAGAACGTCATTTTGATCTCAATGGATTAAGGGTGGAATCAACTTATTTATGGGATACAGTTCAGACCAACTGGAAAATTTCTACTTTGGATTCTTTCCTTTATTCCGGAAAGGGCCTGCTTCAAAGTCAACTGTTTTATTCCTTGCGATCCGACACTTTACACTTGCAATCAAGGAAGGAATTTAAATATACTTCTCTAGGCCAATTGGATTCCCTTATAGAGTATTTATCATCACAGACTGGTTTATGGCTTTTTAGAAGTTCTGCTTATTTCTATGATCAATTCGGTTTAGATTCCCTGATATACCAGGTAAATTTCAGTCAAAATGCTACTGTTTATAGTATGAATAAATTTATGACGACCAGAAATGCAAAGTTGGACAGTGTTACATGGGAATATTGGACTTTTATAAAATGGAAAAATGAGTGGCACATCAATTTAAAATATGAACATTGTGTGAATCCCAAAATTCCAATAAATACGGTTCAGATCATGGAGGAAATTCAAGACATGTATCATTTCAAATTCGCGCCTGTCAGCACGATCACATATTCTAATCGCGCGGGTGTTTTTGGAAAGCAAAGTTTCTCGCAATACTACATGCATAGACGGACCTCGACTGGATTAAATCCCCCAAAGCCAGTTTGCTGGACTTTGTTTCCAAATCCATCTTCTGGAATGTTATTTATTAGAAACCAATTCGATAAAAGTCCACATGCTATTCAGATATTTGATGTTCAGGGGAAATGTTTGTACAGCGACCGACTGGAATCTGGTAGTGTAGATATTGGTTTTTTGCCAGCAGGTGTATACCTGTGTAAAATGTACAATGAATCAGGACAATGCATAGGCAGTTCAAAAGTTATTAAATCGGGCAGACAATAGTGATGCATTTCAAATGAAGCATTCGCACTATTTCGCGATTATCGTGTTGGTTTTCACCACTGGTTTTCTTGCTTGCCGGGAAGAAGAGCCCAGCCTGTACGATCCTGTGGAAGGGGCGCAGGCAATGGATTCCTTGCGAATGGATTTGGGTTTGCCTTTAATTCAGGATCAGCTGATTCTCCATGAAGTGAGCCCGGAATTCGTGACTTTTTGCAATGATATAAATCCTGAATTCAGGAGGGGAGTGATGTGCAAAACGGTGTATCATAATGACTCAGCAATATTCATGGAATTAAATACTTTTTATGGAACGGATCCATCCTATATTTCCATTTATCATGGGTATTTTTCTTATCGGGAATACCAGGCACTGGGAACCTATTATACCTGGAACTACGGACCCGACAGCGTAATGATATTAAACAAATTTCAATGTGATTCTTTGCTCAAAAGTTGGGGATTTGATGGGATTGAATAGGTGCTCGTAAAAGAATATGAATTTTTCAAGAAATGAGGCCTTCAATCTTTGCCTTTTCAATTTTAAGTTATTAACTTACTCATACCTTAATCTGGCTTTAAGGATGAAACGATATATTTCGCTGCCGCTTATTTTAGTGGTTATGTTGATTTCTTTTTTCGCGTGTAAAAAAGAAAATTGTCATCATTTTGAAACGGCATATGTGTCGGCCGTCAGTGCTCCTGAATATGGAAAAGTCCTGGATTCTATTCCCGTTCGCGTGGCATTAAATGTTGAAAATGGTTGCGGGCAATTTGGAAGGTTTGACGTGAACGTGGATCGCTACGACTATATCATCGGGGTTGAAGCTGAATATGTTTGTGGCACTTGCGTGCAGAAAAAACAAGTTGTTCCTGCTTGCTATTATTTTATTCCAAGTACCTCAGGTACCTATCATCTTAAATTCAAATCAGAAGATGATGAGTTTATTACGCGCGTCATTTATATTTCGTACTAAACAGTCAATTCATATTTAATTCATTTTCAGGATGAAATTTACTGTTACAAGTATGATGGTCTGTTCATTCTTTTGCGGTCCCATCCTATCTGTTGCCAGAGAGGTCCTGCATTAATTCATGACTCTGATGGCCTTTGCCTACCTGCGAAGAAGTCTTCTGATGACTTATAACCCAGCCAGTACCTTGTGTGAGGAGGACTTATTTTTTCAACCAGACTTTACTTCGCCGCGTTATGGCGTACCTGTTCCTGCATCTTTGAATCATGAATAATATTTGGATATATCAGGGAGCAAGTGAAGCATGGACCTCCCGTCGTTCATTGGAGCATGGGTGCCTTTATTTTCCTTTTGAAGATTTGGAACTTGATTTAAGTGCGTTGGGCAATCAGACGCTGATTCAATCGGCATTATTGGATAAGAGTTCGGAATTGGCCCGAAACGAAAATGCAATCCTGAGCATTGATTTGTTGGCCAATGGCATGCAAAAAGGAGATTGGATCATTATCCCCGGCAAATTCAATCAGCTCTATCACATGGGAGAAATCACAGGTGATTATGTCTATTTACCGGACGAGGATTATGGTCTGCATCACTCACGCAGCATCGATTGGTTCCTGAAAGACGTGCCGGTAACCTCTTTACCCATTCGCCATTCGGAAACCGTTTATCAGAGCCAAAGTGAACCTGTGCTTCTGAATGAAAAAGAATCTTCTTATTTCCGCCAGTCGTATCAAATGGCAGCCGGGTTTTGATTGGGTTTTATGGCTATGTGCAATGGGACGTGGTTATTTTCGCCTGCGTTTAAACTTCCCTATACCCGGGATTTTCGATTCTTGATTTTTGTCTTTTGTACTTTTGTACTTTCGTCTTTTGTACTTTATTCTATGTCCTCGCTTGTTGCTAAAATCCGTCGCTTTCAAATAATCATCCAAACTCTCGAGAAAGGGAACTGGAGTAAAAGCGAGCTGATTGAACGCTGCGCAGAGGAGGGATTTGAAGTATCCAACCGAACCTTTGATCGGGATATTGAAGACCTTCGCCGTGACTTCAACCTCGATCTGGAATACGACTCTTCCATTCGTGCTTACCGATTGATGCAGAGCAGTCAGGATGCAAGCCGCTTGAAGCAGATTTTGGAATTGAGTCAGGAAGTACAGGCATTGCAGGCGGGTTTTTTTACCGATGCCGCCTTACGCGATCGGGTCCAACTGGAACCTTTTTCCGGAATGGGAACGGAATACATGGACATACTCACCAAAGCGATCAATCAGGAAAATATAATACGTTTTAAGCATTTCAATTATCGAACGGAACAGTATACCGATTATGAAGTCTATCCATTACTGCTCAAAGAATATGGCCGCCGCTGGTATTTGTATGCATGGGTGGAAGCGAGACAGGATTGCCGGACTTTCGGACTGGACCGGATTGATAAGGTGGAGATGGATTCCAAAACCTTTGATCGGAATCTGTATTCAAAAAACACACAGAAATTTCGCGATGTGATTGGACTTAATTACAGCGATCGGGATGAGCCTGTTCGGGTATTACTCAAATGCACTCGATTACAAGCCTGGTACCTCGAATCAGCTCCTTGGCACAGCACAATGACAAGGATAGAAGTAGCCAATGAGAGCAAGGAGGGGGTGTATTTCGAACTCCGGATCATTCCAAACTACGAACTCAAACAAAAAATTCTTTCCATGGTCGACCAGATTGAAGTGGTTGAACCATTGTGGTTGCGTGAAGAAATGGATGCGGTGCTAAAAAAGATGCAGGGAAGGTATCAATAAACACATTTCCTGCTGGTGACCGCAGCTTATTTTGGTAATTTGCTGCAACATACTCCCATGGAAAAAAAGAAATCTTTCATCAGTGGAAAAGAGTTTCCGCTGGATGATCTAAGCAGCTTCGCATCAATTCGTAAACCCTTGCTTCATTTGATCCTTAAGGATCATCCGGATTTCGGACCGGGAAAGTACATAACCAATGCCGAATTGAATCATTACCGCAGCCAGTACCTGGAATCTATGTTGCGGTCGGAGCATAAAGAACTCAATCATCTGGAAAAAGTAGTTCTCCAATCTATTGAAGAGAAAAAGATTTTATCGGAAAATCTCGAGCCCGAAATGTCCAGCAATCTTACTTATGGTGCGAAGCTCGCAGACAAGATTGCCACATTTGGAGGAAGCTGGACCTTTATTACATTCTTTTTTTCCTTTCTTTTGATATGGATGTTTATCAATATTTGGACGTTGCAAGCCAAAGCTTTTGATCCATATCCTTTTATCCTTTTAAACCTGATATTATCCTGCTTAGCAGCCATTCAGGCTCCAATTATTATGATGAGTCAGAACAGACAGGAGGAGAAAGACCGTATTCGCAACGAACACGACTACATGGTCAATCTAAAGGCAGAGCTAGAAATTCGATTATTGCATGAGAAGATTGATCATCTGATGGTGCATCAAAACAAAAGGCTTTTGGAGGTGCAAGAGCTGCAACTCGATTATCTCAATCAGATTATTGAAGGACTGCATGATAAGTAATGGCATAAAAAAAGTCCGGCTTGCCGGACTTTCACTCGAATATAATGCAGGTCTATGCTCCTCCGGTTTTACGGGGAGTATTTGTTCTTGATTTCACATTTGCAGATTTAGGAGCCGCTGTCTTCTTAGGGGCTGCTGCTTTTGCTTTGGTCGTTTTCTTAACTTCCTTGGCTTCTTTCCCGTCCTTGTTTTCTTCTGCATCAGATGCTTCGCCACCTTTTGCCAATGCGTCCCAATCAAGTTCCTTGTTCAGAATACCATACCACTGAACCAATTTCTTGAGATCAGAAATATAAACTCTTTCCTTGTCATAGTTTGGCAGGATATCGCCTACAAAGCTGCGAATTTTGTCTTCACTGTCTTTCTTTCCCGGGATAGCAGTCCCGGCTTTTTCAGCTTCCCGTATTTTGAGCATCACATCTTTGAGACGAGCTTCGCCATCAATGGTGTAGATAGAAATATCGTCGAGGATAGAAATTTTCTGGCTCAGGTTCGTGGGAAATCTCTTTTTTTCCGCATCAAGAGTCTCTACAATAAGACCAGTTGGCCGTTGGCCCACGATTTTATGCAGGCCACCAATGCCCGCAATGGAAACTACATCTTTCAAATCCATAAGGCTTCAAAAATACGCAAGAATCGCAAAGCGAGAGGAAGAATTAAAAACAGGATGTGGATAAATCACTCTCGCTCACAAAATAAAAGGGTATCTGACTATTCGTTTCTCAGGCTATCGGCTTCAGCCTGCAGACGAATGCCAATAACATCAAGCGTTTGCGCGCTGGCTTCAACGGCGTTCAATCGAATTTCATGAAACATGGTCTGGTAATCTTCCTCGTTGATTTTTTTCTCGTTCAAAAGGCGATTCACTTCCTCGCTCATGCGGTTGAGTTCGGATTTTAGTGGATTGGCTTTCGCCCGATAGGCTTCAATATTGGCTTTGGCACTGTCGAGGTTTCTGGCAGCATCATCCATGATGGTATGATAGCAGCTGCCCAAACTATCGGCGAGCACATTGATTGAATCCACATAAGCATTCATCAGGTCTTCGGAACTTGCAACCGCTTCTTTTGGTTCTTCAACCGGTTCTTCTTCTTTTGGAGCATTGCCGCATGCAGTCATGGCAAGCAAGGCGACAAATAGGATGTAATTGATTCGTTTCATGCTGGCAAGTTACATAAAAGGAAGTTTTAAGTGTTAAGTGTTTAGTGTTAAGAGGCTTCTGTCCGTTACGAATAAATTGCAATCCAACATGACTGCTGAAGCGTAAAACACTGGAATCCACAATCTAAATCATCCATTGCCCGAAATCTGATACCCGATACCGTGCTCCCATCATCCTCTTTAAGCTTAAAATCGATATTTTTGCAGCAAATCGAGTAAACATGACAAGTGCAAGTATATCCATATACCATCCCAAGAATAAGATTCGTATTGTAACGGCAGCCTCACTTTTCGATGGCCACGATGCTGCAATTAATATCATGCGACGGATTATTCAGGCGAGTGGGGCAGAGGTAATTCATCTGGGACATGATCGGAGTGCAGAAGAAGTAGTGAATTGTGCCATTCAGGAAGATGCCAATGCTATTGCCATGACATCCTATCAGGGCGGACATGTGGAATATTTCAAGTACATGCACGATTTGCTGGAACAAAAAGGCTGCAGTCATATCCGGATCTTCGGTGGCGGAGGTGGTGTAATTCTTCCGGAAGAGATTGAAGAGCTCCATGCTTATGGGATTACCCGAATTTACTCTCCGGATGATGGCCGCTCCATGGGGCTTCAGGGTATGATCAATGATCTGCTCGAGAAAAGTGATTTTCCGACCGGTAGAGATTTAAACGGCGAAGCCAAACATATTCGGGAGAAAGACCCTAAAGTCATTGCAAAACTTATTTCGGCAGCGGAAAATTATCCCGAAGAGTTTATAAAAGTTCATCAGGAGATTGACCAATACCTCGACAAAGGCGCACCTATTCTTGGAATTACGGGTACGGGAGGGGCTGGAAAATCTTCTTTGGTAGATGAATTGGTGCGTCGCTATTTAATTGATTTTAAAGATAAGACCATCGCCATTGTTTCGGTAGATCCATCCAAAAGAAAGACAGGTGGAGCCTTGCTGGGCGACCGTATTCGGATGAATTCCATCCGCAATCCGCGGGTATATATGCGTTCCCTTGCAACCCGACAGAGTAATTTGGCTTTGAGCAGGAATGTGAAAGAAACCATCGACATCGTTCGGGCGGCAGGTTATGATTTGATCATTTTAGAAACTTCTGGTATCGGACAAAGTGATACCGAAATCATGGACCACAGCGATGTGGCGCTGTATGTGATGACACCGGAATATGGAGCCGCGACTCAGCTGGAAAAGATTGATATGTTGGATTTTGCCGACATGATTGCCATCAACAAATTTGATAAACGGGGCGCTTTGGATGCCTTAAGGGATGTGAAAAAACAATACAAGAGAAACCACAACCTTTGGGAGGCCAAAGATGAGGAATTGCCTGTATTTGGAACCATCGCTTCGCAGTTTAATGATCCGGGTATGAATAGCCTGTACAAGACATTGATGGATAAAATCGCTGACAAAACGGGTCACGATGAACTTAAATCATCTTTTGAGGTATCCAATGAAATGTCGGAAAAGATTTTCATCATCCCGCCTGCCAGAACCCGCTACCTCAGCGAGATTTCGGAAAATAACCGCACCTATGATCAATGGGCAGCCCTTCAGGCGGATTTAGCTGATAACCTGTATGCTTTGCACCAATCCATGGTGCAAATAAAGAATTCTAATCTGGACGATAAGGACCGGCTGGTAAAAGGACTCAAGGAACAATATGCTGCCTTGGAACTGGACTTCGACCCCAGGAACAAGAGGATACTTGAGGAATGGGAAGCCAAGTGCAATAATTACCGCGACGAATTCTTCATCTTTAAGGTTCGGGACAAAGAGATTAAAATTAAAACACATACTGAATCTTTGTCGCATACCCAGGTGCCAAAAGTGTCAGTTCCGACCTATCGGTCATGGGGCGATATTCTTCGTTGGAGCTTGCAGGAAGCATTCCCGGGCGAATTCCCATATACCGCAGGAATCTATCCATTCAAACGGGAAGGAGAGGACCCAACACGGATGTTTGCCGGAGAAGGCGGGCCGGAGCGCACCAACAAGCGTTTCCATTATGTATCGCTCGGCATGCCGGCGAAACGTTTGTCAACAGCGTTTGACTCTGTGACATTGTATGGGCACGATCCGGCATATCGCCCGGATATTTATGGAAAAATAGGTAACTCCGGAGTAAGTATTTGTTGTTTGGATGATGCCAAAAAACTGTATTCAGGTTTCGATCTGGCAGATCCTAAGACTTCCGTTTCTATGACCATCAATGGACCGGCTGCCATGCTCACTGCCTTTTTCATGAATGCAGCAGTTGATCAGCAATGTGAAAAGTACATCAAAGCGAATGGCTTAGAGAATGAAGTTGAAGCCAGGATTCAGAAAATTTACAAGGAAAAGGGAGTGGCTCGTCCGAAATACCAGGGTGAGCTACCCGAAGGGAACGACGGCTTGGGACTAATGCTTTTAGGAGTTACCGGGGATCAGGTGCTTCCGGCGGATGTATACCAAAAAATAAAAACAGAGACATTAAGTGCGGTACGCGGCACGGTACAGGCAGATATTCTCAAAGAAGATCAGGCACAAAATACATGCATCTTCTCTACCGAATTTTCGCTTCGCGTGATGGGCGATGTTCAGGAGTATTTCATCCAAAATAAAGTGAGAAACTTCTATTCAGTTTCTATTAGTGGATACCATATTGCAGAAGCGGGAGCCAATCCGATCACCCAATTGGCCTTTACTCTTGCGAATGGATTTACTTATGTTGAATACTATCTCAGTAGGGGCATGAATATCAATGATTTTGCTCCTAACCTGAGTTTCTTCTTTAGCAATGGTATTGATGCGGAGTATGCCGTAATTGGACGCGTGGCTCGCAGAATTTGGGCGAAAGCCATGAAAAATAAATATGGTGCAAACGAGCGCTCTCAAATGTTGAAATACCATATTCAGACCTCGGGACGCTCCTTGCATGCTCAGGAGATAGATTTCAATGATATACGCACCACACTTCAGGCGCTTTATGCAATTTACGACAATTGTAATTCATTGCATACCAATGCGTATGATGAAGCTATTACAACACCTACCGAAGAATCTGTGCGCAGGGCCATGGCCATTCAGTTAATCATTAATAGAGAATTGGGCCTGACCAAGAATGAGAATCCGCTGCAGGGATCCTTTATTATTGAAGAACTAACTGATTTGGTTGAAGAAGCTGTATTAACAGAATTTGACCGAATCACGGAGCGTGGGGGAGTTCTGGGAGCGATGGAAACCATGTACCAACGCAATCAGATACAGGAAGAAAGCTTGTATTATGAGACTTTAAAGCACAATGGCGATTTACCCATTATTGGTGTGAATACGTTTTTGAGTAGCAAAGGATCGCCCACCATACTGCCACGGGAGGTTATTCGCTCTACTCAAGAGGAAAAAGAATACCAGATTACAATGTTGGAAGCTTTGCATCAGGGAAATCAAAACGAGTCGGATAAGCAGTTGCGTAAACTTCAGGAAACCGCCATCAACAATCAAAATATATTTGAACAATTGATGGATACAGTGAAGTTCTGCTCGCTCGGACAAATTACCGATGCTTTGTTTGAGGTTGGAGGACAATACCGCCGAAATATGTAATGTAAAGGCTCCGGGAATCTGTGCTATGTTCTGATTTGAGTGAAGCTTATTGCATCTCCATTAATTTTCTGCTTAATATCTCAAATGTATAGGGATAAATAGGGAGTAAATTCGTGGATGGCGCACGTTTGCAGAAGAATGTCAGCTAAACCCAAAACCTCAGATGTCCTATTCTCCTGGTCTTGAAGGCCGAATCAAGCGCTATGAGCAAATTTTGCAAGGTACGCATATTGGTACCTGGGAATGGAATGTCCAAACAGGGGAAACCATTCTCAATGAACGTTGGGCAGAAATCATCGGATTCAAATTAAAAGACTTTGGCAATACCACCATCAATACATGGCTGAACTTTGTTCATCCTCAGGATTCCGCTGCTTCGGATCGGGCCCTGGAAGCACATTTCAAGGGAGAAACAGAATTTTATGAGTGCGAAGCCCGAATGCGTCATAAAAATGGCCATTGGGTTTGGGTTCTCGACAGGGGAAAAGTAGTTAGCTGGACCAAAGATGGGAAACCGGAGTGGATGGCGGGATCGCATCAGGATATCACAGAACGAAAAAACAGGGAGGAGATGTTGGTGCGTTATTCTGATCTCCTTGATAAATCGAATGAAGCAGCCAAAATCGGAACCTGGGAATTGGATTTGGAAACGCTGTTGGTCCATTGGAGCCGGGTGTCGAGAGAAATTTATGAAGTCGAAGGAGAACACGATATTCCGCTGAAATCTAATATTGATTTTTTTAGGCAGGGGGGAAACCGCCAAGCCATTATACGCCTTCTGAATGAGGCCATTGAATTCGGTCGTCCATTTGACAAAGAACTGGAAATAATCAGCCAACTGGGAAATAAAAGGTGGGTACGGGCCATTGGAATTCCGGAAATGTCGGGAGCAGAATGTAAGCGGGTCTATGGATTATTCCAGGACATTACTGAGAAGAATCTCATGCATCAGGAGTTGGTGCTTCAGGAACAGCAATTCAGGAATACTTTTGACAATGCACCAAATGGGATAGCATTGGTTGGCTTAGATGGACGATGGCTTCGGGTGAACAAAAGCTTATGTGATATGCTGGGATATTCTCCCGACGAATTGATGGCTTTACGATTCGAAGACATTACTTTTTCAGAAGATATAGGTCCTGATTGGCAATTGGTCCACGAATTATTGGAAGGAAAGCGGGAGAATTATCAAATAGAGAAAAGGTATATCCATAAAAATGGATATTTTGTATGGGCCCTTCTGGCTGTTTCATTGATTCGCTCCGAAAAAGGAGAACCGCTTCATTTTGTATCTCAAATCAATGATATCAGCATCCAGAAGAACTCACAGTTAGAAATTCAGCAATTATTAGATACTACAAGAGAGCAAAACGCCCGACTTCTAAATTTTGCACATATTGTTTCGCATAATTTGCGTTCGCATGTGGGAAATTTCTCTATGTTACTCGAATTATTCTCTACAGAAGCACCTGAGTGTACAAACAACGATTTCTTTCCTTTGTTGCAGCACTCGGCAGACAGTCTGCACGAAACTATTGGATACCTGAATGATGTGGTCGCCGTTAATGAACCCTCGGAAGAGGACATGAAAGAAATCAACCTGTTGGATTTTGTACGAAAAGCATTACTCGATTTAAGTACTCAGATATCAAAGGATAAAGCGCAGGTGAATGTTAAAATACCTGAAAACACAATGGTATTAGGAATACCAGCTTATGTAGACAGTATTTTGCTAAATTTTATCAGCAACGCGATTAAATACAGTTCAAAAGATAGAAAATTGAAAATAGACCTGCACTTAGATGAACCGGTTGGTGATTATCACGTTTTAAGGATTCGGGATAATGGCCTGGGAATCGATTTGAATGCCCACGGAAAAAAGCTTTTTGGAATGTTTAAAACTTTTCATGGAAACAGTGACGCCAAAGGAGTCGGATTGTTCCTATCAAAAAGCCAGATTGAAGCCATGGGAGGGAAAGTGGATGTAGAAAGTGAGGTTGATAAGGGGACCATTTTTAAAATCTACCTACGAAATGCGGGAGATTAAGCGGATTTACATCATCGATGATGATCCGATATTCGTTTTTGGAATCAAACGCTTCCTGGAGATGGCTCAGTTAGGTGAGGAATTTGTACATTATGCTAACGGGAAGCAGGCGCTGGACGGCTTAATTGCTCTGGGAGGGAGTTCTTCAGATTGGCCAGACCTTATAATGGTTGATCTGAATATGCCTGTGTTGGATGGATGGCAATTTTTGGAAGCTTATTCCGAGTTGCAACACCAAAAAAAACCATTGGTATTTATCGTTAGCTCAAGCATCGACCCGGTAGATTTAAGGCGTGCCAAAGAATTTCATTTTGTCAATGAATTTGTTGTGAAACCTATCGGTGCGCAGCAGCTTAAGGAAATAGTGGAGAAATACAAATAAGCACACATATCGTTTATCAAGCTTCGCGTAATGAAATATTACCTAAGCCACCATTACTACTTGAACCTTTCAGAAAATTAGCAGTAATTGCAATTACATCAGAAAACCAAACCGGATGCACTTGCTTAGTCATAAGGGAGCGGGCTTATTATTGCTTGCCCTGCTGCTTGGAAATTGTTCAGGCTCACGTCAATCTACTAATAATCAGATGGACTTTTCTCTGCGAGCAACAGCGCAGAAATACATATCGGCATTAGGTTCCGGGCGGGGAGTTGTATTTCAGATTCATTTTCTTAACCAAAAGCTAAATCCATCGAATATGCAGATTGACTCCCTTATAATTCATGGGATTAATGTGCAGGGAGAGAAGTTCAGCCGCAACGATTCTCTATGGGTAGAGGCAAATTATTTTATCGCAGAAGAAGAGCCTGCGCAGGGAGGGGACGCACCCCTGCCGGTGATATCCAGTCCCAACCCGATCATCTATTTATCACAATATCAACCCGCCATTTTGTATTTGCATTATTTGAACAAAGCATATCAAGTGGATATACCCAAATTTGAACGAATCAGCGATTGAAACCTATGAAGAAAATTTACCTGGTTGGAATAACATTAATGGTCGTTGCAGGAATCGCAACAATGATCTATCACTCAAAGGAAAACCGTCCGCTTTCGGATAAAGAGGCTTATCGTAAACTCCTGAATGAGCATCCTTATAGTCACAGGCCTCGTTATGAACCAAATGAACGAGAAAATGAAGAAGAAGGCGAGGCCGCAACTCCTGATTTAGCATGGGAGCAAGACTTCCTGCGAACCATGAATCCCGCATTGGGGCGTCCTACACCTGAAGTACTGATTGGTATTATGGAGGAGATGAAAAAAAGGGCAGGGTCGGGATTTCAATTGGCGCCAGGGGCTTCACAGGCGCCATGGACAGAACGCGGTCCGGATAACGTGGGTGGTCGAACCCGCGCCTTGGCCTGGGATCCGAATAGTCAGAGCGGCAATAAGGTGTGGGCCGGGGGAGTGAATGGCGGACTTTGGTACAATAACGACATCACCTCGGCTACATCAAGCTGGAATAAAATCAATGATTTCTGGAGCAATATTGCCATTACATGCATCGCTTTTGATCCGGTCAATACCAATACTATGTACGTTGGTACCGGCGAAGGTTATACCGCAGGAGGAACCTCCGGAGCTCGTGGAGGTGGAATTTTTAAATCAACAGATGGAGGCTCAACCTGGTCGAGTGTAGGCAGTAGTTCCGGGTTTTACTGGGTATTGGATATTGTAGTACGTGATGAAGGCGGAACCAGTGGGACTATCTATGCAGCAGTTGATGGACGCTACTATGCCGGAAAATACCATGGCATGGCGTCGGCGGGAATACAGCGTTCAACCAATGGTGGTGGGTCTTTTACCAATGTTTCGCCGAATGTGCCCGGTCAAACGATCAAATTTGTTCCTTCGGATCTCGAAATTGCTTCCAATAACCGGATTTGGTGCGGAACAAAGGCCAATTCATACAGCGCAACCGACAGAGGTGGGGGCTATGTCCTTTATTCTGATAATGGCACCAGTTGGTCGGTTTCCAAAAGTGTAAGTGTAAGCAATGGTCACGGTCGTGTAGCTATCGGTTGCGCTCCTTCCGATTCGAATACAGTTTATGCATTGGTTGAAAGCGCCAATCAACTGGAGACGGTTATTCAAACGACAGATTATGGCAGTAACTGGAGCACTAAAAGCGAACCTGTCGATGCAGACAATGGTATTCCAAATACCGATTTTAGTCGCGGCCAGGCCTGGTATGATTTGGTAATTGCAGTGGATCCAAATAATGCAAATACTATCCTTGCCGGAGGAGTGGATATGTTTAGATCGACCAATGGCGGGACTGCCTGGTCGCAAATCAGCAAATGGTCGAATAATAATAGTTTAGGAAATCTAAATTGTTCCTATATGCATGCGGATCAGCATGTTATTCGATTCAAGCCGGGCAGCTCTTCTACCGTGGTTTTCGGTAACGACGGGGGTGTTTTTTATACTTCTTCACTTTCTTCCGCTTCAAGTTCTAATGTAATTGGCGAACGAAACAAAGGGTACAATATTACCCAGTTTTATTCCTGTGCAATTCATCCGGGCACAGGCTCGAATGTGTATCTGGCAGGGGCTCAGGACAATGGGACTCAGCGTTACTTTAGCTCAGGAGTAAATTCTACCAATCAGGTATATGGTGGAGATGGAGGATTTTGTTTTATTGATCAGGACAATGCGAGTTATGCAATTGCATCCTACGTATACAACAATTTCTTCCTGTCTGATAATTCCGGCATTACATTCTCTACTAACCTCATGCAGGACAACAACACCGGAAAGTTTATCAACCCTGCCGACTATCATGACGCGGATGATGCTTTGTATACCGGGAAAGGCGCGGGATCTGTTTGGATTATAAAAAACATCACCAGTTCCCCGAGCACACCGTCTGCAATCACCATTTCCGGAATGAATGATCCGGCCAGCCATATTCGTTGTTCTCCATACAGCAGCACCGTGTTTGTTGGGAGCGATGTAGGAGATTTGTTTAAGGTAAGTAACGCAAATGCTTCTTATTCATCTACAAATATTACCGGCAGCACTATGCCGGCCGGGGCAATTTCTTGTGTTGAAATTGGTGCGAATGACAACGAATTGTTGGTGACCTTTTTTAACTATGGGGTTACTTCCGTTTGGTACACCAGTGATGGAGGTTCGAATTGGGTTAGCAAAGAAGGTAATTTACCCGATATGCCAGTGCGTTGGGCATTATTCAACCCAAATAACCGGAATGAGGTGATTCTCGCCACGGATTTGGGTGTTTGGTCCTGTGCGGACATATCCGTGACTTCTCCAACCTGGGTGAGCAGTAATTCCGGACTTGCCAATACGCGTGTCGATATGTTCCAATTGAGGGCTTCAGATCAAATGGTCATCGCCGCAACCCATGGAAGAGGCCTGTTTTCCAGCAACGCGTTTGCGGCAAAAGCGCCGGTGGCTGACTTTACTTCGAACAAGGCATCAACCTGTGCTGCCAACAAAATCACCTTCAATGATTTGTCCATCTACGACCCGACTGAATGGAAATGGACCTTCAATCCCAATAACGTATCATTTCAAGACGGTACCGGAGATACTTCACAGAATCCTGTGGTGCGCTTTACTGCTGCGGGAACTTATGAGGTGAGCCTTACAGCTACCAATGCTTTGGGCTCGGATATTAAGACCAAAACCGGATTTATTACCATATCTGCGGCATCACTGCCTGCTATCTCTATCAATATTAGCTCTTCCAGTATTTGTAAAGGCACCACTATCGACTTTAGCTCTACAGTTAATAATGAAGGAGCTTCTCCGGTATACCAATGGAAGGTGAATGGAGTGGATGCTGGAAATAATTCATCCGGTTTTAGTTCTGGAAACCTTAAAAATTGGGATACAGTCACCTGTGAATTGTCAAGCAGCGACACCTGCGCATATCCGGCCATTGTAGTGTCGAATCAGGTGATCATGCAAATGAATAGTGCGCCTGCCGTAACGCTGGCCTTAACCAGACCAAATGTGTGCATCAATGATGATCCCTACCTCTTGGATGGAGGATTGCCTGCCGGTGGAATATATTCCGGTCCGAATGTACAGAACAATAAGTTCGACCCATTGTTGGCCGGACTGGGTGCCCATACGCTAACTTATACTTTTACAGACACAAATGGTTGTACAGCCTCGGCAAGTGATGATGTCTATGTTGGAACCCTGCCGCAAAAGCCAGTAATACAGAGAACCAACGGAACCAATACTTTACAGAGTTCGGTGACCAGTGCTTATTATGAGTGGTCTGTCAACGGTGTGGTGAATCCATCGGCTATTTTCCGCAGCATTACCATGACAAAAAGCGGAACCTATACCGTAAAAGTTACCAATGGATATAATTGTTCGAATACATCGGATGCCTTTGATGCCTTTATGCTGGGAGATGAACCCTTGATGGTTTCTAAAGGAGTGAGTATTTACCCGAATCCGAATACCGGTAATTTCAAATTGGGATTTAATCTGAATCAATCCACTCGTTTGCATTTACAGGTTTTCGACCTGGAAGGTAGAGTAGTCCATGAGGATGACTTAAATATTCAGGCGGGTCAAAGCGAAAAACAGGTAGTGCTTAACCTTGCGTCAGGAACTTATTATTTACGCCTGAGCAACGAATCCATCGAATGGAAAAAAGCCATGGTTATTCAACGTTAATCAATCACCAAAAAAATCTGTTCAATCCGGGGTCGTTTCGATTCCGGATTTTTTTTCGTCAGTTTTTGGCAAGATGTCTGAGTACTATTCCGAATCCGCTAACTTTACGACAAATCATCGACCATGAAAAAATTACTCGTCATTTTTCTGATTCTTGTTGGGCTTTTGCTGGGAATTATACTTGCTGTTCCTGTTTTCTTTAAATCGAAAATTATTCAATCCATTCGAGGAGCGGTCAACGAACAATTGACGGCTACAGTGAATTTTGATGACGATATTCAATTGAGTCTCATTCGGCATTTCCCAAACCTAAGCATTGGAATTAAACAAGTGGAAGTGATTAATCATGGAGATTTTGATGGAGATACATTGTTGATTTTGAATAAGTTTAGCGCGACAATAGACATCATGAGCCTTGTTAAAGGAGATGAAATCAGGATCCGTTCCATTGCCTTAGACAAACCCAGAATTCATGCACATATTTTGAAAGATGGTCGGGCAAATTGGGATATTACTCAAAGCAGTTCAGATAGTGGACAAATGGATACATCATCTTCTGATGCCGGAGATTTTGAAATTAGCCTGAAAAGCTATGAAATAAGCGATGGTCAATTAGTATATGCAGATGAACAGGGTAATATGAGTGCGCTGTTATTGGGAATCAATCATAAAGGCAAAGGCGATTTTTCCAAAGATGATTTTATTCTGGATACAAGAACGGAAATAGCAAGTTTAAGCTACGAGATGGATGGATTAAATTACCTGGATAATGTGAATCTGGAATGGAACATGAAATTGGGAATGAATATGCCCGGGATGCGTTTTGATTTTCAGAAAAATGAGCTCCGGATGAATGCCTTAAAGGTGGGTTTTGAAGGTTTTGTGGCTATGCCCGATGACAATACCAATATGGAAATTCGCCTCAAGAGTGAACAGGTGAGTCTGAAGGAAATATTATCACTTATTCCATCCATGTATACCGAGGATTTTGATGCAGTGAAGGCAGATGGAGTCACTCAATTGGACTTAAACCTGAAAGGAACCTATAATGGAGACCTCGAACTTTATCCTGCCTACGAACTGAAACTACTTGTAGATAATGGTCAGGTTATCTATCCCGGACTTCCTGAGTCAATAAATGATATTCAAATCAATCTGAGAGTCAATAATGCGGATGGAGCTCCTGACCACACAGTGGTAAACCTGGATCGTCTTCACCTGTTATTTGGTAAGGAACCTCTGGATGCTAAACTTTTATTTACCCAGCCCATTTCTGCCCCTTACATCGATATGAAGGCAAAGGGTCAGGTTAATTTAGACAATCTGAGCAAAATGATACCATTGGATGATGGAACCCGGCTCAAAGGTTTGCTTATGACAGATATTCAGGCGAAGGGTCATGTGAGTGATTTTACGGGAGATGACTACGAAGCCATGAGTGCTTCAGGTAAATTGCAGCTGTCGGATTTTGTCTATGCAGACAAAGAATCCTTGCCTTATGAGTTTCGAAAGTTAGATATGGACCTCAACCCGAAAAAGGTGATTCTTAATGAGCTCAGTGGGAAATACGGTCATACTGATTTTCAGGCCAAAGGTGAACTGGAAAATTTTCTGGCTTATGCCTTTAAAGAAGGCGAAATTTTGAAAGGCGCGCTGGATTTACAATCGTCTTTATTTGACTGCAATAGTTTTCTAACGGATGAAGGAGAACAAAACGAGCAGCCAGAGCCTTTTGATTCCATGGAGCTTCAGGCGTATGCTGTTCCGGCAAATATTGACTTCAATCTGAATCTTCATCTAAACAAGGTTCTTTACGACAACCTTGTCATTGAACCGCTGAGTGGACAGGCATTATTAAAAGACCAGACCTTATATTTCCAGGGGGTGCAAATGGGCCTGTTTGAGGGTCAGGTTAAAATGGATGGTTACTACCGTTCCCAAAATCCGGATCAGCCTGAAACCAAAGTGAAATTGGCCCTTGAAAATATCAATATCAAGCAGAGCTTTGAATACGTTAATACCATCAAAATACTGGCTCCCATTGCGGAATATCTGGATGGGAAAATCAATTTATCAATGGATATGAACAGTCTCCTGAATAAAGATTTGTCGCCGGTACTCTCATCTATTAACAGCGACGGTTTTCTGCAAACGATGGATGCGGTGTTGAGCGGATTTAAGCCTACGAATGCTTTGGCAGACAAACTGAATCTGCAACAATTTCGTTCCATACCCCTGGGAAAAACGAATCTGTTTTATGCCATACAGGATGGAAAAGTTCGGTTAAAGGAGGCGGTGAAATTGAAATTGGATCAATTGCTCTTAGACATAGAAAAAGATGGATATACCACTTTTGATCAGTTGATTCAATACAAGATGAAAATCACACTTCCCAAAGCAGTATTGGGAGATGCGGGAAATTCGGCGATACAGGGTTTAATTGGCGAAGCATCGAAGGCGGGAATTCAGCTCAATAATCCAGATAAATTGATTATCAATGCCCTGATATCCGGCACCTTGAAAAACCCTAAAATTACCACCAGCTTCAATGAAATTAAAACTGATCTGACCAATCAGGTAAAGAATGAGGTGAAAAAAGTAATTGAAGATCAAAAAGAGCAGGTGAAAAAGAAGGTAGACGATGAATTGGAGAAACGACTGGCGCAAGCTGCTGCGAAAGGCGACCAACTGATTGCTAAGGCAAAAGAAGAAGCAGAAAAACTAAAGGCAGAGGCCCAAAAAACAGGCGACCAACTGATTGCTGAAGCGCAGAAGCAATCGGATGATTTGGTGAAACAGGCAGGCGCCAATCCGCTAAAAAAGGTTGCAGCCGAAAAAACGGGGCAAGCTATGGTTCAGGAAGCCCGGAAAAAAGCAGATGCACTCAATGCGGAAGCGGCAAAAAAAGCGGATGCATTGATTCAAAAGGCAGAAGATGAAAAAGCCCGACTGATTCAGGAAGCTCGAAGCGAAAAGAGTGGGCTCATGCCTTAAAGGTACTTCTTAATCGAATTAGCTGGAAAGCACTATGTGATTTAGGGAAAAATCCCTTTCTTTCCCTTGTAAACAAAAGCAAGTGATAAAAAAGGAAACGCTCGCCCGGTTCAGGCTTCCCTTTTCTTTCTTTTTATTGCCGGTATTCATGTTCGCCTGGAGCCAAAATCCTGGCATCAGTGAGGGTCGTATTATTCTGATGTTTCTTTTGCTTCATCTACTTATATATCCTGCCGGAAATGGATACATTCAATTGCAGGAACAAGGGGACGAAGTCGGAGCTAAGACCAAGAATATAGCCCAACTTTCCAGGCAGCTAAAGGCATGGGTTATGGCAATAGATGCCATTTCCATTTTAATCGCTACCTGGGTTTCTCTTTCTCTGGCCTTACAAGTATTGGTTTTTATTCTTGCAATCCGCGTAAACGCCATGAAATCACTTCGTAATTGGAGCGTACCAATCTTATCATGGCTCTGGGTTTCTTTCTTTTATGGATCCTATATATATTGGATTGTTCAATGCACATTTCATCCGGATATGAATCCAGCCGACCTTGTTTTAGAGCAAGTTTGGGCCAAGCTATCTTCCTCTTTTTTTCTGGGCGCTTTTTTGCCTTTTTCAAGGATTTACCGGCACTCATCCGATAAGGCAAATGGAGTTAAAAGCCTGAGCATGCTTTTTGGGTACAAAATGATCTTCGTGTTTTCATTTGGAATTTTTGCATTGGCCGAATTTTGTGCAGCTAATTATTTCTTTTCCATTCAGCTGTCCAAAGATTTCTGGGTTCTGCAACTATTCTTGTTGCCGATTGAGTTCCATATGCTGTATTGGTTCAGGTGTATTTGGAAAGATGAAAGTGCAGTAAATTTCGATTGGGCCATTCGAACCAATTTTATCACTTCTTCTTGTCTGAATTTATACTTTTTCTGCCTCATTCTGACACAATAGCGGCGAGGATCAGAAAATACAGTCACTTCAATGGAATATCCTGACATTTTAAAAAAGGCGGAAAGTAGCCCTGCTTCGATAAAAAACTTTAAGAAATGTGGCGTTTATTTGGTAGTATTGAGAAGCGTAAGTTATAGAAAGTATGCAAGAACAAAACTCGCAACAAACTCCTTCGACCCCAAATGAGTCGAACAATATGGGTAGAATATTACTCATAGCATTGCTGCTTATTTCTTTGATCCTCAATCTTTACCAATGGTATGATAGAGGAAAGGAGGCATCAGATCATGAAGAAGTGGTCGATAGTTTAGTGGTTGACATGGCAGAAGTGGATCGCCAGCTATCTTTGACTAAGGCAGAATTGGAACAGTACCGCGGACGTTCGGAACAATTGGACAGCTTACTTGATGCTGCCAATGGAAAGATCAGTGATCAGGAATCGAAAATCCGTGCTCTGATGCTTCAGGGTAATAAAAATGCAGAAATCAATGCAGAATTGAGACGTCAGTTGGAAGAACTGCATTCGATGAAGGATAAATACATGGAAGAAGTGGATCGGCTTATTCTGGAAAATCAACGACTTCAAAATGAAAACGATTCGCTTTCAGTCGAATTGAACAACAATGTTTCTCAGAGAAACAGACTTCAGGCCCGTCTTCAGGTAGCGGCACAACTGCGCGTGGACCGGGTTGGAGTAAAATCCATGAAAAAACGGATGATTGGAGGCAAGATGTCCGAGACTTCATTGGCTAAACGAACCGAAAAAATTGAAGTTTGTTTTGTAGTCCTTGAAAATACCGTGGCTACGCGTGGTAATAAATTGATTAGCATGCGGCTTGTGGCACCAAATGGAAAAGCCCTTCAGGGAACCAGCAGTGGAAGCTTTGTGAACGCAGATACAGGTGGTGAGCTCACTGCTACAGCAAACCATCAGTTGAGCTATGATGGAAGCTCCATGGATTTGTGTATGGATTGGGAAGATGAAAATGCCGAATTGGATGCTGGATCCTACGGTGTTGAAATTTATATTGACGGAGCATTGGTATTTACCTCCTCCTTTACGCTGGAATAAGCAAGAATGTTATTAAGATTCTATGGAGCTGCACGGATGGTTACGGGCAGCAAGCATTTAATAGAGACAGAAAGCGGACTGAAAGTGCTTTTAGACTGCGGAATGTTTCAGGGAGGTGGTCCTGATTACAGAGAACTGAATAGTCACTTTGGTTTTGATCCCAGGGAGATTGATCATGTGATTCTATCGCATGCACATATCGACCATTCGGGTTTGTTGCCCCTTTTGGTGGCCGAAGGTTTTGGGGGAAAAATTTGGGCGACTCCTGCCAGTATTGATTTATGTGAAATTATGCTGCTTGACTCAGCGCATATTCAGGAAAGTGACCTGAAATATGTAAATCAACGAAGGCGAAAAAGGGGAGAAGAAGAAATAAAACCCCTGTACGATGAGGATGATGTGAATCGCACTTTGTTAAAAATGCGTTCGGTGCCTTATCATACTCGTCATGAGTTAAACGATGAGTTGGCTTTTACCTTTTACGACAGTGGTCATATCATTGGAAGTGCAGGTGTTTATCTTGAAATCAATGAATCCAATGAGTCATCTACCCTGTTTTTTACCGGCGATATTGGAAGACCAGGCGATATAATTCTTCGGAGTCCGGAACCATTCCCTCAGGCAGATTTCATACTTTGTGAGTCTACATATGGCGACAGACTGCATGATGATGCAAGTCTGTCAATGGACCGTTTGCAAAAAGTGGTTCAGGAAACCTGTGTGATGAAAAAGGGAAAAGTAATCATCCCGGCCTTCAGTGTTGATCGTACCCAGGAACTTATTTACATGCTCGATCAACTTGCCCGATCAGGTAAGCTTCCACATATTGAGGTATTTGTTGATAGTCCACTTTCGGTTAAAGCCACCGAGGTGATGGCAGCCCATGAGTCCGACTTCAATCCGAAAATTCTGGACTATATTAAAAAAGATGGAAATGCTTTTGAGTTTCCTGGACTTCACTACATCACGGATGTGGTCGATTCTAAAAAACTAAACTCCAGAAAAGAGCCCTGTATCATTATCTCTGCTTCGGGAATGGCAGAGGCAGGTCGCATCAAACATCATATTGCCAATAATATTGAAAACGAAAAGAATTGTATTCTGATTGTCGGATATGCCACTCCATCGAGTTTAGGCGGTGCATTGCGCAGAGGAGAGGAAACGGTGACTATTTTTGGACGTGAATTCGAAGTGAAGGCCCAGGTAGAAGTGATGGATGCTTTCAGTGCCCATGCAGATTACAAAGAGATAATTGCATACCTGAAATGTCAGGATCCAATCAAAGTGAAGAAGTTGTTTTTGGTGCATGGGGAATACGATACACAACAAATATTTAAAACAAAATTGCAGGAAATAGGTTTCCATTCTATTGACATACCAGAACTTGGAGACACTTATGAACATCCATGAAGACTGACGAACAAAGAAGGCGCAACCTCTTTCTGTTTATGGGTGCATTTTTTTTGTGTAATGCGCTCATCGCCGAATTTATTGGCGTCAAAATTTTTTCTGCTGAAGCCAGTATTGGTATTGAACCGATGAATTTTAAAATACTAGGTCAGGAATTGAACTTCAACATGACCGCAGGTGTTTTGCTTTGGCCGGTTGTATTTGTGATGACCGACCTTATTAACGAGTATTTCGGTCAAAAAGGGGTCCGTTATTTTTCATTTATGACGGCTGGATTGATCGCCTATGCATTTCTAATGGTGAGCCTCGCAATATGGACTTCTCCGGCAGATTTTTGGAAAATCAAGCAATTGGAAAACGGCACTCTTGATATGAATGCTGCATACAATTCAGTGTTTGGACAGGGCCTCTGGATTATCATTGGGTCCTTGGTGGCTTTCCTAATCGGTCAGGTGGTGGATGTCATGGTTTTTCACGCTTTGAAACGTAAAACTGGCGAGAAAAGTATTTGGTTAAGGGCAACTGGCTCTACATTGGTATCACAGATTATCGACAGTTTTGTGGTGCTCTATATTGCCTTTTATATTGGCAAATTGAACACGCCCGACCAGTGGCCAATTAGTCTGGTGCTGGGGGTATGTGTGGTGAATTATATCTACAAAGGAGCAATGGCTATTCTGTTAACTCCTGCTCTTTACATTGCACATTATTTCATCGACCGTTATCTGGGAATCGAATTATCAGAAAAGATGCGTGCCGAAGCAATGGAAAACTAGGGGAGAAGCAAACTGCTGTCGCCAAAGCTGAGAAATCGGTATTTGTGCAGCAGGGCTGTTTCGTATACTCTTTTCCAGTCCTCGCCAATAAATGCGGCTACCAGCATAATCAGAGTCGTTTCCGGAAGATGAAAATTTGTGATAAGTCCGTCGCACATTGAAAAGGTATAAGATGGATAAATTAATATCTCGGTGCTACCTTTTATAACTTCTATCTGGTGGCGTTCCATGTATTTGAGCACAGCATTTAATGCCTTTTTTCGCTCTTTTTTTTTCGCTGTATAGGGCTGGAGTTTGCGTACAAAAAAAGGACAATCGGGATCATCTAATAATGCACAGCCCCACCAGTACAGAGATTCCATGCTGCGCATACTCGTAGTGCCAACCGCGATCAATGGACCTTCACTGGCAATCAGGGACTCGATTGCTGCAAAAGGAATTTCCATTCGCTCCAAATGCATTTCATGGTCTCTCGGGTCTTCGGCTTTTACCGGTTTAAAAGTTCCGGCTCCCACGTGAAGCGTCAAATCAATGCGCTGGATATGGTTTTTTTTTAGATGGTCGAGTACCTCATCTGTGAAATGCAGTCCGGCAGTGGGTGCTGCTACGGCTCCTTCATTTTCGGCATAGACGGTTTGGTAGCGGTTTTTATCGCTCTCTTTTGTTTCTCTTTTTAAGTAGGGCGGAAGAGGCAATTGTCCTGCCAGTTCTAAAATTTCACTCATGCTTTGGGGCCCGTTCCAATGCAAGTTGACTTCTGCTTTTTCCCTGTTTTTAATACGGGCTTCCAATACCGTGGCGCCTAAATCTAATTGAAGCACTTCATCATCTTTCCATTTTTTCAAGCCTCCAATCATAGTTTTCCAAACAACATCCTCCGAAGATTGAAGACTTTGATGGATATCCTGTCCTTCGACCGGTTCCAGGAGCAAGACTTCAATTTTAGCTCCTGTGATTCGATGGAAGAATAGGCGGGCGGGAATAACCCGGGTCGTGTTAAAGATGAGACTAGACTTAGGAGGAATCAATTCACTCAGTTCGCGGAATATATGATGACTGATATTTCCCTTCTGATACATGAGCAAGCGGGCACTGTCTCTTTGTTCCAGTGGGAAAGCAGGAATTTGCGATTCAGGCAATGTATAGGAGAAGTCTTTTAGGGAAAGCGAATTCATGGCCCGCAAATATCATAAAAAAAGATGCCCGAAGGCATCTTACTAACAAGCTATTCTTCCTCTTCTGGCTGGGGCTTTCTTTTTTGTCTTTCTTGCATTTTTTGTTTTTGCATTTCGACCATTTTCAAGTATTCGGTATACTGGTCATGAGTCAATACGGTCTGCATCTTGGCATTGGTATCAGATTCGAGGGCACTTAGTTGTGCCTTTTTCTGTGTTCGATCGCTAACGTTTTTCCGAATTGAATCGGCAGCCTGCGCAAATGCCAGGTTGATGGCCTCCACTTTCGGAATTTGAGTTTCCGTTAGCTTAAGTTTATTGGTCATCATTTTTGTTCTCATCTGCGCTCTTTCAGCAGGTGACCTCCTTCCATGTTGTTCTTGAGCAAAGAGTCCCAGACTCAAACTCAGAACGGTAATTAAAATTCCAAACCTTTTCATATCGTGTTTTTATTATTGGAGGTCTGTGTGGCATAAAGGTTTAATATCATTCCGGCTTTGTCGAAAATAAATACGAGTAAAAAAAAAGATTATCTATCTTTAGATTACCAAACCAGAGCAATATGCGGAAACATCTTCAAGCCAGAGTGTTGCTGCGGATATTAGGGGTGGCAGGAGCAGGCTATATTGCCTTGGCTTCTGCATTGTATTTGAGTAATCCGCCAGCAGGCTATACCAACGCCAGTGGAGAGAATAACTGTACATCCTGCCATTCAGGCACTTTAAATCCGACGCAATCAAACCTGTCAAACATGACCATTAGTGGGAATTTTACCGGAGGGGGTTACATTCCAGACAGTACCTACAGTATCACTTTATCATACAGTCAATCAGGCATCAATCGTTTTGGATTTCAGATTACGTCGCTGCGTACATCCAATCACACGCCTGCCGGTGACCTGACCGCCGGCACAGGCTGTACCAAATCTACCAAGACAATCAATGGCTCAACCAGACAGTATGTTTCACATACAAGTTCGGCCATTAGTGGTTCGGGTGGCAGATCATGGACCTTTACCTGGAAGGCTCCTTCCTCGAATATTGATACCATTTCCTTCAATGCTATTGTGAATGCGGCGAATGGCGATAACAATGAAACAGGGGACCAGATATATGCTAAGGAATTTAAAATTACCCCTTCTTCTTTGCTCCCAACTGCAAGCGTTACACGAAGTAAAACCCAGGTTTGTCAAGGTGAATCCATTACCTTTTTCGGCTCGGGCTCAAACAATCCAACAAGCTATAAATGGAAATTTCAGTCGGGAAGTCCGCAAATCGTCACCACTCAAAATGTAGTGCGGACTTACCCGAACCTCGGTATTTTCAGCGATACCTTGTGGGTGACCAATAGCAAAGGAATTTCGAAGCCACTGCGAATATTGACTCAGGTCGTTACGAAACCTAATGCCACAATTACCAGCAGCAATGCCTCAGGAATAGCTTGCACCGGGGATACAATTTTCCTTACCGCGAACGGGGGAACAGGCTATCGTTTTGTATGGCATACAGTGAATTTAGGCGATACTTTTCAGACCCTTGCCGTGCTGAATAGTGGTTCATACAAAGTAGATGTCATTAACAATGCCGGATGTGTGAAAACCAGTGCTCCCGTAAATCTGACATTCCAAAATCCAAAAGTAGTAGGCTTGAGTTGCACCGCCCCGACAGATACCATTTGTTTTGGCGACAGCCTGATGTTTGATGCGGATACCGGATATCTGAACTATGCCTTTTACAGCGATACCACCTTGTTGCAAAGCGGTGTATCACGCCAGCTGAAAATTGGCGCGGCAGGAGATTATTCAGTCCATGTTGAAGCTTTTGATGGCGTCTGCCTGAATAAATCTTCGGGAACAATTAATAAAGTGATTCATACTCCTTTGCCGGCTCCTGTTCTGCAATGCGGACAAGCCAGCACGGATGCGGTGAATTTGCATTGGAATCCGGTACCTAGAGCTATTGGCTACGAGTATAGTGTGAACAATGCGGGTTTTATTGGAATAACCGACACTTTTGTGCATATCGGAAACCTGACTTATAACACCTCAGTTGGGGTTCGTGTCCGAGCGAAAGAAGCAAACAATTGTTCCAATGGTTTGCCTGGTGCATTGACTTGCAAAAGTCTTCCATGCTCAATATTTAACTTTAATCTAATTCGCTCGGATTCACTTGCATGCGAGGGAGATACGGTTCAACTCTCTATACAGGACCTGACATTGAATCATTTCTCCACTTCTTTTAATGGAATGTTTCGATCCGTCGATACACTATTTGACTTTATCCCTACCATATCAAATCCCTATTTTGACATTTCAATTTACGATTCTTTGAGTCCGGGTTGTCCGCCGTATTCCATCCATGATTCCCTGGCAGTTGCTTCCCGCCCTTCGCTCTTGGTGTATTACAGTAAAACGCGTCTATGTGAAGGAGACACATTATCTATTCATTGTAGTGCCAATTTTGATCGTTATCTGATCTTTCGTTCAATTGGTGCAGATGAGGTCCAAAACACTCCTGACTTCGTATTGAAAGATGCCGCTGATGGAGAACAAATTTATGTACAGGGTCAGACTGCTGCCTGCAGCGTAAATGATAGCGCCGTTCAGATAGTGGTGAATCGTGCGAGGCCAGCTGGATTTACTGCAAATGGACAGAACAGGGATTGGGCATTTGTGGATACAACTTCCCACACGGTAAAACGAATATGGTGGCTGGGCGATTCGATAAATACGGACACAATTCAAACGGTACAATACCATTTTAGTGGAAATGGCATCTATGCAGTCACTTTATTTACCACCGACGAAAACGCTTGTGCCGACTCCGTCCGACAGGATATTTCTTCCGAAAATGTGGGCTTGAAGGAACATTTTGAAGAAAATATTCGTTTATACCCCAATCCTAGTCACGGATTATTTGTTATTGAATCTCAAAATGCCATCTTGCGGGTTCAAATTTTTAGCCTGAATGGAAAACGAGTTTTAGAGGATAATCCGACCAGCGAAAAAGTCACCTACAGAAGTGATTCGATGCCGCCCGGAACATACCTCGTTAAAGTATCCACCTATGCCAGAGATACCGTCTTCATGATGGTGGTGGAATAAGCAGCACGTGGAGTGCTGGGAACCGGGGGAAACCCCGGTTTTTTTATTTATTCACTTCCAGATGATAGGTAATTTGTTCCCGATTGAAATATTCCAGCACTTCTTTACGCACGTCGACACGCAATTGACTGGAGCGCATCGGAAGATGAATCTTACTTTCCGTATCCACTAATTTTAATTTCAATTGAGTGTCGCCGGGGTATTCCTTTAAAAAGCGCTGGAGTTTGCCTCCGAGTTCATGGTTGGCCTTTTGGATTGGAAGAACGAGGGTAAGGTAATTCAGTAGTTGTGATCTCATTTCACGTAGTGTTCCGATTTGCTGAATTACAAATTCCAATTCGGTGCTGTCTTTTGGCCAGGATCTCTTGCTTACAGTTCCTTTGATGTAAAGGTATTTTTCCATTTTAAGTGAGGATCGGAAATTTGGATAAATGCCTTTGTGTAAACGGAATTCAAAACGACCTGTATAATCCTCAATTCCAAAAATGCCCATCAATCCGCCGTTATAGGTTTCACGTTCCAACAGATCAGTAAGCAAGCCTCCGATGATGATATTTTTACCCATCAATTCATCCAAATTCTGGAGATCTCTTAGCTGGTGACTGCATAACTCGTGCATTTCCACGCTGTATTTATCCAGAGGATGGCCTGATAAGTACATTCCGACTACGGTTTTCTCTTTCTCGAGTTTTTCTTCCAATTCCCATGGATCCGAAGGAGGGACCACCGGTTCGGGCAATTCAGCGTCGGTACCTCCGCCAAACAAGGATACTTGAGAAGCAGCTTCGTTATTTTGAAATGTTGCCCCATACTTGATCGACTTTTCAATGATATTGGATTCATCTGCCTGAATGCGATGAAAGTATTGAGCCCGGTGTATGCCCTCGAAGCAATCAAACGCTCCGGAAACAGCCAGTGCTTCCATCACACGCTTGTTAACTGCTTTCAGATTGACGCGCTTGGTCAAATCGAAAACACTGGTATACGGACCTGCTTCTGATCTTTGTTCAATGATTTCGGCTGCAGCACCTTCACCCACACCTTTTATCGCAGACAAGCCAAAGCGAATGGCGTTTTCTTTGTTAACGGAAAATCCGAGTTGTGATTCGTTTACATCCGGTCCTAACACTTCAACACCCATCCTTCGGCATTCTGACATGTAGAAAGTCAGATTCTCAATGCTTTTTTCCGCATTCAGCACGGCAGACATGAATTCCTGTGGATAATGTGCTTTCAGGTATCCTGTTTGGAATGCCAGCACAGCATAACAGGTAGAATGCGATTTGTTAAAAGCGTATTGTGCAAAAGCCTCCCAATCGGTCCATATTTTATTAAGCTTATCTTCCGGATGCCCTTTAGCCTTTGCGCCATCAACGAAGCGGGCCTTCATTTTATCCAGCACCGCTTTCTGCTTTTTACCCATGGCCTTGCGGAGGGTATCCGCTTCACCTTTGGTAAAGTCTGCCAACTTTTGAGACAGCCGCATTACCTGTTCCTGGTAAACGGTAATACCGTATGTTTCAGACAGGTACTCTTCCATGTCCGGGAGGTCATAGGTTACTGGTTCCTGGCCATGTTTACGGGCAATGTAGTTGGGAATGTATTCCATTGGTCCCGGACGATACAGGGCGTTCATGGCAATCAAATCCTCAAACTTATCCGGTTTTAACTCTTTCAGGTTCTTTTGCATCCCGATGGATTCGAACTGAAAGATGCCATTGGTTTCTCCTCTTTGAAAGAGCTCGTAGGTTAGTGTATCATCTAATGGAAAATCATCGGCCACCAACGCTATTCCATGCCGGCGTCGCACTTCATCTATTGCATCATTGATAATGGTCAGGGTGCGAAGGCCTAAAAAGTCCATTTTTAATAGCCCTGCCGATTCAGCGACACTGTTGTCGAATTGGGTACATAGCAGGGATGAGTCTTTCGACATGGCTACCGGAACAAATTTGGAAATATCATCCGGAGTGATGATAACGCCACAGGCATGAATTCCGGTATTTCGAACGGAACCTTCCAGTTCTTTGGCTTGCTGGATAACGGAGGAACGGGTGTCTCCGGCATCAGCCATTTCACGGAATTTATAAGCCTTTTCTTTGTCCTGAGGATTTAATTTATCGAGTAATTTCGGACTGATACCGCCGGGTTCGAGTAGCTTTTTTAAACTGGTAGAGGGGTTAGCTGGGAAGGACTTGGCCAAAACGTCTGCTTCTGCCAAAGGATATTCCAATACACGGGAGGCGTCTCGAAGCGCTGATTTTCCGCCCAGCGTTCCATAGGTGATTATTTGTGCCACCTGTTTTTGACCGTATTTCTCAATGACATAATTGATCACTTTCTCACGACCCCGGTCGTCGAAGTCAATATCGATATCGGGCATGGAGATACGGTCCGGATTCAAAAATCTCTCAAAAAGGAGGTCGTATTTAATTGGGTCGACATTGGTGATTCCAATGCAATAAGCTACTGCTGAACCAGCAGCCGAACCCCTTCCGGGGCCCACGCTTACACCCATCTTTCGGGCTTCTGTGGTGAAATCCTGAACAATCAGAAAATAGCCTGGATAGCCGGTCCGTTTGATGGTGGCCAACTCAAAATCAAGTCGTTCTGCAATTTCCGGAGTTACTTCGCCATATCTTTTCTTCGCGCCTTCATAAGTTAGATGACGGAGATAGTCATCCTGGTCATCAAATTCTTCAGGAATTTCGAATTTGGGCAAAAGCACATCACGACCTAATTTAAAACTTTCGATTTTCTCGGCAATGGCAATGGTTTCGCTCAATGCTTCCGGCATATCAGAGAACAAATTGGCCATCTCCTCAGCGCTCATGAAATAGAAAAGGTCGTTCGGTAATCCGTAGCGGAAACCGCGTCCTTTTCCAATCGGAGTGCTTAGCTTTTCGTTATCCTTAATGCAAAGGAGAATCTCGTGCGCCTTTGCATGCTCTTTTTTGAGGTAATAATTGGTATTGGCGGCAAAGTACTTTACATCGTACTTTTTGCAGAACTCAAGCAGCACCTTATTGACATGTTCCTCTTCCGGTAAACCATGACGGTTAAGTTCCACATAAAAATCATCTCCAAATTGCTCTTTCCACCATACGAAGGCATCTTCTGCCTGTTTTTCGCCGACATTCAGGATGAGATTCGGAACTTCGCCATTAATCCATCCGGTGGTGGCAATAACGCCTTCTTTGTATTCGAGCAATACATTCCTGTCGACCCTCGGCACATAGTAAAAACCTTCGGTATGACCCAGTGAGCTGATTTTCGCCAGGTTGTGGTATCCCGCTTCGTTTTTGGCAATCAAGACTGTTTGGTAACCATTGTTTTGGCGTGACCGATCGTTCATGTCCTCGGTCAGGTTGACCTCACAACCCAATATGCACTTGAGCTCGGGCTGTGCCTCTTCGCCGTCTGCGAGGGCTTCGTTCTTTTCGCGAATGCCCGCATTCACTTTTTCTGTATGGTTCCAAAAGGTAAAAGCTCCATACATGTTGGCGTGATCGGTAAGTGCCACCCCGGGCATTTTAAGTTCGGCAGCACGCGCTACAATATCTCCTACGTCAGAAGTAGATTGAAGCACCGAGTACTGTGAATGGGTATGCAGATGAACAAAAGGCTGTTTGGGCGCAGATGAGGGAGCCGCGGTATTCACCTTCTTGGTGAATTTCAGGTTGGGCCCTTCGACAACTTCTTTGGTCTGAACCGTGTCAAGAATGGATTTGGCCACCTCAGCCAGTTTTTCCATCACGTCATCCGCCAGAGAAATATCTTCCCGACTTACGACTCCTGCTTTGATTAATGCAAAGAAACAACGGGCAGTTGCTTCTACGTCGGCAGCGGCATTGTGTGCATCGGAAAAAGGACGGCCAAACAGTTTGTTGTGTAATTCGCTCAGGGTTGGCCATTTGAATTTTCCGCCTTTTCCTCCGGGAATCGCGCAGAAATCAGTGGATTCATCTTTGGTATCAATCCAGGCTTTTCCTTCCAGAACATTGGGCTGTTGACTTCGGAAATATTCAGCCCCCATAATGTTCAGGTCGAATTCGATATTGTGACCGGCGATATAGTTTGTCTTTTCTACAACTTTGGCAAAAGTATCCAGCACCTCTTGAAGCGGATGTCCTTCAGCCAGGGCGCGTTCTGTCGTGATGCCGTGTACCTGAACCGAGTTGAAGGGAATATCAAAGCCTTCCGGTTTAATGATGAGGTTTTGCGCCTCAACCAGGTATCCCTTTTCATCATGCAACTGCCAGGCAATTTGCACACAACGCGGCCAATTTTCGCTGTCGCTGATTGGGGCATTGTAATTCTTAGGTAAGCCAGTGGTCTCGGTGTCAAATATCAGGTACATGTATTCGGGAAATCTGTTTTCGAATTTACGCCAAAAGGAGGGGGAATAAGTCGATGACGATAAGTTGTGGATTTTTTGACAATGCGCACACAATCTGTATTTTGCCGCATTGAAAAAGATTGTCTCAATTCTTCGCCACTACCTCGTTGAAAGGATCCCTTTGAAGGCAATTGTCTTGTCTTTTCTCCTGGCAGCATTGGCTACCTTTTTCGAATACTGCTTTCATCTGAAAAGGAACTGGCTCGAAGCCGAAGGACTCTTTTATCTGAAGGCTTTGTTGTTTTATGGACTTCCTGTATTGACATTCCTGGGAGTATATTTTTTGGCATTGGACCGACAGCCCAAAGGCGATAGTGCATTTGATAACCTTCCACATACTACCAACTACCTACTACTCCTTTCGTTGCTGCTGCTGGCTCTGGTCGCTTTTTCTCTTCGTAGTGGTTTTCAGGAGCATGCAACTTGGGTCTACCATCATTTTGAAAATTGGGACTATGGCATTCGCCTGACCAATATGATGATACTCGGACCGCTGATGTCGCTGTTTGCAGTGGCCTGGTGGTTTATGGTCGACAGGAAAAGAGTGCCCCGTTTGTATGGCTGTACCTTCAAAGGAGTGGATTGGTCGGCTTACCTGCTTCTTTTATTGATGATGATGCCGTTGATTGCCCTGGCCTCAACACAGAAAGATTTTATTCAGTACTATCCGAAAGCTGCGCGCTTATTCACCGATGAGTTTCCGCCAGACAAGGCGCAAATTGCTTTGTATGAGCTATTCTATGGCATGGACTTCATCTACATCGAATTCTTCTTTCGGGGCTTTCTGGTGATTGCCTTTAGCCGTTTTCTGGGTCCGGCAAGTATTCCCTTTGCTGCGTTGATGTATTGTACCATTCACTTTGGAAAACCACTGGGAGAAACGATCAGTTCCTGGTTTGGTGGTATGATTTTGGGAATTCTGGTTTACGAGACGCGCAGCATCGTTGGGGGAATCATGGTTCACATGGGCATTGCCTGGATGATGGAGCTGGGAGGGTTTATTGGCAGATGGACTTTGGAAAATGGAAATTAGAGAAATCCCACTTTCTCACTATCTCAACATCTCACCGTCTCAAAATCTCAATGTCTCAAAATCGCAAAGTCTTTCAAACAATCCGCCCAATCAATGACGTAGTGGTCGTCCTCTCAATCTCAACATTTACATAATCTCCCGGACGATGTACGCCGTCTTTCGGAAAGATGCACATAATATTCTGGTCATTGCGGCCCTTGAAGTCGGTGGTGGATTTTTTGGAATCCCCTTCGATCAATACCTGAAAAACTTTACCGACCAGTTTCGCATTCTTATCTCTGGAAATTTGATTCTGAAGATCGATAATTTCCTGCAGGCGCCGTTTCTTCACTTCCTCCGGTATGTCATCGGGATAGCGACGCGCAGCCAAAGTACCCGGGCGTTCGCTGTAATAGTACATATAAGAAAAATCAAACTGGCATAGCTCCATCAAACTAAGGGTGTCCTTATGTTCTTCTTCTGTTTCAGAACAGAAGCCAGCAATGATGTCGCAGGAAATTCCACAGTCGGGGATGATTTCGCGAATACGACTCATGCGCTCCAAGTACCATTCGCGGTCGTAGGTGCGGTTCATCAATTTGAGCACCCGGCTGTTTCCGCTTTGGGCTGGAAGATGAATATAGTTGCAAACGTTTTCGTACTTCGCAATGGTATGCAGCACTTCGTCCGTAATGTCTTTGGGGTGCGAGGTAGAAAAACGAACGCGCAAATTCGGGTTTACCTGAGCGGTCATTTCAAGAAGCCGTGCGAAATTCACAGATTCGCTGCCATCTTCTGAGGTCCATTTATAGGAGTCAACGTTTTGTCCCAATAAGGTTACTTCCTTGTATCCATCTGCCACCAGCTGTTCTGCTTCGCGAACAATGGAGTAGGGGTCTCGGCTGCGTTCGCGGCCGCGGGTAAAGGGCACCACGCAGAAGGAACACATATTGTCGCAACCCCGCATGATGGAGATAAAGGCATTGATACCGTTGCTATTCAAACGAATCGGAGCGATCTCTGCATAGGTCTCTTCGCGACTTAATAATACATTCACGGCTTTTTGTCCGTCGTCTACTTTAGCCAATAAACCTGGTAAGTCTCTGTATGCATCCGGGCCAACTACTAAGTCCACCAATTGATTCTGGTCGAGAAGTTTGGCTTTAAGGCGTTCGGCCATGCAGCCCAGCACACCAACGATTAGATCCGGTTTATGTTTTTTTGCTGCTTTCAGCATCTGCAAGCGGTTCCAGATTTTGTCTTCCGCATTCTCGCGGATAGCGCAGGTATTCAGAAACACGATATCGGCATTGTCTTCCTCTTCCTGGGTTTTGTATCCATTCTCTTGAAGGATCGAGGCAATCACTTCCGAGTCGGCCAAATTCATGGCACAACCGTAGGATTCGATGTATAGATTTTTGCCAGTAGTGACGGGGCTTGCACTCAGTTTTTCCATATTGAATCTGCAAAGATAGGGAAATGCAGAGGATTGCCGAATTACAGCTGGAATGGTTCTGGAAAAGTATCCGGAGGAAGCTACTCAGATTTCTTTTTTACCGGGATAAAGCCAATTCCAAGCAAGTAACTGACTTGAGACTTTATACCGTTGTCAAGACTGGCGGTAAAATCGGCTCCAAGCTTTCCTCTTAATACACCAAAGCTGAAGCATGGCATATTGTGGGAGAGACCCAAAAACAAATGAGTATAAACAAAGGGTTGTTTTAATGCATAGATGTCCACTACAGGTCGATTCCCGATGTCATCTTTAATTTCATCCGCCCGCATAGTCATGCAGCCCACAGAACTTTCGGCCAGCAGATATGTGCCATTTAATGTGTTTGAAGATCCGGTGGAAGTATTTAACCTATGTTCTACTGAATAACCAATTCCGCCACCCATTCCATGCACGACTCGATTCACATTGTAATTTACAAAGCCTGAAGGAATCCACTCACTGAACGCATAGTGATTGGTATAGCGATAAAAGCCAACTTCACCATGAATACCATAATTCCATGATCCTTTGTGACGCATCCTTGTGTATTGTAGCGTATAAAAAACCGGACAGTTTTGTTGAATGTTTTGTCTTTCAGATTGATATTTCCATACAGAAGCATATGGAACCCGGCTATTACCAACCAGTTCAAATTGATGACTCACTTGCGCTTGGAGCAAACCAACAAAAAAAATATAAGCCAAAGCTAAGAAAAAATTCCTCATTGATTGCAAATAAGTAAAAATTATTGGATTTTCACGGGTATGATTCGACTGACATTTCCATTGGTATTAATTTTTGTCCTGTTATCCTGTAGGAAGCAAAATAGCAGTGTTGAAAAGGACTTGAGTGAAATTTCATTAGATGTTACTCTCCACGAGACTGACTTGATCAATAATGAAATATCGAGCATTATTAACACCGATAATGGCTGGGTTCTCTGTTCCAAAAAGAATACGCCGTATTTCCATCTTATTGATACGCAAGGGAATTTAGTCAAAGAAGTTTCTACCGGTTTTATTCCCGATGATCCTACACGAGAATTCCTGGTACAGGATAATGCAAATCAACTTTTTCGCTGCACATTAAATTCTCAAAACAAAAAACAGGTCTTGTTGTCAAGTTTAGATAACCAATTAAATACAATAAAAACCTGGCTTGTTTACGAAGCTCCTAGAGACGTCAGTATAACAGGATTTGCATTCGACCAACCGAATCAATTCATCATTTCTATAGTTAACAATAATCATGATCAAGAATTACCCAGTGTATTTCGTTTTAATACTTTTAATAATTCAACAGATACGCTGATTAAATGCATCAATGGAACAGCACTTAGAGGATATTATCGCTCGACTAGCGGAATGAACTCCATGTTTCTGCAATATTTAAAGGAAGGAACAGCTGCGAATGTGTTGACATATGACGATAAAGGGAACCAATTATCCAATATTGGAGTACCAAGTTTAGATATTTTTTCTGCAAACTCAGTATTGTATCAACCATTCCATAATGTGGGTCTTTTTTGTTCTGTAGTGTGCTCTGCTGAAAGTGGACTTAGTTTTTGGAATATTAATGAAAGGGGTTTTTTGCGGAGCAATCCTGTTAAATGGTCTCAAAGTGGTAATATGAGGATTGAGGATCTGGTTTTGGATCGACAAAATAGCAGTTGGGTATTGTTTAGGGAAGAGATGGGTGCTCCGACTAGAAATTTATTTATCGCCAAATTACATCCACTTGATGGCCAATTAGTGTATTGTAAAATGCTAAATAACACCAATTACAATTGGTCTGGTCCAATTTCTTTGCGCTTTAATGAATTTGGTGACTGGTCAATTATCGGAACTATTAAGGAAGCTCAATCCTTTAAGACTGTTATTCTGAAACAGAAATGATTTCTTAATAAGCCGACTTCTGTCGGTTTTATTTTGGCACGAAAAATGTCAATACAATAGATGTAAATACATTTAATGTAAAATGAAACGTGCTCAATTCCTCAAATCCATCCTTACAGCTGCATCAGCGCTGGGTGTGCCTGCCGCATTTGCAGGGGAGAAGAAGACTTTAGCACAAGTGGGATTTGAACATTTACCTACCAAGGAGGATAAAACCATGAATACCCTTATTCACCGGGCAGATACCCGCGGACACGCCAACCACGGATGGTTGGATTCCCATCACACCTTTTCATTCGCCAGTTACATGAATCCCGAGCGGATTCATTTCGGAGCACTTCGTGTGTTGAACGACGACATTATCCAGGGCGGAACCGGATTTGGTACCCATCCACATGAGAACATGGAAATCGTGTCCATTCCTTTAAAAGGAGCACTGGAACATAAAGACAGTACTGGCCGCCATAAAGTTATTGAAACTGGTGATGTGCAAATCATGAGTGCCGGAACAGGCATCTTTCATTCGGAATACAATCATCTCAAAGACAGTGAAACAAATTTCCTTCAGATTTGGATTTTTCCGAAAAAAGCCAATATTACTCCCCGTTATGAGCAATTGAGCTTTTCGTCAGAAGATCGAAAAAATACCTGGCAAACCGTTGTTTCTCCAAAAGAAGGAGAGGCACTTTGGATCAATCAGGATGCCTGGTTTAGTCTGAGCAACCTCGAAGCCGGAAATAGCACTTCTTACATCAAGCATAAAGACGAATCCATTCTTTATCTATTTGTCATTAGTGGTCAAGTCGAAGTGGCCGGTGAAACTCTCAAACGTCGGGATGGCATGGGAATCAGTCAGGGAAACATCGAACAACTAAAAGCATTAGAAAACAGTGAGCTCCTCTTAATGGAACTCCCTGCCCAACCATAATATTAATCTCAACCTCATTACTCAATCCTTAAATCTTAAAATCATGACAACACAAACATTAACATCAACCGCCTGGGCTATCGACCCAGCCCATTCTGAAGTTCAATTCAAAGTAAAACACCTGGTGATCTCCACTGTTACCGGTTATTTCCGCTCATTTCGCGGAGAACTGATTGAAAGTGAAAACGGTTTCGAAGGTGCCAAAGTGGCCTTTGCAGCCGAAACTGCCAGTGTCGATACCAATAACGAGCAACGCGACGGGCACCTGAAGTCTGAAGATTTCTTTGCCTCCGAACGTTTCCCTGAATTGAGTTTTGAATCCACTTCTTTCCAGAAACTGGATGCAGACCGTTTCGAACTCAAAGGCAATATCACCATCAAAGGTGTTACGAAAGAAATTACACTGGATGCTGAATTGGGAGGAAAGGCCACCGATCCTTATGGCAATGAAAAAGCCGGATTTGAAGTGATTGGCAAAATCAACCGGAAAGAATTTGGTTTGAATTGGGATGCCGTTACGGAAGCAGGTGGAGTAGTAGTAAGCGATGAAGTTCGCCTGCACATGAATATTCAATTGAACAAACAAGCCTAAGTAGTTTTTTGTGGTTTTAGGTCGGCATGGTATGTGCCGGCCTTTTTTTGTAATCTTGTAATGACATGCAATATTTTCAAGTATTCAGTAAACTTCCCGCATTCACCGAAGAAATGGTATCTCGTATTCCGGAGCACCGCCAGAAAATCGACAAACTACTGTCATTAGGTCGCATTGCAGGCTATTCGGTTGCAATGGATCGAAGTAGTTTGTGGATGATTGTCTTTGCAGCAGATGAACTGGCTGTTATGGATTTACTGTCAGAATTGCCGCTGAACGAATACCTGAATCCGGAAATTACTCCATTAATGTTTCACCTGACTCCGGATTTAATCAGCACTCCCTCCTGGAATTAAAGTCATGAATAAGCGCATACCTTCCTCATCCTCTACCGATTTCTTTCTTTTATTTTTACGTCTTTTTGCCTCTGCCGGGATGCTGCTGAACCATGGAATTCCAAAGCTCGAACGGCTATTTTCAGGAGAAGAAATCAAGTTCTATTCTTTCCTTGGCATGGGACCGGTTGTTTCACTTGTTCTGGCGGTATTTGCGGAAGCAATTTGTTCTGCATTGGTGGCGGTGGGGCTTTGGTCGCGTTATGCTGCCATACCCGTGATGTTCACCATGCTTGTGGCTGCATTTGGCGCGGGCTGGGACCGGGGTTTTAAGGGAATGGAAATGGCCTTATTGTATTTCTTCCTGTTTACGGTGGTTTTTGTCTTTGGCCCGGGAAAATACAGCCTTGACAAGAACATACATCCAAGAAAATAATCCAATACATTTGTCGGGTGAATCTAACCAGGGCCCGACATATTCTCTTTTACTTACTCGCATTCATCTTATTTGAAGAAAGCCTACGTGATTCCTGGTTGGAAGGAGATTTGGTCGGGTATGTTATTGCCGGTGATTATGCCTGGCATGCAAAAGACATTTACAGTCATTGGCTCAATACCTGGCCTCCCTTGTTTTCCCTGTTTGGAATCGTCGTCTACGCAATTGATTCCATTTCACCCCTTGGACTCCGCATTCTATGGCAATTAGGCTCTCTGTGGGCGGTTTGGCATATTTTTAAACGACTCAGTTTGCTTGTTTACCAAAAACCATTGGTGCTGAATCGCGCGGTAAAACAAGAGGAGATGTCCTTTCTCGATATTCGTTTCCAGGTTCCTTTTTTCCTTGCATTCAAATATATCCTAGACAATACGGCCAATCTTCAGATCAATATCTACATGTTGGCTCTATGCATAGAGGGAATTTATCTATGGAAAATAGCAAACAAACCTGTACCTGCAGCTTTGCTTTTTGGAATCACGCTGGCATTGAAAGTATATACTTTGTTTTTCGTGGTATGGTTCCTTTTTACGCGTCAGTGGAAAGTATTCTTCGCGACAATTGCCTGGGTGCTGTTGCTCAATATTCCGGTATTTCTCTTTTTCGGGGTGGATCTTACCTTGCATTATTACCAGTATTGGTGGAAAGAAATTGCGCAGGGATTTCCAATGATCCTTCATAAAAACCAAAGCTTGTTTGCAGCCATTTGGCGGTTAACGGTGGAAGAGGACGCCGGACTGGGAATCAGCACCAACCTGATTTCACTATCCATGGATGAGGCGAAAAGATTCACCTACGTTTTGGTGTTGCTCATTGGGTCCTGGCCTGCAATGCAGCTTTTCAGATTAAGCCAAAACAAGGAAAAGAGCTTGAAAGGAATGGCTTTATTTTTAGCATTGATACCACTTTTATCGCCGCTGGCCTGGAAGGCTTATTTTATTTTTCTGCTCCCTGCTCAATTTATTTTGGTCAAAGCCTGGTTCGACAAGAAACTTAGTAAATGGGAGAAATGGGTCTTTGTTGTCTCGCATATCTTGCTGATTATTAGCTCCGACATCTTTGTAGGTCCCTATGTCTCAGATTTGGCGGAATTGTATTCTCTCATTACGTTCGGAGCCATTTTGCTTGTGTCTCTGCTTCTGTTTCCTTTCTTTCGTTTATCATCCAACAAAACATCAAAATGAAAAGAGTTCTCGTTACCGGCAGCAATGGTCTATTAGGACAAAAACTAAGTGACCTTTACACGAAGATTGAAGGGGTAGACTTTTTGGCTACCGGTGCCGGCGCGAACAGACATCCCATGGGCGAGAAGCTGGCTTACCGAAGCATGGACATTCGCAACAAAGACGAGATTGATGCCTTGTTTGCAGATTTTCGTCCGGATACGGTCATTCATGCAGCCGCGATGACGAATGTGGATCAGTGTGAATTGGAAAAAGATGCCTGTACTGCACTCAATGTGACGGCAGTAAATTATTTAATCGACGCCTGCAATCAGTACGATGGCCACCTGATCCATCTATCCACGGATTTTATTTTTGATGGGAAAGGGGGACCTTACAAGGAAGAGGATAGGCCCAATCCCATCAGCTTTTATGGCGAGTCAAAATTAGTGGGCGAAAAGATGATTCAGGAGAAAGCCAAGAAATGGGCCATCGTCAGAACTGTCTTGGTTTATGGAATTGTGAAAGACATGAGCCGAAGTAATATTGTTCTCTGGGCAAAAAACGCTCTGGAATCAGGCAAGGAAATCAATGTAGTAACCGACCAATACCGATCGCCAACCCTTGCGGAAGATCTTGCCTTGGGTTGCAGATTGATAGAACAACAGGAAGCCCAGGGAATATTCCATATTTCGGGAAAAGATTTCATGTCAGTTTATGAGTTGGTTCAACGGGTAGCCGCCTACTGGAACTTACCTATTAATCATATGCATCCGAGCACTTCAGAAGGAATAAAACAAGCGGCAAAAAGACCACCTGTTACCGGATTTATTCTGGATAAAGCTATCAGGGAATTAGGTTATGCCCCGCGCAGTTTTGAGGAAGGCCTGGCCGTAATAAATGCGGAACTCTAATTTTAAAAGGGCATTTCGTGCACCTTTTTAAAGATTTTCTTCATTAGATAAAAACATTTAAGGGGTTCAAGGCCTAAATTCCGGCATTGAATCATGCCAAAATTTAAGACCCTTCTGGTCCTGGTATTTATTGTCCTTACCGCATCCTGTTCTTCTTCGAGGAAAGAACGTGAGTACTTTGATCGCTACCATACGGATAGACCCTTTGTAGACGATGTAAATACAGACATAGCCCTGCGGCTTAGGAAAGAATACCCAAAAGAGTCGTTCGCTGACGTTGGGAGCGAAATACTCATTGAGTATTATTTGGATGACAACCATGACTTCCATGGATCAGACTCACTAATGACGACTCATCTTAAAGCCAGAGTCACCTATTACTACACAATCTTGTCATTGCATGAAGCTGCCCGCTTTCAATTTGCTGTATTCTATAATAAGCACATGACGACCAGCAAAATTATGGCAAGCTATGCTCCCAAAGAACTTGGAGAAAACTGGTTTCAACCGAATACCACAGACATGAGCTATGAGGTGGATGGGTATTTTTACAGTGACGCCCGGCTAAATTCATTTAGTGCGTATATGCCTACCGTTGGAACACAGCTGCGTTTCACCTATTCCCAGGACTATGAAAATGTGAACTACCTCACCAACGTTTATTTTTCTGAATCTTTTCCGGTAAAAAGGAGAAAAATAATTGTACGTGCTCCGGAATGGCTGGATTTGAATACTGTCGTGAAAAATGGCAAATGGGTGAAGACAGAAAAAGGAATGCCCAATTTTAGCCACATTGCCGACTACCGTCGCATTCATCAACGAAAAGAAGGGTTGGATTACAATTGGTATGATTCCTACCGGGGTGAAAAAGAGAAGGAACGCGTGTATCAGTATAGAACCTATTCATTGACAAATGTGAAGCCAAGAGATGCCTATGCTGCAGAGGAAGGTCCGACTTATTATCTCCCTCATCTTTTGATCCGGGTCGATAAATACAAAGACAAGAATGGGGAGGTGCACCATGTAATGGGTAATTTGGATGATTTGTATTCCTGGTACCGTCGGTTGGTGCAGAGCATTGGTAATAAGCCAGAAGCAGTAAAAGAGCAAGCGGCAAAACTGACAGCAGGATTGCATTCGGATGAAGAAAAGGTGAAAGCTATTTTTTACTGGGTGCAAGACAATGTTCGCTACCTCGCTTTTGAAGATGGACTGGCTGGGTTTAAGCCGGAACCCTGTCAGATGGTCTATGCAAATCGCTACGGCGATTGCAAGGGGATGGCGAATCTCTTAACCGAAATGCTGAAATCGCAAGGGTACGACGCCAGACTGACATGGATTGGAACCCGCAGGATTGCTTACAACTATTCTGAACCCAGTATGGCGGTGGATAACCACATGATTTGCACACTCAATCTGAATGGTAAAAGATATTTTCTCGACGCAACCGAAGACCTCATTGGCTTTGGAGATTATGCACACAGGATTCAGGGAAGGGAAGTGCTGATTGAAGATGGAGCAAGCTACATTCTTGACAGTGTTCCGGATTTACCCGCAGAGAGGAATGCCGTAAATATCTACGCGGATATGCATTTAGATGGAGCGGTTCTAAAGGGGAAGGTAAAAGAATCGCATAAAGGAGAAAGTCATACGCGCATCATGCGGTATTTTGAATCAAAGAAAAGCGACCGGAGAAAAACGGCTCTTGAGCGATATCTGAACCGGCAGGGACTGGAAAACACCCTTTCCAATATTCAACAGGATTCCATCTTCTATCGTTTAGGGTCGACCCATTTCTCGTATGATATTGCATGCAATGACCTGAGTCTGACGACAGATTCCAGTGTCTATCTTAAAGTAAATTTTGTCGAGTTGCCCTATTATTCATTGCAATGGGATAAGTCTCGGCAATGTGGCTTGAGTTTTAGCTATAAGGTGAAGGAAAACCATGAGATTCATGTACAAATTCCAGATGGATGGCAGGTAGCTAACTTACCAGATACTGTTTCAGTTCAATCCAAATCCTTTAGCAGTCTGCTTTATTATTCACAAGCCGGGATTGATTTGGTGATGCATGCTTCTTTCGAAATTCCAGACGGTACCGTTGGATGGGAAGAGAGAAGAGATTGGGAAAACAACAGAAAGCTCATTCACGAATTCTATTCTAAGTATGTGGTGTTCATTAAAAAATAGGTCAGGAATGAAAAAGTTAGTTCTAACACTTATTCTCTTGAGTCCTGCATTCGTAAAGGCTCAATCGCGGCTCGACACCTTAAAACGGGAATGGTTTCAGCAAGCCAAAGAATCCTGTGTACAAAAAATTGCTTCGGAAGACCTGGTATTTAAACGTCAGGAAATACCCGCTGAATGGTCCAAAAGTTCAGCAATCATCTTATCATCCTATGCAAAGTATTTTGCTTATTCATCGAAAGAAGGCTACCGCATCGGGCAGTATTCTCTGGATCGCATTTTACTGCGTGATGAATATGCTTTGGAAGATTTTTCATCATTTGCTTTGGATGATGAAAGCTATTTAAATGTAAGGGTTATTAAAAGTGATGGCTCTGTAATCGAATTGGATCATAGCAGAGAAGTCTATGGAGAATACATATATACCAATGGAAATACGGGAAAATCGTGGCATTATTTAGATAATCGAAAAATACCGGTTCCGGGATTGGAGTTTGGGGATATAATTGAAATTGAGCGTTACGGAGAGAATATTAAATTTAACTCCAAGGGAAAAGTCATTTACCCAACTTCGGAGGAAGGCTTTTTCATTATGCGGATGCATGAGTCTTTTCCGATTTTGCAACGTACCGTCGACTTTGAAATAGGAAGTCCATTTGAATTGAAATGGAAAGCCATGAACCAGGCTCCGGTTTTAAAGGAAGTAAGCAGAAACGAAAACCGGATCACTTACCGTCTCACTGATGGAAAAAGAAAAAACCTGAAGCCTGAATACTGGAGCACTAAAAGCAGCGAAGAACCCTATGTCAAGGTAGCTTTTTCTAAAGCCAGAGAAGAACTTAAAGGGGAAATACTTTCTGAAAACAAAGAGTACGACCCTTCCTGGTTATTGCCTTATATCAATGAGATCCGAAAGGATAGAGAATTGAGTCAGTCTGGTGTTGCCCTCGATTTTGCGAAAGATAATTTTATGGGCACTTTTAAGTTCAGCGGTTCTGTTGCAAGAAAGTTCTATTCCTACTACCGAAGTGAATGTTTCCTTAACCAACACAGCATTTCTTACGAAATGAGTGATGCACATTTCCTTGCTATACTGAGCAGGGTACTGGATAAGTTTAAGGTTAAATACGAATGGATGGCAGCAGTTCCGAAGGAATTGGGTACCTGGAAGGATGTTGTTTCTGCGGATGAAGTCTATTTGGGAATCCGGGTCAAACAGGAGAATGAAATATACACGGAATTCGATCCATATTCCACTTACAATGAACTGGATCCGTCTATTCAGGGAACCAATGCTGTCTTTATTGATTTCCAGCGCTCGGAAAAACATCCGGGTCTGCGATTTGAAGAGTTACCAGAATCTGGTCCAAAAGATAACCTGCTTACAACGACCTGGACACTATCAATTGATGGAACCCGGGTGAATGCAGAAAGGAAAAACGCATTCACAGGCCAAAGTCGGTTTTCACCGATGGAATATTTACCGCATACCCTCTTGTTCGACGACGATTACAAGCGCTTGTACGGGAAAAATTATGCGCTGGGGATTGTTTCAAGCCATCCTTTTATTGAAAGAAGGGATTTGTGGGATCGCATGGAGGAAGTTGCTGACAGGTACTGGCACGACGACCTGAAATATGCAGAGAAGCAATTGACTTATTATTTCAGGAACCGTAATTATGGTTTTGAAGATTACAGCTTCGTTAGGTTGAATGATCCGGCAAGAGAATTGGGAAGTCCGGAACTGGTATTCACCGATAAGATGACACTAAACAGCCTGCTGGGTGAATCGGACACGATTAAAATATTTCATATCGGACGACTGCTTGGTGAAACGATTTATCATCTGGATGCGGAAGATAGTATTCGGCAAACCGGGATAATGATGCGAACACCTCAGACCGTTAAAACGGTTATTATACTGAAGGATGCCGCAAAATATTCGTATTCCGGATTACGCTATTTGGACACCACCGTGGAAAATGAAGCGGGCTCCTTTTCTGTTTCCCACACAATTCATGATGAACAGGTTGAAATTATTGCCATTCAAACATTTACTGGCCAACGATTGGGGGCCAACAAGTGGAACGATGTATTGGACCTTGTTCAATGCGTGGCAGAAACCAACAGGAAAAAGCTCCTTGTGACAAAGAAAGCAGAACAGGAGAAAGAAGAAATTAAAACGACGGATGACGGCCAATCCAAAGGAGATAAAGTGGAGGAAATGGAGGGATCCAATGATGAATAAGATAAAATTGGGTACGATGAAGAAGCTGATTAAGTTGGGCCTTTTCGCCGTTTTAATTCTGGGCTTTCACGCCCATGCTCAGGTAAATACGGGTATAGAATTGATATCACCAAGTATTTCCTTAAACCCCTTTCTTCCGAATGGACCAAAGCTTGACAATTACAATGGATTGGGAGGAATTGGTTGGTTTAGGCAACATTGGAAAAAGGATCGTTTTTACCGTACCTGGGACTGTCGATTCGAATACGGAACGGGTATATACACCCATTCAGATGCGACTTATATGCCTTATAACGGAATAAAAGGAGATTACCATCAAATAGGCGTTAGTGTGAATTGGGCTTGGGGAAAGCCCTTATTTAACAAAGAATTTGACGACCGTTTCTTTTGGTTTGCGACGGGCGGTTTTGGGTTCAATTACCAACTCACCAAAGGAAAAGCATTTATTTCAAGTAATTCTTATGTCGATTTTGAAAGGGAAACTTATACGCCAAATCTCAATGGAACCTTTGGGTTTCAAGCCAGAATGGGGATGAGTTGGTATTACCACCTTTGTGCAGAAGCCAGCTTATCGAACGTAAGTAAATTCAATATTAAAATTCGTTTCCTGCGGAGAAATGGATGATTTCATTCATGCCAATAAACATAGAAACTTTAAACCGAACCAAAACAAATGGGATATAATCGAATAAAAGCAGTAGGATTGGGAGCGGGCCTCCTGGCTCTAAGCGCCTGCAACAGCGTGCCTCAGGAACTGCTTAAGTACAAAACAACCCAGCCATTTATTACGCTTGAAAACAGAGAATTGGCGTCGTCTTTAGCGAAAAAATATCCGGATGATCCTTTTTATACCAATCAGAGCGAAGTATTGGTTGAGTTTTATCTGGAGGATAAGAAAGGTTCCAGAAAATCAAAGCGAGAGGACCAGGAAGATGAGAAGATGGATGATATGGTCACCGAGCTAAAAGCAAAGGTGACTTATTACCAATCCGTATTGGCATTGAATGATTTTACTGATTACCGGGATCAGGTTTATTACAATGACTTAATGACCGTTTCTCCGATTTATTATTCTTATGAAGCTTTTCGCGAAAAACATAAATGGTATTACAAAACCACCTTCTCGAGTTCTTATGAAGTGGATGGAATGTTTTATACCGATGCGCGGCTAAAGTATTTTAGTGCGAAAATACCTGCTCAGGGAACCCAATTGGATTATGTATACTCCGTGGTTTACGACAATGTGACCTACCTGACGAATCTTTATTTTCTGGATTATATGCCAATGGGCAAAAAGAGTGTCACCTTTAAAATACCTGACTGGCTGGACGCAGAGATAATTGAAAAGAATCTGAGTGGCTTTAATATTTCGAGAAGTACACGAAATCCAAGAGGGAGCAAGATTGAGACATTTCGGGAACAAATGGGGTGGGATGCAGACTCAGAATCGGATACCAAGTCTAAAAAGAGAGGACAGAAGCGAACCAAATACAATTACATCCATTTTGAAGCTTCGAATATGCAGCCTTTAAAAAGGGAAAAATATGCTACCGGGCCTACACACCAAATGCCACATGTTTTGGTTTCCTTGAAAAAATATGAGGATAAATCAGGAAAGGAAAAGAATATTCTGGGCTCTGTTTCCGATTTATATGCCTGGTACCACAAGTTGGTGAGCAATGTTGAAAACGACACAAGCAAAGTGGCTGAAAAAGCGAGGGAACTGACACAAGGCAAGACATCAGACCTGGAAAAGGTTAAGGCGGTATATTACTGGATTCAGGACAATGTTCGCTACATCGCTTATGAGGATGGAATAGCGGGTTTTCAGCCGGAAGCATGTCAAAATGTTTTCGAAGATCGATACGGGGATTGCAAAGGGATGGCCAATCTACTTACACAAATGCTTCGTTGTTTGGGTTACGATGCACATGTTACCTGGATAGGAACACGCAGGATAGCGTATGATTATTCCATTCCAAGTTTGGCAGTAGACAATCACATGATCTGTACCCTGAATCTGGATGGAAAACGCTATTTCCTGGACCCTACAGAGGATTATATCGAATTGGGCGATTATGCACACCGCATTCAGGGCAGGCAAGTCCTGATTGAAAATGGGGATACGTTTTTACTCGATAGGGTTCCTAACCTCGGTTACGAAAGGAATCAATGCGAAAAAACAGAATCCTTCACTTTAAGTGACGATGGAGACTTGATAGGCCAGGCGAAGGAGGTTTATCGCGGAGAAAGTAAAACGAATATTTTACGCTTTTATAATGAACTTAAATCCGATCGCAGAGCAACGGCATTGGAGCGTTACCTCAATGATCAAAATACAAGTTTACAGGTAAATAATATTCACTTCTCGGATCTTACAGACCGGGTGCAGCCAGTAACATTTGATTACGATTTGCGGGTTAAGAACCATGCTTTGAAAGCTGACAATAAATTATTCTTAAAGTTGGACTGGGTCGGCGAATAGAATGCCCTTGAATTGGATACAAGCCGGATATCCGATGTGGATGTTGGATATAAAGTGTTCAATCAGGTGAGTCGATCCGTGTTCATCCCAAAAGGATATAAGCTCGAGTTTTCACCCAAAAAAATTGATGTAAAGAATGAGGATTACCGAATACTAATGGAGTATCATCTGGAAGGTGATAAGCTTCTTTTTAACAAGGAAATCATCTTTTACAATGGGATTATTCCGGTGGACAGAGTAAAGGAATGGAATGCTCTTCAACTCGAAATGTCCAGATTTTACAGTGATTTTGTACTCTTAACGCGATAAGAAAATGAGAATAACTTATCTGATAGTACTGAGTTTAGCGCTTTCCTTTACTCATCCAATATTTGCCCAGAAGGATAAAAGTCCAAAGAAAACGGAGCTTGAAAAGACTCTTGAAAAAGGCCGTGATCAATTAAAGTCAGAGATTCATTTAGATGATTCAATCTTGAAATTTCAGGCAGTTCCTGACAAATGGAAGAATGAGTCAGCTGTAATCTTATTAAATTATATAGCCGTTCAGCATGTGAATGCCAAAAAGCAACCGGTCGGAGAAGCGTCCCGCGAATACCATTTTAAACGTATTCTTCTTCAGGATCATTTTGCAATTAATGATTTTTCGGAATTTGAATTGGAAGAGAATCAAATTTTGGAAGTCAAGGTTATCAAACCGAATGGCGACACTATTTTACTGGACAAGTCCAAAGCTGTTTCAGATGAGATTCGCATAGAAGACCGAATTGGATATTATGGGTTTTATTTACCGGATTTTACCAACGGCACGAAAATTCCGGTTCCAGGTCTTGAGCCTGGCGATATCATCGAAATCGAGCAGTATTATGAAAATGTATTTTCGAGCTACACCTCAGGAGTTGTGCGCACATTCTGGAGGGATTATTACAATTTGCGTCGCCTTAATTTAAACTATCCGGTATGCTACCATGTGATGGATTTCAAGCTGAGCAAGAACATTCAATTCAATTGGAAATCCATGAATGGTGCGCCTGAGATTCAAAAAAGTAAAGGGGATAAGAATAACTTCGCTTACAGGTTTGTCGATTCAATGCGCGACCGAAATAAGGCTGAATTCTGGAGTCCGGGCACGGTTACTTTCCCCTTTGTCAAATATTCCATCTCGCGATTTAAATCAGGTAAATCACTCAGTGAGTTCGGCAATACCAGCAAAGGAAAGGCCTTGCAAAAAGTGAGAAAGAGCCAGATAAAAGACTTGATTTATTCTCTGGAATACAAAAATGAAGAGCTCACTCACTCCCATGTGATGCGGGACTTTACCCTTAAGTATGCGCATGAAAACATGGATCCGGAAACCTATGTCAATAAGTTCTATGAATACTACAGGGCCTATTATCATTTTGAAGTAGCGGACGATCCGGAGGATGTTTTGAATAATTTCCGTTTCGTATTGATTATGAAGCGGATTCTTCAGAAGAAAAACCTTGAATACGATTATGTTGTCGGCATTCCAAGGCAATTTGGCGCTTTGGATGATATCATCTCAGTCAATGAGATTACGATAGGGTTACGTATTCATGAAACGGGTCAAATTCTGCAAGTCTTTAATGTGTATTCACTGATGGGAGAGGTATCGAACTCTTTGAAGGGCACCGAAGTATTTATTGTTAAACCTGCGAAGTCTTCAAAGAAGATTCACGTTTCACGGGATACTTTGCCCCAGGCTCCATCTGAGGAAAATACCTACCTGTATGAGGTAAACGCAAAACTCTTGCCTGGCTACCAGAAAATTGAAGTGGAAAATAAGGTGACCTTAAAAGGATATGCACGCTATGGCTATGTAAGAGACATGCCTTATACCATATTTCAATGGGATTTAAACACCATGTTTGGTGAGGATTACCTGCAGGTAGGAACCAATAGAGTTTGGTATGAAGACATGGACCGGGAGGAATACCAATCGGAAAAGCAACGAAGAGATACGACCTTAACATACGAATTGAATAAAGCCTCATTAAAAAAGCTAAAGAACAGTCACCGGAATAAATATTACGAAATTAAGGATTACAACAAATTTGAATTGATCGAAAATGGTCGCTTGACAGATGCGCCGCAGCTTCGATACAAAGAGGAATATGTGGTCGAAGGTTTATGCGGACAAGCAGGAGCATATTACGTGCTGGACCTGGGGCGTTTGTTGGGTCAGCAATTGGAAATTATAGACAGCGAAGACAGTATACGCAACCAGGATATTTATTTCGGTTATCCGCGTGTAATATCTTACAAGCTTCGCTTTGAGCTACCCATTGGAATGAAAGTAAGTGGACTGGAGGCATTTAATATAGATGTCGACAATGAATCAGGTTCTTATACCATGGTGGCTCGACAGGAGGGTAATATGATTATTATCGAAGCCAGCAAAACCTACAAGCAAGTGTTATTGAATAAGTCGGAATGGACTAGTGTGAAATCATTTATTGATGCTGCGGTCGACTTGAACAGCAAACGAATTGTATTAACAAGATAATCAGGATGAGAGGAAGACATATTTTAACAGCAATAATTGGCGTATTTATTATAAACACTGCCAATGGACAGCACCGGGATGGGATTGAAATCAGTCAGGCACCAGTCGGATTCTTTCTGAAGAAGACCTATAACGCTTTGGGATCGGGTACGCAATTAAGTCAATTGGTTCAATTCCCAAGTCTGGGTTATTACCATCAACACTGGATTGATGATCGGTATTGCCGCTACCAGAGCCTTACATATCAGGGAATGCATGGAACGCTTCTCAATCCGCTCGGCCGCTTAGATTCAAAAGCACAGGTTAATCTGTTCAATTTCACGTGGGGAAAATTGGGCTATTTTAAGCACCGGGAATTTGATGATGATCATGCGTGGTTTATGTCGTACGCACTCAGCATCGGCTATGGCCATTTACGCTACCAAACTTACAAGCAGGATGGAAGTGGGGCAATTAAAGATTCTCAAAAGGTTCCTTTTGGACAGTTTACTCTTTACCAACTAGGGTTTGGCTATGAAAAGAAACTAAGCGAGGATTATCAGATGAATGCATCTGCCGAAATTTCCATCGGAACATTACCGAATCTTTCGCTTCACTTCCGAATCATGAAAAACCGCTTTTAATCAGCGGATGAATGCGATCACGTCCTGAATAAAAAGAGGATCCACGGATCCTGCTACTTGCAGTTGTGCTGGCCCAATGGCATTGCCTATAGGGATAAAACCATGTCCGCAACCCGGAATCACTTTTGTCTGCACCTTCTTGTCGATAAAGGGCTTCCATTTCTGCAATTCATTCATTTCGACCTGATAGTCCTTTTCTGCAAAAAGCATCAACACTTTTCCCTTGTATTGCGACAATGCTTCTTCCGGATGGTAGTTTAGAATATCTTGCCAGTAATAGGCATTGAGCCCAAGGGGAAGCCAGGAAGCGTCGGCAGTAGTATCAAAATCGTCGGATCGAAGAAAAGCCACCTCTTCTTCCACTTCCTTTAAGGGACGGTAATAGGTACCACTACTATCCAAATCATTCAAATAATTCAACTGCCGAAGTAACACACTGTCCATCGGTGTGACGGGTGCTGCCGCCATTATGATTCCTTTCAGTTTTCCGGATCGTAAAGCAACTCTGGGAGCCAGAATTCCTCCTTCACTATGTCCAAGAAGATAGAGTTGTTTCGAATCAATTCCCGGATACTCACTAAAGGTGTCAATGGCTGCCAGTAAATCTTCGATGTATTCATCTTCCACAGTCAGCTTATTCATATCAGGAGCAGACTGAAGCCCATAGACAAAAGTTCTTTTCGGAAATCGAAATACAGCAATGCCTGAACTGGCCAATCCATACGCGATGTCTTTGAACATCCGGTTAGGACCTATATGTACATCCATATTTTGGGGTCCGGATCCATGAGATAAAATAACCAGAGGCGATTTTTTCGCTCCCCGGGGCTTACAAAGTTTTCCTTTGAGTAGGTAAGGACCACTGTGCAGTTCAAAATCTTCTTCAACAAAGAGACTGGTATCCGCATAAGCCGGAATCTGGTAGCGCGTTTTATTAACGGGAGGAGCAAAGAACATCCCGGTAAATTGTCCTTCGGAATTAAAGGGGAATTTGATATCAAGTGTTCCTTTTTCAAACTGCAATCCGATATACAGCATATGGCCTTCAATCATCCATCCAGAGGTATCCTTAAAGGAACCATAGGTTTTAATGGCTATTTGAGTCCATCCAATATTAAGCTGGGAAGCGCTAATATGCTTCTGAGCCATGCTGTCAAAGTATTGAGGATTTACTTCTGCTTTTTGAGCATCAAGCAAGTGAACCATTTGCACACCTTTTTCAAGAAGTGCTTTTTGATTTTGGGCAGAGACGAAGCAGGAGAGGCTTAGTGCTGCGCCGAGTAAGAAACGTTTCATTCTAATTCGAGGGAATATTTATGTTGGTCAATTTTAAAATTGAGATGTTCCTGTAAGGTGGTGGCCATGGATATTCCGACATAATCTGCGGCTACCGGAAAGCTACGGTGATTCCGGTTAGCAAGAACCAGTGTGCGAATGGGCTGGCATCCTTCGCGAATAAAGGCAGAAATTGCATAGACCATTGTTCTGCCAGTATTCAAAACATCATCGATAATTAAAACCGGCAAATGATTCAGATCGTCCATCTCACCCACTAAGGTAGTAGAAGAAGCTGTGGGGTGATGTTTATCAATCTTAATTTCGATTAAACGGCAATTTATCGGACTAATCGCTCTAACTTCTTCACACAGGATGCGGGCCAATTCAAATCCATTTCCGTTAATTCCCGCAATTACCAGTTCTTTTTCTTCCAAAAAACCCTCGTAGACCTGAAAAGCAAGACGGTGAATCTTTTTTGTGATTTGATCGTGATTGAGTACCTCCATAGCTGAAATTCCTTTCAATAATAATAAAGAAGCGGCGTAGGATTTGATTTTTGAAAATATAATTGCATTTTCCGTCGCGATATGACGACCAAACAAGATTCCTGGGGTACCCGGGTAGGCCTCATTCTTGCAATGGCTGGTAATGCAGTTGGCTTGGGTAATTTCCTGCGCTTTCCGGTTCAGGCAGTTCAAAATGGAGGAGGAGCCTTTATCATCCCTTATTTAGTGTGCTTTTTACTGATGGGCATTCCACTTCTCTGGATTGAATGGTCCATGGGGCGATTCGGGGGAAGCCGGGGACATCACAGTACGCCATTTATTCTCGACTCTTTTGACAAGAGACGGTTCTGGAAATATTTGGGTGTGTTTGGAATATTTACCAATATCGTAGTAGCGGCTTATTACTGCTACATCGAATCCTGGACAATGTCCTGGGTATACCATACCGTAGCGGGCACATTTGATGGTAAAACTCAAACAGAGGTAGCTGCATTTTTTGGAAAATACGTAGACCTCGATAAGTCCTTTACGGGCATACCCTACGAACCCATAGTATTTTATATCCTTTGCTTGGCATTAAATACCTATATACTGAGCAGAGGACTTTCAGGAGGAATTGAGCGGGTAGCTAAATTGGTGATGCCCATGCTGGTTGCATTTGGAATATTCCTGGCATTTAAGGGTATTACTTTACAGGCAGGACAGGAGGGTGCCTTGTTTAGCGGAACCTTGGGATTGAATTTCTTGTGGGAGCCTCAATTCGATAGCCTCGGAAACCTGAATGTCTGGTTGGCTGCAGCGGGTCAAATATTCTTCACACTATCGGTCGGAATGGGGACTGTACATTGTTATGCAGCCTATGTCAAAAAGAAAGATGATATCGCATTGAATGCCATGACCGCTGGTTGGACAAACGAATTCGTGGAAGTGCTATTGGGTGCTTCTATTCTTATTCCAATATCGGTGGGCTATTTGGGAATTGATAAAGTGATTGAATTAACAAAATCCGGCGGTCTCGGTCTCGGGTTTAAAACCATGCCTTATCTTTTTGAGCAGTGGGGAGATGTGATTGGTACCATGGCCGGAGTTGCATTTTTCGGACTTCTGTTTTTTGCGGGAATTACCTCTTCACTGGCAATGGGCTCTCCATGGATTGCCTTTATGAAAGATGAGTTCAGGTTCTCTGAGAAATCGGCCAGCTGGACTTTTGGATTGGTAGTTTTGGCTTTGGGCTTACCTACGGTTTTCCTTTTTAATTACGGAGTGTTTGATGAATACGATTATTGGGTAGGAACGGTAGCATTGGTGGTTTTTGCCTTGACCGAAATTATCCTGTTCTCCTGGGTATTCGGATTGAACAAGGGGTGGAAAGAAATAACGAGTGGAGCCGATATTAAAGTCCCGCTCATTTATCGACCAATTATTCAATGGGTAACGCCTATTATGCTGATTATTGTATTCGTAGGTTCTTTAATTACCCCCGAAGGTGGAGACTGGACTGCTTCATTTCAATCTATGATGCATGGAGACGGATGGATTCTAAGCGATGGATCTATACTGGCAAAATTACAGAATCAGGATATTTATCACAGCCTGCAAGCGGCCATTGCAGCAGGAGACGAAGAGAAAATAAGTTTCCTGAATGACAAGAAACTTTATGTGAACGGGAGTCGTATTTTTCTTACAATAGTCTATGGTTTGATTTGTCTGATGGTATATAAGGCATATAAGAATAGAAAAAATAAAAAAACAGAGGAGGTAGAAGCATGAGTACTTCAGCACTGATTATGATGGTAGCAGCTCAGGTTGTGATTCTTTCATTGACTATTTACTTTTACAGTAAGGTACTACGTTCCCCAAAAAGAGAAGAACCAGACAGCTATTCTGAAAATGACGATGATTAATATGTAATAATTTGACTTTTAAGAAAAAAAGGTCAAATTCGTAAGCCGGGAGAGCAAAACCAAATGACCAAAACAACCACCTCAAAAGGAAAGAAACGTCTTTCCGCCTATGACAAGCATCAGAAACGACAGCGAAACATTAAAATTGCCTTTTATTCATTTTTAGGCTTGATACTTTTAATTCTTATCGTTTTAATGCTGTTGAGCGAATAAATTCTGTTTGATTTAACTGTTTGATACATATTCAGTAAGAGCTTGCGAATAGGCTCTGCCTTGTTTGAATATTTTTTTCATATCCAGAGTACTTAGCCAAATCACCAGGGAAATGCCTGCAGTGATAATGGCAAAAATTATTAATTTTCCAATCTGACTTTTGAAGGACTTTTCCATGAATACTGGATTCTTAGAAACAAACCTTGTACCTTAGTCCGGGCTATTTGTTAATACGTTGATTTTTAAATAAATAAGAAAATCTAAGAAGAGTAGATATTCCCAAAATTGGAAAATAATCTAGGATAAATAATCCTATTCCTGATCGGGGATCAGCTGTTTTTCTGAGCTGTTTTCATCCAAAGTCTCTTTGACTTCATTCTCTTCCTCTTCTTTTGTATTCTTTTTAAGAGAAGGAAAATACCTGCGTTGAAATAACAGAATGAAAAATACCCCCAAAGAGATTGATGCGTCGGCAATATTGAATATAGGCCGGAAGAAGATGAAATATTCACCGCCCAGAGATTCGGGCAGATAACCTTTAAAAATGGGCATGTAGAGCATGTCTACTACTTTTCCATGAAACCAGGAAGCATATCCGCCTCCATCTGGAAACAGAGTGGCCAATTCATAGTGATTGGATTCACTGAAAAGCACTCCATAAAAAATACTGTCGATGATATTGCCTGCGGCACCAGCGGTAATCATCGCAAGGCAAATAATAAATCCGATTCTTGCCCCATGTTTAATTTGAGAAAACAAATAGTACGATAACCCGCCAACTGCTATAATCCGAAAAAGGGTAAGCATTAATTTGCCGTATTCACCGCCGAACTCCATTCCGAATGCCATTCCTGGATTTTCTGTAAAATGCAGGATGAACCAATCGCCGAAAATGTGAATTTCTTCGTCCAGGGTCAAATGAGTCTTGATCCATATTTTCAATGACTGATCCAAAAGAATCACACTGAAAATTACAATCAATGCCGTACGAATGCCGGATTTCAATGAAGGGCTGGAATGCATCGGTACTATTTAACGGTACTGATTTAGCTTCGCTTCAATACTCATTGTAGTGTGCGGTACCGCACGAAGTCGTTCTTTCGGAATCAATTTGCCCGTCACGCGGCACAGTCCGTATGTTTTATTCTCAATACGAACCAAAGCGGCTTCAAGATTTTCAATAAATTTTCTCTGACGGGAAGCCAATTGACTTACATTTTCTTTGGAATGGGTAGCTGATCCATCATCCAATGTTTTATAGCTCCCTATTGTGTCTTCTGTTCCGTTTGCGTTAGCATTGGAAAGATAATCTTGCAGTTCGGCAAGTTCATGACGCGCTGCCTCCAGTTTTTTAATAATGAGGTCTTTGAACTCCTGCAATTCAGCGTCGCTGTATCTTGTTTTTTCTTTCTCAGACATATCTTACTGCACTTTAATAATATCAATAAACAAAGGGGTACCGTCTATCTCGGTAGACCAATACCCGGAATTAATTGGTTCACTGGAATATCGCAGATTATCTGCCAATATTTCCGCGCAAATATAATTTTTAAACGATTCGAAGGAAGGGATAAATTGTTCACCACCTGAAATATTTACATGAATTCGATCGGTAACTTCTAAATCTCTGTCTTTACGCAAGTTCTGTACACGATTGACCAATTCACGTGCCACACCTTCTGCCTTAAGGCGATCGTCGATGTGAATATCTAATGCGACGAGCAAATCTCCGTCACTGGCTACCTGCCATCCGGAAATATCTGCGTAATTGATTTCAATGTCCTCTTTCTCGAATTCGACTTCAACATGGTCAATTACTGCCAGGAGTTTTCCTTTGGTTTCAAATGTTTTTAGTGCTTCTTCCGGCATGTTGGCCACCCAGGAAGCAACAGCTTTCATGTGTTTACCTACCTTTTTGCCAAGAGTTTTGAAATTTGGCTTTATGCGCTTTTCGAGATGCAAGACATCTTCGGTCAGGTACTCCAGGTTTTTAACATTGACTTCAGAAAGGATTAATTCTTTCACTTTATCAAGCTGGTCATTGAAGTCAGCTCCCTGAGATGGAATCAGGATGTGGGAAAGTGGCTGACGAACCCGAATATTCATCTTCTTGCGAAGCGATAGGACCAGAGAAGAAATATCCTGTGCCATCTGCATGCGCTCTTCCAATGATTTGTCAATGCATGAAACGTCGGCAACAGGGAAGGTCGAGTGATGAACAGAAATTGCATCATTCCGCATGCTTGCGGCATTCAGGTCCTGAAAAAGTTTCTCTGAATAGAACGGAGCGAATGGAGCCATCAATTGAGAAAGTACCTCCATACAACGATACAAAGTCTGGTAGGCTGAAAGTTTGTCTTCCGTCATGCTTCCTTTCCAGAAACGTCTGCGACAAAGACGCACATACCAATTGGACAAGTGATCATTGATGAATTCTCCGATAGCACGCGTGGCACGCATCGGCTCATATACTTCCATCGCCGCTTCTACCGTTTCTATCAGGCTATTTAGCAGGGAAAGAATCCAGCGATCGATCTCCGGACGATTTTCCAGGGCTATCTCATCTTCCTGGTATTTAAAACCATCTATATTCGCATACAGGGAAAAGAAAGAGTAAACATTGTAAAGGGTTGCGAATAGCTTTCTCTGAGTTTCCTGTACACCATCCAGATCAAATTTTAAATTGTCCCAGGGGGCAGCATTGCTCAGCATATACCAACGCACTGCATCTGCACCGTATTTTCCAATTGTTTCAAATGGATCAACTGCATTTCCAAGACGCTTGGACATTTTATTGCCATTTTTGTCAAGTACTAATCCGTTGGCCACTACATTTTTGTATGCAACTGAATCAAAAAGCATAACAGCCAGTGCGTGCAGGGTAAAGAACCATCCGCGGGTTTGGTCGACTCCTTCTGCAATGAAATCAGCAGGGAATACCTTTTCCAGACCTTCCATCCCTTCTCCATAGGGTTCCGGCTTCTCAAATGGCCAATGCCATTGAGCATACGGCATAGCACCCGAATCAAACCATACATCAATCAGGTCGCTTTCGCGGTACATCTTATTGCCTGCGTCGTCAATTAATACAACCTGATCCACATAGGGTTTATGCAATTCAATGGTTAATCGATCGCCGCTCCACTCAAGGGATCTGTTCTCTTCAACGCCTGCGTCTAAAGCCTTTTTAACTTCGTTGGATAGTTCTTCAATGGAGCCAATGCATTTTTCACTGCTTCCATCTTTGCTTCTCCAAATTGGGAGTGGGGTACCCCAATATCGGGAACGACTCAAATTCCAGTCAACCAGATTTTCCAGCCAGTTTCCAAATCGTCCGGTTCCGGTTGAAGCCGGCTTCCAGTTGATGGTTTTATTTAATTCGACCAGACGATCTTTTACGGCAGTGGTTTTCACAAACCAGGACTCCAGAGGATAATAGAGAATAGGCTTATCTGTTCTCCAGCAATGGGGGTAGCTGTGTTCGTATTTTTCTACTTTAAATGCCTTGTTCTCCTGTTTTAACTTAATTGCAATGCGTTCATCAACAGAAAGGTATTTGTCGCGGCCCTGTTTTTTTCTTTCTTCTTCCTTCTCTTCCTCGCTGAGGTATTGCTCTTTGACGAACTCATTGGCGAAATCGCTTACGGCCTCTACAAAACGTCCTCTTTTGTCAACCAGTGTAAGCGAACCAATACCATTTTGCTTTGCAACCCGGAAGTCATCCCCACCAAAACTTGGCGCCAGATGAACAATACCAGTTCCATCCTCGGTGGTTACAAAATCGCCGGCAATCACGCGAAATGCATCGCCGTCTTCGGGCTGAGCATAGGGAAGGAGTTGTTCGTATCGCAATCCTACCAGTTCTTCACCACTGAATTCTTTCAGAATACGGTATGGTAGCTTTTTATCGCCCACATGGTATTCATCCATCTTTGCCTCTTCCGAAAAGAAATTGGTAAGCAGCTCTTTAGCTAAAACAGCACGAATGGCATCTCCTGTATATTGGTTGAATGTCTCAACCCATACATATTTAATCTTCTTACCTACTGCCAGGGCAGTATTTGAAGGCAAAGTCCAGGGAGTGGTAGTCCATGCAAGGAAATAAGTATTGATATTTTCTTCACCGAAAAGTGCCTTCGTTTGGGCATCATTCACCAAATGGAATTGAGCCACGGCTGTGGTATCTTTTATATCCCTGTATGTTCCGGGCTGGTTCAGCTCATGTGAACTCAAACCAGTTCCGGCAGCAGGCGAATAAGGCTGAATGGTATAGCCTTTATACAAGAATCCTTTGGTATGCAGTCTTTTTAACAACTGCCAAAGGGTCTCGATGTACTTGTTTTCATAAGTGATATAAGGATTATCCAGGTCAACCCAATATCCCATTTGTTCGGTCAGGTCATCCCAAACATTCTTGAACTTCATCACATCCTCCCTACAGATGCGGTTGTATTCTTCCACCGGGATTTTTACTCCAATATCATCTTTGGTTATGCCCAGTTTTTTCTCTACCTGCAATTCTACCGGTAATCCATGAGTATCCCAGCCGCCTTTGCGGTCTACCCGGAAACCTTTTTGTGTCTTGTAGCGACAGAAAATATCCTTAATGGTTCGGGCCAAAACGTGGTGAATACCGGGCATTCCGTTTGCGGAAGGCGGACCTTCATAAAACACAAATGCAGGCGAACCATTCCGGATTTCAAGACTTTTTTCAAAGACCTTTTCTTCCTTCCACCATGCCAGTACTTCCTTTTCAAATTCGGGGAAATTCAGTTTCCCGTATTCGCGATACAGACCCATATTAAAGTTCTTCTTCTTCCTCCAGATTGATTAAGCTATCCGACATTGCCTTCTTTGTATTTATGCGTTTTTCCATGCCCAACAGAAGGCTTGGTAATAAAAACAGGTTGCTCAAGAGTCCGAAGGCCAGACACATTGAAGTCAGGATACCCAGATAAATTGTGCCTTCGAAAGAGGAGAAGGCAAAGATGATAAATCCAAAAAACAGGATGACCGTCGAATAGATCATGCTGAATCCTGAATGTTCAATCGAGGCATTGACTGCCTTGGAAATGTTCCGATTAAATCGTTTTAGTTCCAGACGGTACTTGGCCAGGTAATGAATGGTAAGATCCACCACGATACCAAATGCTACCGAAAAGATTAAAATGGTTGATTCTTTTAGCGATATACCTGTAAAGCCCATGATGCCCAAGGTCATGAAAAGCGGAATCAGATTAGGCAGTAAGGCAATACTTATCATCTTATAGGATGAGAAAAGGAGTCCCATCAATACACAAATGATGATAAAAGCATAACCCAAACTGGTTAGGGCGTTGTGAATAAGGTAGCCATTTCCTTTAACAGTAATTACACTTTTACCCGTAACATGCACATCGTATTGGTCTTTGGGAAAGATAGAATCAATCTTGTCTTCCACCGCTTTGGTAATTTGTTCGTTTCGAATGGTACCTACATCGGAAATCTTCATGCTTACGCGGGTAATTTGATAATTGCTGTCAATCATCGAGCTAATCAATTCCGCATTTCGCTTATCTGTTTCCTGGGGAAGATAGGAAAGTATTCGGCCCATATCCAATGGATTGGGGAGAAGGTACCTCCTTGGATTACCATTATAATAGGCCTGATTCATGAATTTAAGCATCTCGGTCACGGCCAGGGGCTTGCTCAATTCATCGTATTGACGCAGTTGTTTGCATAAAGTCTCAATCTTTGTCAATGTGGCCAGATCCTTTACATTTCCCGGTTCCTTGGTGTCTATCCAAATTTCAAATGGAAATAATCCGTCGAAATGTTTTTCGAAGAATTTAAGGTCTTTGTAGAGTTTATCCTTTGGACTTATGCCATCGAGAATGTAGCCAAATGTTCTTACTTGTAAAGCTCCGACAAGTGAAATGCCAACTATTACTAATGTAACGCCATACACCCACTTTCGGTGGTTAAAGACGATGCGTTTTACAAAATCCAAAACACCGGAAAGACTTCTTCTGTCCAGATGGCGCAGTTGTTTGCTGCTCGGTCCGGGAAGAAAGCTGTAGATGATAGGTATCAGAATGATACACAATACGTATACCACCATAATATTCAATGATGCTAGACGACCAAACTCATCCAACAAACTACTCCCTGTAAAACTGAATACACCAAATCCGATTGCTGTGGTAGCATTGGTCAGGAAAGAAGCCAAACCTATTTTTGAAATGGTTCGGCTTAAAGCCAGCATTTTATTGCCATGAGCCTTATACTCGAAATGATATACATTGAGAAGATAGACACAATTCTGGATAGCAATTACTACAATCAGGGGAGGAATCAGAGCGGTAAGGATACCAATCTTGAATCCGAGCAAATACATGGAGCCAATCGTATAAATCAGCGACACAATTACCAGAATCAGGGAAGTTAGTACAATTTGAAGGGACCGGAAGAATATCAGCAGAAACAAACCGGTAATCACTACAGATAAAAAGGTGAATAAGGCCAGTTCTTTCGATATTTTGCGGGTATTGACAGTCCGTATATAAGGAACCCCGCTGTAATGAAGATCTACATGGTGTTTGGCACTCAATGCCGCACCATATTTTTCAATGGTTTCTACGATTTCTACCCTCCGGTGTGAGTTTACACCGTAATCGTCCATTGTTACTGCTATGAAGGTGGCATTGGTTTCTTCGTTGTACAGATAGCCCTTGTAGAAGGGAAGCTGATCGATTTTTTCCTTGATTGAATCAACCTCGGCTTGGGTAGTCGGGATATGAGTAACCAAAGGAACAACCTGAAATTTGTATAGCGAATCGTTTTTTCGCAAATCGTAAAGCTTGGTAATCGAAATAAGCTTTTCTACGTTTTGAATGGAATCGATCTGCTCGGTAAAGATGTACCAGTCGCGGAAGAAGTCGAGTTTGAATAAATCATCTGATTGAACCCCTACAACCATAACGCTTCCGTCTTCACCGAAGGTTTCTTTAAATTTTTCGTAGACTATATTGGCTGGATCATCATCAGGAATAACCTTCGTTAATTCATAGGCCATTTCGGTTTTGGTTGCCAAAAAACCCATTAATCCGGTAACCACTACCAGAATAATACCGATGATTACCCGGTACCGTAGAATGATGGAGGATATTTTAACCCACATGTTCGTTAATGGGGGGCAAAAGTAAGCATTTAGAAACAAAATTGAGGGTTCGATACAAGGCTTAAATTGCCTTGCTCAGAGATAATCATTCGGAAGCTTTATCGTTAGATGGAAGAATCCTTTTATTATTGTATCAGCATGGTGAAAAGAATCCTGATTTTATCCTTGATTTTATCGAGTTGTTTAAAGACTCAGGCTCAGAATATTGGCGTGGGCCAATGGAAAGCTCATTTGCCACAAAATGATCCCCTTGATTTATTTTTTGCAGGAGACAGGGTGTATGCCTACACACAGTATGGTTTTTGTCGCTTCGACCTGAATACTAATGAAACCCGGGCTCTTTCGAAAGTGGATGGATACACGGAGGTGGGGGTTCAATATGCTGATTATTCAAAGGATCACAAGACTATTGTAATCGGCTACCAGAATTCCAATATCGATCTGCAATTACCGGATGGAAGTATATACAATGTTCCCGATTTGCTCAATGCATCGGTCAATGGCTCCAAGCAAATCAACAAGTTGAATTTTTTTGGTGATTATGCATTTATTTCCTGTGGATTCGGAATTTTGGTATACAACATTGAAAAGAAGGAGTCATCTGCTGATTATAAAAGTGCGGATATTCATGATGTGGTGAGTACTGTTGTTTTTCAAAATAATATTTATGCGGCCACTTCCTCCGGATTGTTCCGGGCACCGTACCCGGTGGGAGGTATTTCGGTGGATGCCTCGGAATGGGTAAAAATTACAGGAAATGGCTACCATGACATGGTTCAGGCAGGTGGAAACCTTTATCTCTGGCAGGATTCTTTGATTCTCCGCTACGACGGAAGCTCATTCAGTCAAATGCTTATGAGCAATACGATTAGAAAATTAAAAACCTATGAGGAGCAAGTGTTCCTGACCACCGATTCCGGGGTGTATATCCTCACTCAATCTCCGGTAGATTTCTTTCGTCTTGAAGGAAGTCGTTCGAGCATTAAAAGAGGAAACGACTGGTATTACGCTTCTCAGGGATTTGGTATGATCCGGAAACGAAATGGAAGTACCGATTTCATATCGCCGGGAGGTCCCTATGCAGAGGGAACCGGACAAATGGCATCGGTGGGTAATACCATTTATATCGCTGGAGGAAGTATGTTATTTAAAGGGGGTGTGACATACTCTTATAACGGTTTTTACACCTACACGGAAGGAGAGTGGCGCAGTTCCCTGATCGATAAAATACCTTATCTCGATACCATGTATGACCTCTATGCCACCACCATTGATCCGGTTAGTGGAGATCTATGGATAGCAGCCTTGGAACAAGGAATAGCAAGGGTTCGTGGCAAAAGCATACTGGAATTTTATGACGACAAAAACAGTCCGATTCAATTAAGGATTACCCGTTCCATTACGGGCCTTGCCGTCGATTCAAAACGAAATTTATGGGTGGCAAATTTTGCCTCAAGCAGTCCGCTGTATGTAAAATCCAATGCAGGCCAATGGGACAGTTTTCCAAACATTTCTCAGAACGCTGGAAAAGTTTTGGATCTGTTGATTGATAAAAGCGGACAAAAATGGATGCGTTTTGCCGGAGCGCTGTCGAACAGTCCCGGAATCCTGGTATACAATGATAACAATACGCCTTTTGACAAAAGCGATGACCCAATGCCGGCAGGAAAAATTCTTTCCACGGCAGGTGGTTCGGGGAAATTACCGGATAACCAGGTGAACTGCATGACAATGGATCGGAATGGACAAATATGGGTCGGCACGGATAAAGGCTTAACCGTGTTCTATTCGCCTTCGAATATCATGACGAATAATCCCAGCGATTCCCGACAAATAGTGGTGGGCTCGGGAAATGATATTGGTTACCTGCTGGGAGATGAACGAATTACAGCCATTTTGGTCGATGGAGGAAATAGAAAATGGATTGCTTCACGATCCGGACTCTGGTTGGTAAGTCCGGACGGACAAGAAGTACTGGCACATTACGATGCGTCGAGTTCGCCATTGTTTTCTAATGAAATCACACAGCTTGGAATGGTTGAGGGAACAGGGGAGTTGTTTATTGCTACAGATAAAGGTTTGATGTCTCTGGGCACCGGGTCAAGTTTGGGAGGTAACGTACATCAAAATGTCAAGGTTTACCCGAATCCAGTTCGCCCGGGATATTCCGGAGTTATTTCTATCAGCGGATTGCCCACAGATGCGCGGGTTAAAATTACAGATATTGCCGGAAACCTCATTTACGAAACCCAGGCAAATGGGGGAACCGCCACCTGGAACGGACAAAGCTTTGATGGAAGAAAGGCCTCGAGTGGGGTCTATATGATTTTTACTGGAAGTACTGATGGCAGTGATACCTTTGTTAGCAAGGTATTGATTGTAAACTAATGCAAATCAGGTCAAGAGGAATTGTTATTCATTCACTGAAATACGGTGAAACCAGCCTGATTGTCAGGATATTCACCCGGGAAGCCGGTTTGCAGAGTTTTCTGGTAAAGGGCGTCAGGAGCCAGAAGGGAGCCATTCGTCCGTCTCATCTGATGCCACTCAATCTTCTTGAAATGGAATTCTCCATACGTCAGAATAAACAGCTTCAAACGCTCAAAGAAATTAAATGCGACCCGGTATTATTCGAGCTACATCATCATCCTGCAAAACGAAGCATCGCCTTATTTGTCACGGAGCTACTTAATCGCTCTTTGCGGGAGGAAGGGAAAAATGAAGAACTCTTTGATTTTATTGATGGAACCCTACAGATTCTTGATTTGCAGCGCGATGGACTTAGCTTATTCCCTCATTATTTTAGTCTGAAATTAACCCGGTACCTCGGATTTGTCCCGGATTCAGATTTTGAAGAAGGTCGATGCCTTGATTTATTAGAGGGATGTTATCTACCGGTTGCTAAAGCGGGGCCTCACTTCATGAATGAAGTCAATAGCAGTCTGAGTAATCGTTTGCTCAAAAATACTTTTGATGAATGCGCTACATGGTCTGTCCGTCCTGAAGTTAGAAGGGCTTTATTGGAGGACATCCTGCGTTACTATCGCTTGCATCTGGATCACTTTAAAGACTTGCAAAGCCATGATATTTTAAGAGAAGTTTTATCGGCATAATCCAATCCCAACAGCAAAGTGAACAGTGGCCCGGAGAGAAAAAAATCGAAATATGAAAATCCATTTGGATTGAGAATTGAAAACACTAATTTTGCTGCCCCTTGCTGAAGTGGCGGAATTGGTAGACGCGCTACATTCAGGGTGTAGTGTCCGAAAGGGTGTAGGGGTTCGAGTCCCCTCTTCAGCACCAGAAGCCTCCGTCCGGAGGCTTTTTTATTTTAAGGCGAACCTTTAATACTGACCGGAAGATAACAATACTAAAGTGCAAGCGTATTCAGTTTCGATCCCTGCTTCTTCGGCTAAGTCCCTCAATTCGTCATTTTCGGTCCCCGGATTGAAGATAATTCGTTTAGGATGAAGCTCTAATATTTGTTGATAATATTGCTCTTGAAGTCGGGGGTTGATATAGAGCGTTATAGTATCTATATCTGCATCTTTAGGAAATGCATTGAGTATTTTTTGTCCAGCTACTTCCCCGCGTTTTACGCCAAATGGAATAATGGGATGTCCGGTATTTTTAAGCATATGTGCAGCCCGGTAGGCATAACGATCCGGATTATTGCTGGCCCCGATGATTAAGGTGTTTTTCATGGTTTCATATCAGAATTCAATGGACGATTAGGAGTAGCAGCCATATTGGCCAAGTCTTTATCCAATAAATAAAGTCCGTCCGTATTTTCACCAACCATTTTTATTTTATCAACGATGGTTCGAAACAAATTCTCTTCTTCCAGTTGTTCGGATACATACCATTGAAGGAAATTGAAGCTGGTAAAGTCTTTTTCTGCCAAAGCCAGATTCACCAATTCATGAATCGAAGAAGAAATATTCTTTTCATGCTCCAAAATGGTATTGAATAAACTTTGAAACCTCGGGAAATCATGACTTGTTTCTGTAACGGAAGGCGCCATGGCAAATCCACCGGCATCATTGATGTAGAAGAAGAGCTTCATCATATGCATTTTCTCTTCTTCTGCCTGATTGTATATGAACTTAGAGGCTCCTTCAAACCCGTTATTATCGAGCCATGAGGCCATGGCTAAATACTGAAAATAAGAATATGCTTCCAACGCCACCTGATTGTTCAGGGCAATTTCTACCTTTTTTGATAACATAAAGCAAAGATAGATATCCGATTTAGAAAGGCCGGTTTAAGATGTTTTTTAATCGGACAAAAAGGGTAGAAAACCTTTAATTAAGTAGCTTTGTATCCTGGATGCTTTATCCCGACCAAATTCTATAAATCAGAATTGACTATCATGATTGCCATTGGAGACACTCTCATTTCAGAAGATTTATTAGAATCATACTTTGCCTGCAATTTATCCGCATGCAAAGGTGCTTGCTGTATAGAAGGGGATCAGGGAGCTCCTTTATTGGAAGATGAACTCAGTCAAATTGAAAAAAATCTTCCAGCAATTCTTCCATACCTGCCTGAAGAACAACAAGAAAAGATACGCAGAGATGGATTTTATACCTATTACCCGGATGGCGATTTAGGCACTTCCATGATGAACAACGGTGCCTGCGTTTTCGTTACCTCAGAAAATGGAATTTTAGGCTGTGGAATGGAAAAGGCTTTTTTCGAAAAGAAATCGGATTTTCATAAACCGATTTCTTGCCATTTGTACCCGGTGAGAGTCAAAACGTATAAAGAATTCACATCGGTGAATTACAATCGTTGGGATATTTGCAATCCCGCCTGTCATCTTGGAAAAGAGCAGGAAACTCCTTTGTACCTTTTTGTGGAAAATGCATTGGTGCGGCGATTTGGCCAGGAATGGATGGATGCATTAAAATCTACAGCAGAGCATTTGAAGGAGGAAAAGAATTCCTAAAACCGTTTTATTTTAATGCGGATATGACTGGTTCGTCCCTGGTCATCGGTGCAGCTGATTTTCACCTCCCCATTGGGCACTTTAACAATAAAATCTTCCCCGTTTTTGGCACTTCCCATATACCGGTCGTTCAGGTACCAGTAGATTTCTCGGACCCTCGATTCAGTTTCGGCCACCAGACTCAATTGAGCCGTTTCTTCTTTTTCTATTAAATATTCTGCCTGATCGGTCGGGCTAATTATTCGAGGTCCTTCTTCCTGGAAGATTCGAGGACAATCCGGATTATGAGGAGGAATTCTGACGTACGAGTAATGATTGTCTTCAAAATAGCGAATCAGGCCGGGATCATAAATTCGGTAAACGACTTCCTTGGTGCTATTGCCCGGGCTGCATCTGCGGCAATAACTCATGGTTGCATTTTTATTGACTTCGATGGATTTCCGGCATTGACAGGGAATGTGCAAACTGATTCCAGGAATAAAGTAGTCGTGACCGAGATTTATACAATACTTACCCGGTATTTGTCCACTTTCGGTACAAATTTCCCTCAGAGAAAGATGTTCAGGAATGGCAAGCCAATTGGCCTTGCTTCTCGGCTGAATGCTTTGAAACAAATAAAAAAGCAGTGGAGTTGCCATTTCTGCTCCGCTAAGTCCCGGCACACCCTGATTATCAAAATTTCCGACCCAGACTCCAATGGTATATTCATCATTGAAACCAATGCTCCAGGCATCTCTTCGGCCATAGCTGGTACCTGTTTTCCAGGCAATATGAGGCAGCGTTTTTCCCAATTGCCAATCGCTCGGCAAATCCGGACGTTCAATTTTGCTCATGATTTCACTGACCAAATAACTGGCTTCGGGTTTAATCCATTGATAATGCAGATGACCACTGTCTTCTTTTACATACCGAAGGTTTCTGTATTCCCCTTGATTAGCAAGACAAGCATAGGCATTGCTTAGTTCTTCTAATCTAACCCCACAGCCACCGAGAATCATGGACAAGCCGAGATTTTTCTCATCTGAATCAATCTGTCTCATATTTAATCCTTTGAGTTTCTGAACAAACTCTTTCACCCCGTATTGTTGCAATGTACGGACCGCAGGAATATTCAGAGAACGTGTCAGTGCACCTTCCACAGTGATAGCCCCATGGTAACCAAGGTCGTAGTTTTCAGGCGAATATCCAGAGAAATAACTGGGCACATCATACACTATGGTCTTGGGAGTTATCAGTCCTTTTTCCATGGATAATGCGTACAACAGCGGTTTTAAAGTCGACCCGGGAGAGCGGATTCCACGTATTCCATCTACCTCTCCCTGATTAAGCTTGTCTTCAAAATCCGCTGAACCTATATAGGTAATAACCTGTCTTGTTTTGTTGTCGATGATGAGGACCGAAGCGTTGGTAATTTGAACCGATTTAAGCCGGTCGATATACTGATGCACGAGTGCCTCACTTTTTCGTTGAAAATCATAGCGAATACAACTTCTGATGATGGGTTGATTTCTTTCCGAATACAATCGTCTGCAAAGATGCGGTGCCACACTTTTCCATGATTTGCGTTCAATATTCAGTTCTTCATTTTTGGCACTTTCCCAGGAGTTTTGTGAAAGCCAGTTGTTATCATAAAAATAATCCAACCAGGTATTGCGTGCCGAAAGCAGAGCTTGATTTCCTGGCTTGAGTTGCCAGGTCCCCGGGCGGTTCGGAACAATGGCCAGCGTGGCAATTTGAGCGGGACTAAGTTGATTTGGAAGACATTGAAAGTATAGAAAGGAGGCCGATTTGATGCCTTCTATATTCCCCCCATAAGGAACCAGATTGAGGTACATGCGAAGTATTTCATCTTTGGAATAATGCCATTCCAATTGCAAGGCGCGAAACAATTCAATGAGTTTGTTGGTATAAGTTCGTTTTCGCGGTTCCAACAGTCGAACGACCTGCATTGTAATGGTAGAAGCCCCTGAGACACGCTTACCACCGCGAATATTCTTCACAAATGCCCTCAGAATAGCAATTGGATTGAATCCGGGATGAAAGTAAAACCAACGGTCTTCTTTCAATAAAAATGCATCACTTATGGTGCTGCTTATGTCCTCTGGTTCAAGATACAAACGCCACTTGTCATCTGAACTGAGAAAAGCAGCCAAAGGTCTGTCTTCTGCGGAATATACCATGGAACTATACGAAATTTCCGGATGAATGGGATGAATCCAGTCGGCCATGAGAAAAACCATGAAAAAGAGGAGAAACACATAGCGAAGGAATCTTAGAGTCGACTTAAGCCATTTATTCGTGCGCATGCATGCTGGATTATAATTCTTGGTGTATGGTTTAACGTGAGGAATTTCCGATTAGTTCTGTCATGGACTAAATTCTCCAAAATTTCTGACTTCTCCTCAATTCTTCATTCTAATCCTTCAGAACATACTTGCGAGTCTGGAATAAATTGCTTGAAAAAAGGGTTTAGCATTCTCTCACAATTCAAGTGACTCCTGCGAATACAGCGTAATCAGTTCTCTCACAAAAAATACACGATCCATCGCACAGGGTCCATTGACGAATCATTATTTTCGCGCCATGAAATTTGAAAACAATGCCTGGTCGATTCAGGGTGTTTCCCTGCTCGACATCGCCCGCGATTTCGATACACCGGTTTATGTGTACGACGCGGATCACATCATCTCACAGTACCAGCGCCTTACCAAAGCGTTCAAGGGATCCAGGCTGAAGGTGAAATATGCGATGAAGGCATTAAGCAATCTGCATATTTTAAAACTCCTTAAAAAACAGGGGAGTGGGCTGGATTGTGTTTCGGTTCAAGAGGTGAAACTGGGCTTGAAAGCGGGTTTTGCTCCGGAAGAAATCCTCTTCACACCCAACTGCGTTTCTTTGGAGGAAATCAAAGAAGCTGTGGATATGGGAGTTATGATTAACATCGACAACATTTCCATTCTTGAGCAATTTGGAAGTTTATATGGGAGCTCTGTTCCGGTTTGCATCCGAATTAATCCGCATATTATGGCTGGAGGAAATGCACATATCAGTGTTGGTCACATCGATAGCAAATTTGGGATTTCGTTTTACCAGATGCGCCATGTGAATCGGGTGGTAAAAACGCATAATATGAAGGTGATTGGCTTGCATATGCATACTGGATCGGATATTTTGGATGCGGGAGTGTTCCTTCAGGGCGCTGAGCTTCTCTTTGAGGCTTCCACCGAATTTCCAGACCTTGAATTCATGGATTTTGGTAGTGGGTTTAAAGTACCCTATAAGGAAAGCGATGTCTATACGGATGTGGAAGAAATCGGACAGCGCATTGTAAAACGCTTCAAAGAATTCTGCAAAAATTATGGCCGGGAACTGGAACTCTGGTTCGAACCGGGCAAGTTCCTGGTAAGTCAATGCGGCTATTTCCTGGTAAAGACAAATGTGATCAAACAAACCACTTCGACGGTTTTTGTGGGTGTTGATTCCGGACAAAACCATCTGATTCGTCCGATGATGTATGACGCTTACCATCATATCACCAATATTTCAAATCCAAATGGAACAAAACGCATATATTCGGTGGTAGGATATATCTGTGAGACTGACACCTTTGGTTGGGACCGCCAATTGAATGAAGTGAGGGAAGGAGATATTCTGGCTTTCCACAATGCGGGAGCGTATGGTTTTTCTATGAGTTCCAATTATAATTCCCGCTTGCGACCCGCAGAAGTGCTGGTCTATAATGGAAAGGCGCACCTTATTCGGAAAAGAGAAAATCTCGACCAATTGTTGGAAAATGTGGTCGGGGAAGACATTATTATCTAATGGAAAACAGGCGCTATGCAATAGTAGACATTGAGACAACCGGCGGGTACGCTGCCGAGAATCAGATGATCGAGATTGCTGTGGCGATTCACGATGGAGTTCAGGTAGTGGAACAGTATGAAACACTCCTGAACCCCAATCGCAAAATACCCCCTTATATTGCTGGTTTTACCGGCATCAGCGACGCCATGGTGGCCGATGCACCCCAATTCAAAGAAATCGCTCTTGATTTGTATCGTCTTCTGGATGGAAAAATATTTGTCGCGCATAATGTCAACTTCGACTATTCCTTTGTTCAGAAAGCATTTGCTGATGTGGGTATCCGGTTTCAGGCGAAACGTCTCTGCACAGTTCGGCTTTCACGCAAGATTATTCCGGGTTTAAAATCTTATAGTCTAGGGAATTTATGCCAGCAATTGGGAATTGATTTAACGAAGGCGCATCGTGCCGGAGGCGACTGTGACGCGACAGCAGTGTTATTCAGTTTACTTCTTAAACGGGATGAGGAAAACCATATAGAAACGAGCCTCAAACAAAACAATGGTGAGCTCAATCTTCCTCCGAATCTTGCTAAAAAGCAATTCGACAAACTACCCCTCTACCCCGGAGTATATTATTTTCACGACGAGAAAGGGAAAGTCATCTATGTTGGGAAAGCCAAGAGCATAAAAAAACGCGTTGCTTCCCACTTCAGTGGAAAGAATGAATCTGAGAAAAAACAACATTTTATGAGGGAGATTTATTCGGTTTCTTTTGAATTATGCGGCAATGAGCTGGTTGCGCTACTTCTGGAAGCGCAGGAAATCAAAAAGCTTTGGCCCAAGTATAACCGAGCCATGAAACGGGTGGATTTCCGTTTCGGCCTGTACGAATTTGAAGATAGAAATGGCATACTCAATCTGATAATTGATAAATCCAGAAAGTACTTCAAGCCACTGGTTTCTTTTTCCAGTATGTATGAGGCACGGGAGTTCATGAATCAGATAATCAAGGCCTATTCGCTGGATCGAATGTATTGTGGTTTTGAAAAGCTGGAGTGGGTTGGAGGTCAGGTGGTGCAAAAAAGGCGACTGGAAGACAAGACAGAAATCAAAGAGTACAATAAAAGGGTCAGAACAGCCATTGCAGACCTGCAACAGAATCAGGAGTCATTTGCGCTTATAGGACATGGCCGGGATCAGGGAGAGCAGAGCGTGGTTCTAGTCGAAGAAGGTCGCTTTAAAGGGTATGGTTTTGTGAACAAGGACTTTCCAATTCAAAATGCGGCAGAATTGGAGAACCATATTCGGCCTGTTCCGGATTTTTCTGAGTCGTACTGGCTGATTCGAAGCTACATGCAACGTAATGTCGCTGACAAAGTAATAAGATTCAATTAGTTAAGATGGATAAATTTATGGAAGCGGCCTACGAAGAGGCGCTGAAAGGATGGCAGGAAGGAGGGATTCCTATTGGTTCTGTTTTGGTATATCAGGACAAAATAATCGGTCGCGGACATAACCGCAGAGTTCAAAAGGGAAGTGCCATTTTGCACGGAGAGATGGATGCGCTGGAAAATGCCGGTAGACAGCCTGCTTCTGTGTATCGGAACAGCGTTTTATACACGACCCTTTCGCCTTGTCCGATGTGCAGTGGTGCGATAGTGCTTTACGGGATTCCAAAAGTGGTCATTGGTGAAAACGAAACATTCATGGGCGACGAAATCCATCTCAAAGAAAAAGGAGTGGAATTGGTACATGCGCATCATGCGGGCTGTGTCGATCTTATGAATAAGATGATTTCCGAAAAACCAGAACTCTGGAATGAGGATATTGGTGAAATATTCAATTAGCAGCCGGGTGATCTTTCATTATCAAAATGGAGCCATACAGCAGTGAGTTAAACAAATAGTATTAAACACAACAACACATCAACAATAGATGTTATCGCCCTTTAGATATCGATGATACGGCAACCAATTTGGTAGACAAACCTATTTCCTATTTTTTCTTCTCTTCCAATCCAAAAGCAAATAAATAAGGATGGACAACAAAACCAGACCAAGGGCAATTCCATTGGCCAGTGCTCCGGCATGAGAAGTTAATTCTGTATGCGCATCTGCAGGAAATGCAGAACATAAAAGAATATAAAAAAGACTCAAGAATTTAATTGGATTTCTTTTCATCCCGAATCCTTTTCGTTTCTTTCAGGGTAACAATTAAACCGTACCAGGCCGGGATAAGGGGAAGCGCCGCTGTTGTCACACCAGCCGTATAGCGCCACCCTCCATACAAGATGAATGGAAAAATAAAATGGGTTAGTTCTGCTACGGTCATGGCTACAAAAAAGAAAGCCAGGAAATAATAGCCCAGAGCCCATTGCTTAATGATCAGAATGGCACCGGTAATCCACATGACCGGACCGAAGAATGCGGCAATGGTCAATAGACTTTTCTGAGAGACTTCTTCGCCGCTCAATTGAGAAGCGATATGTTCAAAGCCGAATATGTATTCTTCATACACATGAATAATAAAGAAGATGACAGTCAGCAGGTAGGCAACAATTACTTTGGAAGTGTCAAAACGGTATTTGTAGCCAGTTTTCAAATAGAGGAGGAATCCTCCGGCACTCGCTCCTCCAATGACAATAGGACCCACTTTTCCCGCTAAGGCATAGGTGAAGAAACACAAAAAAAGGATGAAAATTCCGGGACCGATGATTGCAAGGTGTTTCATACGATTTTAGGATGCGTTTTTCTCAAGGAGCTTCTCCAGCAGTTCTTTATTCTCCTTTTTGGCAGCGTCGAGTTCTTTTCGAAGTCCATTCATTTTAACAAAAAATAAAATGGCCAGTAATGGCATAATCAGGAGGATGATCAGAATAAACAGAACAATGACCCATTCGGCACCGCCCGGCATAGATACAAGAAATGTCATAGTAGTAGTTTGCTGAAGAGTTAAAACTGAATGCAGCTCCAAATTAGGTAAAAGAATGCAATGACCCAAAGAAGGATGATGCCCTACACGATTTAAGTTCGGTTCACACTGTAATTCAATTCGGTTACACCATTGCTGAATTGCCGTGTAATGGGTGAAAGATTCAGATTGATTTTCTTTTGGATGCCGGTAAACAAAGGGATGCCTTCTCCCAAAACAACTGGATTCAGGAACAACCAATAGCCGTCTATCAAATCTTGACGGATTAATGAATGGGTTGCACCGGGACTTCCGAAAACTAAAATTTCCGGACCATCAATTTGTTTGATTTCATGCATTCTCCGCGTGATATCGCCGCTAATTATTTCCGTATTCGGAAAACTCTGCCCCTTCAAACTATTCGACAACACCAATTTATGAACTCCACTGTACCATTGGGAATGCTCAATATCGTGCTTCGAGGCATTTGGCTGGTCTGCGGCGATCATCAGAGGTTATCGGTAAAAACAATGTAAGACAGCCAACACGTTGAAATTGCGTTCTAATATCACCTTTATATCTTTCATATTAGAATCAATAGCCACGACAAACAACCGTTTTTAGATCACTTTACCCTGAATGGTCTTTCTGGTAAATTGCAAAGAATAACTCAAACATCAATCCTCTTGAACAGGTTTTTTGGTCGAGGAGATGGCATGCCGGTATGCTTCAGCTCCACCAACAAGAGGAAGAGTGAGCTGGCAACCAGAAAGGTCAATTATAAGTTGTGTTCCTGGCTCTGGTCTTAAGGTAAACTCATTGTCGCTGGAGAAAATCATCAATCCAATGCGCTGTCCCTTCCTGATAACCTGATCATCCGGCATTAGATTGAAAGTTACATCATAAAACTTGCCTGGAACCAAAGGCTCGCCCTGGTTTATAGATAGATGATTTTGCGGATCTGCCCAGGCTCTGGTGATGAGATTGTCGTAAATACGACTACCTTTTTCATCTTCCCAGGGAAGTGAAACTAGCCATACCGATAAATTCGCTGCGGGTTTACTGGAAGACAGGCGGATTCTTACCTGAGCAGTTCCGGATAGATGCAGGTCCTGTTTCAAAATAGGGGTGGTATACAAAAGCCGGTATGCCGAATTTTCCTTCTCCGGCATGTTTTTGCCTTTCACACGGAAATCATCTTCAAGTGTATCCAAACTAATTCCATGTTCAGTCGAAAAATCAAGGGTGCCCTGGTTATTGGCCTCCGGAAGCAGGTACAGGTTCACATTAGCAGCATCGGGGTTTGGATAGGCCAGGTAAGGAGTTGAGACCCACTCCCGTTCTCTAACAATCCGCACAGGGGGGTCTTTCTCTACTCCATTTTCTATTCCATGAAGGTAGCGGGTAAACCAACGGTTTGCCATAGATAAGGGTGGATTTCCTCCATGCGCACCCTGATGCATGTAAAGCTGAACAGGCAATCCTTTTTCTTTGGCTGCCTGATAAAAACGAATGCTCTGGTCGGTCATTACATTCCAGTCGTTAAATGCATATGCCATCAACATGGCTGCCTTCATCGTGTCAATACGCCTGAGATAATCCCTGGAGGACCAAAAATCATTGTAGTCTCCTGTGATACGGTCTTCATTTTTCACCAGGATACTGTCTCGAACCAGCCGATTGATTAGTTTTCTTTTGGATTTATCGCCCGTATTGATAAAGTCATAGAGCACATCCACATCTTCTCCAAGGTAGCCACCCGGAGAGCGAACCAATCCATTGGAACGGTAATAATGATAGAAGGAACTCACCGGAGCAACCGGAATGATTGCTTCCAGACCTTGTACGCCAGTGGTGGCCGCTGCCAGGCATAATGTACCATCGTAGGATGTGCCGGTCATTCCTACCTTTCCGCTGCTCCAAAAGGCTTTAACCTCTTCAGAACCTTTTCGTGTTTTGTACGCTTTTGCTCTGCCACATAACCAATCAATAACTGCCTTCGGAGCCAATGATTCATTTTCCCCTCCAATAGTTGGTGCCCCATCGGATAAACCTGTGCCAGGAGAAGAAGAATAAACTGTAATGTAGCCACGGCGAACCCATGTATTGTCTGTTTCATTTGCAATGAAAGGTCGCTTGGTACGTGTATTAAAATGAGAATGCTTGTGAGGTTTTGGTGTATCTCCTAATTCCTGCCTCACATCCCAGTTCATGTTTTTCCCTGTCAAACCTAGCATTGGCCATATTTTGAGACCATAATACGGACTGCTGGTATAGATAACAGGCAATTTCAAATTGCCTGAATCCGTTTGATACGGCCGGGTAATGAATACGTGCATGCGGTCTGGCTTCCCATCATAATCAGAATCGAACGTTGTTTCAACCCAAACCTCTTCTTTGATCCACTCAGAAGGATTATTGAATTCAGGAACGGGTTGCGCTTCACCGTTTTTGAAGATCAGGCTCGGAGGTATAGATGTTTGCGCTTCCGATTTGGTGCTGCTAAGTAAAAGCAGTAAAGAAAGGCAACTCAACACCAGATTCATGTTGTTAAATAAGTTCAAATCATTCTGGATCTTCAGTTTTTTCATAGTTCACTGGAATAGATAAAATGATAGTTCGAATTTAATCAGTCTGAATTGATAAAGTTGGTTTATTAAGAGGAGACACATGAAGGATTTATTGGACAGAGATGGCAATTCCAGAGAATTATTGAATAGCGGTACTACTTACAATCAATACCAATACGCTGGTGTTCGGCATGTTCCCTCCTTCACAGGGATCAAACCAGCCATTTATACCCGGCATTACTTTATGCAAAACAATTTTCAGGATACTACAGTGACGGATCATTATTTTGCCAAAGGCCTGGGAATTACCTACCAAGTAGTCGGACAATTATACCATAGCCAAATCAGAAGTGGAATCATAACAGTGCTCGACAGTATTCCCTTGTAATTTAATGTAAGACCTGTACGGGCATAATCTGCGGACCTGCACTGCTCTGTATAATTAGATGATATATTCCATTAGGTAAAGTCTCGATGGAAATGACTTTTTTCGCGTCGCCAGAGGCAAGCAATTGTCCTTGTAAATTTCTCAACTCATAGGTTCCAAGTAAAAGATTATTCGGATTTAAAATTCGGATGAATTGTGCGCCTGGGTTAGGATAAACCTTCAGCATACCAAAATGAAAGGGGTCAATTCCGGTATGGTCGACCGGAGCGGGGAGTATTTCCACCTTTTTTCGTTCGCTAAAACCATAACATCCATTGGGAGTAAAGGCATTCACAATCAATAGTCCCGTGCCGTTCGTATCCCATTTTACCAGTACATCTCCGTTCAGACTATCCATCTGCAGAATATGTCCGCCAATGCAGGTCCACACCAATCCATCCCGGTAATCTTTTGGAGATTGATAGGTCTTTGTGAAAAACTCAGTACTCGTATCGCTGCCGTTAATTGCAGAGGTAACTGGCGTTCTTAAAACCTGAATATGGATGGAATCACTTCCAGAAATGCAGCTTCCAATGATTACTCTTCCGGAATACCAACCACTTTGAAGAGTGTCTTTGGCAGCAATAACAGGGAAGGCGGTGTCGCTTTGAAATCCATTCGGTCCATTCCAGTCGAAAAGAGCTCCGGTTACAGATAAACCCTGTAGAAAAAGGGTGTCGCCCTGACATAAACTGTCACCCACCATGGATTTCAGTGATGGAATTTGTGGCGGTGGATAGGTCCTGAGGGTCGTGGTATCGGTATCGGAAGTACAGAATCCATCCTGAACAAATACCGTATAATCTCCTGCATCGGTTGTGTCGAGTGAATAAAAGACAAAACCATCGCTGCTGTCGCTGAATCCATTGGGTCCCGACCAACGGTAGGTGATACCTGGGGATGGAGTGGAGGCTGAGAATACAACCGAATCTCCCACACATTTAGGTCCGTCGTTTGTTGCAACGGGCTTTTGAGGAGTTTGGTGAATCAAAAGCTGGGTGCTGGTATCATCCGATTGACAATTTTTATAGCTAACCCGCAAGTAATAGGGTCCAATCATACTGGTGTCCGACTGATAAAGTTTAGGGTTCTGATCACTGCTGCTAAAACTATCCGGACCAATCCATGAATAGCTTAAACCCGTAACAGTATCGGCGAACAACTGAATCGAATCGCCGCTGCAAACCGGACTGGAATTGCTCACCCCGGGAGGCAATGGACGGAATGGCACTTCTTTGCTGTTATAATCAACGCAACCGATGGTCCAGCCATACATGGTATCACGTAAAGTCACTATATACGGCATTCGGTGCTTGAACTGATGACTGGCATTGACTGCATAGACAATCCCAGAAGTATCTCCGAAATTCCATTGCGTAGAGTATTGAGGAATCCCGTAATAAGCATAGCGGTTGTAAAACTTGTGCTGGATGATGGAGGAAGAGTTATTGGTAAACTGAATACTGGCCGTTCCTTCATTGCAACCAGTAAAGAAAAAGTCGGAGGTAATAGAATACGATACAGTGGGCATTAGGATAAAATCTGCGTTTAATGGGACGCCGCCTACGTTCACCTGATTGGATTTGATCCAGCTGCCGTTCAGTTTTGCTCCACTGAGCCATTCCGATCTGCCGTCGCCATTGGAGTAATTGTTACAGATGACAGAAACACTGGTGCCGCTGGATGTTTCGATACTTACGATGTAGGGAACACTCAAGGTGGGCGGGTTTGAAAAACTGATGTGTTTTCTTAAATCGGATAAATATCCTCTGCCAAATGTGGTGTCGATTTGAATCGTCGCGCTTCGTATAGGACTGCCCAGTGGAAGGGAATCACTTCCGGCCAGATAGAGGTTGCAGGTAATAGTGACCACCGTGGAGCCGCCGCTGCTTTGATAAGCAAAGAAGTCAAAGCCGCTAATTTTTACTGATTGAGGAGCAGGATAATACTGAGTAAATGCACTGGCACTTGTACTGGAATTCAATGAGATGGCATAAAAACCTGTGCTTTTGTAATAAGGATAATACAAGGTGTCTTCTCCGCAGCTCCCGGATTTTCCTGTCCCCGCGTGCTGATAAAATTGAATTTTAGGAGCCTGAATGTCATTGATTATTACATCTCGATTTTCAGACAACTGAGCATTTAGTTGGTAACTGACGCAACAAAATACAGAGAGGAAAATGAACTTTTGTTTCATAGAGCTGGTATCCAAGCTAGCTGAAAACTAGGAGAATAGCAAGATGAAATCGTTGAAATAAAGTCGGGATATTCTTTAACCCTTAGTATTTTCCAAAAGATTTTTTGCCCCTTTGAAGATGAACCAGGATGAGAGGATCAGAAAAATATGGCTGAAGTCCTTGTGGTTAAACCAAACATGAAAGTCGTAGCGGAAAGCAAAGACAAGCGCTGCAGCAATACTGAAGGCAATTCCACGCCAAATCTGAACAAAGGCATCCCTGAATATTCTTTTCCGGATCATCATCCACGATAAACCACCCGTAACGAAAAGCAGGCCGAACGTGCTTTGAAAGGCTACCCAGACAAATTTCGGTGACCAAAAACTTAGGGTAAGGCAAGAGAGACTGATAGCCAGGGCCAGTGAGTACAGGGCGCGGTAGAACCCGGGTTTTAAATGAGAACCAGATAAACGAATCACGGCCAACTCGAGCATGAATACGGCGATAATGCTCAGAGCGAAGCCAGGCAATTTGCCATAAGGTCCAAATACATAAAGAAAACCATGTCCCATCACTCCACCCAAAAAAGTGGCGATGGAAAGGAACAGAAAATGCCGAAGCAACAGTTTTCTCGTTCCAGATTCTCCATTAAGCTTTCTCAGCTGTAAATACCAATTAAATATAAAGGCCGCCAGGATGACATCCGTTAGCGTCGTCATGAATTCGTCTATCCGAAATACTCCAAAGTCTAAGCCTGGACCTTCCATCTTTCTGATGATTAATTATTAATGTCTTTTGAATGGCTTGATAAGCACTTCTACTTTATCTATGATTTCGCGAGCCTGCTCCACCACCTTCTTTCCTTCAGCAGTCGCGGTAATCGGCTGTTTGCTTCGATCAAAAAGCGTGACGCCAAGTCGATCTTCCATGGCTTTTACTTGTTGGCTTACGGTACTTTGTTCGGCGGCGCAATGATCTGCTGCTTTGGAAAAACTGCCGGTCTCGGCAACAGCAATCACATACTGCAATTGGCGTAATGTTACGAGCATGTCTCTGAAAAAGTTCAAACAAAGATGCGGTTTTTACCCTCCTTCTACAATGCTGAACAAAAGCTACCCGAAAAAAACTCAACTTGTGAAACATGAAGTTTCTCATTTTCTGTAGCATAGCCATTTTGTATTCCGGCGGTTTATCTGCTCAGGTTCCTGCATATGGTCATCCGGGTAGCCTTGATATTGCGACCTGGAATCTGGATTGGTTCGGAAGCTCGAAATATGGACCCTCCGATGATCAGTTGCAAAGCGAATCCGTAGGCAGGGTTTTACACGATTCTGAAATTGATATTTGGTGCTTTGAAGAAGTGGCTGATACCAACCAAATGAATCAGATATTGGGGCAATACGGAAATTATGGACATGTGTATGCGCGCTATTGGCAGGACCAGAAAATTGCCTGGGTATGGAAACACGAGGAATGGGAATATTTGGATGATTCCATGATCCTCACAAATCATTCTGTTGATTTTGCACACGGTCGATTGCCTTTATATTGCGTCTTAAAGTCAAAAATGAATGGAGATACACTTCATCTGCTCGGCCTTCATTTGAAGGCAAATACTGGAGATGAGGAATCTCAACGCCTCGCCTGGGAAAGCCGCAAAGCCAGCATAAATCTACTGAACGAATGGGTGAGTGGTCATAACGACAGTTATCTTATACTCGCAGGCGATTGGAATGATGGTTTGAAAACAAGTGTTTACCATGACACACTCAGTTCTTTAATTCAATTAAGAGCATCCGGAACCTTTCTCACAATGTCCTTGGATAGTGCCGGATTACATAGTTGGTATTATGGCGGGCATGTGATAGATCATCTATGGACATTAGGGCCTTTCCTGCAAACCTATGAATTGATGGAATGCCGCATTCTCCCTATGGATCTTTATTTCGCGGATTACCCCAATACAGTCTCCGACCATCTGCCGGTGTTTTGTTCTTTTAATCGACTTACAACAGCTTTAATCAATCCTGAATCGGCGGCAATTCAGGTGTATCCTAATCCGTCAAAGGGAGAATTTTATTTGTCAGGAGCGGAGTCCATTGAAAATATACAGGTTTTTTCAATTCAAGGAATCGATTGCACAAAGACCTGTAGGAGAATAGGCAGGAACCATTGGCAAACCATGCTTTCGCCCGGCATCTATCAGATTACATTTCAGGCGGGAGAACATACCCTGTGTCGACGCTTGGTTCTGAGGCCCTGACAGACTTATATTTGCCCAAATATTACATATGGCTACTACTTCTGACATAAACGTAGGTTCTTTCATTCGGTACAATGGAGAACTGGTACAGATTATTGAATGGCAACATCGTACTCCTGGAAATTTGCGTGCATTTTACCAGGGCAAAATGAGAAGCGTTCGTACGGGTAAATTAGTGGAAAACCGTTTCCGTTCTGGAGAGAATGTGGATCTGGCTCGTGTAGAAACCAAAGACCTCCAGTATCTATATAAAGATGGAGAAAGTCTTGTATGTATGGACGGAGAAACGTTTGATCAAATCTATGTGGAAGAGGCTCTCTTTGGAAGTGCGGCTCAATTCATGAAAGAAGGAATGATGGTAGTGGTGGCTTTCGAATCAGAAACACCAATTTCAGCCAGTGCTCCATCAACGGTTGAATTGGAGATTACCTATACGGAACCGGGCGTAAAAGGAGATACTGCAACCAATACTTTGAAGCCGGCAACGGTTGAAACCGGTGCCACAGTGAACGTGCCTTTGTTTGTAAATATTGGTGAAGTGGTGAAAATAGACACAGCTACGGGAGCTTATCTCGAGAGAGCAAAAGGATAATGAAAGCACTCGGTCCTGAATCAAATTTTTTAGGGATTGAAGAACCGGCATTGTATGAATATGAGAATGCCCGTTTTGTCATTCAATCTGCACCATACGAATTCACTTCCTCTTATTTAAGCGGTTCCGACAAAGGACCTGCTGCAATTGTAGAGGCTTCCCATTATGTTGAGTTTTACGACGAGGAGTTGGATCAGGAAACCTTCCGTCTGGGGGGGATAGCAACATTACCTGCCTTGAATTTTACCGGCAAAACGGACAAAGCAGCGGTAGATTATATTGTTTCCGAAACGGCTAAGTTATTGGACGATGATAAATTTGTGATCAGTTTGGGGGCCGAGCATACCGTTACTTTTGGCTTTGTTCAGGCTCATCTGAAAAAATACCCGAATCTAAGCGTTTTGCAGATAGATGCGCATAGTGATCTTCGTGAAGTCTATCAGGGAAATCCATACAGTCATGCTTCTGTGATGGCACGTGTGAACGATCTCGGCGTGAGAATTTCCCAGGCAGGAATCCGAGCACAATGCAAAGAGGAAGCAGATTTGATCAAAATCAGTCCTAATATCCGCACAGCCTATGCCCATCAGGTAAGAAGAAACCCTCACTGGATAAAGGAATTGGTGGATCATCTGAGCGACGAGGTATACATCACTATTGATGCCGATGGATTCGATCCATCCATTATGCCAGCAGTTGGAACTGCCGAACCCAATGGCCTTTTCTGGGAAGAGACAATGGAATTGTTCCGTACCTGTGCCGCCCAAAAGAAAATTGTCGGTTTCGATATCGTCGAATGTGCACCTGCTGAGGGTAGCATATTATCTGAATTTACCCTGGCCAAAGTCCTTTACCGGCTTCTTGGCTATATAACAAAAAATACCCCATGAGAATTTATCTGGATAATGCCGCAACTACTCCGCTGGATCCGCAAGTTGCAGAAACCATGTTGGACGTGATGCAAAATAAATACGGGAATCCATCTTCCATCCATGCTCATGGAAGGGAAGTTCGCACTCTTGTTGAAGAAGCCCGAAAAACAGTAGCGAAACTGCTTAATGTCACTCCTTCAGAAATATTCTTTACTTCTGGAGGTACCGAAGCAGATAATATGGCTATCCGCTGCAGTGTGGAGGATTTAGGTGTGAAAAGAATCATCACTTCGCCCATTGAACACCATGCTGTTTTGCATACCATTGAAGAGATGGGCCATAAAGGTAAAGCCATCGTAGAATTTGTGAAATTAACGGCCAATGGACATATCGATCTGGACAGCCTTGAAGAATTGTTAAAGAAAGAGGAAGGCAAAACATTAGTTTCTCTGATGTACGCCAATAATGAAATAGGAAACTTGCTGGACACCGATGCGGTTTCTGCGCTTTGCGAAAAATATGGTGCACTGTTTCATTGCGACACTGTGCAGGCCATGGGGCATTACCCATTGGATTTGCAGAAAACAAAGATTGATTTCATTGCCTGTGCTGCTCATAAATTTAACGGACCCAAGGGAGTAGGATTTATCTATATCAGCAATCGGAATCGGATCAAGCCATTGATTACCGGCGGGGCTCAGGAAAGAAATATGAGGGGAGGCACCGAGAATGTCTACGGCATCATAGGTTTGGCCAAGGCTTTGGAAATTTCCTGTGAACATATGGAAGAAAAAGCGGCCCACATATCGGGATTGAAAAATTACATGATTCGACGTCTGGAAGAAGAAATTCCAGGAATAGAGTTTAATGGAGATGCCAAAGGAAGAAGCTTGTATACTGTATTGAATGTGAGTTTTCCTCCGAGCAAGGTTTCTGATATGATGCTTTTCAAGTTGGATATCGAGGGTATTTCTGCATCCGGTGGAAGTGCCTGTTCATCAGGATCGGACGTAGGGTCTCATGTTTTAGGTGCTCTCGGTGTGGACTCCAAAAGAGCCAATGTGCGTTTCTCATTTGGAAAATTCAACACAAAGGAAGAAATTGATTATGTGATAAGTAAGCTAAAAGAAATGCATCAGCCAGCCGAAACATCCACATTAAATTGATTTTCCTTTCATGCGTTTTATAGGTTTACTTGTTGTTCTGGTCGTTTACTCTAAAGGCTTTACGCAGGCTTATTACAAGCTGGATACTGCATTGGAAAGAGGGTATAACCTCTATTACCAGGGAAAGTACGACGAGGCCGGGCATGCCTATTTTAATGCCCTGAAACGCGCTCAGGAAACCGGGAATAAAAAAGTGGAAGCAGAGGCATACCGCCTTTTGGGAGAGGTGAACAGAGCCTCATCTAATCGTCCATATGCAATTAAATATCTGGATAAAGCCGAAGCACTTTTTTCGTCCATTCACGACGAATATGGGGTGGCTTCCACCAAAAACAGAAAGGCGGCCGCCTATTTTGAGCTGGGAGACAGCCTCAATTATTCCAAATACTTAGCCAGCTCGCTGAAAATTAGCCGCGACAACGGATTTAAAGATATCGAATACAATTCGCTGACCATTTTAGGGGCAGTTCAGTTTGTTAAAGCTCTCGATTACAGGGAAGCAATTCACACACTGCAACGCGCATTTTCCATAGCAAAAGAGCTGAATAAGGTGGAGGATTACCCTTACATCTACAATAATCTCTCTCGATTGTACCAAGAAATGGGCAATCTCGACAGTGCCGAGATTTACGGCCAGAAAGCACTAAAAATAGGAGAAGAATTCAATATTCGAACATATATATCGAGTGCCTGCGGCCGCTTATCGCTTATTTATGCGGGCAAAAAAGAATGGGAAAAGGCATTTGAATACGAGCGTCGTTTCACGCAGTTTCGGGATACACTGGAAGATGAAGGGCGAGACAAAGTAATTGCAGAGTTGGTTGAAAACTATCAAACAGAAAAACAACAGGAAGCACTGCAAAGGCAAAAGGCTCAGATTCAATATACCTCATTGGCTTTGGCGGTCCTGCTAATTTTGTTGGTGGTTATCACAATCATGTTCTTTAATCTGAGAAAGCAAAGGAAACAGCTTCGTGATGTGAATGCACGAATCGGACAACAGAACGATAGTCTGGAAGAAATGAATGACCTGAAAGATCGATTGCTTTCGGTTCTGTCTCACGACCTTCGATCTCCCGTTGCTGCCTTGCATAGCTCTCTGGAAATATTAACCACCGAAGAAGTTCCACAAGCAATACAGAACCAATTGCTTTCTGAACTGAGAGAACGAACCGATCAAACAGCACAATTACTGGATAACCTGCTTATATGGATTAAGAGCCAACTGGAAGGCTTATCCCTGCACAAATCTGAAGTGAATCTCAGTCATTTGGTTTCGGAGGTTGTGAATACCATGAAGCATGACCTGGAAAGAAAACAGCTCCAATTGAAGATGGAACTGGATGAGAAAATAAAACTTGAGGCAGATCCGGAATTAGTGCGTATCATCATCCGAAATTTAGCATCCAATGCCTACAAATACTCCAATCCGGGAACTAACATTGAAATTCGTTTGACTCAGGAGAAAAATGAGATTCTTCTGGAGATTCAGGATCATGGGGTGGGTATGTCGTCTTCTTCACTCAAAAATTTATTTAAACTGAACAAGAAAAGTAAGTCAGGAACCTCAAACGAAAAAGGTGTGGGTATTGGGATGGTATTGGTTAAAGACCTGGTGAATAAAAGCGGAGGACGTATCACTGCAGAAAGTGAAGCAGAGATAGGAACGATAGTGCGGGTTTATTTTCCTAACTGACGGGGGTCGAGGGGACTGGCCATCCAAACATTCTCTTTTTCAACAACTACAGCGCCTGCTGGATCTCCTTTTCTTTTTCGGATGAATTTCTTTTCAGTATAAATGACCGGAGCCAAAGCTTCAGTCCTTCGTTTGGAAAACCAAAGCGCAAGTCCCGCAGCCGCCTCAATAACGGAGTCTGGGAAATTTCTTCCTGCCTGTTTCCGGATGATAACATGAGAGCCACTTACATCACGGGCATGTAGCCATAAATCGTCTTTTTTAGCAATTTTTAAACTCAGGATGTCATTGTCTTTGGCTTGTTTGCCAACCAACAATTTAAATCCCGATAGTTCAAATTCATGGTAAGGAAGTCGCTGATTCGAAGCGGATTGTTTCTGCTTTTGTTTATTCCAGTTTCTTAACTCCGCCATCGATTCAGCCTTTTCAACTTGATTCTGTTGTTGCTCAAGCTCCGCTATCTGACGCATTAACAGTTCTGTTTGGCTTTGAATCTTTTCTTCCTGAAGATGCTGATTTTTTGCTTTTCGATAATAGCGTGTGGCATTTTCCTGGGCATTCAAAGTGCTTTTTAACGGGATTTCCAGCGGCTCATTGTTCAGATAGTCTTGGACAGAGATGGATGTGCTTTCTTTGATATACTGATGAATATGACTTAGAATCAGGTCGCCGAGATGTTTGTAGTTTTTTTGCTGTTGCAATTGTTTTGCTTCAAGTTTCAAAGCCTTGAGCCGTTTCTCTGCACTCTTTAGCTGTTGCTGATATTCCTGTAGTAACTGTTTCTTTTTTGAACTGAAATAAAAGCTGCCCAGCACCAATTCGCTCCATGGGTCAACTACCTCCGTGAATCGATCAGATTCAGCCAATACCTTTCCGATACGCGCATCTGTATAAAGGGTGTAAGAGTCGTCCTGCGAAAGCAAATAAATGCGGCCTTCTTTCCATCTGTTGATATAATCCTGAAAATGGAGTCCCTCGAGATGAAGGTGCGTGTACTCCTTTTCTAAATCCCCCCGAAAAAAGGAGGCTTTGGAAAAACTTTCTTCATTAGAAGGCCACTCATGCACCGAATTTATAAGCTGTGCAACATATGCCGGGTCCCTTTCCAGCACTTTACGAAAGGAGTCTGTTATCTCCTCTTCTTTGATCAGGAAAATATTCGCTAATCCGCCATGAAATCTAAAAAGAAGGCGGTTTTGTCCCAAAGCCCATTCCATGCTTCTCTCGCCAGGAAATGAACGGATTGCATCGATTTTCTGACCAATAATATCATCAAATTGAGTGAGTCTATGCGGATGTTCTCTTTGAATAAATTCCGGAAATTGTACTGCGTTGATTTTTCCCTCAAAGCGAATCTGAATATTGAGCCAAGAAGCATTGCGGGTTTTCAGATGAAGAAAAAACTGATTTTTATTCGTTGAGAAACAGTCATGCACGAGTGCTTCACTCAGGGAGTTATTCAGCTCGGAAGCCATTCGAGCAATGGCCAATGCATGCAGCGTTTCCATTTAAAAGACCATTTCCCCGTCGATATCGGTCAGAGCGATCGGCTTGTCGCCGGTTATCAGAATGGTATGTTCAAATTGTGCCGATAACTTGCCATCAATGGTTCGTGCCGTCCAGCCATCTTTCCGGTCGATTTTAGCTCTGGCCTTGCCTGCATTAATCATGGGTTCTACCGTAAATACCATTCCTGGTTTCATTACGGGGCCAGAATTTTTTGGGGCGATATGTGGAACCTCTGGTTCTTCATGAAATTTCAAGCCCACACCATGACCGCAGAATTCATAAACGGTACTATATCCATTGCTCACGGCCAACTTATTGATTTCATACCCAATATTCCCAAGATAATTTCCGGGAACACATTCTTTGATGCCTACATAAAGACATTGCTTGGTTACTTCAATCAACTTTTTGGCATAATCACTAACGTTGCCCACCTCATACATTTTGCAGGTGTCGCCAAAATAACCGTCTAAAATGGTCGTAACGTCGATATTCAGAATATCGCCGTCTCTCAACTCGTATTTACTCGGGATGCCATGACAAATTACTTCGTTCACCGACGTGCAACAGGATGCTGGGAAGCCATTGTAGCCTTTGGTTGCAGCACTTGCGCCATGATCACGCACAAATTCTTCGCATTTCTGATCAATGTATCCGGTACTCACACCAGGTTGAACAAACTGTTCCAGGTATTTTAAGGTTTCAGCTGCTAAAATGGAACTTTTACGAATTCCCTCAATTTGCTCCGGTGTCTTAATTATGATGGCCATGATAAAAGGCTACGAAAATAAGGATTCAGACTGGCAATTCCGACTTCTGACCCGGTATCTCCTGTATCCGAAATACATTGCCTGAAACGCGGCGAGTGGGAACCTGTTCTATTTCTTCCTCTAGAATACATTTCCAGGAGTTCGGGTCTTCAAATACTTCTTTTAAAGTGAGGATTCTTCCGGCGGGAATCCGCTGTTCTATGAGTTTTTGGAAGAGCATATCCCGGTTAAAATGGATGGAATGTTCATTGAATAAATCCTGCAAAGCTACCCTGTTGCGGACCCGGGAGGCATTGTCGATAAAACGCGGATCATGGCTTGCTTCTTCCATATGAAGGATCTCGCAGAGATGAGCGAATTGCTTATCGTTTCCAATGGCCAGTACGATTTTTTTCTGATCGGAGGTAAGGAGGTATTCGCCATAGGGGCAAATAGATGGATGAAGCATTCCCATGGCTTCAGGCTCCACCTGATTCATTAGCCAGGAGCTTGCCTGGTTGGTTAGTCCCGACAAAGCAGCATCGTACAAGGAGACTTCCACCACAGAGCCCTTTCCGGTCAGCATTCTTTCCATCAATGCGATGAGTAGCCCTTCTTTTAATTGATGGGCTGCCAGTTCATCTATCATGGCCACGGGCAATTTTGCATGCTGAGTTGGGGTACCACAAAGGTGGATATAGCCGGTTTCTGCCTGAAGCACAATATCAAAGGCAGTACGGTCGGATTCTTCTGAAAAACCCGAGATACGGCCTTGAATCAGGTGTGGGAATTTTTCGGCAATCTTTTGTTTTTCCAGATGGAACTTTTTATCGTCGCCGTGCTTAAAATTTGATAGGATTATATCAGCATCTTCCAACTCGGCATACAGAGAGGCAATATCCTCTTCATTTCCGAGATCCAGGCTTCTGATTTCTTTGCCATAATTGGCAGAAGCAAAATAGGATGAAACCCTGCTGTTTTGCCGATCACCCTCATTTTTCCAGGATCTGGTAATATCACCATTGCCCGGTTTCTCGAATTTTATCACCCGCGCTCCGGCTTCCGCAAAGAAGGTGCCCACCAGAGGACCTGCCAATACGGAGGCCAGCTCAATTATTTTTAGTTCTTTTATACTTTTCATGCCTTCATCGCTCCAATGCTTAAAATTTTATAGAAGTATCCAACAAATAAAATAAAACTGATAACCATGATTCCGAAAACCTGAGAGCGAATCATTTTTAACAGGGGATCCATCTGCCCTTGTGGTATGAAATATATAATTAATCCTACTGGGAAACCACCAATCACTGCCGCCCAAACAGGAAAAGTGAGATTGAGGAACCAATTGAAACCGGTATAATTGAGGTTATTGTGTTCCATAAAGATGCTTATCATCAGATTCAGCAAGAGTATCATCAGGCCAAAGTTGAGGAAACGAGGATGAATTTGTAAGGATTTCATTAGCGACAAAAGTACCAAGATTCTACTGATAAAGGAATACAGTAGCTATATGTAAAAAATGAATACCACGAAAATGACTCTCCTTTGTAATGCCGCCTTTAATTGATGAGAATAGTCCTGTTTCTTTTTTTTATTGTATGTTCATTTTGTATTAATACAAAATGAACCAAAAAATCAAGGCCAAAATAAGCTTCCCCGCTCTCTGTTTTTTTCTTAACGGTCGGCCATTGCATCTGGCCTCCCTAAAAAAAACATCACGCCAACGCGCGGCCCGCATTTTGGCCAGCCCACCCGCGAGAAGCTTATCAATTTCTTACTGACTGAGATGTTAGCTTAAGCTGGCGTAAGCAATAGGCGCCTAGCTTCCGTCCCGAATTTGTCGGGAGAGTACCCGCTGCCTGACGGAGCGTGAATCCCGCACGTGCGGGATAGCAAAGGAAGGCTTAGCGGGTCATTGAGGAAGCAAGCGCGATTTTTTTCTTCCTTTTTTTCTAAAAAAAGGAAATAGATTAAAGGAAAAATGGATCAAGAACCCTTCAATAAAAATGTTTTATGGGAAATAAACGGATACACATGGCGATGAATGATGATGACTGGACATAGTCAATTAAATCACTAACTTTGTTACTTGTTAATATCAAAATAATGGCAAGAAAAAAAGGGGCCACTGTTGCGAAAGCACCAGTACAAAAAAAATCAATTCCAACGAATAAATCTGTTGAACAATTATACAGTCAGTTGGTAACCTTGATGAAGAAAAACAAAGTTTCTAAGCGTGAATCTGCAGAAAAACTTGGAATGAGCTATCAGGGATTTTTGAATTCTTTTAACCACCGCAATCTAAAATTAGATGCATGGTACGATTTGAGTGAATTGGTAAATAAGCCATTTGTTGCACGTTTTGAATCCGCTAAAACAGCTGCTGCTATAGAAGCAGGAGAGCAGGAAGTTCAAACATCAGCAAGCGCTGCACATGTTCAGTCGGATGATTTTACTGCATTACGATTGAAGAATGCAGAAGAAAAAATCAGCATTTTGGAAAAACAAATTGCAGCATTGGAATCGCAGATTCAGGACAAACAAACAATCATTGAATTGATTCGTAAGTAATCCGATTCATTAAAAGATCAAAACCTCGCATTCGCGGGGTTTTTTTATGCTTTTAATTCACTTTCCAGCTGATCCAGATATGCGGAAAAGTGGAGCAGGCGACTTCCGTACCAACTAAAGGCTTCTCCGTCTACAAGCTTCAGTGTTTCTCCGGGAAAAGCCTTCTTAGAGGCCTCGAAGTGCTTTCCATGAAAGGGGAAGGGTTCGCTGCTCAGGAAAATATAATCTGGATGAAGATTGATGATCTCTTCTGTTTGTAATTCAGGGTACCGTTCCGCTGCTATGCAGTTTTCAAAGCCAGCCAATTCCAGCATACTGTGGATGAAGTTTTTCCTGCCTGCAAACATCCAGGGATCTTTCCAGATTGCATAGGCTACACGGAAACCAGCGAAACGCTTTGCCTTGCTCTCAATCTCCTTTTTAATTTTGCTTAGTTCATCGCAAATTTTTTGTCCCGTATCTTGTTTTTGCAAGATCTGACTTAGTTCCAGCATCATGGAAACAGCTGCGTCAAAATCGTTGACATCACTCATCCAAACGGGGAATTCGCTTTCTAATATTTTAATATCCTCCCGGGTATTTTCCTCTTTATTGCCAATAATTAAGTCGGGTTTAAGAGCGCGAATCTGATCCAAATGAAGGTTTTTCGTGCCGCCAATATTGGGTATTGCGGCCACTTGTTCTTTTGGGTGTATGCAAAATCGCGTGCGTCCCACCAATCGGCTGCCCAGTCCAAGTTCAATCAGAAACTCCGTCTGACTGGGTACCAGGGAAATAATACGTTCAGGAAATGAATCGATCCAAACCTCCCGCTTCATTTGGTCAATATAACGGGAATATTGCATCAACTCAGAGCTTCTATGATATCGTACTTGGTAATGATGTGCCAGTTACCACCTAAATCCATCATCAAAACAGCATTGTTCTCTTTGTTGATTTTTCTGGCTACTGATTCAATGGAATCACCGTGCTTAACAATCGGGAAAGGAGGGAGCATGACAGTAGAAATGGTGTTTTCACGAAAGGCCTTGTTTTGCAGCAGCTTATGAAACAGCATACTTTCATCTATCGAACCTACAAATTCATTGGAATCATCTACCACCGGAATTTGAGAGATCTTGTATTTGTTAAGTTTCTCGCAGGCATCAGAGATGAGCTCACTATCTCTTACCGTCACTAATTTTTGATCTTTATGGCTCTCGATTAAATCCAGGGCTGTTTTGGGTTGTTCTGCCTGCAAAAAGCCACGGTCGCGCATCCAGTCTTCATTGAACATTTTGCCGAGATAGCGGGTGCCATGATCGTGAAAAATTACCACCACCACATCGTCTTTTTTGAAACGATCCTTCATCTGAATCAAACCGGCAATTGCGGCGCCAGCTGAATTGCCTACAAATATTCCCTCTTCTCTGGGGATGAGTCGTGTATAGATGGCGGCATCTTTGTCTGTTACTTTTTCAAAATGGTCGATCAAATCGAAACGCACATTCTGAGGAAGAAAATCCTCTCCAATTCCTTCGGTGATATAAGGATAAATCTCCTTCTTGTCGAATTCTCCGGTGTCTTTGTATTTCTTGAAAATCGATCCAAAAGTATCGATGCCAAGAATTTGAATATTCGGGTTTTGTTCTTTCAGGTAACGGGCAGTTCCGCTGATGGTACCTCCGGTTCCTACTCCAACCACCAGATGGGTTATTTTTCCATCCGTTTGCTTCCAAATCTCGGGACCTGTTTGTTCATAATGTGCTTGAGAATTGCTCAGGTTATCGTATTGATTCGGTTTCCATGAATTCTTGATTTCCTTTGCCAAACGGGAAGAAACGGAGTAATAGGAGCGGGGATCTTCCGGTTCAACATCCGTGGGACACACAATTACTTCCGCCCCGAAAGCCTTCAGCGCATCGACCTTTTCTTTGGATTGCTTATCGGTAGTGGTAAAGATGCATTTATAGCCTTTGATCACAGCCGCAATAGCCAATCCCATTCCGGTATTTCCGCTGGTTCCCTCAATAATAGTTCCACCGGGTTTAAGTTCTCCACTTTTTTCAGCATCTTCAATCATCTTCAAAGCCATGCGGTCTTTGATTGAATTGCCCGGGTTGGTAGTTTCTACTTTTGCCAGCACAAGTGCGGGTATGTCGCGGGTAATTTTGTTCAGTTTTACCAATGGGGTGTTCCCGATGGTTTCTAAAATGGAATTGTAGTATTGCATGCGGCGGCAAAGATAGGAATTCCACCTGCTTCATTCTAGCGCAATACGGTTATGTTTCCGGTCAGAATTCCGGAAATCTTTTCTCCATGCAGATGATATTCATAGTATACCTGTATGGCATATACATCCTGTTGCGCAGGCTGCCCTTCGAAACTTCCATCCCAACCCGGAGAATCGATGGTTCCTTTGTACACAATTTCTCCCCATCGGTTGAAAATGGTATAATTCATTACCTCCAAATCGAATTGCACCGGAAAATACACCGGGTGCAAATCATCTTTATTGGGCGTAAAGGCATTGGGAAGATAGATGCGACACAAATCATTGAGGAAGCTTACTGTAATGGAATCCGTTGCTGTTCCACAAAGGTTAGTCACGGAAACATAGTAGGTGCCAGGACTATTGATCCGATGATCTGCACGGGTTTCCTTGCCATTCCAGAAATAACGACTCCCCCAGAATGTAAGGTCAAAAGGTATAAATTCGTTTTTGCACAAAGTGGTATCGGGACCCAGTTCGACCTTCGGAAATGGATACACCTGGGTGGCTTGATACATGGAATCAGCGCAGCCATTTACTTCTACCCAATACTTTACCGTGTCGTTCCATAAATTGGTCGGTACATATTGCGGGTCTACCACATTCGGACCGCTAAATACTCCGCCGGGAGTATTAGGAGTAAGCGTAACCGGATCTTCGTCGTTGCAGAAATAACTTTTTAATCCGCTGAAACCGGGATCGGGCATGGGTTTGATATATACTTTTCGCGAGGTGGTATCGTAGCATCCATCAATGCTCCTGACCCTAAGCGTCAATGTTTTTTCACCCACGCTGCTGAAATGATGCTCGAAACTGGAGTCTTTGGAAATGCTGTCGCTATCGATATTCCAATAGTACCCATTGATTCCTGTACTGTCGAAACTATTGCTTGAGCCGTGATAAAAATTGGTGCTGAGGCATTGGGCTGAATCATTGTAAAGGATGCTAGCCGTTGGTTTAGGAAAGACCCGGATGCTTTTTCGGATGGTGTCCCAGCAATTGCTGTCCGATTGGGTGAAATGAACTACCTGATACCAACCTGGCTGGTCGAAATGGTGGGGCGTAAACTGCCCCGTTGCAGTAGTCCCGTCGTCGAAATCCCAGTGATAGGAGATGAGTCCGCCGTCATCAATACTGCTTCTTTGAAAGAATTGAAATTCCTGGTAATTGACACACTGTGCCGAATCATTCACATCATAATTGGCCTTCGGTTTAGGATAGACATTCACTTCTTTATCCAGTGAATCGGTGCAGGCATGATCGCTGATTAAAACCTGCCGTACAATATAGTCGCCATAGGGACTAAAATAGAAAGATGGATTGGCAGATGTGTCTTCTCCCAATGTTCCAAAACGGTAGATATAGTGCAGATTTCCATAGTCTATACTCGATTGGTCGCTAAATTCAAAGTCCTGTGTATTGACGCATTGTCCTGCATCATTGATGGAGAATCCCGGATTTGGTTTCGGGTAAACAATCATTGTATTGCTGAATGAATCACTGCAGCCATGATTGGATGTTTCCTTCAATTGCACCAAATAGGTATTTTGGGTCGAATACACCACTACATTGTCTTTATTCAAAGATGATTGTCCATCGCCGAAAACCCACTGGTGCAGCAGTGTTCCATAAGGAATACTACTCTGGTTGCTAAAAATAAACCGGTTTCCATTGAGACATTGGTCTGTGTCGTTTGTGCTGAAATACACATCGGGTTTAGGATAGATGATGACAATGTGTTCACTGGTATCATAGCAACCAAGTTGGCTTTTTGCATACAAAATGACATCCACGGTATCGTGCTTGAGGTAGAAATGTATTGGTTCGAAATCTGTGCTGCTGTCTCCATCTCCAAGCATCCATTTGTAGGTCAGAGTACCTGTTGAAATACTGCTGGTATTCGTAAAGACAAAATTCTGCGTATTAAGGCATTGAGTGCTATCGTTGATTGAAAACAGGGAATGGGGTTTAGGATGAACTGTCAGGGTGTTTTGTAATGTGTCCCAGCAATTCATTTCTGTTTGAACCAGGAAGCTTACCGGATACGTACCTGGGTTCATGTAGGTTCTGGCAGTATCCAGATCGCCGCTGTCGCGTTTGTTCTCCAAATCCCAGAAATAATGGGAGATATTTCCTGAACTCAACTGTACCTGAGCATGGAATTGAAAGTCATTGGTGTTGACGCATTGGGCGGTATCGTTAATAATCCAGCTGGCAATGGGTTTGGGAAATACCACCATGTCATGTTTCACAGAATCAACACAGCCCTCGTCGCTGGTAGCTAGCAATACCGCGCGCATGGTGTCGGAATATTGGTAAGTATGAGCTGGATTTTCCAGGCTGCTGCTGTCTCCATCACCAAAATTCCAGACAAAGGTTTGTGTTCCCTTGCTCAAGGTGCTGCTATTGCTGAATTGGAAATCATTCGTATTCAGGCATTGATCGGTGTCGTTTACACTGAAAAAGGGGAAAGGTTTCGGAAATACTTCAATGTCCAATTCCCCTGAATCCAGGCAGCCTTTATCACTTTCGAGGTAAAGATGAATGGTATAGAGTCCGGGATTTGCATAAGGGTGTGTAAAAGAGGCTAGCTCACTACTGTCGCCGTCACCCAATTTCCATTCCCTGCTGTAGTTCCCTTCTGCCAGCGTGCTGCTATCAGCCAAATCAAAACTTTGTGCATTGATGCATTGAAAGCTGTCATTCGACCAAATTTTGGTTAGTGGGTTTGGATTGATTCGAACATTCTGGTCTAAGGTGTCAGAACATTGATGGAAAGTAGTGGCAATCAATCGAACGCTATAATCTCCAAAGACCGCATACTGATGGGATATTTGGGTACTGGTATCACTTTGTCCATCTCCGAATTCCCATGTATAGAAGAGCTGCCCTTGTGCCAGCTGACTTTGATTGGCAAAATCAAACGAATGCCCGTTAAAACATTGCACAGTGTCGTTGATGCTGAAATGTGCCTGCGCCTGCGGATATACTTCGTAGGTACGGAATGCCGAATCCTTACAGCCGTATTCAGATTCCACATGCAATTCTGCCGGGTACACTCCGAATTGCCCATAACTGTGCAGTACCGATTGGGCGGTGTCGCTGTTTCCATCTCCGAATAACCAGAGCCGACTATGACTTCCGTAAGGAAGAAGGGTGGAGTCTTTAAAATCGAATACATGATTCCGGAAACAAAGTAAGCTGTCGTTTATGCCAATTTTTGCATCCGGATTGGGGTATACAATCATAGTTTCCTGGAAGGTGTCGTTGCAGGCAAATGGAGTGATGGCAACCAACTGAACAGTATAAATGCCATAAGCCGAATAGCTGTGATTTACCTGAGTCGCAGTGTCCTGGTTTCCATCTCCAAAATCCCATGAATAACTCAGACTGCCTTTTCTGACCGAGCTCAGGTTCTGAAGAATGAACAAATGATCACTTAAGCATTGGTCGCTATCGTTTACACTGAAATCGCTGCTTGCCTGTGGGTACACTGTATAGGTGCGGAAGGCTGAATCCAGGCAGCCGTGACTGGATTCGATGCGAAGAGCGACCAGATAACTGCTGTCTGAGGAATAGTGATGTGTGCTAATGACAGATGTATCGGTGGTGGCATCGCCGAAATTCCATACCCGAACCCAGCTTCCATAAGCAATTTGGGAGGAATCGACGAACTTGAATTGATGGTTTCTGAAACAAAGATTGCTGTCCGACAAGCCAATCCAGGCTTGCGGGTTGGGGAATACCGTCATAGTATCCAAACTTGTATCCGCACATAAATGAGGAGTGTTTGCAATTAAGACGACGGTATATATGCCTGGAAGAAGGTAACTGTGACTCGGGGCTGTGGCGGTATCCGTATTGGTGTCGCCAAAACTCCATGAATAAGACAAGCTGTCCTGATGAACCGAACTTAAATTCGTTAGAAGAAACAGATTTCCACTTTCGCATTGCTGACTATCGTTCACAGTAAAGGCACTCTGTGCCTGCGGATAGACGTAAATATCCTGGAATGCAGAATCCGCGCAGGCGTGGCTGCTCACAATTCGCAGCGCGAGGTGCCAAACACTATCCTGCGAATAGTTGTGGACTGCGAATTGATTGGTGTCCCCGGATCCTTCTCCAAGAGACCATTCACGAGTCCAGTCGCCATAAACAATTGTACTGCTATCAATAAAAGTAAATTGATTGTCGCGATAACATAAAGCGGTATCGCTAAATGAGATCCTGGCTTGGGGCATTGGGTATACTTCCAGGTTTCGTTCGCTTGTATCTTCACAGCCAAAGTTACTTTGGGTGCGGAGTTGAATTGTATAAACTCCTTCTAAAGCATAGGAGTGAGAAGGGTTCTGATTACTGCTACTGTCTCCATCGCCAAATTGCCAAAACTGACTGATGCTTCCATTTTTGATCGAGCTTGAATCATAAAAATTAAATTGGTTGCCACTTAAACATAAGGCCGTATCACTCATACCGAAATAGGATACAGGCATAGGATAGGTAATGCTCGTATGACTTGCCGTATCCGAGCAAGCGGAATCGGATTGCACTATCAGATAGATTTGCCAGGTGGAATCCTGGCTGTATGTATGGTTTGTATCCTGTACCACTGCGCTGTCCTGATCGCCAAAATACCAGGTCGACGTATAGTTTCCTTTGGCAACACTGCTGCTGTTGGTTAGCTGAAACAGATTGCCTGCCAGACATTGAGTGCTGTCGTTGACACTGAATGATGCACGGGGGGAGGGATTTATATATACGGTTTTCTCTAAAGTATCCCGACACCCCTGATCACTCAATTGAACCAATCGTACAACAAAACTTCCTGTGTCACTATAAGCATGGGTATAAATGCTATCTGTGGAACTATTTCCATCTCCCGGATACCAGCTTCGGCTAATGCTTCCATTTTGCACAGTCGAAGTATCGGTAAAGGTGAAGTTATTTTCGTATTCGCATTGGAAAGGATCATCAATGGCGAAGGCAACCTCTATAGGAGCAAACACAGTCATGGTATGCAATGTCGTATCGTAGCACGATTGATCCGATTTGACTACCAGAGAAACATTGTAATTTCCGTAGCTTGAGTAAAGGTGGACAGGAGCAATTGCGGTATCCGTGCTGCCATCTCCAAAATTCCAGTTTCGCGTATAGCTTCCGCTCGATAGGGTGCTGAGGTCTGAGAAGGCAAAAGATTCAAAATCCTGGCACTGCATGCTGTCATTCACGCTGTAGGAGGCAGCAGGAATGGCATATACACTCACGCCGCCGATGGCGGTGTCTTTGCAGCCCCACACGCTACTTACGATTTGCGTAATAAATTTAGCACCCGGACTACTGTACTTAAGTACCGGATTTTTCTGGGTGGATGTGTGTCCATCGGACAGACTCCAGGAATAACTCAGCGGCATTTCTGAATTGGTGCTCAGGTCGGAGAAACGAATCGTGTCGTATTGGCATTGATTGGAAACAGTAAAAGATGCCTTTGGGTAACTATGGATGCGAAGACTTCGACTTGCTGTATCCATGCAGCCGCCGATATTCGTAACAATCAAAATAATGGTATAGCTGCTGTCTCCCTGGTAATCATGGAAAGGGTCCTCCAGATTGCTGCTTCCCCCATCGCCAAAATCCCATTGCCAGTCGTAGATGAGGTCATTGAAGGCATTGGTAGAATCTTTAAAGAGGGTAGTTGTGCCAAGACAAACCTCATTGAAACTAAACCAGGCAACAGGCTGAGGAGCGATAACAATTTCCTTTCCCAGTGTGTCTTCACATCCATGTTCACTGTAGGTATGCAGAATCACAAAATAGTGCCCGGTATCGCTGTAATAATGAGTAGGTTCCTGCTGACTGGATGTGTCTCCATCTCCAAATTCCCACAGGAAACTAAGGATGCTGTTATTATCCGTAATGCTGGTATTGGTGAAACTGGCGCTCTTATTTGCACAATTGGTTGTATAACTGAAGCCGGCATTCGGGGTTTCATAAACGGAAACGAGTCGAAGGCTGTCCCATGCGGTCGAATCAGGGTAGGTAGCCTCACAGGACACGGTGATGCCATTTTGATTGAAACTGCCCTGTGCGGTCAATGTGGGTATAAAATTGCCATACAGCTCATAATCGAAATAGAATGCGGTATCAGAGGTGGTGCTCAGTACCGTATTTCCTGAATCGTTGAATTGCCAGATATAATTGGTGGCATTGCTGCTCTCGTTTTTGAAATAAACACGCAAAGGTTCGCAGCCTATGCTGTCTGACTGAAAAGTAAAGTTAGCAATAGGTCCCACTATTACCAAGGGATGGCGGACCGAATCACTGCAGCCTGTGGTATTGGTTACTTTTAATTGTACCGAATAATCTCCTGCCGACAGGTAGCGTTCCGGGTTTTGCAAACTGCTGTTAGCCAAACCGGATCCAAAGCTCCATACCCAGGTTATCAGACTGTCATCTGGTTGCGAAGTATTTGCAGTGGAATCATACAATGAGCTTAAATCTCTGAAGGCAATGGCCTGGGGACAGAGAAAGGTGTCCTGCGAGGTACTGAATTCAGCATATACTCCAAATACGCGGACGGAATCCTGATAATTGATGGTATCCCAACAAGACATGCTATCACGGAAAGCCACGGAGATGAGGTAGTTTTTTATCGATGAATTGTATACCCAGGGTTCTGTCCCTAAATTCTGATATCCATTTCCATCGTCAAAATTGAAGAAGAGCTCTTCTTTATTGGCAGATAACCGGCTGCTGTCTGCCCAGTAATTGTAACCATCTGTCAGGTAGAATATTTGAGGCAACACCTGGAAACTGTCGCCTACACAAAGACTCATGTCGGAAAATGACAAGGAGGCATTGACACCAATATTGATACTCATTGTATCGGAACCGGTACATCCATCTTTTGTGAAAATTTGATTGATGATCTGGTAAGATCCCGAATTAGCAAAAGTATGTTGAATGGTATCGGTTGTATTGGTATCGGTTTGCGAACCATCTCCCCAGTCCCAAATGATTCTGTATACTGAATCCTGATTCGCGGCATTCAGGTAAAAATCAAAGCTGCTGCCTTTGCAGTAATATGAAGAGGAATCATAGCTCGACCCAAAACGGGGATCCATAAAGTTAAAATGGAGAATATTGTGGTAATAGACTGTATCCCGGCAAACATTGCCCAGGGAATCATCTCCATTTTGAATCACCAGTCCAATCGTAACATAGCCATTGGGGTCGCATGGAGCATTGTCGTAATCGTAATTATGTGTTTGAATAATAGCTTTCCAGTAATTATTGAAATTCCCTGTATTCGCGGCACAAGTAGAATCCCACATGATCCAGAAACTCTGTTTCCCGCATAAGGGCTGTGTTTCCGACAAGCTGACACTAATTTCTTTATCCGCCTCCGGTCCCAGACAGGTTTTACTCTGTATGGTAAAAAGGCCTTTTAAGCCCAAACTGCTGTCGGGTCCGGCAACTGGTGCTGTAAGTGAAATGTTTTCAGAAACCGTATCACTGCAACCATTGATGGTGTCGTAGGCAATTAAGCTCATATAATAGCAACCCTCATGGTTCAGGTCGTACATATGTTTGGTGTTGAAGCTATCTGTGGCATAGCGGCAATTTCCCGTAGCATTTATACCCGCCAGATAATTCGTGGTGCAGCTGGCTGCGAAGGCATCTCCAAAATTCCAAAAGGCGCCATGCATGGTACTTCCGAAGTAATCGGAATTGTTCACCGCGTAAACGGTATCGCTTACCTGGCACTGGAATTTATTGGTAATGGCACCTATTCTTGCATAAGGGCCTGTAATAGTTAGTGTATCCAGGTATTTAAGACTGTCGCATCCATTGTAGCTGATTAATACGTAAGGATGATAAACCCCCGGAAATTCAAAAGAGAATGAGGTGCTGAAATTGCTTCCCGTATCGGTCGATTGCCATACCCATTGAATCGTGGCACCGCTAATGGGTGTTTGTGAAGCATAAATACGGTTATTGCTGGAGCAGGTAGATTTGATGGAGTCGATGGATGCATCTACCACATAATTTACGTTGGTAATATTTGAACTGCCAAAACTGCTGTCTTTGCATCCATCTGAATTTTCTGCCCAAAGTTTAACAGTAAAGCTACCGTTACTGGTATACGTGTGTTTTACTGACGACCAATTGCTTGAATCTTTAAGTCCGTCGCCAAAATCCCAATAAAAAGAGCTGACATCTGGCGGATTCTGATTGCTGGAATTAGAAAAATCCACCTCTGTACTGAAACAGCCATTGCTTATACTTTGAGAAAAATCCGTGTCAAATTCCGGATGAATCACAACTGCTGTATCTGTACTGATACTTTGGGAGCATCCGTTTGAATCGAGCATTTGGACGGCAATATAATAGGAACCACCTGCGGGATCACTGTAGGAATAGCATACAAATGTATCTGATGGGGCGTCAGTCACATCCACATATCCGTCGTCAAAAAGAACCCTTCGGCGTTGGGTATTGCTGCTTTGATTCAAGAGATGAACACAGACTTGATTTCCTTTATAACATTGGGTATCATTGTCAATCACAAAATTGGCTCCGGGCAAAGGAAGCACCCGGATGGAGTCGTAATCGCTGACGCAATAAGTGCCGTCAAGGAAGGTGGTCTTCAGGTAATTGGAATAATTACCGGCGCCGCTGTATTGATGACTCGGAGAGGTGGAGCTGGAAGTAAATCCATCCCCAAAATTCCATTGGTAAGTTGCAATACCTGTATTCGAGCTAGATAATTGATAATCAACATTTAATCCGCGACATACGCTGTCTGCGCTGAGACTTATCTGAGGTTTTAGGTAAATATGGGTCGATTGGGTGCTGGTGTCTATGCACCCGGATCGGGTGGTAAAAATCAGCGTAACATTGTACACACCGGTATCAGAATATGCGTGCGAAGGATTGAAAGCGAAACTACTGTCGCCATCGCCAAAGCGCCAGAGATAGCTTTGAACACTGTCCTTCGAATCGAGATCGAGGCTCGGACTAAACGAAGTGGAAAGTCCCAAACAACCATTGCTGTATTGAATCGTGGCTGAAGCATCTTTGTTCACCTGCATGGTTTGAACAAGGGTATCCCGGCACCCTTGACTGTTCGTTGCCACCAACCGGACGTGGTAAGTGCCGCTCAAGCTGAAATCATGGCTTGGATTTGCCACCGAGTCTGTGTTGCTGTTCCCTGAAAAAACATCATTGAAATACCAGGAGTAAGACACCGCACCATAGGAAGAGTCATGGAATACAAAATGATTTCCAGGATAACACTGGATTGAATCGTTCACAGAAAAGTTGGCATACAACGTAAACAAGGTAAGCGAATCGTTCCAAACAAAGGTATCGGCAGGAGAGGAGCTGAGAATGCGCAGTTTGTAATGGGTCGAGCTGGAGAGCCAACCTGGCATGGCTACCGAAAGGCTGTCTGTTCCTGTTGTCGAATCGCTAATGCTGTAGAGATTTGTCGGCGTCGCAAATTGTCCGGAACTATCGCTGAGTTGAAGTGTGTAGGTGTTTCCGTAATTCCGGGCGACCAGCTTATTAAAGCTGATTCGCAGGCTATCACCCCCACAAAATGTATGGGTATTCGGATTGTTCCAGGTTAGTTCATAGGTAGAAAATTTAAGAAGGTAAGCGTCGTAATCGCCGGAACTGCCACCCAGACTATTTTGGTGGCCATTGTAACTGATGGCATTTGCACTGTAAGTTACACCAGCGAAATAGATATTGCCCGCAGGATCAGTGAAAGCAGACCTTCCAAAATCCTGAGACGTTCCACCAATATAGGATGCTGTCTGACGAAGCCCGGCGCTATCAAATTTGATCCAGTATGCGTCCTGGTTCCCGCCACCATATGTATCTTGATAGCCGTTAAAACTGATATTACTGGTACTTGCCGTCGTCCCGGTAAGGTAGATATTATCCGAAAAGTCCGTAGCAATTTCCTGTCCGTCGTCTTCTCCGATTCCTCCGTAATATGTAGCCCAAATTCGGGCCCCGCTGCTATTGAATTTTACCAGGAATGCATCTTTGTCGCCACCAAAGCTGGTCTGAAATCCGTTCATGGATATGCTGCTGCTTCCGGTTTGTCCGGAGAGATATACATTGCCCGAATGGTCAGCGATGGCCATGGAGCGGTGTTCCGCTGAGCCTCCTCCATAATAGGTTCCCCATTGAAGGCTGCCGCTGCTGTCGTATTTTTCAAGAAATGCATCCCCATTCCCACCATAACTGGTCTGGTAACCTCCACTGGCAATATTGTTATAGCTACTGGTGTATCCGGATAGGTAAACATATCCCTGGTCATCCGTGGTCACAGAAGGTCTTTCTTCGGTCGAACTTCCGCCACAATAGGTTCCCCAAATCAGGTTGCCATTACTGTCGAATTTTACCAGAAAATTATCCGAGTTTCCACCATAGCTGTTTTGGTGCCCGTTGTAACTGATTCCATTGGTGCTGTTGGTATATCCGGCTAAATAAACGCCGCCGAACCTATCGGCTGCCACCGCCCATCCGTAGTCATCGGAACTGCCACCATAATAGGTCGCCCAGATCCTGTTTCCATTGTGGTCAAATTTAACCAGGAAAGCGTCGCTTCCGCTATTCTTGCTGTTTTGGTAGCCATTGTAGCTTATCCCTGTGCTGCTGGTGGTTTGTCCAACCAGGTATACATTCCCAACCGGGTCTACTGCGATGGATTTTTCATCGCCGGCCATTCCACTGTAATAGGTGGCCCATTGCCGCACTCCGGCCGGACTAAACTTCGCAACAAATGCATAAAGGCTTCCATTACCGCTGTAAGAGTTCAGATATCCATTATAAGCGATTGCATTGGAGCTCTTGGTGTTACCGGCTAAATAAACATAACCCGAATCATCTGTTGCAACAGTGGTTGCGTAGTCGCCCGATGTGCCACCATAATAAGTAGCCCACAATAGGTCCTGGGCCGACACGAGAGAAATTGTACTGAACACCAGGAAGGAAAGCCAAGCCCACGCGCACCTTGAAAATGTCGCTGCTCTGGCGAACATAAATGCAACGATGCCACAGACATTTCGGATCCTTTTCAACATGCAATTTCCCAGGCAAGATAGATAAAATTGCAGCGTATTTCAGCCTAAGGTATTGGGCAGAAAAGGAATAAGGCTATTGCCTTCGACGAATATCGTAGGCCTTGCTATATTTCACATATGGATAGATGCTGGAAAAAACCGACCAGCATAAACCCGCGTATCCGTTCATGAAATTCAATTGCAGGAGGTAGAATTTCAGAAAGTTAATAGGGATTAAGAAAAAATTAATAAGAGGCAGTCGGTTTTTACCCCTATTTACGAGATCCTCTGCAGCAAGGCTGGTATAACGGTTAAATTTACCTAAATAATTATCGATACTGTCGAAGCTGTAATGAGCCACCTTTCCTGGTAAAACTCCGGTCCTTGCCTTGGTTTCCACTTTTTCATGGACTGCAGGGGTTGTCCATTGGGCATGTTTTCGATGGAAGAATCGTAATTGGAAATCCTTGGATTCCTTGCCAAAACGAAACGCCCTTCCCATGAATACCAAATAACGTTTTAAATACCAGGCCATGAACGGAATATCCTCTTCGTTTTGATCCTCCAGAAATTTCCATAAGGCTGGGTCGGGAACTTCATCTGCATCCAAACTGAGAATCCACTCATTTTTCGCTTCATCTACTCCAAACTGTTTTTGCTGACCGAATCCTTCGAAGTCGTGCTGTATCACCCGTGCTCCAAATGATTTGGCAATTTCTGAGGTGCGGTCACTGCTGTTGGAGTCTACCACCAAAATTTCATCGGCACCCTGTATGCTACTCAAAAGCTTTTCAATTCTTTTGGATTCGTTAAAAGCGATGATGACCACAGAATATTTCATTGTTCCGGTGCCTTGGGTTCTCCCATTTCGTTAACAAAGAGCAGGAAGAAAGGAAATAAGCATATACCCAGCTGCGTTTGCAAGATAGACTCAAAGCACAAAGCGACCAAAAAGCAGGAATAGATTGCCAGTTTAAGCAAACGGGGCTTTCGCCAATAATCCAGGATTCCTCCAATCAATAAAGAAAGTAGAAGCAGGGCATTGGGCCAGCCGGAAGCAATGGCAATTTCCAGGTATTGATTATGAGGTGGAATACGGTTTTCAAGCCATAACATGCTCTCATCTTCATTGTATTGCTGTGCCATGGCTTGGTCTGCGTCGCCCAATCCAACGCCCATCGGATGTTTCTTCAAAATATGCCAGGCCGTTTTCCATGCTTCCACCCGCATGGCCAGACTTCGGTGATTGATGCTGCGGTCGCCATGAATTGCCTGAAGATCTTCCATCGAATTTTTAACCTTATTGCGCACCGCCTCGAAACTGAAATAGCTGACCAAAGGAATGATCAGACAGAAACCCAAACCGATCCAAACATATTTATTGCTTTTACTGCGCCGCCAATGCCAAAGCATAAGTATCAGCAAGCCGAAATAGAGTCCAATGATACCTGTTCTGGCCAGAAACCAGTGAATGGTTATAAGATGAATTATTCCTAAAACAAGCCAAATAGCCTTCTTGCTTTTGCTCCAGGCAAATCCGCAATAAAACAGAGCTACAGCCTGAATCAAGCTAAAATAAATATGATTGATTCCTGATTCCTGAAACTTGCTGGAGCTGATTGCGGTAAGGTGCCAGGGCCAACTTTTCCCATCCCAGATGGGAATGGCTCCCGACTCCAACAATGCGAGATCAATGTTGTTTTTATAAAGCAGGTAGCGAAATAGTGAGATGATTGCAAATACAGCGGCCAAACTGATCCAATACAAATGAGCCTTTTTGAAAAAAGAATTTCCTGTTTTATCAGGTGGGTTCAGCGCCGCAAGGGGAATCAAAATCAATGCGAGTTGCCGAACTATCACCTGCAACCAGTCATGGATATTTTCGCTCCATAAACCACTGAGCAAATTCATAACCCAGATGAGTAAGATGATCCAGGCATAGCGATTTGCTCTGAAATGGTAGGGAGGGAGCAGCGACGACAAACCCAGTAGAATACTGCCAACACTAAGAAAAAAGGGAGTTACCTGCTGATACATAAAGCCGGTTCCCAACAGGAGGATTCCTGTTCGAAAAAAGGGAAGCTTCAGCTTTTGCAGCATATTAACGGGTATAATTCAATCGTACATTTACCCGGTCGTTGTTGTCAACACCAAGTCTTTTGCCAGCTGCCTCGCTTAGTTTTATCACTACTTGATTCTCCAGTTTATCAGGTTTCCCTACTACACGAACAAATACAGATTTATTTGTACTAAGGTTGGTGACCATGATAATTGTGCCTACCTCAGCAGTTGGGTGTAAGCAAAAGCTGCGGGATTGATTCATGGTTTCATTCATGGCAACTACGGCAAAACCTTCTTCTTTCACCTCTCCTGTTACGCTGTTGTATTCGTAACTTCCTTTTGGATTCTCCGGAAGCTTGGGAGTGGTATTTTCTTTCGGAGTTTGTGGTTTTTCCTCGCCTCCATAATTTTCGTGATGCTCCTTATTCTGAGGCTTTTCTCCCTGGATAATCAATTCCTGTCCCACATCCAGGCTATTGGAGCTTAGTTTATTCTTCGTTTTTATCTGATCCACACTTACATTGTATAGCTTTGAAATAGCATACAATGTTTCTCCACTTTTAACGATATGGACGATATATTCTTCCTGTGGGACTGCTTTTTGAGATTCAGGGTTTGGAATCGGAACCAGAATTATTTGTCCAATTTGCAACCCGTTTGCTCCTTCGGGATTTGCCTTTTTAATCTCATTTACATCGGCATTGTAACGCCTTGCAATGGCATAAAGTCCTTCTCCCTTTTCCACCCGATGCATGATATAGTATTGGCCATTGACCACTTTCACTCCAAGTGAATCCAAGGGAGAGGTGGCATGGTGAGCCAGGGTAGGAATACTGAACAAAATACCGAGAAGTAAAAGCAGATTTTTCATGCGCGAAAGGAATATACCAAACAAAGGTAATCACTTGCATGCTTTTCACTTAATTTCGTAAGCATGAGGATTGCTTCATTTATCATCACTGTGCTGTTAATAATTAGCGGACTGCATGCACAAAATCGTACCGATTCTGTATTTGGGAGCCACAAACGCATCTATGAGTTCAGGATTTTTGAGGAAATAGCGCCTGCTGCCACCCGAAAAACGAGTCGGGCCATTGATGAAGCAAACGCCATGAATGCTGACCTCATTATTCTACACCTGAACACCTACGGCGGACTTGTGAGTGATGCCGATTCAATTCGCACACGTATTTTGAATTCGAAAATTCCAGTCTATGTGTTTATCGAAAACAATGCAGCTTCGGCCGGAGCGCTCATTTCCATTGCATGTAACCGGATTTTTATGAAGGAAGGGGCAACCATTGGTGCAGCAACGGTGGTGGAGGGGAGCGGAGCTGCCGCGCCGGATAAATACCAAAGCTACATGCGCTCTAAAATGCGGGCCACTGCCACTGCCAGAGGAAGAAGTCCTGAAATTGCTGAAGCCATGGTAGATGGAGACAAAGTCGTACCCGGATTGAATGACACCGGGGATGTGGTTACCCTCACAACAGATGAAGCGATTCAATGGGGTTTTTGCGATGGAAAATATGCCAGTATAGAAGACATGCTGAAAGCCTATGGAATTGTCGATTATCGAATGATCGTTCAGGAAGTGGGGTGGATTGATAACGCGATTGGTTTTCTGATATCTCCAGGAGTGAGTGGTGTTTTGGTATTAATAATCCTGGGAGGATTGTACTATGAAATTCGTACACCAGGCATTGGTTTTCCTTTGCTTGCCTCAGTTGTGGCGGCATTGCTGTATTTCGCTCCTCTTTATTTGGAAGGATTGGCTGACAATTGGGAAATCCTCATTTTTATCCTCGGACTGGTCTTGCTTGGACTCGAAATTTTTGTAATACCGGGATGGGGATTTGCCGGAATATCTGGATTGGTTTTGATGTTCGGATCCTTGGTATTGGCGGCTGTCAATAATATTGTATTCGACTTCAGCGCATCCAATCCTGAGCAGATTCATAGTGCCTTATTGCGCGTCGTTTATGGAGTGTTGGGCTTTATTGTATTTGCTATTCTTTCAGCCCGCTTCTTTGTGGATAGTCCGCTATTCAAAAAAATCGGATTGGAAGCTACGCTTCAAAAAGCTGAAGATCCGGTTTCTGTTGACTTGGTTGGAAAGGATGGAATCAGCGTTACCGATTTAAAGCCTTCTGGCTACGTGGAAGTAGATGGGAAAGAATACGAAGCGAGATCCCTGGACGGTTACCTCCCAAAAGGACAGAAAGTAAAAATTAAAAAGAAAGAAGCCTGGACCTTGTTGGTGGAAGCTTACAATGCGTAGGCGCCCAATAAACGAACCATCAGTAAAATCCAGACCACACTGATCAGATTCAGCACTAAACCGCTGCGAATCATCTCGCGCATTGGAATATTTCCGGATCCATATACAATTGCATTCGGCGGAGTGCTGATGGGCAACATGAATGCAAAACTGGAAGCCAAGCCCACGCTTACCGCGAAATTTAGACTGCTGTAGTGGTAGCTTTCCGCAATTCCAATGACCACCGGAATAAAAATGCTAGCCAATGCTATATTGCTCATAACCTCTGTAAGCAAGAGCATAACCAGGGTTAAAAAGGCAAGTAATACCCATTCGCTGCTATGCATTTGTTTGAACGCATCGCCAATCAGTTCCATGAGCTGTGTCTCTCTCAAGCCATGAGCCAAAGACAGACCGCCACCAAAAAGAAGGAGAATATCCCAGGGGAGCTGACGTGCATCTTCCCAACTTAAAATCATCTTATTAAAATGCCGGTTCACCGGAATGGTGAACATCAGTGAGCCTCCGAAAATAGCAATCAGGGTATCATCCAAAAGTTTAGTATCGAAAAGGGAATTGATGCTGGGAGCGCTGATCCACAACGATGCAGTAAGGCCGAAAATTCCCGCTGCAAGTCGCTCATTCCTCGACATTTTTCCCAATGCGTCCCATTTCGATTCAATCAGCAGTTTACTGCCTGGAATTTCCTTCATGGATATCGGATAACGGAATCTGGTGAGATAGTAATAGGAAATGATCAACAAGCCAAAACTCAAGGGTACTCCGAGTAACATCCATTTCCCAAAACTGAGGTCAGTATGGAGTAGATTGCTGATATATCCTTTCATAACAATATTTGGAGGGGTGCCGATCAAGGTTGCTACACCTCCAATATTGGCACTATATGCAATGCCGAGCATGATCAATAATGCGAAATAGCGGCTGTCGTTTGTGTCTGATGACGACTCAAAACCTTCCTTCAATAATACAATAACCGATCGTGCCATTGGCAGCATCATCAGGGCAGTTGCCGTATTGCTTACCCACATACTGATAAACCAGGTCGCCAGGAAAAAACCAAAGATCAATCCATTGGTATTTTTTCCAAATAGTCGGATAATAAAGAGGGCTATTCGCTCATGTAATCCGGTTTTTTCAATCCCTATTGCCAGCATGAATCCTCCAAGAAATAAATACAGGGTGGGATTGGCAAAATTTGCAATGGTGTCTGCCGTGTCAGATATTTTCAGCAAAGGAAACAGGACCACAGGAATCAAAGCGGTAATGCCCATGGGAATAATTTCACTTATCCACCAAAGAATCATCCAGAAAGCCACCCCGCAAACAGCTGATTGTTCGCGGTTTAATCCGGATATCTCCGGAAGTAGTATAAATGCCAGCAAAAAGAGCAGGGGACCGGTCAACCAAAAGAGCATGCGCTTCATCTGTACAAAGAAAAAACATTCCCACACATCGCAAAACACCGGTAGAAGACTCTTCATTTTTGCCTGATTTTCCTGATATTGCGGGGCGATAAAAAAGCAGAGATGAAGAAAGCACACCTGATATCCGGCGCATGCGGTTTTGTTGGAAGAAACCTGGTGAAGCGTCTGTTGAAAGTGACCAACGATGTTTTATTTGTGGTAGATGATTTGTCAACAGGCACGATGCCGGAAACCTGGCTCTTTGAAGAAGGACAAGACTTAGGCAATAATCTGAGAAGCTATCAAGATGGTCGTCTGCTTTTTTGGAAAGGAGATTTTCGTCGTTTTCTAACGGCAATAACCGATGATCATAATCATGTGAACAATGCATTTGGACTTGATCTTCCAAACTTTTCAGATATTTACCATTTTGCCGCCATTGTAGGGGGCAGAGCGAAGATTGATGGCGATCCAATGATGGTGGCACTTGATCTGAGCATTGATGCTGAATTCTTTTACTGGGTATGCCGCTACAAGCCCGAACGCGTTATTTACCCTAGTTCATCTGCGGCATATCCAATCGATAAACAAAGCACCGATTACGCCATTGCTTTGTCGGAAAACGAAATTCGCTTCGATGCGAACCTGGGACAACCGGATATGACCTATGGCTGGTCTAAATTGACCGGTGAATACCTGGCACAGATTGCGGCCCAATATTACAATATTTCAGTCGCCTGTATTCGTCCCTTTTCGGGTTATGGAGAAGATCAGGATCTGACCTATCCAATTCCTGCCATTGCAGCCAGAGCGGCTAAAAAAGAAGATCCATTTGAAGTATGGGGAAGTGGAAAGCAGGGACGGGATTTTGTGCATATAGATGATTGCATCGACTGCATTTTAATGGCTATTGAGAATATCAGCGATGGCACTGCAATAAATATTGGCTCGGGTAAATTAACTTCCTTCCTGGAAATCATTGAGCTGTTCACGGAATTTGCCGGCTATAAACCACAAATAAAACCTCTGCTCGACAAGCCGGTGGGAGTACACTCGCGCTATGCCAACATGGATTATGTGAGCGAACGCTTTAATTGGAAGCCCAAAATCTCTCTGAGAGAGGGAATGCGCCGGGTGTACGATGCTGCGGTGAAACGCGTGGAAGATGGACAGTAAAAGAAAAGTCGTTTTATTCGGTCCTGGACCTCAATTCAAAGGAGGTATTTCCAATTACAATACCTCGCTGGCAAAAGCAATGGATGCACTGGGTATCGAAGTGCATATTTTATCCTGGACCCAACAGTATCCGGCAATTATTCCCAGAGACTTTATTGACCGAAGCAGCAAAAGCAGTCTGATTGAGGGAACCCGGATTCAGGTGCAATACCTTACCAATTACAATAATCCCATTAGTTGGGCGAAAACAATTAAGGCAATCCGGCGTATACAGCCAGAAATGGTCATTTTTCAATGGGCAATAGCATTACAGGGATTGCCAATGGGATGGATGGCGAGAAGATTAAGGAAATCCGGGATTGAAGTAATCTTCGACCTGCACCTGGTGGTTCAGAAAGAAGCCAGCTCGCTGGATAGATTTTTTACCCGCTATGGTTTGAAAACTCCCGGAACCTTTATTACCCACGCGTATAAAACGGTAGATGAATTAAAAGAAACTTTCCCGGACACCCATTTTAGCGTAAATGAAACAGGGGAGCGGGACGATAAGAACAAGACAGTCATTAAACTCTATCACCCGATCTACGATCTCTACCAACCAGACCCCACATTCGATGTGGAGGTAGAGAAACGTAAAATGGGACTTAAAGAACATGTCTTCCTGTATTTTGGATTTATTCGAAAGTACAAGGGATTACACCAGGCCCTGGAAGCTTTTGAAGCACTGAGAAAAGAACGGGATGATGTTTCCTTTTTGGTGGTGGGGGAATCTTTTTGGAAGACCCTGGATCAGAAAAAACTGAGAACGAAAATAAAAAGTCGCCTGTTTCAAATAGCGAAGAAGCTGGTTTTGAGAAATTCGGACAACGAACAAGAATACAATGCATTGCAGGCATTGGATGAGCGGGACATTCCGGATGTGAAGGTTTATAATGAATTCGTTCCGAATGAAGAAGTACATCGTTATTTTCAGGTATCCGACTGTATCGTTTTGTTTTATTTAACGGCTACCCCGAGCGGAGTGGAAAGTTTATCCTACAACTTCAAGCTACCCGTTCTCGCAACCCGGGTAGGACATTTTCCTGAAACAATTCAGGATGGATTTAACGGATACCTTGCCAATGACCGCGACATTGCGGATATGACAGAATGCATGCGCAGGTTTTTGAAAAATCCTATACCTTCGGAAAATGTGGCCGTCACAGCCTCCCGGATGAGTTGGGAAAATTATGCGAAAACGATTCTTCAGATTTCTTAAAATTGGATTAATTGTGCTACCCATTTGGGTAAATGCACAGGATAATCCCGACGACGAACGGGAAGAGGACAGAAGCAGTTTTCTTGCTTATAAGTTTGGGATCAATTTCCCGGGTAAAGCTTTCAATGAATCAAATTATTCCAGCCCTCAGGTGGCATCAGGTATTGGAATGGGATTGGAAGGACTCTGGCTTGTCCGCCGTCATTTTGGATTTAAAGTAGCCTGGCAATACCAGCAAATGAGTCGAGCCAGTATCGATCCATTTCAGGTTCCTAATTATATAAGTGGTCAGGCACCAAAGTCTTGGAATTCGAATTTATTTCTTGGCGGACTAGGGTTTTCTAAACCTTTTGGTAATTGGGATTTAGAGGCCCACGCATTGGCAGGTCCTGGTATAACTTCCGAATTCAGGCGTTTCTTCGATCGTTTTGACAGCAAATACAGTCAACGTTTTGTTTATTCAGGAAATGCATTATGGTATCAGGCCGGGGTATCGGCCCGTTTTGATCAAAAGCCAGGTTGGAGTGTATCTATAAACTACGATTGGAATTTCGCGCCGTTTCATCCGTATCAAAGTGTTGAAAATTATAGTGGAACTGCCGGAGGAACTCTTGTATCAAATGGTTCGAAGGCTTTGCAAATTTCCTTGTTCTCTTTTTCGGTATTATATTCCATTCCACACTATAAATAAAAAAAGCCGCTCCTTACGAAGCGGCTTTCCTTTGGTTACAGGGTTTGTGTTATTGCTGTTGAATCAACATGAGCTTGCGGGTATATGATTGTCCGTTGGCTGACAAGCGAACGAAGTATATACCATTGCTCAGATTGCTTTCAGGAATGAATTGAAATTCACGGTCGCCGCTGGCAGATACACCATTGTGCAATACTTTTACGGTTCTTCCATACATATCCAAAACTTCCAGAGTTACGTTTTGCCCTTGTGGCATATTCACACGGATATTCGTGGTACCCGCACTTGGGTTAGGATAAACGGTGAAGTTATTTTCTTGCGTGAAATCAGCAAGTCCGGTGCTGAATCCAATATTTATATTGTCAACAAAGAAGTTATGTCCGCCGTTCGAGCTATATCTGAAACGTACTTTCACATTTTCATAACTGCTTAATCCGGTAATAGGCATGTCCACTTTCTTCCACTGACTTGCCCCCGAAGGAATGAAATTGACTGAAATCATAGGAGCGCCACCCGTAGTAGAAAGGCTGCCTGCTGGTACAATTCCGATTCGCTTCCAGGTACGACCACAGTCGGTTGAAGCTTGCACTTCAAAGGCATCAGCTGTTGTGTTAACTCCAACCCGACGTTGAGTTCCGGCATAATAGAAAGACAAAACCGGGTTGCTTACGGCCGACAGGTTAACACTCGGCGATTCCAGATAAAATTTAGCACCATTTTCAATACCTGTATTGTAAATATAGCAGGCATGCGTTCCACCAATACTTCCTTCTCCTGTAGCGATGCGCTCAAAATTAACAGAGCTCGTGCTATACGTGGTCCAGTCGTTCACTGGGAAGGTCTCGAATTCAAAGCCTTCGGTCAATCCGGCTCCGTAGTCACTGTTTTTATTGATAACCTGGATGTATTTCTCAATGACAAAGGTATCCGAACCATTATTATTGTAAGCAATCAGTTTTGCTTTGTACCATCCCGGGGTGTTGTAGCAAACAGTTACGGTAGGTGTTTTATCAGTAGAAGTAGCGGGTGTACCTCCCTCAAATTCCCATTGATAAGAAATACCATTGGTTACTGCATTATAGGTGTTGTTTGTGAACTGGATGCATCCACTTTCACAGACGCTGGTAGTGGTGGCATAAAAAGAAGCCTGCGGTGCGCATGCCCTGGTCGCTACGTAAGGGTCGGCAGTGCCGGTTGCCACAAGGTTGGATGGTTGCCACAATCTCTTTCTCCAGTTGAGTAAAGAACCGAACATTCTGGCTTTCTGTCCGATAGTAAAGAGGCCCATGCAGTTACCGTTGGTATAATCCATGTAATTTTCAATCATGTCCGGAAGATCCGGATCATCATTGTGACAGGAATTAATTCCGATATGACATCCAAAATTAGGGGCTTCTACCGGAGGGGTATCATCCACCTGATCTCCACCAAGACAGCTGTCCTGAAAGGTATGCAGAAGTCCGAGCCAGTGACCGCACTCGTGCACCAGTGTGGAACCATCGTTACCATTTCCGGTTGCAGTTCCAATACTTCCAATATAATCGTGACGCATTACCACACCATCGGTTTGAGCTCCTCCCACCCAGGGGAATTGAGCATAACCCAGCACAGTACCACCACCTTCGTATGAAATGTTGATGTTTTTTACCACCCAAACATTGAAATACTTATCCGTTGGCCAGGCACTCTTGTATTTGATATGGTCGGTGGCATTCTCGGTTTCAGGATTGTAAACACGAACAATTCCATCGGTACAATTTCCTTCCGGATCGATGGTTGCCAATCGAAATTCAATTTCACAATCGGCACCTATACCCCAGAACATGCGGCGAACCTTCTCGAATTTAATACCGTTGTACGCACGGTTCATGGTGTCGAGCTGATTTAAAATTTGTGCACGGCTAATGTTTTCAGATCCACCAGTATGGTAAACGTGAAACACGACCGGAATAATGAATTTTTGAGGGGCTTTGTGCTGCTCGGCTTTAAATACCGGTAAATATTCCTGGTATTCGACTTCAAATTCAGCCGCCCGCTGCAAAATGGTCGGGTCGTTTTTAATAAGCTCCTGGTAGTACGCATCCGAACCACACTTAGGTTGGTTCTGCGAATCCTGACCGAAGGCCAGTGATGCCGTTAAGAGGCATCCTAAGAGGTAAACTTTTCTCTTCATACTGTGGTACTTGCGATTCGTAAAGTATTTTTCCATTTGAAACTTCAAGTTTAACGGTTTTTCACCAATTGTTAACTATTTCTTCACCCCCAAAAACTGAGGAATGTTTGTTTTTAAAGACAGAGCTATAACGTCAACTGTGGTGCTGGGGTTTAAACTCTTAGTATAAAAAATTTAAACCATTGAAAAACAACTCTTAAGATTCAACTATTATTTGGATTATTTGATTGAGTGCCGGACATATCGCCGAATTGGGTTCAATTAAATCGAGCACGGCATGCATGTTCTTGCGCCTGGAATGTGGATAATCGCGGCAGGCCTCCGGGCGTGATGCGTAAATTTTACAGCGATTGTCTTCTTGTAACATCGGACAAGGCGTCGATTTGAAGACGAAATCACCGTCTTCATCCATAGTTAAATAAGTAGTGATTAAAACACTTCTTGAAATATTTAAAGCCCGGGCCATCCCATCCATGTCTTCTTGTTCAATTATCGGGGATGCTGTTTTGCAGCAATTGGCGCAGCTCAGGCAATCAAATTCGGAGAAAATTGCGTCATGCGCCTTTTCAAAAGCGGTGTCTAACTTCTCGCCTGGAAGAGATTCCAGATAGGGAAGGGCATCCAGACTTTTCTGACGTTCTTCTGCAGGGATGGGGAACTTTTTCATCCTACCAGCTTTGGATTTCCCCATTTTCCAACATTCGAAGTACTTCTGATGGGCGGACTCCTTTTTTTACCAGCTTGTTTTTTTTGCCCAGTAAGAAGCCAAAGGGAACCTGTTCTATCTGGTAACGCTGAATCAATGTTTTGGTTGCTACCCCACATACATAATAAACGTGATTCACCTCCACATACGAATGCATGGTTTTGGGGTTATCTCCATAATTCATGGCTATAATCTTGATCATCGGACAGAATTTTTCCTGAATCATCCTTAATGCAGCGGTATCTTCTTCAAAGCCTTCAGCCTCCCGGTTCCAGAAATAAACATATACAGGTTTATTCTGGTACCACCGTAATTTTTGCTTATTGCCATTGGCATCCGTGAATTTGATATTGGGAACCCGCCAGCCTTCCAGCAGTTGCCTGTTGGCCTGTTTTGCCGGGTCGTATTTGAATTGAATTTCTTCTCCGAAAGAATCAATTCGAATCACTTCGTAGCTTTTGAAATTTCTTTCGAAATAGGTGATGCTCTTCTTTTTATTGATTGGAAAAGCGTAATCTGTGCTGATTACCTCATCTTTATACGCACTGAGCAGAATACGGTCAATACCCGGGTCATTGTAAAGTCCGTTGTAGTTTACATCTTCCAGGGCCAGAGTAAAAGAGTCCCCGTTAACCACACAATTGACTTTACGAATATTGAAACGTTGCTCGTGGAAACTGTATGTCGTGCCAACAAATTTCTTTGTGCCTGAAAAGCGATTGAAGAGCTGATCGGCCATGCGCTTGAATTGAAAGTCTTTTAAAAAGTCAAACCGGCTTAACCGGAAGACTACCTTTTGTTTCGGATTGTCCGGATTTTTAATGGCGATATCCAGATACTGTAAATTAAGATAAAAGGTATCGGGTCTGCCATCATCTGTGAAGTCGAAGTTATTGTTGTGGTCCACATATAGGATGGCAGGTAAAGATCTGCGGCTATAGTTTGCAACCAATACAGCAGTATACCCATTCAAAGCTTTCTTACTCACTTTCGAATACAGAAAAGTATAACCTGTATCGTTAATGGACTCAAATTTTGGAAGCTTTACCGGAAATTTGGGTAAAGGTCCTTTTGGTTCCACACCAAAACCCTGATACGATTCAATGCTGTCGCCCTGAATCTTGAAAACAGGAGCAATCAGTTTGGATGTATTGAAGAATCTGTCCATTCCGAATTGCTGAATGGGAAAGGTGTATACCTTTTGGGCTTCAGTGTGTTGTGCGCAGAGAAAGCATAGAAGGATAAGTAATTTTGTCCGGATTTGATACGCCACTTTTTATTTAAAATAAATGCGGTAGATCAGAATGCACATGGCAATCAGGAAGATGAGGATTGAGAGCTTGTTGATTCCGTGCATCATCTTTAAATAAATGCTCTTGGGCCCATCTTCGGGGTCCGGCTGTTTCTTCCAGAACAAGATATACGAAAGTATTTTTTTCCAAATCATAAGTTTCGTCTGACAAATTTAACATTTGACTGCTTTTATTTGGTATTTCCTTTAATTGAAGAAAATTTGAAGTAAGCAATTTGTTCATGAAAACACTGAGAATAATTTACCGCATCACTTACATTGCGGCATTGGCACTGCTTTTACCGGCATGTGGACCAGAAAAGAAGAAAATGGAGAAAATGAATTATCCTGAAACCCGAAGGGGCGATCAGGTCGATGTCTATTACAACGACAGCGTAGCCGACCCTTACCGTTGGTTAGAAGACGACAGAAGCGAGGAAACAGCCGATTGGGTGAAGCGCGAAAATCAGTTTACCAATGCCTATCTCAAACAAATTCCTTACCGCGACAGCCTGAGAAAAAGGCTGGAGGAATTGTATAATTACGAGCGGGTAGGTGCACCCTTTCATGAAGGTGATAATTACTACTATTTCAGAAACGACGGACTTCAAAACCAGTCGGTCATGTACCGGGTAAACCCGGACGGAGATGACGAAGTGTTCTTTGACCCTAATAAATTAAGCGATGATGGAACAGTGGCCTTGTCAGGATTTGAATTTAGTGAGGATGGTTCTCTGATGGCCTATAGCATTAGCAGAGGGGGTGCCGATTGGCAGGAAATCTATGTGATGCGGGTGGCAGACAAGAGTCTTTTAGATGATAAAGTGATGGATGTCAAATTCAGTGGCACAGAATGGCTGGGCAATGAGGGATTTTTCTATTCTACTTACAAAGATCAATCGGGAAGCAAACTGTCATCTAAAACTGAAAATCACAAGGTGTTTTACCATAAAGTAGGCACATCATCTTCTGATGATCTTTTGGTTTTTGGAGATGATGCAGATCCAAAAAGATACGTGGGGGTTCAGGTCACAAAAAACAAGAGATATTTAGTCGTTCAGGCAGCCATGAGCACCAGTGGCAATCAATTGTATCTGATTGACCTGAGTAAGAAAGGCTACAACCCATTTCCGGTGGTTTCTACTTTCGATAACGACATTGAATACATCACCAGCAAGGAGGATAAAATATTTCTTTTAACGAATCGGAATGCATCCAACAGAAAACTGGTGGTAATGGATGCGAGCAATCCGATGCCGGAAAATTGGAAGGATATTATTCCCGAAACAGAGAATGTACTGTCTGTAAGCAAAGGAGCAGGCTACCTTTTTGCGGAATACCAAAAAGATGTGCTCAGTCAGGTGATTCAATACAATTATAACGGAGTGCCGGTTCGAGAGATACAACTACCGGGTCAGGGCACAGTAGGGGGCTTCGGCGGCAAGTCGAACGATGAGGTGATTTACTACACATTTACCAACTACGTGTATCCAAGCACGGTATTCTCTTATGACCCGAAAACGGGTAAATCGGAATTGTTCAGACAGCCTAAAATCGACTTTAACCCTACTGAATATGAATCGAGACAAGTCTTTTTTCAATCCGGCGATGGTACCCTGATTCCGATGATGATAACGCATAAGAAAGGCCTGGAATTGAACGGAAAAAACCCAACCATGCTTTATGGCTACGGCGGTTTCAATATCAGCTTGCAGCCCAACTTCAATACCTCGGTTTTGGTACTTCTTGAACAGGGAGGAGTGTATGCAGTGGCGAACCTGAGAGGAGGAGGAGAATATGGTGAGGAATGGCACAATGCAGGAACGAAATTGCACAAGCAAAATGTGTTCAATGATTTTATTGCGGCAGCCGAATTCCTGATCAAGGAAAAGTATTGTACTTCAGATTACCTGGCTATTTCGGGTGGTTCGAATGGAGGCTTGCTGGTAGGTGCTACCCTGACCCAGCGCCCTGATTTAATGAAAGTGGCATTCCCGGCAGTCGGTGTTTTGGATATGTTGCGTTACAATAAATTCACGGCAGGAGCGGGCTGGGCCAGCGATTATGGAACAGCAGAAGACAGCCCGGAAATGTTCAAATACCTCTACAAATACAGCCCCTTACACAATGTGAAAGACGGCACGGTTTATCCGGCAACCATGATAACAACCGGTGATCACGACGACCGTGTGGTTCCGGCCCATAGTTTTAAGTTTGCCGCAACCCTGCAAAGGGCTCAGGCCGGAGCGGCACCAATTCTTATTCGAATTGACGTCAATGCCGGACATGGAGCGGGTAAGCCGACTTCTAAAATACTGGATGAGCAAGCGGACAAATGGGCTTTTATGTTCTGGAACATGGGGTATGAGAAATTAAAATAGGAAGATATTACTCTAAAAGAAAGCGGCGATAAGCCGCTTTTTTTGTTATTTAGTAGATTCAATTACCCATAATTTAGTACCATTACTTCAACAAGAGCACATGCTTTTTGCCACGCTAACTACCATCCTCGCATCCTTTACCTGGCTCTTCCTTTTTCGGGTCATTGACTTTTTTCACAGAGAACCCTGGAAAGCACTTTTGACATTTTTCGCATCGGGTGCATTGGCAGTTCTGGTGCCGTACTACCTGCCTGTAATCTTTGATTTTGGTTCCGGAAAAGGTGGGATATTTCTGGATGCATTGATCAATGTTTCATTGGTGGAAGAGGGAGCGAAGCTTTTGTTTTTCTTTTTGGCCTTCCTGATTTTTAGAAAAGAATTGGACGATGGGCCGGATTGGCTGGTGTACGGGGCGGCAGTGGGACTAGGCTTTGGTGCAGTGGAGAATGTGTTGTATGCCTGGAAATATGGAGACCTGGTTTTGCATTTTAGGGAAATTATCACACTTTCCGGACATGCTTTTGATACCGGTATTCTTTTGTTTGGCGTATGGTCTGTCAAACAGAAAAAACTCAACGAAGGGATTCTGTGGATTGCAACTGGTATTTTCTCGCACGCACTCTACGATGCATTGTTGATTATGGGGCAGGACGAACCCATATATACTCCGATGGCTTTCGGTGTTTATCTGGTAAGCATAGAACTTTATTGTTTAATGATCAACAATGCTTTGAATCATTCCCGCTATTTTGATTCTAAAATTGCAATGCCTGCCAGAGCAGTGAGGGCAATCATGACTTCTATCTTTTTATTTTTGGGTCTGCTTTTCTTGCTCACCTATATCCGGGAATATGGAGCAGATGGAATTGGTGTTTTTCTCTTTTACAGCGCACCACTATTGGTGATTATATATGTCACCGTCAATCGCATCACCTCACTCGTACTGGTGGAGAAAAAATCCTTTCCAATAATTCCAATCTTTCCGTTCCAATATATTGGAATGGATTTAGGTCCCAGCTCTACGATGAATCGATTTGTAATACGAGGAATACCTTACGATGAATTGGATTTTGTATCGTATATCGGTGAAACAACCGAAATCAGACCCGTCAATCGAAACTTTGACTATTTTGGCGATACCGCTGAAATAGAGTTTACGGGGAAAGTTTATGCCAAAAGCCAGATTCTTTTTTATCCGGTCCGGTTTGTCAGAAGTGATGATCCTATTCACGATGATCGCCATTTTTACGTTGTGCCCAAGTTTATCGGGAACAAAGAACAAGGGAACTATGTCATCGCAGGTTTGGTTTCCAGAGACCATGAAATTAACAACGATTCGGGCGATACGGTTGGCGGAGGATTTTGTTGCTGGATACTCCTCCGGAAGAAGGAGAGACCCGGTATCTGGAAAGATTTTGTTCATCTGATGAATATATAGCTCCCTTCATATTTTTTAATACCCTGATTATGGTATTTGTTCTTCAAATTTTAGTAGCATTACACTTGTCTCGATCCCTTCACCGCCCACTTTAGTGTATTTATCCATACTTTCTATAAATAAATGAACATTCATTTATATTTACCTCCGAAATGCGATTGAGAGATATTCAGAAGGAGGAAAGTATCAGCGCAATGGCGGTTCAGATTGCAGTAGAAGAGGGTCTTGATGGCCTGACTATGAACAAGTTGGCCAAAGCAGCAGGTGTTTCGCCTGCAACAATTTATATCTACTTCAAAGACCGCGATGATATGCTGCTTCAGGTAGCTATTCGGGAAGAACAAAAAATGTTCAGTGAAACATTGGAAGGTTTTGATCCGGAAATGTCGTTTGAAGATGGATTGCGGCATCAATGGGAGAAAAGGGCGGCATATTTTATGGCGGATCCTTATCGATTGCGGTTCATGGAGCAATTAAAAAACACTCGCTTTCATGAGGAGGTGAGAAAATGTGGGCAGAGCTATTCGTCCGTATTGAAGCAATTCATGTTAAATGCCATCGCCAATAAACAATTGCGACCCTTAACATTGGAAGTATACTGGGCATTGGCTTATGCTCCTTTATACCGACTGATCAAATTTCATCTGAATAAAAAAGGAATGATGGGCCGAACCTTTCAACTGAATAAGGCAGATTTTGAAGAAGCCCTTTCCATCGTACTTAAAGGTTTACGTCCCGATTAATACTATTCATGCAAGAGATAAAAAGAAAAAAACAGGCCTTTGGCAAATATGAGATATTTGTTATCGCGCTTTTGGCTTTCCTCCAGTTTACGGTGGTTCTCGACTTTATGGTGCTTTCACCCTTGTCGGCCATTTTATTGGATGAATTAAAAATCAGTACCTCTCAATTCGGACTGGTTGTATCGGCCTATGCGTTTAGCGCAGGAGCGTCGGGCTTTTTGAGCTCTGGCTTTGCCGACCGCTTCGACCGAAAAAAAATACTTCTTTTTTTTTATACCGGCTTTATCGCGGGCACTCTGTTCTGCGGACTTGCCCCGAATTACTATGCACTGCTTGCAGCGCGGGTTGTAACAGGCTTGTTTGGCGGGGTGATGAGCTCGATTAGTTTTGCAATCGTTACCGATCTTTTCTCCTTTGAAAGGAGAGGGCGTGTCATGGGATTTGTACAAATGGCCTTTTCTGTGAGCCAGATTATGGGAATTCCGGTAGGCCTATACCTGGCCAATGAATTGGGCTGGCATGCACCATTTTTACTTATTGTCGCGATCAGTGTGATTGTTTGGTTCATGGTAGTAACCCGACTGAAGCCGATTGACGAACATTTGAAGGAGAAGTCGGAAAAGAATGCCTTCCAGCATATGTTGCATACCTTATCGAATCGGGATTACTTAAGAGGTTTTTCAGTGACAACCTTATTGGCTACAGGTGGTTTCATGCTTATGCCTTTTGGTGCTGCATTCAGCGTACATAATTTGGGGATTGATATTAAGATTCTCCCGGTCGTTTACATGGTTACCGGAGCATTCAGTATTGTAATGGGACCGCTTGCCGGAATGCTGGCCGATAAGATTGGAAAATTTAAATTGTTTGTAGGCGGTTCACTGATTGCAGCCACTGTGATCCTCTATTACTGTAACCTGGGAATCACTCCTTTGGTTATGGTCATGGCGTTGAATGTGCTTATGTTCGTTGGAATTACCTCCCGTATGGTGGCGAATCAGTCGCTGATTACTGCCGTACCGGAACCCAAGGACAGGGGGGCTTTTATGGGAATCAACTCCTCGGTTATGCAACTTAGCGGGGGCATAGCCTCGCTTATAGCTGGTATGATTGTCGTTCAAAACGATTCCGGCTATCTGGAACATTACAATATTTTGGGCTATGTGGTAACCGGAACCATTTTAATAACCATTCTTCTTATGCGCAGAATTGATGTAATGGTGCGAAATAAACAGAGAGCAAAGGTAGAGTTAAGTACCAAGGCGAGCGAGCTCCTGGATGCAGAAATTGATTTTGCCGGAGGACGCCAGCAAGGCGTCGGTTTTGTATCTTCGTCCAATGCAGAGCACACCGCTGGCGGAACGAATGAGGCCCCGAAGCCTCTCTGAGTATATCGGACAAAAACATTTGGTCGGTGAGGAAGGGGTTATAACCCGATTCCTCGATTCAGGGAATATTCCCAGTATTATATTATGGGGACCTCCCGGTGTGGGAAAAACGACCCTTGCCGAACTTATTGCTCGTCAATTAAAAAGACCATTTCATGTGCTGAGTGCGATATCCTCGGGCGTGAAAGATGTAAGAGAAGTTATCAATTCGGGAGGTGGATTGTTTCCACCTTTGCTCTTTATTGATGAAATTCATCGGTTTAGCAAGTCGCAGCAAGACGCCCTGTTGGGTGCCGTAGAACGGGGAAAAATCACATTGATTGGAGCCACTACTGAAAATCCTTCTTTTGAAGTGATTTCCGCGCTATTATCACGTTGCCAGGTCTATCATCTTGAAAACCACAGCGGGGAAGATTTGATGGAAATGCTCGAACGGGCGATTCACACCGATGAAGTATTGAAGACCAAATCCATCACCATCCACGAAAAGGAAGCATTACTGCTGTTATCAGGTGGAGACGCCCGTCGTTTGCTCAATCTTTTTGAAATGGTGGTCCTGCAATCGGCAAGTCGGGAGGTATCGGTGACCAATGACTTGGTTAAAAAGGTGGCCAAAGAGCAGGTGGCACGATACGATAAAAATGGCGAGACCCATTATGACATCATCTCGGCATTTATCAAATCGATGCGTGGCAGCGACCCAAACGCCACTCTGTACTATCTGGCAAGAATGGTGAAAGCCGGCGAAGACCCGCTCTTTATCGCCCGGCGCATGCTTATTTTTGCATCAGAAGATATTGGATTGGCTGATACCAATGCGCTGGTGATGGCCAATGCCTGTTTTCAGGCGGTGAATGTGATTGGGTATCCGGAAGCTCGAATCATCCTTTCCGAAGCAGCAGTATACCTGGCCACCGCCCCAAAAAGCAATTCAACCTACAAGGCTATCGGTGCGGCACTGAAACGGGTTTCTGAAACCGGAGATTTAGATGTACCGCTTTCTCTGCGCAATGCACCCACTTCATTGATGGAAGAGATGGGCTACGGGAAAGACTACAAATATGCGCATGATTATTCCGGAAATTTTATTGAACAGGAATTCATGCCTGGCCCTGTGAAAGGACATACTTTTTATAAACCAGGAGACAACCCAGAAGAAGAAAAAATAGCCGAGCGGATGAAAAATTGGTGGAAGAATAAATATGAGTGAAGTATCTGGCATCAGGTATCAGTGAAATAAGCTTAATCTGAAATACCCACAGCAATTTCAAAAGTCAGTTCAGTTTATCTCTGCTTAGCTTGTCGAAGCATCCGAACTGCTGCTACCCAGATAAATGAACCCTCACCAGGGCGATTCTCAACAAACATTAAGTGATTAGATATCAGCCCCAAATTCATTCAACTCCAGCCAACGCATTTCAGCTTCGTCCAGCTGATCAAGCAGTACTTCCATTTCTTTCCCGAGCATGGTCAGTTTCTCGTGATCGGCAGAATAGGCGAGAAGGTCTGATTCTAACCGCTTTTTCCTTGCTTCTAATTCAGGAATACGTTGATTCAACTCCTCGAGTTCCCGGCTTTCCTTATAGCTTAACTTTCGCCTGCCATCGCTCCCTTCACTCTTCTCATTTCTGACATCCGGATCGTTTTGACGGATTGAAGCACTTTCCACTTTTTTAAGATTGTCTTCAATCTCTCTCAACATCCGGTAATCGCCGTAATTACCAATAAATCCGCGAATTCTCCCATCGCCTTCAAAAACAAAGAGCTGATCGGTCAGTCTGTCCATGAAATAGCGGTCGTGAGAAACAATTATCAAACAACCCGGGAAATTGGAGAGGAAATCTTCCAACACTCCCAAGGTCATTAAGTCCAGGTCATTGGTTGGCTCATCCAGAATCAAAAAATTCGGATTTTCCATCAGAATGGTTAAAAGAAACAGGCGTTTGCGTTCGCCTCCGCTCAATTTGCTTACGAAGCCATGCTGAACATCCGGAGGAAATTGAAACATTTTAAGCAATTGAACGGCATTCAGAACAGATCCGTCTTTCATGGGAATTCCGTTACCAATTTCCTTGACCACATCAATTACCCGCATATCCTCCGGCAAACTCAGTCCCTCCTGGGAATAATAGCCAACAACCAGGGTCTCGCCATGAATAACCTTTCCGGCATCAACCTTTTCATTTCCGGTCAGGATATTTAGCAAAGTAGATTTCCCCACACCATTTTTGCCGACCACTCCAATGCGTTCTCCTTTTTTGAATACGTGACTGAAATCGCTTATTATCTTCTTTTCGCCGTATGCTTTGTGGATATGATGCAATTCAATCACTTTTCCACCCAGGCGATTCATCTTAAAATTCAGCTCCAGTTCTTCCTGTCTTTTGCCAGACTTTACTTTTTCTTTTAGCAGGTCAAAGTCTTGCAGCCGACTCTTCGATTTGGTGCCTCGTGCTTTCGGTTGCCGCCGCACCCATTCCAGTTCTTTCTTGAACAGGTTTTTGGCTTTGTCTGTTTCACGCTCTTCATTGAACTCGCGTTCTGCCTTTTTTTCCAGGTAATATTCGTAATTGCCTTTGTAGCGAAAGAGTTGAAAGCGATCCAGTTCTAATATATCCGTACAGACCTGATCTAAAAAGTGGCGGTCGTGGGTAACTAGAAGTAAACTAATATCATTTCGTTCAAAATAAGCCTCCAGCCATTCAATCATCTCAATATCTAAATGGTTAGTAGGCTCATCCAGTATCAGTAGTTGTGGATTTTCAATGAGCAATCGGGCCAGAGCCACACGCTTTTTTTGACCACCTGAAAGGGTAGACGCGTCCTGGTCTAAATCGTTAATATTTAAGCGACCCAGGATTTGTCTGATTTGTGATTCAAAATCCCAAGCTTGCTCTTCATCCACGTACTGCATGGCTTCCTGTAAGGCCAATTGCGAATCATGGTCCTGCTTTCTCTCATACCGATCCAGAGCAAGTTCGTACGCCTGAATGGCTTGCAACTGAGGTGAATCGGAGCGGAACAAGGAATCGTACACGGAATCACCGGGTACAAAAGTGGGATCCTGCTCGAGGAAACCTACGCGTAAGTCTTTTCCGAATACGACTTCCCCGCTATCCGGAATCTCTTTTCCCTGCAAAATCCGAAGTAAGGTTGTTTTTCCTGCTCCGTTTCGGGCAATCAGAGCTACTTTCTGCCCTTGCTCGATGCCAAAACTTAAATCACGAAAAAGCTCTTTGCTTCCGAAACTTTTACTCAAATGTTCTATGGAAAGCAGGTTCATTAAAAAACTTCCTCGATTAAAATAGATTGACCGTTGAATTCGATTTCCTCACCAGATGATTTGTTCAGTAATAACTTACCCAATGGTGAACTGGGTGAGAGCAAAACGCAATGCTGTCCTGAAAACTCAATCTTCCCCAAGCCAATGGAAATGAAGTAAAATGTGTTTTTACTCCGGATTCCTGCGCCTAACACCGATTTATTCTTGTGACTGATATCAAGTTTTTCAAGAAACCTCAACTCTTGCAGGGCTTTGTCGAGTTGATGCGCATTCATATCGCGTTCAATCTGACTCATTGCTCTGGCCGTTTCATATTTATCTCCTGCAGAGCTTTTTTCTTCTCCCTGGGTAGCTTCTTCCGCTTGTTTCATTGCTTTCTCGGCGGTTTTAATGCGGTCTTGAAGAACCTGAATAGCCGCCTGAAGCCAATTCTCTTTCAATGTTTTCATGATTGTAAACGGGCTTTCATCAATGCTCTTACTATTTCCAAACCTTCCGGCGTATCCACGGCCGGTGCTTGTTCGTTCACTTCTTCGAGTTGAATTTCATACCCGTTTTCGAGCCAGCGCAATTGTTCCAGGCTTTCAGCCATTTCCAGTTTGCCGGGTTCTAATTCACAGAGTTCTTTCAGTATCTCTGTTTTAAATGCATAAAGCCCGATATGTCCATAGTAATCAATAGATGATTGTGTTCTGTTGTAAGGCACGACTGACCGGGAGAAATACATCGCCCTTTTGTTTTTGTCCAGCACTACTTTTACAATGGATGGATCCATGACTTCTTCCTCCTTCTTGAGATTTCGGTAGGCAGAGGCAATGGTACATTTACCATCGAGTATTTGTGTGATTTGCAATAAATCATCTGGATTGATTAAGGGTTCATCTCCCTGAACGTTGAGGATGTAATCAAAGCCGGCATTTCGTTCTGCAACCTCTGAGCAGCGGGAGGTTCCGTTTAAATGCGACTCCTTGGTCATTTCGCAATGACCCCCAAAATTAACTACCGCGTCGTATATTCTTTGATCGTCGGTAGCAACAATAACTTCTGCAATATCCCTGCATCCTGTGACTGCCTCATAGACCCATTGAATCATGGGCTTGCCCAGAATATCGGCCAGGGGTTTTCCCGGCAATCGGGTGGAAGCATAGCGGGCTGGAATGACGGCGAGAATTTTCACAACTCAAATAACGGGATTCAATACGATTATTAAAAAGCCATAAAAAAAGCACCCCGAAGGGTGCTTGTATGATATTGAAATATGTTTAAAAGGTTGAACGCACTTTCATCATATCCATTACACGCTGCTCCGCCATTTGGGTTGCAGCTTGCTGTGTCGGAATATTTTCAGCAGCAGCTTTTTTGTAAATTTCAATGGTTGTATCGAAGATTTTCTCGGTTGCTGTAAGGGCACGTTCGCGATTGTATCCAATATATTCGCTGTATACGTTGATCAAACCACCTGCATTGATCAGGAAGTCTGGTGCATAATAAATACCCCTCTCAATCAACATTTTACCGTGTTCTTTTTCTTCTGCCAATTGGTTGTTGGCGGCGCCTGCAATTACTTGTGCTTTCAGACGGTTGATTACTTCTGTATTCAATACGGCACCCAGAGCACAAGGGGAGAAGATATCGACATTCAAATCGAATATGTCTTCAGAACCGACTACAATTGCTCCGAATTGATCAGCAGCAGCCTTCAGAGCGCCTTCATTGATATCGGTTACATAAAGTTTAGCTCCTTCTTTATGCAGGTATTCGCAGAGGTGAAATCCAACTTTTCCGATTCCCTGAACTGCGACAGTTTTACCGGCAAGGCTGTCATTTCCGTAGGCCATTTTGGCGGATGCCTTCATTCCCATATATGTGCCATAAGCAGTCACAGGAGAAGGATCGCCACCACCACCCATTGACTCAGGAAGTCCAACCACATGATCGGTCTCCATAGCCACATATTCCATGTCTTTGGTCGTGGTGTTCACGTCCTCTGCAGTGATGTATTTTCCATTGAGGTTTTCAACAAAACGGCCGAATTTTCTAAAAAATGCCTCCGACTTAATCTTGCTGGCATCGCCAATGATTACGGCCTTCGCTCCACCCAGATTTAATCCGGAAATGGAGGCTTTGTAAGTCATTCCACGACTCAGACGTAAAACATCATTAATCGCATCCGCTTCGTTTTTATAATTCCAAATCCTCGTCCCCCCAAGGCCTGGTCCAAGAACCGTATTATGAATTGCGATAATAGCCTTCAGTCCGGTTGCATTGTCCTGACACATCACGATTTGTTCGTGGTCATTTTGCGACAATTGGTTGAAAAGGTCGAATGAAGTAGAGGATATTTCTTTAACTTCCATCATAAGAGTATCTGTATGTTTGCAAAAAGTGGCACAAAAGTAGCCAAGAAATTGAAAATTCAATTCATTTTTACCAACACCTTTGAAATCACTCTCCGCCATCAATAAGTACTTCTGGAAGTACAAAGTCCGTTTATCACTCGGGGTCATCTTTGTGGTGATATCGACCTATTTCAGTGTTTTACAACCTGGTTTCGTGAAGGATGCCATCAACGTGGTAGCCGATAAAATCTCAGAGAATCACGGGCAATTCGACGAGGGTATCCGAAATGAATTGCTGCATGAAACTTTTATTATTGGCTTGATGATTTTAGGTGCAGCGATTCTTAAAGGAGTCTTTTTGTTTCTGATGCGGCAAACCATCATTGTGATGTCGCGCCATATTGAATACGATCTCAAGAACGAGATTTTTATCCAATATCAGCGCCTTAGCATGGCCTTCTACCGGCAAAACAATACTGGCGATCTGATGAATCGCATCAGTGAGGATGTAAGCCGCGTTCGCATGTATATCGGTCCGGCCATAATGTATACGCTCACCTTGATTACCACCTTTGTTTTAGTCATCTACAAAATGGTAAGTGTGAGTCCCAGCCTGACTTTATGGGTACTTTTACCGCTCCCGGTATTATCTGTTTCCATCTATCTGGTGAACAACACCATCTACAAACGAAGCGACCGGATTCAACAAAAACTTTCCGATCTGACAACATTTGTACAGGAAGCGTTTTCGGGAATCCGTGTACTAAAAGCTTTTGGCGTTGGAAGAGATTCCTGGATTGAATTTGAAAAAGAAAACGAAAACTACCGGCAAAGAGCCTTGTCTCTTGCAAAATTCGATGCACTATTTTTCCCACTAATGATGCTGCTTATTGGTATGAGCAACCTCCTGGTAATTTATATCGGCGGACAACAAGTTATTGAGGGTACACTTCGTTTCGGAAATATAGCAGAGTTTGTTATTTATGTGAATATGCTTACATGGCCGGTGGCTTCATTGGGTTGGGTAACTTCCATTATCCAGCGTGCGGCTGCTTCTCAGGCACGAATCAATGAATTTTTGGCGGTGGAGCCTGAAATTGTGAATCAAAACAAGGGTGCTTTTCATTTTGAGAAATCCATCGTCTTTGATCAGGTAACCTTTGGTTATGGAGAGCGTCACCCGGCATTGAGTGATATCAGTTTTACCCTTAAAAAAGGGGAAATTATAGGAGTTATTGGCGCCACAGGTTCAGGAAAATCCACCCTGGCAGGATTGCTTCTCCGATTGCAGGACCCTGTAAAAGGGAAAATCACCATCGACGGCGAAAGCATCGAGAATATCAATCTGGACGAATATAGGGAGCATATTGGCTATGTGCCTCAGGAGGTATTCCTTTTCAGCGATTCCATCCAGGAGAATATTGCATTTGGATTGAAATCAGGAGAATACACCAGAGAGGAGATTGAATCCGCCGCAAGAGCAGCAGCGGTCTACGACAATATAGTGGAGTTTACCAACGGTTTTGAAACCATGTTGGGGGAACGCGGAATTAGTTTATCTGGAGGACAAAAACAACGCGTAGCAATTGCAAGAGCTCTGGTGAAGAATCCGGATTTATTGATTTTGGATGATTGTCTTTCTGCTGTTGATACACGTACCGAATCGGAAATCCTCCAAAATTTCCGAAGATACTTCAAAGACAGAACGGCCCTGATAATTTCTCACCGGGTTAGTTCGGTTATCCACGCAGATCAGATCCTCGTTTTGGACGAAGGACGCATTGCAGAGAGAGGAACACATCACGAGCTCATGGCAATAGGAGGGATTTATGCCAAACTACACGAGAAACAAAGTCTTCAGGAAGAAACAGATACAGCAGTTTCCGAATAATATCTCAGTGAGAATCGCGAAGTCCTATTTGCTGTATTCAGGAAAATAATATAGTTTTCCGCAGGAATTACGTGAATCAATGGAGGACTATAAGAACAACGACAGAGAAGAAATCTTTTCGAAGAAGATTCGTGCAGGAAAACGGACCTATTTTTTTGATGTAAAATCAACCCGAGCCAACGACTTTTACATTACCATAACAGAATCCAAGAAAAAAATGGATTCAGGTATGTATGTGAAACACAAAATCTTTTTGTACAAAGAGGATTTTAACAAATTCATGGATGCTTTGAACGAAACCGTATCACATGTGAAAACAGAGCTTATGCCAGAATACGATTTCGAAGAATTCAGCCGTTCAAACGAGTCGGAAGAATACGGCAGCGACGATTAATCTGCATCATCCGAAAAAGATACTTGCAACCTTTGCTCTTTGGGCAAAGGTTTTTTTGTTTTTTTGCAGCATGAAAACCCTGTTTAAATGGGCGGCAATTTTTACTCTGCCCAGTGTTGTTGCATTCCTGTATATGATGCGAACCTTTCCTGATACCACTCCGGAGGTTCAGGCCGCATTCATCACGATCCATTACATGTCCGCCGGTGTGGCAGCCTTTTTCGTGTTACGGGAACTGAACAGGAGTGAGAAGAAGTCGGAAGAAAAGTTTGGCATTTTGCGGTACATGATTACGGGAATCCTGACGGTGGTAGCGCAAGGGATGATCTTCGGCTTGTTTTCGGCAACCTATTTCAATGTGATCAATCCGGATCTGAAAGAAGCCTATATCCAGGAAGAGCTTATCCCGGGTTTTGTGCGGGGAAAGGACAGCACAGCCAATAATCTGGAAGAATACTATTCCCACCTGATGCAAGGCGCTGATTCGGCCGTCCTTCTGCCGGAACGATACCAGGAAATTAAACAGGCGGCAGAGGATTCGGTGCTGACCATTCAGAATTTGGTAATCAAAGTAGAACACCAGAATTTTTCATACTACGGAACGTTGATTCGTTTTGTTGGCATGGCGCCCATATTTGGAATCTTGTTTTCTGTCATTATAGTGGTATACCTGAAAAGATGACCCGGATAGAAAGCGACACTGTACAAATTCAGAAACCGGGAAAGGAGGTATATGCCTTTCTTAGTAACCTGAACAATCATCAGATGATTATGCCGGAGCAGGTGACTGACTGGAAATCCGAAGAAGATACATGCGAATACACCATAATAGGTACCGGTGCGGTTCATTTAAAAGTGAAGGTCCGGAGGGAAAATCATCTGGTTTCTTTGGAACCGAACGGACGAATCCCATTCCCTTTTGAGGTATTTTGGCATATCTCGCCACATCATGCGCATTGTGAAGTGAAAGTGGAAATTCATGCAGATTTGAATCCCATTTTGCGAATGATGGCAATGAATCCTTTGAAAAGTTTTATTAATCAGCAGGTTCATAACCTGCAAAAACGCCTGGATGGCTAAAATAAACATATATCCGAAATGGTTTGGGTTTATATGGGCCCTCTGGCTGGCATTGCATTTTTTGCTTTTTTTTCTGCTGGCTTACCCCTTATTCTATTTCCTGTTATCCAATAAGAAAAGATATCCTGCTGCACATCAGCTGCGGAAAGCATGGGGAAACTATATTCTTTTTATGGCTTGTATTCGCACCAAAGTCACTTACGAGGAACCTCTTGATAAAAAGAAGACCTACGTTTATGCTCCCAACCATTCCAGCTACCTTGATATTCCATCTATTGCGGTAATGCTTCCGGGTTATCTGGTTTATTTGGCAAAAGCAGAATTGGCAAAAGTGCCGTTGTTTAAAATTTTCTTTACGACCATAGATATCGCGGTGGATAGAAAAAGTGCCCTTAAAGCACATAAAGCCTTTGTTGAAGCTGGAGAAAGACTAAAAGAAGGGGCCAACCTGATTGTTTTCCCGGAAGGTACGATTCCTGCCGATGCACCCAGACTCGGAAAATTTAAAGATGGACCATTTCGTTTGGCAGTGGAAAATCAGATAGAATTGGTTCCCGTAACCTTGCCCGACAATTGGAAAAGGATGCCCGACAAAGGTGGCTTTTATGTGTACCCGGGTATCATGCGTATGCACGTTCATCGCCCCATTTCTGTCCTCGGTCTAAATACGGAAGACATACCGAAATTGAAACAAGAGGTTTGTTGTATCATTGAATCTAAATTAGCAGAATATGCGAATCACGAATGAAACAGTCGATAAACTAGCCCATTTGGCTCGACTCGAATTTGCAGAAAATGAAAAGGAGCAGGTTCGGGCCGATCTTGAAAAAGTACTGGGTTTTTGTGAGCAACTGAATGAATTGGATACAGAGAATGTAGAACCAATGGTATTCATGACAGATGATCGCAACGTTTTACGGGAAGATGAAGTGGAACATCCTATTACCCACGAAGAGGCCATGAAAAACGCGCCAAAAAGCGATTCAGACTATTTCCGTGTACCGAAGGTAATCAATAAGTAAGATGTCACTTATTGAATTGCGCGACATCAAGAAAATCTACAAAGTAGGCGATATAGAATTGGCTGCGCTCAATGGGGTAAATCTGAACATTGAAAAAGGGGAGTATGTCGCATTGATGGGACCATCAGGCTCCGGTAAATCCACCTTAATGAATATATTGGGCTGTCTGGATACCCCAAGCAGCGGTTCCTATAAACTCAATGAGCAATACGTTTCCGATCTCAGTGAAAAAGAACTGGCAAATATTCGGAACAAAGAAATAGGTTTTGTATTTCAAAGTTTTAACCTCCTGCCACGGCAAACTGCCTTGGAAAACGTTCAACTTCCGCTGGTGTATGCGGGTATTAAAAAAGAGGAACGGATGCATCGCGGAGAAGAAGTGTTGGCTCAGGTTGGCTTAAGCGATCGTCAAACACATAAACCAAATGAACTCAGTGGTGGCCAGCGGCAACGCGTAGCAGTGGCCCGGGCATTGGTCAATAACCCATCCATTATTCTTGCAGATGAGCCGACTGGTAATCTGGATACTAAAACATCCTTGGAAATAATGGAGCTTTTTGAAGCCATTCATCAGGCCGGAAATACGATTATCCTGGTTACGCACGAAGAAGAAATCGCACGCAGGGCGAGAAGAATTGTTCGTTTACGCGACGGACTCATCGAATCAGACGAATAAGTCTTCGGTTATGAAAGATAGTTGTATCAATATGATAGACTTTTCATCTTATTCAGTTCCGTGTAAATTGGTATATTTATTTTATTAAATATTGATATTCATTTAGTTGTAAACTTTTCTACATCAGTTTCTATTTCTGGCAAGGCTTTCGAATCATCTAGAGCGAACAAGCAATAGATGATCATGAAAAAAGTAAATAGTTATGTAGTTGGCTCACTTTGTTTCCTGATTTCTGGATTCTTTCTTTCTGCTTGCAGTGAGAATAATGGAGACGGTATGGGCAATTCGAGCATGAATGTCCATATGACCGATGCTCCTGGTCCTTATGATGAAGTAAATGTAGATGTGAAGGGTTTAGAGGTGCACTCGGATGTGAACGGATGGCAGACAATTCCGTTGAATAATCCTGGTGTGTATGACTTGCTTAAGTTAACCAATGGACTCGATACCCTGTTAGGTTCGGTTACCGTACCTTCCGGTACTATATCGCAGTTCAGGCTCACGCTTGGACCGAATAATACCGTGAAGGTTAACGGGACCGTATTTGATTTAACCACCCCAAGTGGACAGCAAAGTGGAATTAAAATTCAGGTTCATGAGAACCTGCTTCCAGGCATCACATACGATTTTACCTTAGATTTTGATGCAGGTAAAAGTATTGTTCATACGGGCAATGACCGCTACATCCTTAAGCCGGTAATCCGTGCCGTTACCGCAGCCAATAATGGAATCATTTCCGGTCAGCTGAATCCGGTTATGGTGGCACAAGTACAAGCCATCAGCAATACAGGAGATACCACCGGAACCTATTCCGACTCAACCGGAGCCTTCCAGGTAATCGGTTTGCCTGCCGGCACCTATCAGGTGGATATTCTCCCTCCTTCACCTTATTCAGACACAACGTTTAGCGGAGTCAATGTGGTGAACGGACAAATCACTCCTATGGGAGCATTGAATATACAATAAGAGCTTCTTTTAGCGTGTGGGTGAGGCAGTGCTTCTTTTTAGAAGGGCTGCCTCTTTTTTTCTTTAAACATGTACTTTCGTAGATGATGAAAATCTACACGAAAACCGGAGACAAAGGAGAGACGTCATTGATTGGCGGTGTAAGGGTGGTCAAATATCATCCTCGTATTGAAGCCTATGGAACCATAGATGAGTTAAATTCTTATCTGGGCTATGTGCAGCTTTCGGTTGCTGAAGAGAAAGATCAAAAATTAATTCGGGAAATACAGGATCGGCTATTTACCATCGGATCTTTGTTGGCTTCGGCTCCGGGATCAAAAATGATCCTTCCTGATTTAAAACAGACGGACATAGAGGCGCTTGAATCGCGTATGGATGAGCTGGATGCACAACTTCCCGAATTGAAGAACTTCGTTCTTCCGGGCGGAAGTAAGGATGCTGCTATGGCACATGTGGCGCGCTGTGTGTGTCGCAGAGCCGAGCGATTAATTATCGAGGTGTCAGAAAAAGAAACGGTTGATGCGCTGGTTATCCCTTACATCAACCGTCTCAGTGATTATTTATTCGTTGTGGCCCGAAAACTGGTTTTGGAAGCAGAGGCAGAGGAAATTCCCTGGCGTCCCCGAAATGCCTAATGTATTTCTAAAAGTGTACTGGCGGCAAGATCATATCGCGGTTCCAGAGCCAATGCCTTTTGAATATGCTTGATTGCTGCCTGCTTCTTTCCTTCAGAATATTCCAATTGTCCCAATGAAAAATAAGCCAAAGCAGTCAGTGAAACCATCTGGGTCTTATTTGGAACAGAAGGCATCATTTGTTCTACTTTAATGGTGTCGGCAACCGTCTTGTGATCGATTACAAACATCACTTCTTCATATGCGGATTTGAAGTCCTGCATTTCAAAATGAACAGTAGCCATCTGCATTTTTATACGCAAATCGCCGGTAATGGAAAACATGCGGTCCTGAAGCATCAGGGCTTTTTGATAGTCTTGCAGGGAGATTAAACCTGCAATGGTTGGTTCGAGGTATTCGATATTGTTCGGTTGCGTTTTCAGCAGAACTTCACCTACATCAGCTAATCCAGCAGGATTTTGCATTTCATAGTAAACCTGAAACAAAGTGTCATAAAGACCGGTGCGGCTGCTATCTTTTTCTAAAATAGTATTAGCCATTACCAGGGTAGTAGCTACATCTGTACGTTTTAATGCTTGTTGAAGCATGGCATCTTCCATCGAGGTGTCTACGCTTTTTCCTTCTGATTCTGTTGCAGCCGGATTGGAGCATGACATGATTCCGCTCAACAATACAGCACTCATCAATATGTATTTCATGATTTTCAAGTACCCGCAAAAATAGCGGAATCACCAAGGTTTCAAAATACTATGCTAAGTATTGTTTTTTCTCTGATTCTGTGGGGATTGTGCATTTTTCCTTTTTACCGAACCAGGCGTAGCGATTTCTGGCCACCCAGTCATAAAAGATATTCCGAACACTGGCAGGGATAATCAACAATACAGCGAAGAAAGACCAAATGGTACACATGTCCCATGCAACCAACAAGGCAGCGGTACTCTTGAAATAGGTTTTTCCATTTCGCATATATACGATCGATTCAGGAATTGTTCCTTCAGATATATTTAATTGTAGAGAAGCCGTTTCTCCCTGCAGTGGAGCGAAATAGATGCGCTTGCGCCAATCAAAATACTGCACAAAACGCACGCTTCCATGGCAAAAATGACAATAGCCATCAAAGAATAAGATAAGCGGTGGATGCACTGGTAGTTCGCTGTTCATTTGTTAACTTTGCGTCCCAAAAATAACACCATTCATCATGTTTGAAAATCTTAGTTCACGACTTGAACGTGCATTTAAAAGTATCAAAGGCCAGGGTAAAATTACTGAGCTGAATATTGCGGAAACCATCAAAGAGATCCGCAAAGCACTCGTAGATGCCGACGTGAATTACAAGATAGCCAAATCATTTACCGATCGGGTAAAAGATAAGGCAATGGGACAAAATGTGTTGACATCAGTATCTCCGGGTCAGTTGATGATTAAAATTGTTAACGACGAATTGAAGGAGTTGCTTGGTGGCACAACTGAAGAATTGCAAATTCAGGGGAATCCGGCAATCATCTTAATTGCGGGATTGCAGGGTTCTGGTAAAACTACTTTTTCAGGAAAGTTGGCGCGCCACATCAAGGGCAAAGGGAGAAACCCATTGCTGGTAGCGGGCGATGTCTACCGCCCGGCAGCAATCGAACAGCTAAAAGTTCTGGGTGAACAGGTAGAGGTATCGGTTTATACCGAAGAAGGAAATAAAAACCCGGTTGAAATTGCAAACAATGCCATCCGCTATGCCAAACAAAACGGAAACAACGTAGTCATCATCGATACGGCCGGACGTCTGAGTGTGGATGAAGAGATGATGAATGAGATTGCCCGGGTAAAAGCCGCGGTGAAGCCCCAGGAAATTCTTTTTGTAGTGGATGCCATGACCGGACAAGACGCGGTGAATACAGCTCAGGTCTTCAATGAGCGTCTTGATTTTAATGGGGTGGTTCTGACAAAAATGGACGGCGATACCAGAGGGGGGGCTGCCTTATCAATCAAGTCGGTGGTAAACAAACCGATTAAGTTTGTCAGCATGGGAGAGAAGATGGATGCGCTCGACGTATTTCATCCGGATCGGATGGCTTCCCGTATTCTGGGTATGGGAGATATTGTTTCCCTCGTAGAAAGAGCTCAACAGGTTTTTGATGAGGAAGAAGCGGATCGCTTACAAAAGAAAATCCGAGGCAACGATTTCGACTTCGACGACTTTTTCAAACAGCTCCAACAAATTAAAAAGATGGGGAATATCAAGGATTTGATGGGAATGATTCCGGGAGTTGGTAAAGCTATAAAAGATGTGGATATCAACGACGACTCCTTTAAAAATGTGGAATCCATCATTCAGTCCATGACCCCATTCGAGAGGAAAAATCCCGATAGTCTGAATGGTTCGCGTAAAAAGCGAATAGCAACGGGAGCGGGGCGCGACATCACCGAAGTCAATAAATTGGTCAAACAATTCGAAGACATGCGGAAAATGATGAAATCGATGAATAAGATGCAGGGAGGAATGGGTGGTCGCATGCCAAAAATGCCTTTCCGACGCTAAGGGTTCACTTGGTTTTTTAGTCTTTTCAGGTATTGATTCCGAAGGTAATAATCTTTGATTTCCTGAAGCAAATCTTCCGCATGACCGGCATCGTATTGCCTGCATGTCTGTTCCCATTCTACCATTAGATTGCTGTGAACCTGATCTATCTCGTCAAGTGCCTGCAGGATTCTGTTTTCATCTCCATCCATCTTTGCATCCATCAGGTTCTCGTTCACGTCCATCATCTCCATCAAAAAACCCGGTGAAACGGATTCTTTATCTCCATCTTTTAACACACCTTTTACCTGAAGTAAATAACGAACCCGTGCTTCAAAATTTTGAAGGATTTTATAGGCTTCATTCACCTGACTACTCATTTCGAGGGCCCGAATCGATTCTGACTCACTATCCTGTAAATCAGGGTGGTAATGGCGACTTAAGCGGTAATAATTTTGGCGAACCTGCTGGAGATCCGGAAAGAATGAGAGCGGTATTTCAAAGAGTTCGAAATGATTCATTTTTGAAGGTAAAGATGTCTGAAAAGTAAATCGCTTATCTGTCCGAAATTCTCTTTTACAATCACTTGTATATTGTTTTCATTGCTGTTATAAGGCAATGTAATGACGTCGCCACCTACACGTTTTCCGTCTTTGCTGTATACCGAATAGTGCAACTTGATTTCCCTGTAGTAATTGCGCATTTGCAAATCGATACAGTTTTCGTAATCTGTTTTTATTTCGAACTGGTTAAAGAAGATGACGTAATCTACCTCGTATTTGCTGCTAATGTACTCAATGAGTCGTCTATCGTCGAAACCGATATCCATATAGGTTTCGGGGTCTTTTATCTTTTTAGGAGCCGGGTTTTTTTCCGGATTCAAATGCCCTTTTAATTGCTGAATTCTGCTTTTCTTCTCAGGTTCGGGAGAGGGAATCGCCTTGGGTTGGTAATGCACTGAACCATAAATGATGTCCAGATCTTCTTCTCCTTCTTTTTGCTTGCTTAGACCTTTGACCTCATAAAACAGATCGAGATGCTCGGTTACTGTTGCCTCCAGACTTGCATTAACTTTATTCCGGACTTGCCCCGGATCGACATGACTTACTTCGCCAATATCATTGTCGGCATCCGAAAAATACATGGATGGATTGAATGGAACCACCATGATTCGAATGTAACGAATGGAGTCTTTATTAATGATACTGTCGGGCACATCCAGGGTGCTTTCCTGAGCATGAAGCCTGATGCTTGCCGCACCAGCCAGCAGGAGAAAAAGGAAAGTTCTTCTAATGCGAGATGAGGTTCCAAATATCATTTCCGAATACGAATACCATCAAACTTAGTAAAATAACCATGCCGATAATTTGTGTAACCTGCATGAATTTATCCCCAAGCGGACGACGAATGATCATTTCAACCACAAGGAAAAGAGCATGACCACCGTCGAGAGCTGGAATCGGTAATACGTTCATAAATGCCAAAACCATCGAAAGCAGACCGGTCAATCCCCAAAAATTTTCCCAATCCCATTGCGCACCAAATACAGTTGCCAAAGCAATAGGTCCCATCAATGATTTGGTTGGATCCACTTCGCCATTAAACACCTTACCGAGGGCCTGAATATTGGTCAGTAAAGAAGTAAAAGCATTATGGGTTCCAATTTCAATCGATTGAACAAAACCATGATGTTCGGTTTTAAAGCCGAGGTCATCCATTTTGGCTTTGAATCCAAGAGTGCCGTCTTTTTCTACTTCTACCGGTATATTTAAAGTATCGGCACCTCTTTGCACTTCAATCATTACCGTTTTCCCCTTTCTGTAGAATAACAAATCTTTAAACTGGTCGAAATAGTTAGAAGGCCAGTGGTTTATGCTGATAAAACGGTCGCCATCGTGAAGTCCTGCCTTTTCAGCATTCGAATTTTTAGTAATTGATGCGATATAAAATGTTTGTCGTAGGCCCAAAAACCGAATCTTTGTGGAGGTGATAATTTTCAATGAAGAATCCGGAAGCGGAATATCAAAGGTTGAATCGCCACGCCGTACCGTATAGACGGCATGGTTCACAATATTCGACGGATCCATGATGTCATTAAATCGAACCACAGATTTTCCATTCAAGGCGATAATTTTATCTCCGTCTCTGAATCCCAGGTCATACGCGTAAGGTGATACTGTAATTCCGTACTTCGCATCTTCGTTCAACAAGTACTTGTCACCGTAATACATAATGCTTCCAGAGTAAATGATTACGCCGAGTATAATGTTCACAGTAACTCCGGCCAACATCACGATAAGGCGTTGCCAGGCTGGTTTGCTTCTGAATTCCCAAGGCTGAGGATCCGACTTGAGTTGCTCGGTATCCATGGATTCATCAATCATCCCCGAAATTTTTACATAGCCACCAAGTGGAAGCCAGCCAATACCGTATTCTGTGTCTCCTTTTTTAAATGAGAACAATTTGACTCCCCATGCATCGAAAAAGAGGTAGAATTTTTCCACCTTGATTCCAAAGGCCCTGGCTGCTAAAAAGTGACCGAGTTCATGCAGTGAAATCAGAATTGAAAGTGCGAGGATCAACTGCCCCGCCATGATTAATGTATTCATTCAGAATTAGGAAATAAGCTTGCAAGTATAGTCTGCAAAGAGGGGAATATCAATTTAAGCGTCAAGGAAAGAAGCATACATCCAAACCAATTTTTCCTGTTCGCGGATATAATCGCTCATCAAAGCGTTGGTTCCCTCATCTTCCAGTTCGGCAGACAAACGAAGTAAATGTCTTTGTTTTTCAATTACAATTTGAAATGAATTGACGATGGATTTGACACATTCTTTCCCGTCGCTGGTGTTCTTATTGGCATGGATGGAGGACGTTTTCAAATAATCTTCGTACGCATGCATGGGCGTATATCCGAGGGTTAAAACACGTTCTGCAATCTCATCTATCTTCAAAACCAAATTATTGTATAATTCTTCAAATTTGACATGAAGCTCGAAGAATTTATCCCCTTTAATATTCCAGTGATAGCCACGAACATTCATGTAAAACAATTGGTAATTGGCAAGTAAATCGTTCAGCCCTTCAGCCAGCCCATGGGCTTTTTCAGGATTTAACCCGATTAAGTTTGTATTGTCCATAAATCAATCTATTAAATCGATTGATTAAGGTGCAAAGACCCTTCCAATTGCATGACGCGATACCGCAGAACTGCGGCCACTGTCAGGCTGTCGGTGATTTCTGACGAGTTGACGCGTTCTATCAATTCTTCCATGGAAATCTTGCGGATTTCAAGCGATTCATTTTCTTCCGGAGCACTTTCTCCAAACGTTAAATCACGCGCCAGAAAAATATAAGCCTCTTCGTTAGTGGCACTATTGCTCAATTGCATTTTTTGAATCAATTGCCAGCTGGCAGCTTCAATACCTGTTTCCTCTTTTAATTCCCGCTTGGCCGATTCCAAAGGATCGACCTCGTAGGAACCTCCACCTTCAGGAATTTCCCAGGTATATGTATCAATAGGAAAACGGTATTGTCCGACGAGATAGGTATTGCCCTCCTCATCTAAGGGCAATACACCAATGGCCAGGTTTTTAAATCGGGTTACACCATAAATTCCTGGATTTCCTGCCGGATTGGTTACCTCATGCAATTCAACCTGAATCCATGGCGTATCCAGCTTTATTTCTTTACGATTTGATTTCCAGGGGTTCTCCTGGACAGGAAGGAGCGGAAGGGGCATATACAAAGGTAAGCGACCCGGGGTGGAATAGGAGAGTTCAAAGAAATAAGAATTCGGGACCATATCGGATTTTGCCGAGATCGTACTATTTATAAAAGGTTGATCTGCGATATTGAGCTCCTGATGATTTTGGACTTTTAGGATGAAGTACCGTAAAAATTGATGAGGTGTTTTACTTTTGTCACAATGAATATTGCCGATATCCGACAAGAATATAAATTGGCTGAGCTCAATGAATCTCAAGCCCCTGCAAATCCGGTAACATTTTTCGAAAAATGGTTTGAGCATGCCTTGCACGGTAAGGTAAATGAGCCAAATGCGATGTGCTTGAGTACAGTGGGCGATGGAAGGCAGCCACATTCGCGAATCGTTTTGTTAAAGGGAATAAGCAAAGGAGGCTTTGAATTTTACACAAACTACCACAGTCATAAAGGGCAGGCATTGGTGGTTAATCCGCATTGTGCCCTAAACTTCTTTTGGCCTGAATTAGAACGGCAAGTACGTATTACAGGTAAGGTTCAAAAATTAACGGATGCTGAATCGGATGCATATTTTGCTTCACGTCCTCGAGCTAGCCAGATTGGTGCCTGGGTGAGCCAGCAAAGCGAAGTCATTGCAAGCAGAAAAGAGTTGGATGAGCAAATGGCGCAAACGGAGAAAAATTTTGAAGGGAAAGAAGTTATGCGCCCACATTATTGGGGTGGCTTCCGTGTAATGCCTTCAGAAATAGAATTTTGGCAGGGGAGACCGAATCGTCTGCACGACCGTTTATGCTATACAAAAACCAGTGAGGACGCCTGGAAATTGGAACGGCTTTCTCCATGAGAAATTAAATTTTCGTTAAAACGCGTAACATTGCAAAAAAATAATCAGATGAATCATCAGCTTTTAAAAGGAAAAAGAGGAATCATTTTCGGCGCTTTAAATTCCAGCTCTATTGCCTGGCATGTAGCTGAAAAATGTCATGAAGCCGGAGCAAGTTTTGTTCTGACCAATGCGCCCATTGCCTTAAGAATGGGTGAAATCAACGGACTTGCTGAAAAATGCAATGCGCAAATTATCCCTGCTGATGTTACATCTGAGTCGGATATGGAAAATCTGATTGATCAATCCATGGAGATTTTGGGAGGAAAGATTGATTTCATTCTTCACTCGGTGGGAATGTCACTCAACGTGCGCAAAGGAAAACCCTATACCGACCTGAATTACGATTTCATGCATAAGACCCTGGATATTTCAGCCATATCTTTCCACCGCCTGATGCAGATTTGCTACAAGAAAGACGCTGTTAGTGAGTGGGGCTCTATTGTTGGCCTGACTTATATCGCTGCCCAGCGAACTTTTCCTGATTACAGTGAAATGGCAGAGGCCAAGTCACTTTTAGAAAGTATAGCCAGAAGTTTTGGATACCATTATGGTGTGCGTAATAAAGTGCGTGTAAACACGATTTCCCAGTCGCCAACTATGACTACCGCGGGCTCAGGAGTGAGTGGATTTGATGCCTTTTTCAATTATGCCGAATCTCTTTCTCCGCTTGGAAATGCACCGGCAGAAGCCTGTGCGGATTATTGTGTGGCCATGTTCTCAGACCTTACACGCTATGTGACACAACAAAACCTGTTTCACGACGGAGGATTCTCCAGCACTGGAGTGTCTACCGAAGTCATGGCCAAATTTGCCTCCGAATAATTCTCAGCATTATCTAAATTTGATTGCATGCAGCCAATCATCCCGCCTGTTGATAAAGCCCTGTTGCTTTCAGAGCTTACAAAAGACCGTTATGTACGTGAAGCAAATTTCGGGTCCAATCAAATATTCATTGTCAATCATCACAATGCCCCAAATGTTCTTCGGGAAATTGGACGCTTGCGCGAACTAACTTTTCGGGCAGCCGGTGGTGGGACGGGACAGGAACTGGATCTGGATAGCTTCGATACAAAGGAAAATGGCTACGAGCAACTATTGGTCTGGGATCCTGAGGACAAAGCGATTGTTGGTGGTTACCGTTATATCGACTGCAAGAACGTGGTGAACGAGAAGGGTGAGGTTGAACTCGCAACCACCGAATTATTTAACTTCTCCCCAAAGTTTATCGAAGAATACCTGCCTTATACCATTGAGTTAGGTCGCTCCTTTGTCCAGCCTTCCTATCAGCCGAGTGTTGGAAACAGGAGGGGCTTATTCTCACTGGATAATTTATGGGATGGACTCGGGGCACTGGTGGTGAATTATCCGGATGTGAAGTATTTCTTTGGAAAGATTACCATGTATCCTTCATTTCATGCCCAAAGTCGTGATTTAATCCATTTCTTTATGAATCATTATTTCCCGGATAAGGATAATCTCATAGTGCCTATTGAACCCCTGAATTATAAAACGGATACGAGCAATTTTGAAGGAATCTTCGATGGATTGGATTATAAAGAAGGGCACAAAGTTTTAAACCAATTTGTGCGCAAGCATGGAGAGAACATTCCGCCTTTGGTGAATGCCTATATGAATCTTTCTTTAACAATGAAAAATTTTGGAACGGCAATCAATCATCATTTTGGAGAAGTGGAAGAAACCGGAATCCTGGTAAGCATTGCCGATATTTACGAAAGTAAAAAAGAACGGCATGTAGCTACTTATTTAGCGCAGGTCTAATGCATTTTGGACCGCTTGATCAGAAACTGCAGAAGGATTTGATTGAAATCGACCCCCGCATCTACTTCCACCCAATCGATTTTATATTGAGCAGATTTGTTCTTTACCTCATTCCGAAAAGCATTCTGTGCTTCGAGGTAGGAAGCCCTGACCTCAGATGGCATTACTTTCATTTGCTGCCCGGTTTCAGGATCTGTAAATAAATAGGGGCGGTTTTGAAATTGAAAATCTTCTTCCTTTTCTCTGTCCTGCACATGAAAAACCACTACCTCATGCTTGTTAAATTTCAGGTGCTGTAAGCTGCTGAAAAGTCGATCCGTTTCCTCGTGGGTATCCATCAGGTCACTGAAAAGAATGACCAATGAACGGCGATGAATTTTTTCGGCCAGAATATCCAAAGCCTCAGATAGTCGCGTGATTTTCTGTTCAGGAGCAATTTGGAGTCGAGACTCAATTTGCTGCAGCAGCATATGGTAATGACTCGAAGAAGAACGCACCTCACTTTGCCACTCAATGCAATCAGAAACAAAGCTGATCCCAAAGGCATCTCGCTGGCGCCGCATCATGTTCATCAAAGCCGCTGCAGCCAGTCCTGAAAATTTAATTTTATTCCAGGAATTTTCGGGATAATACATCGAACTGCTCGTATCGATTACCAAGTTGCAGCGAAGGTTGGTTTCTTCCTCAAATCGCTTCACAAATAGCTTTTCTGTCCTCGCAAACAGCTTCCAATCGATATGGCGCGTAGATTCTCCTTTGTTATACAAGCGATGTTCTGCAAACTCCACAGAGAATCCATGAAAGGGACTTTTATGCAGTCCTGTGATAAAACCCTCCACCACCTGACGGGCAAGCAGTTCAAAGTTTCCTAATTGTTCAAGTTCTTCTCTGGGGATTTGATTCATAAGGTAAAAAAAATCCCGCGTTTGCGGGATTGATATTTTTTACAGCTATTAGCTAAGTTGAGCTTCCAGTTTGGATGCCAATGTTCCTTTAGGAACAGCACCTACCTGACGGTCTACTACCTCTCCACCTTTAAAGTAAAGGAGGGCAGGGATGCTGCGAATTCCATATTTGATCGTCACTTCGGGATTCTCGTCTACGTTCAGTTTGGCAATAACGGCCTTGCCCTCATATTCTCCTGCCATTTCCTCTACGATGGGTCCAACCATGCGGCATGGTCCGCACCATTCTGCCCAAAAATCAATAAGTACCGGTTTGTCTGATTTGAGCACAAGCTCCTCGAAGTTGCCGTCTGTTACTTCAATTGTCATAATATTAAATTGCGTTAAATTTCAAATCTATAAATCCTTTCAAAAAGTAAGCCAGATGAGATATCCACGTTTCCACGCTTCGATAGATGACATATGACAGCAAAAGAATTAATAGCATCACTGAATTTAAGTGCCCACGTTGAAGGGGGCGCCTTTCGCGAAACATACAGAAGTGCTCAGGTGCTTTACCCGGAGGGTTATCCTGGAGTACGGTCCGCCGCGACAGCAATTTATTTTTTATTGCAGGAGGGAGAATTTTCGGCATTCCATAGAATTTTAAGCGACGAAATGTGGCATCATTATACGGGAGATCCTTTGCATATATATGAAATCGACAGAAATGGAAAATTGATTATACATAAACTGGGAAAAAATCTGGATGACGGTGAAAAATTCCAGCTTGTGATTCCTGGAGGAAGTTGGTTTGCATCCCGATGTGAAAAGCCTGGAGGCCACACACTGGCTGGTTGCACCGTAGCTCCGGGATTTGATTTTAAGGATTTTGAACTTGCCGATAGAGCACAATTGATTCAATTATTTCCAGAACATGCAGAGCTGATAAATAGCATGACCTACCCTCAATAAATGCAAAATAAATCGAGGGCCGCTTGAATCATTTTTAGAACCGTTTTTTCGGGGGTTTCGCTGAACCGCCCGCTTGCACGATTTGCCAGGATGGCATGAATCGACAATGCCGGGATTTGATAAAAATTTGCCAGATGATAAATGGCAGCAGTCTCCATTTCCAAATTATCGATTCCCGCCCGGTGAAGCGTTTCCCAATGCATACTGGGATCAATCTCCTCATTAAGAAATCTTCCCTGTGGTCGATAAAATCCATTCGCAGTCAGTGTATGTACAGGAGGGAAATGCTCCTTTGTCATTTCAAACAAAAGGGAGTGAGCCTTCGTGTGATATGGAGTATTTCTCAACGAAGGCCAGGCTACCTGTTCCATAAATTCCCCGGCTTTTGATTTTTCGTTTGCTCCATAAAACCAGGCCAGCCCATCCAATCCGATAGCGCTTTCAGAAACCACTATAGAATCCACTTCAATACGTGGGTTGACAGAGCCAGAGGTTCCAAGCCGAATCAGTTTTATGTCTTTCTTTTGTTTGTAGGGAAGCCGGGTTTTCAGATCAATGCTTTGCAATACCTGCAATTCATTCAGCACAATATCAATATTATCTCCTCCGATTCCGGTGGAAAGTACACCAACTGATTGTCCCCTAAGCGTACCGAAATGACTAACGAACTCTCTTTTTGCATTTTTACGGCTGATGGAATCAAAGAAAGCAGAAACCAGGGGAACCCTTTCCGGGTCGCCCACCAGAAAAAGAATAGGGGGTAATTCTTCCGGAAGAATGCCCAAATGATACATGCTTCCATCCGAATTTAAAATAAGCTCACTTTTCGGTATTTGCTCGTCCATGCAGAATCCCTATTTTTGAGCCACGAAAATCTTACAATCCATGGAAAACGAAAAGAAAAAGAACACCATTCTGGTTCCGACGGACTTTTCTCAGGTAGCAGAAAATGCCTTGGATCATGCCGTTCAGGTGGCCAAGGAATTCGGAAATGAAATTTGCATTATGCACATTTTCGAAGAATCATTTATTGGGAATATCTGGGGACAGAAAAATTCTTACAAAGAAGGTCTTGTCGGACAAATGCTTCAGGAAAAACTCGATAAAATGGTCGATGATCTTGATCGCAACCACGGGGTAAAAGCCAAAGGTGTGATAGAATCTGGACGTATTTACTCTGTGATTGTAGATTACGCAGCAGATGAAAAAAATGACATTGAGTCCATTATCATGGGTACCCAAGGTGCTTCTGGGATGGCGCAAATTGTTGGTTCAAATGCTTCTCGTGTCATCGCTACTTCCGAAGTTCCTGTGGTGGTGGTGAAAGAAAAACAATACGGACACGGCTACAAAGACATTGTATTACCGATTGACCTTTCTCTGGAAAGCAAACAAAAAGTTTGGTGGGCCATTCAATTGGCTAAAAAATACAATTCCACTGTACACATCATTGCTATCAAATTAACCGATGAATTCCTTATGAACCGGGTGAAAGCAAATTTGCATCAGGTGGAAGAAGTTTTGAGTAAAAACGGAATCGAACACACATCGAAAATGCTTGCAGATGAGCAATATCCAGGCAATCCTGCGGATGATACTCTTCAGTATGCAGAAGAAATCAATGCCGATTTGATTATGATCATGACGCAACAAGAGAAGAATTTCACCGAATTCATTATTGGCTCCTATGCGCAACAGATAGTGAACAAACATTCCAGCATTCCGGTTATGTGTATTACTCCGAAAAGAATCGGCTTTAAACCTGATTTCTGGACCGGATTCTAAGAATCGAACATTAAAAATGATTAGAAAATCCCGCTTCTGCGGGATTTTTTTTGTTGCAGCATTAGAGTACCTAGCGATACTGATTTTAGGGGTGGGTGTTTACCTGTTCTTTGCAAAAGGGATTCATTTTCCAAACAAACAGCCATGAAGAATTTTGTAAAACTGATGACTTTCATCCTTTGTTTGAGCACCGCCAGCGCATATGCTCAAAGCGAAGACAGGGAAAATGCGCTGGTAGAAAAAGTTCTGCAGAATATGGTTAACAGCAGTTCGATGACTGTGGGTAGCTATATCTCTCCAGCCTACCTTAAAGCTCATGATGTGAGCCCTTCGGATTATCAAATCAACACGTATTCGCCTTCAGGCTTTACTGTGGATCAAAACAAAGGACATGGAGTGGTGGTAGCCCGTATTTGGGGTAGTGGACATAGCTGGACACATCGACTCACTTTTATCGTAACCTATGAAGACGGAAGTTATTATTTCATGCCAGGAAGAGCACCCTCCGAATACTCTTACATTGACCCCTGGTATTTGGTGGAAACAAATATTGTCGATCAGGTAGAGGAGAAAACAAGCACCCCATCTGTTACACAGTCCAGAGAACTGGTGAATAAAATTTTGTACGACATGGTGAATGACCAGGACGATTTTGGAACCAGTGCACGCAAATACATTGCACCTTCTTATTACAAAAAAGAACATCTGGATAAATACGATTATAAAATCAACTACTACAGTCCCAAGGGTTCAGAAATTAAAGAAGTAAGAAGCGACGGTATAGTCACTGCCTATATATGGGGCAGCGATAAAAGCTGGGTTAATCTTCTGACTTTTAAAGTAGTTATGGAAAATGGTCAGGCCTATGTATGGCCCAAAGGACATACGGATAATAATTATATCCATCCATGGTATGAAGTGGAAAAGGACGTGACCTACGAGGGACCGAAAAAAGGAGGAAACGACAATATTAAGAAGGACGAAAAAACGGAATTGGTTGAAAAGATATGTTATGCCATGTGCTATGCCAAGGATGATTTTGCCACAGAAATGCGCCTGTATATTGCCCCTTCGTATTATAAAAGAGAAAATATCGATCCGTTCAGTTACAAAGTGAACAGCTATAGTCCGGTTGGATATTCTCTGGAAAGCTATTCTGGAAACATTATTAAGGTTAAAATTTGGGGGGAAGATCGAGGCTGGGTCCATGAATTAACCTTTAAAGTAGTGGAGGAAAGCGGACTTTACTATGTTATGCCTGGAAAATATTATTCCGAAACAAAATATGTGGACCCTTGGTATTCGGTGGAAACCTATGTAGAATAGATTTAAGAAGCATTGAATAAAAAGCCTGTATCGCAGGCTTTTTTTATTTACTTCGAAGTTTATGAAAAAGCGTGTACATCTCATTTCCATAGGTGGTGCGGTAATGCATAATATGGCTTTGTGTCTGAGTGATTTGGGTTATGATGTGTCTGGAAGTGATGATGAGATTTTTGAGCCAAGCAAAACGCGCCTGGAAAAATGGGGGTTATTGCCCGATGCCTGGGGATGGTTCCCTGAAAAAATCACATCTGAAATAGATGCGGTAATTCTGGGGATGCATGCAAGAGCGGATAACCCCGAGTTATTGAGGGCAAAGGAGCTGAATTTACCCATTTATTCCTTTCCTGAATACGTATACGAACAATCCCGAATCAAGAAACGGGTGGTGATTGCCGGTAGCCATGGAAAAACAACCACCACTGCAATGCTGATGCATTCCCTGCAATCATTGGGAAAAGAGTTCGATTATTTAGTAGGGTCGCAGTTGGAAGGTTTTAATACCATGGTAAAACTAAGTGACGCGCCTGTGATCATCATCGAAGGAGATGAGTACTTAAATTCAGCATTGGATCCTCGTCCAAAATTTTTGTTTTATAAGGCCCATCTGGCACAGATTACCGGAATAGCCTGGGATCATATCAATGTTTTCCCGACCTGGGAGAATTATGTGGAGCAATTCCGTCTTTTCCTTGCCACACTTCCTGATGAAGCACCGGTGGCTTGGTATTCGAAAGATCAAACCCTGAAGGCTTTAATGAGTGAATCAAAATCACTTCGGTTAAAAAGCCTGCCATACGATACCTTTTCCTATACACAACAAGAAGATATTTGTGTGGTGCTTTATAAAAACAAAAGGTATCCATTGAAGATTTTTGGGGCTCATAACCTGCAGAATATGGCCGGGGCTATGAAATTGGCCAAAGAGTTGGGAATTGAAGAAGATGATTTTCTAAGGACAATGATGGAATTCGGGGGAACTGCCAGGAGGCTGGAGCGCATAAAAGGTACCGGCAAACTGATCGTTTACCGCGACTTTGCGCATTCTCCCAGTAAGTTAAAAGCCACCGTTGACTCAGTAAAAGATCATTTTCCAAATAAAAAGGTATTGGCAGTCTTTGAACTGCATACGTTCAGCTCTCTGCAAAAAGACTTTTTGGATGAATATGCGGGGTGTCTAAGCAATGCAGATGAAGGCATCGTGTTTTATTCTCCCCGGGTATTGCAGCATAAAAAATTACCCGCGCTGGAACCTGAAGAAGTTAGTGAATCTTTTGGAGATGGAATTCAGGTTATGACAGAATCTTCTATGCTTCACGCCTACCTTTTGGCAAGGGTTTCGGAAGAAACGGTCCTTTTACTTATGAGTTCAGGGACATTCGAGGGAATGCCCCTGGACTTTAAATTTAGCTAAGAAGCTGAGCAGCATGAGCTTTGGTGTCGACCTTTTCAATGATGTTTTCAATTATTCCATTTTCACCAATCACAAATGTGGTTCGGGCAACTCCCATATACTTTCGGCCATACATACTTTTTTCTACCCATACACCGTATGCCAGACATACTGCATGATCTTCATCGGCCAGTAGGTCAAATGGCAGCGAGTATTTCTCGATGAATTTGATGTGTTTTTTTGGAGAATCCGGACTCACACCCAATATGGCATAGCCTTCGTTCTGAAAACGCTTGTAATTGTCTCTTAGGTCACAGGCTTCCGCTGTACAACCTGGTGTGTCGTCTTTGGGGTAAAAATACAATACCAATTTTTTTCCCGCGAAGTCAGAAAGTACGATGGTTTTTCCATTTTGATCCACTGCTTTAAAAGCAGGGGCTCGATCTCCGATTTGTAAACTCATATTTATTCTAATGTTTTTGAAAGCGTTGTTAAATTATCTTTATGGTCTTTAACAATCAGTTTTAGTTCCAGTTTGTTTTCACCTGAAAAATTGGCAAGATGTCCGAATAATATCCCGGTTTTGGGATCGTATTCCATTAGATACCACTTTCCGTCTATGGTTGGATAATAAGAAGAAATGCCCGAAAAATCATCTTCAATTTGAATAAACAGGCTGTCATTTCTAATCTCAGGTTCACTAATTGTGGGAGCGATAGTATCGAAACCAAGATAAAACTTACCCAAATTTCTGCTGTATCCGGAAATCTGACTCCCACTAATACTTCCACCAATGTACTCATTCAGAATTCCATCATTTCTAATAATGCATGCTTTTGATTTCAGTTCTTTGCGCATTTCAGGCAAGGTGAATATCAGCCGAAAGCGGTCTGCCACATAAGTGGATTGTGGCAAAAGTTCCAACGTGTCGATTTGACCGTTAATTATGTGGCCATAAAGGCGCATTGTGTCGGCTAATGCATTTTTAAAGAAATCGACTAAAACAGTATTGCGCTCAAAGCCAACACTAAATTCATCTTTATACACTTCGCCCATCAGCCATTCTTCGTTATAGTCTGAAACAAATTTTGGAGCCTTAAAAGAAGCATCGCCATAAAGAACAAACTTGTATGTGTTTTGATTTCCATATTCATCACGAAGAACAATGGTAATCTCCCGCGTTTGTCCTGCTTCAAGAAAAATCCATCCATCATGGTAATAGTTTGCAAGCTCGATTTCTTGCCAGGGCTCTTTAAAACATAACTCAAGCGGGGCAAGCCCATCTTCATAGGCCGAAAGAAGATGAATATACCGGCTATCCGAGAAACTGAAGCGCTTTGTTTCTCGTGTATAAAGCGGCTCTGAACCTTCCATGATACTCACTGAATAAACGCCAAGAATATTGCTGGTATCAGCAGTCATCAGGTCCTTTGCGGCTAAAATAAAAGCGTATTCTCCCGGTAGAAGATGAATTGGTTCATTAGAAGGGCCACTTCCCAGCACGGGATAGTAGCCAAAATTCTTTTTTGCTTCCCGGTCTCTTAGTACCATCTGAACCTTTTCCAGTACAGGCTTAAGGGTGTCTGTAACCGGAAGGGAAAAGGCCAATGGGTCTAAAATTTCCTGAGTGCGGGTATCTCTGAGTTCAAAATGGAGATGAGGAGCATATGACCCCCCGGAATTTCCTGAGAAAGCAATGATGTCTCCCTGTTTTACCTGGAATTGATTTTTTCCGGGGAAGAGTTCAATGCTGTATGATTTCTTATGATATTGTTGCTCTTCAACATATTTCTCCAACTCGTGGTTGAAACTACTTAAATGACCATAAACAGAGGTGTATCCATTATGGTGAGTGAGATAGATGGCTTTGCCATAACCGAAGGGAGAGATTTTTATTCGCGAAACATATCCATCCGCTGTGGCATGAACAGGAAGCCCCGTCTGTCCGAATGTTTTAATATCAATACCTGCATGAAAATGAGACCCGCGAAATTCGCCAAAATTTCCCGAAAGGAGCGGCAATGTATCCAGGGGGAATAAAAACGTGGGAAGTTGCGCTTTACTGACTGAAAAACAGACAAGTAGCATTAAGCTCGTTAGCCATTGCTTATACCCCATAACACAAACTTAATAAATAATCTGACTTATTTATCGGGTAGGTCTGTACAGGATAGAGGACATTATTTTATTTTGCAGGAGAACATTTTTTTGTCTTCCAGGAAGCCTTCAATTACATCTTCTTTATGGACAGGTCCAACACCGGCAGGAGTTCCGGTGTAGATGATGTCGCCCATTTTCAGGGTATAGTATTGCGATACAAATGCAATAATCTTATCAATGCTGAAAAGCATATCACCAGTGAATCCTTTTTGTACTTCATCTCCATTTTTAAGCAGACGAAAGTGGATGTCCTGTATGGATGGAAATGCAGTTTTCGAAATCATCTTAGAAACCAAAGCAGACCCATCAAAACCTTTGGCCAATTCCCAGGGCAGTCCTTTTGCCTTTAACTCATTCTGCTTGTCGCGGGCAGTAAAATCAATACCCAGTCCGATTTCGTCGTAGTATTTGTAGGCAAAGCGCTCGGCAATATGCTTTCCGTTTCGGCTGATTCGCACCAATAGCTCCACCTCATGGTGTACTTCTTTAAATTGATCCGGTAAAAAGAATACCTGATTCGGTTTTAAGATGGATGAGTCAGGTTTTAGGAAAATTACCGGTTCATCAGGTACATCATTGTTTAGCTCTTTCGCGTGATCCCGGTAATTGCGACCAATACAGATGATTTTCATGCTTCGAGTTTATTGAGCTCTGAATCAACAAAATCAAATAATTCCTTCACATAGGCTGGAGAGAAATCGAAACGTGCTCCGGCTGCTTTATAAATCTCAGGAATGCTTCGTGTGTAACCAAGCGACAAGGCATCTTTGTATGGCTGCAGGTTTTCTTCCGGGTTTTCAATGCGGTGTTTCCAGGTGCCTATGGCTCCGAGTTGCGCAAAGCCATATTCGATATAATAGAAGGGCACCTCATAAATATGAAGCTGCTTCTGCCAGCCATACATTTGGGCTTCTTCCCAGCCACTCCAATCGACCATGCCGGTTCCAAATCTTTTCGAAATTTCAAGCCATGCAGCCTTTCTCTCCGCTATACTGTGGTTTTCATTGGTGTACAGCCAATGCTGGAAAGCATCTACAGTTGCAATCCACGGGAGAGTTTGAATAACGCCTTCCAATTGCTCCCGCCGCGCTCTTTTCCAGTCGTTTTCATCGGAATAGAAACTGTTCCAAACATCCATGCTAATCAATTCCATGCTCATGGAAGCCAATTCGGCCACTTCGCTTGGACAATCTTTAAAAGCCTGAAGTTCCAAATCTTTTGTTAGCACTGAATGGATCGCATGTCCGCCTTCATGCACCATAGTCTCCAGGTCTCTGTGTGCAGAAGCCGCATTCATGAATATAAATGGATAGCCCGTAACGGCAAGAGGGTAATTGTATCCGCCAGGGGCTTTTCCTTTTCGACTGTCCAGGTCAAGTTGTCCTTTCAATTTCATTGTGCGAATTACCTCAGCAAAAAAGGGATCGAGCTTTCCAAAGGCTTCGATGGTTTTATTCGCCAAATCTTCTCCATTTTCAAACGGATGAAGGGCAGGGTTATTCTGTGGGTCCACATCCAGATCCCAGGGACGAAGTTTTTCAAGATTTAGGGCAATCCGACGTTTTTCTGTCAATTCGCGGTTAAAAGGCACAACTACTTTTTCCACTGCATCATGGAAAGCAAAACAATCTTCCACGGTATAATCAAAACGCCACAGGGCTTCGTGCATGTAATCGCGAAAATTGGAAAAACCGGCATTTTTCGCAAGAAGTGTCCGGTCCTTAATCAGATCATCTAATAAATTATCCAGGGTTTTCCGGTCCTCGCCCCGGCGATTCTGTATCAATCCAAATACTTTTTCCCGTTTTGCACGGTCAGTTGACTTCAAATGGACTGCAGCTTGTTGAAGAGTGAGTTCTTTGCCATCCAGTTCAACTGTCATGGCGGCATTGATGCTGCCAAATTTCTGAGCATTGGTTTGAAGACGAACCTGCACCGGGATGTTTTCTTCCCGGAAAAGTTTGATGTCTTTTTCTACCCGCCGAAAATAAATAGCATATGCAGGATCTTTTTTTAGTGCTTCAGCAAAAATGCATTCGGCTAATTTTTTATTCAGTTTGTCATCCCAGGGTGCAATATGAGGCTGGATATTGCTAACAAAACTGAGGTAGTCATTTTCCAGTTCCTCATTCTCTGTGTCGCAAGTCATTCGAATATACCTCCAGGCTAAATCTTCTGAAATATAGCTTTCCAAATCACTGAGGGCTTTTAGCCAGTCTTTAAAATCTGATTCTGAGCTGATGGGATGCGCTTCCAGAGTTTCAAACAAAGGAGCAATATCATCCCAGGAACCAATTTTTTTACCGCTGATAGGGAGGCTGAATTTTGCTGTCATGCTGCGAAACTAGCTCAGGAAACAGAAAGCAACAAACCAAAACAGAAATTGTATTTTCCAGGCATGAAAAAGGTCCTGCTCTTGTTATTGCCTCTGATTTCATGTTCCGCTGAAAAAGGCCCGGGTAACTCATATGATTACTGGGCCGATCGCGAAATTTTTGAACCGGTTTATACCATTGGTCAGCTACCAACGGATCATGAATATGGAGGTAAGTTAAAGACCCTGGGACAGCTGTCTCAAATACCCGAGATATCGGGGCTGGTAGAATCAGGGAAATACCCGGGGTATGCCTGGGGAATTGAAGATTCCGGAAATCCTGCTCAGCTCGATCTCATCCGACTGCAGGATGGAAAATTGGTCGCACAATTCAGGGATACAACGATTCAAAATATTGATTGGGAAGATATTGCTGCCTGGCAGGATAAATCAGGGAAATTTCGATTGGCAATTCCGGATATTGGAGACAACAACGCGCAGCGAGGAACCTATCAATTGTATCTGATGGATGAGCCGGAATTCATATCCGGAATGGATAGCGGACTCCATTTTGTCGATTTTAAAGCATTTAGGAAAGTGTTTGTGTACGATGACCTGAAATCCCGGGATGCAGAAGCTTTGTTTATTGACAGAGAGAGAGGCGACTTCTTTATCGTATCGAAAAGAGAAACCCGCTCCAGGGTATTTGCCCTCAAAGCAGAGAATTTACATAATCCCTGGGATACAGCTATCTATTGCGGATCTTTTCCCTTTAACTATGTTACGGCGGCCGATTTAAGTATCGAACGAAAGCTCATTATTCGCACCTATACATTCGTGATGGTTTGGGAATGGGTCGAAGAGTCAAACTTACTTCAGGTTTTGGCTGGTACTCCTGATCAATTGCCTTACGATGGACTGGAACCGCAGGGAGAATCGGCAGCCTGGGCCAATCAATCCAAAAGCTATTATCTAATCAGTGAAGAGCAGCTGAATATTCCGCCAACCCTTCATGAATGGGAGTAATCGATCTGTTCAATCAGTAAACCCGGACAAGGCTAAAATCAGTGAAAAGAATTGATTCAATAATCCTGGTTGGTTCGCAACAGTTTTGTTTTTATTGCTGCGGTCGATAGAGACCCTTCCGGTTCGTCTTTTCCTGAGACCCGATATTGATTAAACCTGAATTGGCACTTCTAACAAATTATTGATGGAAGTCGAGTTTTTAATCTGGTAGAAGTCATTGCACAAAAAAAAACCGGCAAGATTAATATACCGGCTTCGTGAGCATTGTGTTGTGCTGGGTTTTTACAGCAATATGGCCCTGAAGGCAGGACTGGTATTTTTACTTTTCGTGAGCCTCACTGATTTTCTTCAGGTGCTCTTCTAATTCGTATTCGTCGCCGGGTTGATAGCCCAAATGGGTATACACAATATTCCCATTCTCATCCACCACAACAGTAAACGGGACATTGGGGGCATTCAATGCGCGCATTAAATCCTGATTCACATCCAATAAAACATCAAATTCCCAGGCTTGACCATGCACGAAAGGTTTAACCTTTGCTGTATTACGCGAATCATCTGTAGATACCGCTACCAACTGCATGTTGTACATTTCAGCCCATTCTTCCAAATACTCATTGATGGCTTTCAATTCCTTTTTACATGGGCCACACCAGGTCGCCCAAAAAGAGATGACCGTAATTTTTCCTGACTGACCGTACTTAGATATGTCGACCGGGTTCCCATCAATATCCTTGAGAATGACACTGGGAAGCGTTTTTTTGTTTGCGGTTGAATCTTGAGAATACGCTGCGACTGTGAGAAACAGGCAAGCGATTAATCCATAGAAATATTTCATGTTGCCAAGTATTACAAATAAAGGTCCAAATTAAACCATGTCGATTCAATTGTACAAACTTGTTTCTACGTGAATAATTAATTGAAGGCAATTAAATGCACCCTCTATATTTGCAAGGGATGATACGAGTGGCCATATTATTCGGTGGAAGTTCACGGGAGAGGGAAGTATCTTTCTCTGGCGGAAGAACAGTATACGACAATTTGGATAAAAGCCTGTTTGAAGCGATACCCATTTTTGTGGATTCCTTTAATAAATTAACGATTCTTGACTGGTCGTATGTTTACAAAGGAAGTATTCGTGATTTTTACCCTCCCATTGACTATTTGCCGGATTCTCCCAATGCTTACCAGATTTATGCAGAAAGTCTGGACCCTTCCCAGGCAGATGAACTGCGAAGAAAAATCGGGAGGCCCATCCAGATTGAAGACCTGAAATCACTCTGTGACATTGTTTTCCTGGCACTTCATGGTAAAAATGCCGAAGATGGCAGCATACAGGGAATGTTGGAATGGTTAGAGATACCGTATACCGGTTCAGGGATATTTGCCTCCGCTTTCGGGATCAATAAACGCATACAAAAGCAATTATTTGAACAATCGTCCTGGAGCAATCCATCCTGGATATCTTTCAGCAGGGAGAAATGGCTGGCCAATGCTGAGGCATGCCTGAACCTGCTAATGGATCAAAGTTTTCCTCTGGTAATTAAAGCGGCCACGCAGGGATCATCTATTGGTATAAGTGTTGTTACCGAACCTGATAAAAACCAATTGGTTAAAGCAGTTGATAAAGCCCTTTTCCGTAGAGTACTTGACGCAAACGAATGGAAAGGAATGACGGCGCAGGAACAAGTAGAATGGGTACGCGCTCTCGTTGACATTCGGGAAGGACTGGGACTACCTGTTTTTCTGAACAATGCACTGATCAAACTTCCGGAAGAATTGTTGAACGCCATTAGATACCATTTCGTTGAGGGAGAAGACTTTATTTGGCTAGAGGCTATGGAAGGAGAACAGGAGATTGTGGCAGAATCCTTTATAAAAGGGCGAGAATTTTCCTGTATCGTCGTTCAGCAAGCCAATGGAGAACCGGTGGCTTTGCCGCCAACAGAAATTGTAAAAGGACAGGAGGTCTATGATTACCGCTCCAAATATTTGCCTGGATTGTCGCGTAAACTAACGCCAATTGAATTGCCCGACGAAGAGATTCAGCGGATTCGGGAAGCTTGTCAAGATTTATTTTCACGCTATTCTTTTAACGTATATGCCCGTATAGATGGGTTCTACGCTCCGGATGGGCGCATTTTCCTGAATGACCCTAATACCACGTCGGGAATGATGCCAAGCAGCTTCTTTTTTCATCAGGCTGCGGAGATAGGATTAAGTCCCAGTGATTTTCTGACCTATATCATTGAGACATCGATTAAAGAAAGAGCACGGCACGATTCGAAACCACATAAGTACAAGGTTCTCCTCGATAAAATGAATATGGACAGTCTTCAGGCTGGAGATATGCCTCCGAAAATTCGCGTTGCGGTTATCATGGGGGGGTATTCGAGTGAAAGGCATATTTCCGTGGAGAGTGGCAGAAATATTTTTGAAAAGCTCTCTTCCTCAGTGAAGTATGATCCGTTTCCGGTATTCCTGACCGGAAACGATATGCATTATGATTTGTATTTATTGCCAATCAATATAATGCTAAAAGACAATGCCGATGATATTCGCGAAAAGGTATTGCATTATGATACGCATCCATTTTTGAAACGGATACAGGATGAAACGGCCAGTATCCGGGATTCCTTCAAATCTAATTCGGCAACATTGGAGCCTAAAAAGATTGATTTTGATGAATTGGCCTTATTAGCAGATGAAGTATTCATAGCCCTGCATGGCCGACCCGGAGAAGATGGTTCGCTGCAGAAACATCTGGATATTAGAGGTATTACTTACAATGGCTCAGGTTCTGAAAGTTCTGAGATTACAATTAATAAGTATGTAACAAACCGTAAACTGGAAGAAAATGGATTTCACGTTGCGAAAGCGGTACTTGTAACGCAGGATGAGTGGGAGAATGACCGGGAAGTCGTTTTGCGTAAAATAAAAGAAACATGCGGGTATCCTTTAATTGCAAAACCTGCAGATGATGGATGCAGCTCAGCGGTTAAAAAAATTGACAGCGAAGAAGCCCTGTCACATTTTGCAAACCTGATGTTCCGTGCTACAGATACCTTGGATTCACTGAGCGCTTCCTTTCTCAATATTGATCCAAAAGAAGAAATACCAAGAAAAAACTATTTTCTGGCAGAAGAACTTATTGATGCACATGGGGCCGCCCATTTTCTTGAAATTACAGGAGGACTGTTAACACATAGGAAAGCGGATGGAACAATATCCTATGAGATTTTTGAGGCGAGCGAATCCCTCGCTGAAAAAGGAATACTTTCTTTGGCGGAAAAATTTCTGGCTGGTCAGGGACAAAATATTACCCCTGCCCGGTATGCGAAATCTCCGGAAGACAGGCAATTTGTATCCAATCAGGTAAAACAGGAGTTTGAAAAGGCAGCAAAGCTGCTTAATATTGAAGGATATGCGCGAATTGATGCCTTTGTGAGGGTATTCGAAGACCTTCATGTGGAAGTGGTGTTTATTGAAGTGAATTCTCTACCGGGAATGACTCCTGCAACCTGCATCTTCCATCAAACGGCAATCAACGGTTATCCACCCTATGCCTTCATAGATCAAATCTTAGAATATGGCAGGAGCAGGAAACCCGCAAAGGTTTGAGCAACATGAAGAAAATTAGTATATCCATTATTGCAGCTATTGTCCTTGTTGTGCTTATGGTATTGGGAGCAAACCAATTCCTGAGTATCTATACACGCCACGATGAAAAAATCCCGGTTCCTGCCTTGTATGGGCTGGAAGTTCCAGAAATGCAAAATTTACTGGACGAATTGGGTTTGCGTTATGAAATTCGCGATTCACTATTCGAGGAAGGTATGCCCAGAAATGCTGTTTTACAGCAGGATCCGGACACGGGTGAATTTGTAAAAGAAGGAAGAATCATCTATGTATCCATCAATGCATCCGAAAGCCCGAAAATTTTAATGCCGGACTTGAATCAGAAGAATATTCATCAGGCCATTATGATATTAGAAAGTCTCGGTTTAAAAGTGGGGAAGATTGATACCACCAATCATATTGCAGAGGATGCAGTTATTGAACAATGGTATAAAGGGAAGAAAATTCGCCCCGACGAAGTAATCGGGCAGGGAAGTGTCATTGATTTGGTTATTGGTGACGGTGGAAACCAGTCAGGTGTGATGCAGGACGAGGTAGATATTCCTGATTTAGAAGGACTAAATTATGGTGATGCACGAATTTTACTTGATGCATACGGATTGCGCCTGGGAACCGTTGTAGTTAAAGGAGTTATTAGCGACAGCTCGCAAGCAACAATACTGTCGCAGATACCGTCCTATTCACCAGGAACTAAAATAAAAAGAGGATCCAAAGTATCATTGACTATTAAAGAAAAAATTTGAAGTTAAGAATCGTTTTGTTTTGGGGAGTCTTACTGGGACTTTTCTGTACAGGGAAGGCGCAAGAGACTTATTTGCCCCTGTATAAAAACATACAGCTGCAGTATTTCCTAAATCACAGGGCTCAGTTATCGCCGCATTTTCAAGGCAAAAGCGGAAATGACACCTTGACGCTTCCTTTTTTTGATGATTTCTCAGAACTCAGCGTGGTGCCGAATCAAAGCCTTTGGGTCGACTCTTCAGTATTTATCAATGCCGATTTCCCAATCAATCCCCCCAGCCTGGGTGTAGCTACATTCGATGGTCTGGATTCCTATGGTAATGCTTATGGAAAGGTGGATGCGAATATTTTCGGGCAAGCCGATACATTGACCAGTCACCCGATTAATTTGTCACCCTTTAATCCCGGAGACAGTATCTATCTCAGTTTTTACTATCAGGCACAGGGAAGAAGTTTTGAGCCATTAGCAAGTAGCGACTCGTTGGTGCTGCAATTTAAAAATAAATTCAATGCCTGGGTTACCGTTTGGGTATCGCCAGGTATTGCCCAAGAGGACTTTAAGATTGCGATGCTTCCTGTGAGCGACACCAGTTATTTGCATCCATCTTTTCAATTTAGATGGGTAAATTATCAGCTTTATATTGGTAATCTGAAACAGTGGCATATCGATTATGTATACATGAATCAAGGACGGAATATTAACGACCGCTTTTTTCAGGATCAGGCAATTGTTTATTTACCAAAATCCCCCTTCCAGCCCTATACCCAGGTGCCATGGAATCATCTGAAACAGAATCCTGCCAGCTACCTTCGGAGTTCTTTTCCCATTTCAGTAAGTAATCTTTCAACAACCGGAGAAACTTTTACCATATCCATGAGTGCGAATGATCCGACCGACAATATTGGGAGCGCATCGTTGGGTGGACAGTCACTTGCGGCAAATGGAATCTCAGAATTTACTTTAAGTCCAAATCTCAATATTTTCAGCAATCCCTTTGATAGTTCCTATGTTCGAGTAGTAAGTCGTCTGAGCGATATCCTGGGAGGAAATGATGTACGGCAAAACGATTCTGCTGAACGCATAGTCGAACTGGCAAATTACTATGCCTACGATGATGGAACAGCAGAAACAGGTTATGGTATTCGTAATTCGAGCGGCTCAGTGGCCTATGGTTTTCAGATGGAACAGGCAGACAGTATTCGTGGCATTTGGATTCATTTCACTCAGGCGGAGGCACCCGTTACTTTTGGTTTGGCCCTGAATCTTTGGCAGGTTATTGCTCCACCATATACTCCCAGTTCCTCGATTGACCAACTGATTTACAGCAAACAGGTGGGTTTACCAGTCTACACCGATAGCATCAATGGCTTTCATTTGTACTTATTCGATTCGGCCATTTATGTAGACAAGCATTTTTATATTGGCTGGACTCAAATAAGTAGTTTCCTGGCCAATGTGGGAATGGACTTAAACTATACTTACAACGATAGTTTTATGCCGAACCCGAATGCTTTTTATAATGTGCATGGGGAGTGGGTTCCATCCGGCGTTTCGGGGACCATGATGATGCGACCTGTAGTAGGAAAAATGTGGCCTTTAGATCCGCTGAGTATTAAAAGTGCTGTAAAAAAAGAATTCCGGGTGTATCCAAACCCGGCTCATAAGTCATTCCACTTAGACGGATTGGATGAGGAGATTAGTCAGATTGACCTTTATGATATGAGCGGAAGAATACAACGTAGTTATTTTATTTCTGAGTCGTATTCTTTGGAGGGGCTTGTGCCGGGCATATATTTGTTGAGAATTCGGACGACTAACGGTGCACAATTGAGTAAGAAATTAATGATTGAATAGCATGCAAGATATTACTGTTGAAGAGCTCAAATCAAGAAGAGACCTGGGCGAAGAACTGATAATTATTGACGTTCGGGAGCCCTATGAATTTGAAGAATATAATATTGGCGGACGCCTGATTCCTTTGGGAACATTGCCTGGAGCCATTGAAGACCTTCAGGAACTAAAAGACGTAGAATTTATTGTACACTGCAGAAGCGGAGCGCGTTCAGCGAATGCCAAAGCTTTCCTGGAATCAGTTGGATTCAACAAGGTACGCAACCTCGTTGGCGGTGTAATGGAATGGCAGTCTAAGTTCCCGGATTAATATGCGTGCTGCCGGACTGGTCTTGTCGGCGCTTGGAATGATTTCTCTCGTGCTGGTTCATTGTGGAGAGGAAACTAAACCAGATTCCGGTCAGCAGGATGGACCCTGGCTGAATCATTCTGATTCGGTTCATTATGTGGGAATAGAAGCCTGCAAAGAATGCCATTCGGATAAGTTTGAAACATTTATAGAAACCGGGATGGGACAAAGTTTTGCCCCGGCTTCCCGAAAAAAAAGTGCCGCAAATTTTCATGGAGTACGTCCGGTTTACGACGCTTACAGCGACTTTTACTATATCCCTTTTTGGAGGAATGACAGCCTTATTTTCCGGGAGTTTCGACTGGATCATACAGGCGATACTGTTTACACCCGGGAAGAGAGAATCGCATACATAATAGGTTCCGGACAACATACCAATTCGCATATCGTCAATCTTGGGAATTTTCTTTATCAGGCGCCTTTGACCTGGTACAGCCAGGAAGGTAAATGGGATCTTCCCCCTGGTTTTGAAGGTGGCAATAATTCCAGATTTAGCCGGTTGATTGGTGATGAATGCATGAGTTGTCATAATGCTTTGCCGGGATTTGTTTCGAACAGTGAAAATAAATTCAATACTGTACCCCATGGAATCAGCTGCGAACGCTGTCATGGACCCGGTGAATTGCATATTCAGGAAAAGAAGGCAGGAAATATTGTGGATGTCAACAAGGAAACCGATTGGAGTATAGTAAATCCTGCCAAATTAAGCTGGGAATTACAAGTAGATGTGTGTCAACGTTGTCATCTTCAGGGAAATGCAGTCTTAGAGCCAGGTAAATCTTTTCATGATTTCCGTCCGGGTATGCCGCTAAAGTCAGTTATGAGTGTTTATATGCCATACTATAAAGGTGAGAATCCTGGATTTATTATGGCCTCGCATGCCCAACGGCTCCAGAAAAGCAAATGTTTTTTGCAAAGCAATCGGAAGGAAAATGACAAAGGACTGACCTGCATTACCTGCCATAATCCGCATATTTCTGTCAAAGTCACGGGAAAAGAAGTCTTTAATAAGGCCTGCATAAGTTGTCATGACCAGAATTCATGTACCGAAGCCCCTAAGACACTTGAAAAGAATGACTTTAATTGTGTTCAATGCCATATGCCCAGCAATACCACATTGGACATTCCTCATGTTACGGTGCACGATCATTATATCCGGAAACCAGATCCTCATCAGCCAGCGAATCGATTTGCGGAACTTTTAGGAATATACGCGGTCAATAACCCTGATCCTGGATTAAAATCACGAATCAACGGGTATTTGGCTTATTACGAAAAATTTGACCGGAAGAATGCAGTCCTGCTGGATTCTGCTGCGGAGTTGTTGATTTCCGGCGGACAAGAAAATATTGAAGAATGGATTCGTCTGATGTATTTGAAAAACGACTGGGAAGCACTGACGCAAATTGCATCCAATTATGCGGGAACAGATGCCTGGACCTGGTATCGCATTGGCCGTGCGTATCTTGTGATAAATCAGGCGGGAAAAGCAGAACAAGCCCTTTACAAAGCTGTTCAACAGGAGAAATATTCTCTGCAATTTCAGAATGAATATGCCGTTTCACTAATTCAAAATCATTCATTTAATGCAGCGCAACAAGTTTTGGACACCCTTCTTTCATGGCAAGCAAAAGATGACAAGGCCTTAACAAACAGAGCCTATTTGTTTGAATTGAAAGGGGATAAAACAAAAGCTAAAGACTTGTATAGCAAGGCTTTATCCGTCAATCCGGATAATTTGCAATCGCTTTTGAATTTATGCAGGTTAAGTATTGATGCCCAGGAATATTCCACTGCCCGCAGTTTGGCAAATCGAATTAAAAAGATTCAGCCTAATCATCCGGCGTTAAAATTAATTTTTCAAAAATTGAACAATTGATTAGATTCGGCTTGGCGAGCCTATGCACCTCTTACGAAACACCATACTATTTCTGCTTCTTCTGTCTGGCGCGTTTGTACATTCTCAACCGGAATCCAATCGCTTATCATCTATTATTGACAGCATAAATGCAAACCGCTTCGATTCCATTTATGCCTGGACTTTAGCCGATTCTATGTTGCAATTGGCGAAGACAGAAAAAGAAAGTATCCATCGCGCAAATGCTTATCAATCCTATGGAACTTTGTATTATGCCTACGGTAATTATGACAGCAGTCTGAAGTACTGGGAGGCGGCAAGAGATCTGTACAGGGCAGAAAGGGATTCCTTATCCTGGGCCAAAATGGAACGGCTGATTGGAGTCTACTACGACATCCATTCCGAAATAAGCGAGGCCTTGCCTCATTTCGTTTTGTCCAAGGATTTGTACAAAGCCACCGGCAACCGTGTTGGTTTGGGTGAGATTTATCTGAGTTTGGGTATTATATACCAGCGACTGGAAAGATTTGACCTGGCCCTTGAAAACGATATGCTGGCTCTTCAAATAGCCCGGGATGAAAATAACCACCGGATGATTGGGCCGATTTACAATAATTTGGGTTCTCTTTTCCAACTAATGCAGAAGTTGGATTCGGCCGAAAAATATTTGAAGTATGCCCTGGATGTGCAGATTAAAGCGGGGAACGAAATAGGGATTGCAAGAACCTATCACAATTTGGGTACGCTTGAATACAAACGCGATAATCCGAAACAGGCCCTTGAATATTACATCCTTTCTATTCAAAAGAAGAGTAGCATGGATGAAAGTGATATCATGTCGACCTACTTGCAAATCGGTCAATGCTATACCCAGCTGAACCAATTTGATAGTGCCCGAAGAATATTAAATGAAGTTCTGCAGTCTTCTGAGAAGAATCAGAATTTACAAAGGCAATTGGAAGCCTATCAGTATTTAAGTCAGTTAGAGGAAAGGGTAGGTGATTACCCTAAATCCCTGAGTTATTTCAAATTGTTTAAAGAACTGTCAGACAGCGCCCTGGTGCTGGGATACAACAATGCCCTTAAAGAGCAGGAAGCCATCATTGGCCTCGATCAGGAGAAAGAAAGGAACCAGGAACTTATAAATGCCCAGAGGGAAAACGAGCATTTGCTGCGCCGTACCGAATGGGGAATTCGAATGCTCATTTTTCTATCCTTTCTTTTGTTGTTATTGATTGTTTTTCTGGTTTATAATCGCAGAAATCTACAACGGAACAGGGTGATACTGAGCAAGCTAAATGATGAGCTGCATGAGTACTCTCATCATCTGCAAAAAAACAATGAACGATTGGAATCCATTATGAAGGAGAAAAATGATCTGGTTTCTGTGTTGGCCCACGACCTTAGATCTCCCTTTGGTAAGATTCAAAGCATAGTTCAATTGTTTGAATTAACAGATGATGAGGCGGAGAAAAAAAGCTATCTGTTGATGATGGATAACATCACCCGGGATGGAATCGCGCTGATCAACGACCTGATTGATCTTTCCCGCCTGGAACAAAATCAATTGGTGGAAGAACATCAAAAACGTTTGAACTCCTTTTTATTAAGCGACGTATTTAAGCGTCTGGAAACCAGCTTCTCCTCTCATTTGAATGCGAAAAATATAAAAGTTCAGATGAATCTTTCTTCGGAACCGCTTTTGAATCGGGAAGATTATTGCGAGAGAATTTGTGATAATTTACTGAGCAATGCCATCAAATACTCATTCCCGGATGGAGTGATCCGGATCGACTCTAAAGTGGAAGGGGAAATGATGCACATCTGGATTGAGGACAACGGTCCCGGATTCAAGAGATCGGATTATGCCGGTCTGTTTCAGCGCTTTTCTAGATTGAGTGCCAAACCTACAGGAATTGAATCCAGTACCGGATTGGGTTTATATATCGCTAAAAAATTGGCAGAATCCATTGGTGGAGACATTGTATTGGAGAGCCAGGAAGGGCAATCTGCCAAATTCAGAATTTCTATACCTGTCAATTTAAAAAGTCAATTGGAAGCCAATGCCTCCAGCTAACTGACCATGCTGGAATATGTTTTTACTTGGGAGCAGGGTAGGACTCCATCTCAGGCTTAGGTCGTCGTTGATATCGAACTGACTTAGATGGGCGTCTACATGGGCATCCAGAATTTGCAAGGCATACAAACCTGCAAATCCAATAAGAGTCAGGTCACGGTGTTTTTTATAATAATTTCTTTTAGTACGAAGCAATTCCGCATTGGCTGGATAATCGGAAATGGTATTGGGATCATTGTCGGTTTCGTAGATGTAATCTTGAGCAAAACGCTTGTATTCGCCCTGATTGAACCAAAAGCTATATCCTAATGCACCAAATCCTACATAGATGATTGGCACTTTCCAATAACTGTGATTATATGCCTGTCCCAGTCCGGGGAGCACAGCAGAAAACAGGGTAGCCTTTTTGGGAGAATGATGGATTCTCCAGCTGTCCTTTGTTTTGCGTGTGGTGCTGTCTTGCGCCGCTGAAGCCACACAAAGTAACAATAGGCTACAAGAGAGCAAGCAGTTTTTGAAGTTCTTCTTCACTGTTGAACACCATTATCACTTCACCTCCAACATCTTTCGAGCGAACTTTCACCGGTACATCGTATTTGTCTGCCAATTCATTCAACTGATTCTCGTAGTTGCTAAAATCCTGTTGCGCGGGCCTGGATTTAACCGTCTTGGCTTTCGGAGCAGGTTCTATGCCCTTGAGTCCTCTGACCAGCAATTCCACCTCCCGAACAGACAGGTTGTCTTCCAGTGTTTTCTCGAAAATAGCCAGTTGTTTTTCCTGGTCTTCTATGGAAATTAATGCCCGGGCCTGCCCCATATTCAAACTTCCAATGCGGATGGCTATCTGGATATCATCCGGCAATTTAAGCAAACGCAAATAGTTGTTCACGGTCGAGCGTTTCTTTCCAACGCGGTCGCCCAGTTCTTCCATCTTCAGCTTACATTCTTCCATCAGACGCTGATAGGAGATAGCTACCTCCATAGCGTTCAGGTCCTCACGTTGAATGTTTTCAATCAGCGCCATTTCCAGCATTCCCTGATCGTTCGCTATACGAACGTAGGCCGGAATTTCACTTAAACCTGCCAGGATGCTGGCGCGCGTGCGGCGCTCTCCAGAAATAATCTGGTATTGATCGTAGCCAAGTTTACGAACAGTAATTGGTTGAATGACTCCATGAACTTTAATGGATTCAGCAAGTTCTTCCAGTGCTTCCTGGTCAAACTCAGTTCTTGGCTGAAATGGATTGGCCTGGATTTCGTTCAGGTGAATCATGCTCACCCCGCCGACGGGTTTTACTCCACTGGAAGTGATATCTGTATTGGCATCCTTCAGTAAAGCAGAAAGGCCTTTCCCTAGCGCCGGTTTCTTCGTTTTTGTCATTAATTCAAAATCCTTTCTTCTTCAGAAAACTGGGTCATCCCATTTTTCTGCAGTATTTCCCGGGCCAAATTTAAATAATTGAGACTGCCGCGGCTTTCAATGTCGTAATTGATTACCGGCATACCATGACCAGGTGCTTCACTGAGTTTTACATTTCGTTGGATGATGGTATCAAAAACCAGCTGTTGAAAATGCATTTTCACGTCTTCAACCACCTGATTACTTAATCGGAGGCGGATATCGTACATCGTCAATAAGATTCCTTCAATCTTAAGATTTGGATTGAGGTTTGATTGAACAATTTTAATGGTATTCAACAACTTACCCAGTCCCTCGAGCGCAAAGAATTCACATTGAACAGGAATGATAACGCTGTCTGCCGCCGTCAGGGAATTGGTGGTAATCAATCCAAGAGAAGGGGAGCAGTCTATTACGATAAAATCATAATCATCTTTGATTTTCTCAAATACACGTTTTAAAAGCAATTCTCGGTTGGGCAAATCAACAATTTCAATCTCAGCACCAACCAGGTCAATATTGGAAGGCATCAGATTCATGTTTTCGTATTCTGTTTTCAGAATGACATCACTTGGTGCGATATCATGCACCAGGCATTCATAGAGTCCGGTCTTGATATTTGCGGGGTCGAACCCAATACCAGAGGTTGCATTGGCCTGTGGATCCGCATCAACCAAAAGCGTTTTGTATTCGAGTGCAGCAAAACTGGCGGCCAGATTAATGGCACTGGTTGTTTTTCCCACACCCCCTTTTTGGTTAACGATAGCAATTATTTTTCCCATGTTGTATACTGGATTTTTGTTTTTGGTTATTTCTCAATTGATTTCCCAATCTCGGGAATTATTAGGTTTTTTCCCATGTTTTCGAAGGATTTGGTCGCCTTTTCTTTGTCTATTTTGATGAAACCAAACGTATCAAAGTGCATGGCAATAATTTCGTCGCAGCGGATAAAATCGGAGGCAATTACTGCCTGTTCTGCGTCCATGGTGAAATTGTCACCAATCGGAAGGAAAGCAAAGTCCAGTTCGTGAAACATGGGAATCAGTTTCATGTCCTGAAACAGACCGGTATCGCCGGCAAAATAAAAGCAATGGTCATACGTGGTAACAATAAAGCTTCCCGCTGAGCCCGCATAGGACCCATCGCCAAAAGAGCTGGAATGCAAAGCCTGAAAATAAGTGACTTTCCCGAAGTCAAATTCCCAGGATCCTCCAAAATTTAAGGGGTGGGTATTTTCAATTCCCTGCTTGTTGACCCAATTATGCAATTCCCAGCTGCCCAATACTTTGGCTCCGGTTTTTTTTGCCAAATACACCAAATCAGCCGTATGGTCTTCATGTCCATGGCTAACCAGTATATAATCGGCTTCCACCTTATCGATATCAACCTTACCTTTGGCCAGTTCATTCGGACGAATGAAGGGATCGAATACAAGTTTGGCTTTGCCTGTGTCAATTTGAAAACAGGAATGACCCAAATAAGTAATCTTCATCTTTTTTTTCGTTCATTTGATGAAAGGCAAAAATAGCCATCGGAGCTACCTAGTTTGTGCACATAAATGAGGAATTTATTAAGAGTTATACACATCTTTTTATTGTTTAGTTCCTGCGCGAATACACAGCATTCTTCCTCTTCGGTCTTCCGACTAAACATGGAAACAGCGCTCAATTCACTAGACCCTGTTTTTGCCCGGGATCAAATGCGTATATGGGCCACTTCACAGTTTTATAGCGGGTTGGTTCAATTAGATTCTTTCATGAATGTGGCACCATCAGTCGCGCTCAATTGGGAAGTCCTAGACAGTGGAAAACGCTATGTATTTCATCTGTCCAAAAAAGTATTCTTTCATCCGGATCCATGTTTCGGAACACTTAAAAACCGAGTAGTCACATCCCGGGATTTTGTGTATTCACTCCGCCGACTGGTTGATCCGGCTGTTGCCTCTCCCGGGGCCTGGATATTCAATGACAAGATTGATGGACCTAAGGCCTTTCAGGCGCCTAACGATTCAATCTTTGAAATCCATCTGAATCAGAGTTTCCCTCCATTATTGGGTATGCTCAGTATGCCGTATTGCTTTGTGGTGCCCCAGGAAGCTGTTGAGTATTATGGAAATGATTTTCGCGCACATCCCGTAGGGACGGGTCCCTTTATCTTCGAGTTTTGGGAAGAAGGCATTAAACTGATAGGAAAGAAAAATCCGGGGTACTTTGAGAAAGATGGAAATGAAACAATGCCATTCATCGATGGCTTTGAAGTAAGTTTTATTGAGAACAAACAAACAGCATTCCTGGAGTTTGTTCAGGGAAAACTCGACTTCTTTAACGGACTCGAAGGAAGTTTCAAAGACGAATTACTCACCCAAAAAGGGGAGCTCAGAGCGCACTATCAGGGACAGTTTCAGTTAAGAAAAGGCCCCTATCTTAATACGGAGTATTTAGGATTCATGATTGATTCATCCATTGATTTAAAAGCACCTAACTATTTAACTGATAAATATTTAAGAAAAGCACTTTGCTTTGCTGTGAATCGGGAGGAGATGATGCGTTACCTGAGGAATGATGTGGGTTCACCGGGGAATGGTGGCTTTATTCCCAGAGGACTTCCAGGGCATCAGGATATTATTGGTTATGCCTATAATTCAGACAGCGCACGTTATTATCTTTCCTTAAGTCATTACAAAGGAGAAGAAATTCCTGTTTATACGAACAAAAATTACCTTGACCTGACGGTATATGTTCAGCGCATGTGGGAACAGATCGGAGTAAAGAGCAGGATTGAAGTGAATCCAGGACCCTTTCACCGGGAGCAGGTCAGTAAATCACAATTTCTATGTTTCCGGGCATCCTGGCTGGCAGATTACCCGGATGCTGAAAATTACCTTTCCCTGTTTTACAGTCCGAATTTCTCGCCCAATGGACCCGATTACACCCATTATAAATCCATTGCATTCGATAGCTTGTATCAAGCATCCATGCAGACAAATAATCCGGCTGCTCGTGTTTCGCTCTATAAGGAAATGGATGAGCTGATAATGAGAGACGCTCCTGTTTTGGTATTATTCTATGATCAGACATTGCAACTCCTTTCCAACCGGGTCAAATACCTTCCAACAAACGCGATGAATCCCTTAAATTTAAAAAATGCCAGGCTTCAAAAACATACCCGCAAGTGAGGCCATCCGCGCATGGGATCGTTTCAGTGAAGAAGCAGAAGGAATACGTTCCTTTCAGCTGATGCAACGTGCTGCTTACGGCTGCTTCATCTATTTGAAAAATCATCTCGACAGGACCATCCCAACGGCGGTGTGCTGTGGTCCGGGTAATAATGGGGGAGATGGTTTTCTGATTGCCGCCTATTTGAATCGCGCGGGATTTCGAATCCTTATTTTCGAATCGGGACCGGGAGGAAGTCATGACCGACAAATGGCCCGGCAATTTGCATTGGATAATGCATGTGAAATGCATCCGCTTTCTCATCTTCTCCATGGTAATTACAGATACATTATTGACGCATTGTTTGGGCATGGATTGTCGCGACCTCTTGAAAAAGAATACGCAGAAATAACAAAATGGATAAGTGACAGCAAACTGGTTTATTCGATCGACATGCCCTCAGGGATGCCCTCGGAACCTCAGGCGGAAGTTTTTTCAGACTTTGTTAAAGGTGCAGATGTACTGACGTTTCAGTGTGAAAAGTTGTGTTTCTTTCTGGATGAGTACCGTAAATACATAAATAATGTGCAGGTAATCGATATTGGTTTGTCCCCTCACTTTCCCCGGAATGAGTCTGGACCATACCTTCTGGAAGAAGAAAGCGTCAGCACCTTGTATCGCATCAAGCAGCGGGTATCACATAAAGGAAGCTTTGGCAGTACCTTATTAATCGGAGGATCTTCGCGGTATCCAGGCTCTATTTTATTAGCCGCTGAAGCTTCATTGTATACGGGGGTGGGTAAAACATTTATTTCTACAACCCATTTACCCCGAACAATTGGTCCGAGCCGGAATCCGGAAGTTATCTGGTTAAAAGAATCAGGAATGGAAGTCATGGAATTTACTCCCGACATTCATTCTTATTCGGCGGTGGGAGTTGGACCCGGTCTGGGACAAGATAAAAGAACACAAGATGCCTTGTTCCAATTGTTTCAAAAAGAAACAAAATGGATACTGGATGCCGATGCTCTAAATTTTTTAGCGATTCATCCGGAAGTAGAACCGTTCGGAAAGGTGATTATCACGCCACATCCCGGAGAATTTGACCGCCTGACACATCCGCACCAATCAACAGGAGAACGCTGGAAAACAGCAGCAGAACTGGCTATTGTTAAAAAATGGGTTGTGGTTTTAAAAGGCAGTTTCAGTGCCGTCTTTTTTCCGGATGGAACTCGTTTTATCAATACAAGCGGCAATGCAGGCCTGGCCAAAGGCGGTTCGGGCGATGTGCTTTGCGGATTGATTAGTGGATATGTGGGTCGTGGATATTCTGTGGAGGAGGCTGCATTAATAGGAGTATATTTGCACGGCCTATCAGCAAATGAACTGAGCAAAAGAAAATCCCTGGATAGCATCCTTGCGAGCGATTTGGTTCACGAGATAGGGAGGATTACAAAGAGATGGGAAAGTTAAGTCGGATACCGTTACGCTATATTTTGAAGGAAAATCTTAGCAGGGCCACTGTGCTTGAGTTTTTTTCCATTGAATATCCAAGCAGGCTTGATACAACTTTGGAAGAAGTGGCTCAGGAATACGGAATACGCTCAGACATACTGGAAGATGCTCTTTTGCAGGTACAGGCACGCTTGCCTGAATTTGAGTATGATTTTCTTGAATTACCAGTGTTGGTGGCCTATTTAAAATATACACACCACGAATATACCAAGGCAAAAATCCCGCATATCCAGAAAAATCTGGTACGTCTGCAGCGAGACGATCTTTTGGACGTATTTCAGCGTTTTAGCCGCGACATGCAGAAGCATATGCTCCTGGAGGAGAAGATAATTTTTCCCTTTATTTTAAATCTCGTGGAACTAAATGAAGAGTTCCGGGCCGGGGTTGCAATAGATTTATTGAACCAGCATTCGGCAGATGTTTTGTGTGCCTCCCATACACAGGACGATGATGAAATGAAGGAATTACGAAACGCCACCGCTTCCTATGCATATTCAGATGATGACCCGATATTGTATCAGGTTGTGATGACCGATTTGGCCCGATTGGAAGAGGATATTTTCCATCACGCACGGATTGAAGACCAAATTCTTTTCAAAAAAGCCAAAAGGGAAGAGAATTTGTTGAAAGAAAGAATCATGAGCCATAGAAAGAAGACACAACACTAAAAAAACTTACTATGAAAAAGACCTTATTTAACATCGCATTGGCTACAAGCATTTTATCACTGGCAGCTTGTGGCGGCAATCAACAGGAAAACAAAGAAAAAGGGGAAGAAGCTCCATCTGCGCCGGAAGCTTCGCATGCTCCATGCAATTACGAGTACGACGCCAGTCAAAATACATTGAGTTGGACAGCCTATAAATACACCGAAAGAGCAGGAGTGAAGGGTGGCTTTGATTCGGTGTATATGACTCCTGGCACTACTTCTACAACGGATATCACCCAAATGCTTCTGGGAGCCACTTTCCGCATTCCTGTATCCTCCGTGAATACTTCAAACCCGGACCGCGACAAAAAGATTGCTAAATTCTTTTTCGGCTCATTGATTATGAGCAGTGATCTTAGCGGTTCAGTTACTGATGTGGACGGCAACAATCAATCGGGAGATATTACCTTCAACCTGCATATGAATGCGGTAGATGCTCCGGTAAGCATGCATTATGAAATGAACGGGGACATATTGATTTTAAAAGGCACCATGAGCACAGACGAGTGGCAGGCCGGAGAAGGAATTAAAAATTTAAATAAAGAGTGCAAAGAATTGCATACCGGTTCCGATGGTAAATCGGTGCTTTGGCCGGATGTAAGTCTGGAGTTCCGCACGGTATTGAAAGAAGTTTGTCCTTAAGCCATCGTCGATGGCTTTTGTCGCTTGGTCGATAGATCAGATAAGAGCCTGACTGGCGGATATACTTTTGCGAAGCATAATAGTTTTGACCTATATCATGAATAAAAACAAACTGACCTTTTTAGGGCTTTTGCTTTTGAGTCTTGCCTGGTTACCTGCCTCAGCGCAGACCAAGTTGGTAGAAAAAGTGGAGGCTGCCCCGGGAGAAGCCAAAATTTCTTACGAGAAGTATGAATTGGCTAATGGATTAATCGTTTATGTGCACGAGGATCATTCTGATCCGATGGTGCATGTGGAAGTGACCTACAAAGTAGGTTCTAATCGCGAACATATTGGAATCACCGGTTTTGCTCACTTTTTTGAGCATATGATGTTCCAGGGTTCGAAGCATATCGCCGACGAAGAACATATTAAAATTGTAGAAGGCTCCGGTGGACAAATGAATGGTACCACCAGCGAAGACCGCACCAATTACTACGAAACCCTGCCAAGCAATATGCTGGAAACGGCGCTTTGGCTTGAGTCAGATCGTATGGGATGGCTTTTACCCGCTGTAACTCAGAAAAAATTTGAGATTCAGCGTGACGCGGTGAAGAACGAAAAAGAACAAAATATTGTTAACCAACCTTATGTCCTGCCATTTGTGGAGCTTTACCGCAAAGACTTTTATCCTAAAGGACACCCATATAGCTGGCCAACCATTGGATACGTAGATGATTTGAACCGTGTAGGAGTTCAGGATTTGAAAAATTTCTTCATGCGCTGGTACGGACCGAACAATGCCATCCTGGTAATTGCCGGTGATGTTAAGACAGCAGAAACAATGGCATTGGTTGAGAAGTATTTTGGTCCGATTCCAAAAGGAGAAGAAGTGCGTCCGATGCGTGTGGCTCCGATTGTCATGCACCAGGACAAGTTTACACAATATGCCGACAACGTATTTGTTCCTTTGGTAAACCTGACTTACCCATCCGTTCCAAACTATCACCGCGACGAAGCATCTTTGGATATTTTAGCTTCACTTTTGGGTGGAGGTAGAAATTCAATTTTCTATCAACGTTTGGTGAAAAGCAAATTTGCATTGCAGGCCGGCGTAAGTAATCCGTGCAATGAATTGGCAGGCGAATTCCGTTTTCAGATTGCACCAAACCCACGAAACGTATACGATTTAACACCCGGGCAGGTTCAAACTCTTGTATTTGATAGCATCAAGGCCATTATCAATGATTATGATGTGATGACTCAGGTGAGTGATGAAGACCTGAACAGGGTGAAGGCAGACTTCGAATCGGGCTTTATCAATACCCTGGAAAGTGTTCAGGGAAAAGCCGTTACACTTTCCGGTTGGGAACGTATGGCCGGACCATCGTATAACCTACAGGATGATATCGATCGTTATAATAAAGTCACCAAACAAGACTTAAAACGTGTTTTTGAGAAATACATTAAAAACCGCGGTGGACTTTGCTTTATCATCTTTGGAGCTCCGAATGCAGATGCTCGAACCAAATCTGTCAACCCATATCCGGGAGAAGTAGATCAGGAAGCGGAAGCACAATACAAAGGCCTGACCTATACAGAACCTGATTCAACATTCGATCGCAATATTCGTCCGACTCCACCTCCTGCAAGTCCGGCTAAAGTGCCTGATTACATGACTAAAAATATGGACAATGGTTTGAGAATCATCCATACTCAAAACAATGAGATTCCGAAAGTAACCATGGTTTTCAATATTTCCGGCGGACAGCTTTTGGAATCCAGAAATCCGAAATTACTGGGATTGGCCTCTTTTACTGCGGCCATGATGAACGAAGGCACACTGGAGCACAGCTCTGAAGAGATTGAAGCAGCACTTGAATCATTGGGCAGTAGCATCCGTTTTAATGCAGGAGGTTCAAGCACCAGCATCATCGTTTCATCTCTAACAAAGAACATCGATAAGACCCTTAAAATTTTAGAAGAAATGCTGTTCAAGCCTGCCTTTAAAGAAGACGACTTCGACAGACTGAAAGAGCAATGGGAAGAAAATCTAAGAAATGCGGATAAAAATCCGGGAGTGCTTGCCAGAAAGGGCTTTGATATCCTGAATTACGGACAAAGCATCCTGGCGGCTTACGGCGATGGTTACGACAAAACCATTTCTAAAATAGGTTTAGACGACATCAAAGCATTCTATACCAGCTACTATTCTCCATCCTTGACCAATTTGACTATTGTAGCGAATACCAGTCTGGATGCGTTGATGCCAAAACTGAGCTTTTTAGAGAACTGGCAAAACAAAACGGTGACCATGCCTGCAATGGCAGAGTTTCCTGCCAAAGAGAATACGGTGATTTACCTGATTCATAAGCCGGGCGCAACGCAAAGTCGGATTATGTTCGGAACGCGCACCATGCCTTATGACTACAATGGCGACTACTTCAAATTGTACTTAGCGAATTATTCACTGGGTGGTAGCTTTAATTCCCGGATCAATATTAACCTTCGCGAAGAGAAAGGGTTTACTTACGGAGCAAATTCATACAATTCTGCGGGTAAATACGACGGTACCTGGCTGGTAAGTACTTCGGTGAAATACGAGAAGACCGATTCGGCAGTAATGGAAATCTACAAAGAGATTAAAAATTACTACGAGAATGGAATGACTCCGGAAGAGCTCAATAGCATGAAACATTCCATCAACCAATCGGATGCATTGAAATATGAGACTTCATTTGAAAAAGCCGGATTCCTGGCAAATATTCTTCGCAATGATTTACCAAAAGATTTTGTGAGCCAGCAAACAGCATTGGTGAATTCTGTAACATTGACGGATTTGAATGCTGTAGTGAAAAAATACCTCAATCCTGATCAGATGATAATTGTGATCGTGGGTGATGAGCGGGATATTAAAGATGGATTGAAGAAACTTGGTATCGCAAAAGTGACCAGCGTAGATCCAAACAAAGTGAAAATTAAAACCATGGATTAACCTCCCTGGTAACCCAATAAAAAAGCCGCTCAAAATGAGCGGCTTTTTTTATGCAACATTCTTAATTTCTTTCCATGCATTAACGCATCATATGTCCCATCAATGAATTGGTTTTCGCGGAAATGGAATTAATAACCATTACTGGAATTTCCTTTGAATTGCTAATCAGTGTTTGTTCAAAAGACCCCCCGAGGTAGGTAGCGAAATTTTCATGATTATTCAGGAATGCGATCAAGTCTGCCTGCACATCATTTGCATAATTAATCAAGTTCTCGGCCAGGTGTTTTTTGGATACACTTGTAATTTCATACTCAAACCCTCTCTCTTTCAGAATAGCCTCTGCCGCAGGGATATTTCGGGCAATCTTGTTTTTGAAGAACTCATCGCTTTCTTCAACATAAAGGATGTGAATCTTCGATTGGAAATATTTACCCAAACTTGTTGCGAAATGTATGGTTTGTTTCACTTCCTGATCCATGGATAGTGGCATCACAATATTTTTAAATCCATGCGCAGCCATCGGTTTGCGATGCACCACAATAAATGGAGTTTCCGAATTGGTAATTACCTTCAATGCACGGCTTCCGAATACTTTCTGCATTCCTTTGTCTCCATGTGTTCCCATGATGATAAAAGACGCGTCTTCTAATTTCGCAACGCGGCCAATTTCGTCAAAAATATTTCCCTTATCTACGATGCATTTTGTGCCGATGTTCAGCGATTCCAGTTTAGAGGCAATTGCATTCAGACTGTTTTTTGCGGCCGCTGTCTCGCTGTCCTTTGCAACCACATGCAGCAAAGTGATATTGGCATTTAAAATTTTGGCGAGTTCTTGTGCATAAAGAACTGCGCTGTCGCCAACTGCAGTGAAATCAGTTGGCACGAGTAGTACTGGTGTATTGTCCATAGGTTATTTGCGATAAATAGAATCATCTGCAATTTACTCATTTCAGCGATGTGCGAACCTATTCTATTCTGTTCGGACATCTGAAAGTAGTAAACTGAGAAATGAAAGATAGTTTGATTTGGTTGAAATTCAAACGACGGGGCTTTGAAATGCCGAAAATGTTAAGTGAAGGGAGGATAAATTTACCAGGCAAAAAAAATCCCGGTGCTAGGACCGGGATTGGGATATAAACAAAAACATATGAAACAAATGCGACTTACTAATAAAGAACATAAACCCTGTTAAGCCGTATTCAACTGAAGAGAGCCACATTCTTTCTGATATGTTGCCTATGGATTGAAAAAAAATGAAAATATTTCACAATGGACTGAAAAAGAGATATATAAAATGTGTTTTGTTTATTTGGACATCATTTTCCAAGATACGTGTTATGCACATTCTGTGAATAATGACGGCGGGGTCATTCTTTGGTATCAGATTAAATTCGCAGTGTATCGCATGAGTATGCCATCGAACACATTTACCAAATTACCAGCCTCCAAACGGGATAAGTTCATCCGTGTGGCCATGGAAGAATTTGCCTCGGCCGGGTACGAGAAAGCATCCGTAACCCAAATGGTTAAAAAGCTAAAGATTGCCAAAGGTTCTGTTTATCAATATTTTGAAAATAAAAAGGAGCTCTATTTCTATTTATTGGATATTGCTCAACAAAACAGGCAGGAATATATGAAGCCAGTCCTTCGAAATCCGCCAGGCAATTTTTGGGAAACCTATACCAGGCTTTTTGAAGCCAGTCTTCGATTTGATTATGAAAACCCGGAGATGAGCACCTTGATTGCCAATGCAGCCCATGAAAAATATGCAGATGATTTGGGAAACCTGATGCTGAATCAAAAAAAGAAGAACCTGGATTTTATGCGAGGACTTTTGGAGAGAGAGCTGCTTTCAGGTGGCCTGCGTTATGATGTGGATATCGATGTGATGTCCATGGTTGCGAGCAATATTACCAATGGAATCTGGGATTATCTGACTTTAAGGAACTTAAATACCGAGCGCGATAAAAAAGGACGTGCCATCATTCCGAAAGATCAGGTAACCCATATATTGGATGACATTTCTAAATTATTAAAGTCGGGATTAAAAGCATGACAGAGAATCAGGTAAGTTATACCGAAGACAGTATACGCTCGCTCGATTGGCGGGAACATATCCGTTTACGCCCGGGTATGTATATCGGAAAACTGGGAGACGGGTCCGCCATGGATGACGGCATCTATGTTCTTGTGAAAGAGATTGTCGACAACTCCATTGATGAACATGTGATGGGGAATGGCAAGTTGATCGAGATCAAAATTTCAGAACACAAAGTCGTGGTGCGCGATTATGGACGGGGAATCCCACTGGGTAAGGTGATAGACTGCGTGTCGAAAATCAATACCGGAGGAAAATACGATTCCAAAGCCTTTCAGAAATCCGTAGGCTTGAATGGGGTAGGTACCAAAGCCGTCAATGCGCTCTCTCAACACTTTAAAGTGCAATCCTTTCGGGATGGAAAGACAAAATGTGCGGAGTTTGAACGCGGTGTGCTGTCCATTGATCATCCTGAGGAGGCGACCACCGAGAAAAATGGAACGATGATCACCTTTGTTCCGGACAATACCATCTTTAAAAACTACCATTTCATTCCGGAATACCTGGAAAATCAGATTCGAAATTATTGCTACCTCAATGCCGGATTAACCATCAGTTTTAACGACACCAAGTTTCAGTCGAAAGATGGATTACTGGACCTTCTGCGCGATAAAGCCAACGAAGAAACCATTCGTTACCCCATTATCCATCTTAAAGGCGAGGACATCGAAGTGGCTTTGACCCACGATAATCAATACGGTGAAGAATATTACTCTTTTGTCAACGGTCAAAACACCACCCAGGGCGGAACGCATCTGGCAGCCTTTAAAGAGGCGCTGGTGAAAACGGTGAGGGATTTCTACAAGAAGGACTTTGAAGCTAGCGATATCCGTGCGTCCATTGTAGCAGCAGTGAGCGTAAGGGTGCAGGAGCCTGTATTTGAATCGCAAACCAAAACCAAGTTGGGTTCGCATGCAGTATCCGAAGGAGGACCTTCCATGCGGAACTTTGTGGGTGATTTTTTGAAAAAAGCGCTGGATGATTATTTGCATAAAAATTCGGCAAGTGCTGAAGCTTTACTCAAGAGGATCATGCAGTCGGAACGTGAGCGCAAAGACATGGCAGGTATAAAGAAACTGGCCAATGAACGCGCAAAAAAGGCAAGCCTGCACAACAAGAAACTCCGCGATTGCCGGATTCATCTCAATGATGAGAAAAACGATCGCAGAAAGGAAACGACCTTGTTTATCACGGAAGGAGACTCGGCTTCAGGATCTATTACCAAGTCGAGAGACGTGGAAACCCAGGCGGTATTTAGCTTGAGAGGTAAGCCATTGAATTGCTTTGGTCTGACCAAGAAAGTGGTATACGAAAACGAAGAGTTTAACCTGCTGCAACATGCCCTGGACATTGAAGAAGGGTTGGATAACCTGCGGTTTAGTCGCATTGTAATTGCTACCGATGCCGATGTGGATGGTATGCATATTCGCTTGTTGATCATGACTTTCTTTTTGCAGTTTTTTCCTGATTTGGTAAAAAACGGACACCTGTTCATTCTGGAAACCCCGCTTTTCCGGGTCCGGAATAAGCAGAAGACCATTTATTGCTACAGTGAAGAAGAAAAACAAGTAGCTATAAGAGAACTGGGCAATAAACCTGAGATTACCCGATTTAAAGGATTGGGAGAAATTTCGCCGGAAGAGTTTGGGATGTTTATTGGAGAAGACATGCGTCTTGATCCCATCATCCTCAGCAAAGACACCACCATCAAGAAATTACTGGAATACTTCATGGGTAAAAACACCATGGAAAGACAGAACTTTATCATTGACAACCTCCGGGTGGAAAAAGATGAGGTGAAAGAAGAAGTGGCTTGATGGGAGTGAAGATTGAACCCATAGCATTCAAAGGAGAGGATGAGCGTGGAGCGACAACGGAGCTGGATACACTCGACCGCAATGGCCCATATATTCTGGCTTACCGGAATAAAGGGTATTGGAGTGGCAACCACTACCACAAAGGCCTGTCGAAATTCAAGAATCCTGAAGTGGTTTTTCTACTTCAGGGAAAGGTTTTACTTGAGACAGGTGAGGTGGAGGATGGACGCATTTCATCTATTGATAATCAAGAGATTGAATCGCCAGCGAGAATTGAAATAAAACCCTATATCTGGCATAAGCTGACTTTTTTGGAAGATGCCTGTTTCTTCGAGCTGAACAGTTTTAAAGAAGGAGACAGGGATACTTTTCGGGTGGTGGAGCAAGGTAAAGGATTAGATTGAGATTAAAAGTTACTGAGGAATGACATAGGATTGAAGAATCATGCGGTCTTTCAATGTGTCTCTTTGATAATATTCTCTTTGAATTAACCCGATGCCTTTCGCGAACCAACAAACAGTATATTCTGCATCATGAGTTAGTTTCAGAGGCAATTCATACATATAACCTGTGCTGGTGGTGTCCTGCGAAAGCTCATATTTAAGTCTGGTCTGCACCGTTTTTAATACTTTGGTATAGCCGGGCTGAACACTGTCGCTGTAGATCAATATGTTCAACATGACGTCATTACCAGGATATTCACCTGTACAGAGGAACGAAGGATAATAAGATCCGGATTTTAATTGCTGACACCACATTTTTTCCTGAATGATACCGATATGATAATTGCAAAAATCATTTCGAATTCGTCGCTCATTCCAATATTTCTCATTTAAGCCAGCGGTAAAACTGCTGGGTAAAGTAAAATTCTGGTAGTCGGAGTTAAGCCGGTGTGCTTCATAGGTAATGAATATCCCATTTCCATGATCAAACATCGAATCCAAAAATTGAGGACCGCAGGTGACTTTTTCAATATCCTGATTGTCGTGCAGGTAAATCCATTCCGCACCCCATTTTAAGGGGAAATAGGACCCCGGATTGTAGAAACCGGAATCCGGAGCCAGGGAAGTGCTTTTAATTGGCTGCTGGTTGCCGGCGGGGTTTTCCTTGTTTTTATGGCAGGAGAGAAGAATCAAGCCAATCGACAAAGTAAAGAGTGTTTTACGGAGCATCACTTAAGGTTTATTCCTAGATTGCCATTCGTTGATGAAGGTTGCTTGATTGATCTGTGGAAAGCTTTGCACATAATGTGAATTTTATTTTCAAAAAGCCTTGCAAAAAGTAGCCTATTTTCGGACTTATCTCAGTAAGAGCAAAGCGTAAGGAATGAAAGAAGAAGATGAGGAACTGAACGAAAATCAGGAAGAAAATCTGGAGGAAACAGCAAGCGAACAGGATTCGGAGCTCCATGGTGTCATTCCAGTTTCGGGCATGTACGAGAACTGGTTTCTGGATTATGCTTCTTATGTAATTCTGGAACGTGCCGTGCCGGGCATTGAAGACGGTTTGAAGCCGGTTCAACGCCGGATCATGCATGCCATGAAGGAAATGGACGATGGACGCTTTAACAAAGTGGCAAATATTATCGGACAGACCATGCAATACCACCCGCATGGCGACGCTTCAATAGGTGATGCACTGGTCAATATCGGACAAAAAGAACTATTGGTGGAAACCCAGGGTAACTGGGGCGATTTCCGTACGGGTGATTCGGCAGCGGCACCGCGCTATATTGAAGCCCGACTTTCCAAGTTCGCGCTGGAGGTGGCATTCAACGCAAAAACAACGGAGTGGCAGCTATCTTACGATGGACGAAAGAAGGAACCCATTAGTCTTCCAATGAAATTTCCATTGCTGCTTGCGCAAGGTGTAGAAGGGATAGCGGTAGGTTTATCAACCAAAGTATTGCCTCATAATTTCTGCGAATTACTGCATGCTTCCATCGATCTGTTGAAAGGAAAGAAAGTAGAAATTTTTCCTGATTTCCCAACTGGAGGGATGGTCGATGTAAGCAATTACAACAATGGGTTGCGCGGAGGAAAAGTGCGGGTTCGGGCTCGAATCGAAGAGGTTGATAAGAAAACCCTTGCAATCAGAGACATCCCGTATGGCACGACGACTACCAGCCTGATTGACTCGATTATCAAGGCGAACGATCAGGGGAAAATCAAAATAAAAAAGGTAATCGATAATACAGCCAGGGATGTGGAAGTACAGATTCAGCTGGCACCTGGGGTTTCTCCGGATATCACCATGGATGCCCTCTATGCCTTTACGGATTGTGAAGTGAGTATTTCACCCAATGCCTGTGTTATTGTAAAGGAAAAACCCGTATTTCTTCCGGTGGAGGAGATGCTGACCTACAGCACCGAACAAACCAAGCAGTTGCTGGGTCTGGAGCTGGAAATAAAACTGAGTGAACTGGAGAGTCAGTGGCATCTCAGCTCCCTGGAAAAGATATTCATTGAAAACCGGATTTACCGGGATATAGAAGAATGTGAAACATGGGAGGCCGTAATCGAAACCATCGACAAAGGCCTCGATCCTTATAAAAAACTACTTCGCCGGGATGTCACACAGGAGGATATCGTCCGACTAACAGAAATTAAAATCAAAAGGATTTCCAAATTCGATGCATTCAAAGCAGATGAATACATCAAAGGGCTGGAGGAGCAAATTGAAGAAACGCAACATCATCTGGATAACCTGGTTGAATTCTCAATCAATTATTTCTCTGATTTGCTGAAGAAATATGGAAAGGGAAGAGAGAGAAAATCAGAGATCCGTACCTTCGATACAATCCAAGCGACTATGGTGGCGGTGGCCAACCAAAAACTCTATGTGAATCGTCAGGAAGGATTTGTGGGCTATGGATTGAAAAAAGATGAATTTGTGGGCGAATGCTCAGATATAGACGACATTATTGTGTTCCGCGAAGATGGAACCATGGTGGTGAGCAAGGTCCAGGATAAAGCTTTTATGGGCAAGGGAATTATTCACGTTGCGGTCTTCAAGAAAGGAGATGACCGCATGGTATACAATGTCATCTATCAAGATGGAGGAAGTGGTGCCTATTATGTGAAACGTTTTGCGGTGACTTCCATCACGCGCGACAAAGAATACCCGATTACCAAAGGGACAAAGGGCTCGAAAATTCTGTATTTTACCGCAAATCCGAATAGCGAAGCCGAAGTTGTTTCCGTTACGCTCAGTCCGAATTCCAAGGCCCGCAAAAAAGCATACGACTTTGACTTTGCTGATATAGCAATCAAAGGGCGTGGAGCACAAGGGAATATATTTTCGAAATACCGTGTTAAAAACATCAAATTCAAAGAGAAAGGCGCTTCGACACTTGGTGGCAGAGACATTTGGTACGACGATACAATCGGAAGATTGAATACGGAAGAACGCGGGCAATACCTCGGCAATTTTGACGGAGATGATAGTATTTTAGTCATCTATAAATCCGGAGAATACGAGATTACCAATTATGAGATTACCAATCATTACGAATACGACAAGATTGAAATGCTCCGGAAATTCAATCCGGAACGGGTTATATCTGCGGTCTATTTCGATAAGAAATCAAAAAACCATTATGTGAAACGCTTCCTGATTGAAACCCAATCCGTGGGCAAGAGCTTCACCTTCATTTCTGAGAATCCGGGCAGCAAGCTGGAATACGTGAGTCTGCATCCCGAGCCGGAAATCGTTATTACCCGAAAGGATAAATCTCAGGAACAAATCCGTTTGGACGAATTCATCGACGTGAAAGGATGGAAGGCAATTGGAAATAAACTCGGTTCTGTTGAAATCATCAGGATTACCGGTGTGAAAAAAGAGGAACCCAAAGAGGAAGTAAAAAAAGGGGGGAAAGAGAAAAAATCTTTTCCGGAAATAGAAGTTGATAACGAAAATCCTTCCGATTTAAAAACCACGGAAAACAGAAAGGCTCCTGAACTGATCAAAGATGAAAAGCCACCCTTTCCCAGCGACGTGGTGCAGGGGGATTTGTTTGAAATATAGTACAAAAGTACCGTGTACAAGAGTAGGGAGACGGGATGTTGTGACATTGAGACGTTGAGATTTTGGGGTCTTGTGACATTGAGACGTTGAGATTTTGGGATCTTGAGACAGGATTGAAGTACATAAGTACCGGGTACAAGAGTAGGGAGACGGGATGTTGTGACATTGAGACATTGAGACGTTGAGATTTTGGGATCTTGAGACAAAATTGAAGCACATAAGGACCGTGTACAAGAGTAGGGAGACGGGATGTTGTGACATTGAGACGTTGAGATTTTGGGGTCTTGAGACAAAATTGAAGTACATAAGGACCGGGTACAAGAGTAGGGAGACGGGATGTTGTGACATTGAGACTTTGAGATTTTGGGATCTTGAGACAGGATTGAAGTACATAAGTACCGGGTACAAGAGTAGAGAGACGGGATGTTGTGACATTGAGACGTTGAGATTTTGGGATCTTGAGACAGGATTGAAGTACATAAGTACCGGGTACAAGAGTACAGAAGACAAGGGGCAAAAAGGTTGAAGGAGAAGGGATGATGTAGCAGCGCGATTTATCGCGTCGAGGCAGGATTTACAAAAATAATTAGACCATGAGATTTCGTGATATTGGGATATTGCGCGAATAGATGAAGCACCAAGGGCCGTCAGAATAACGCATAAACGATAAACCCTAAACCATCTAGTTTACAACGCATGGGTTTGAATATTTCCTTTTTATTTCCTGGTCTTTCTGTAATTTGTATCCGTAAAATCATCCATTCAATCTTATGCGTTTCACTCTGTTATCCATGATTCATAAGGCTTTACGTAGTGCCTTAAGCGACGATATTATTGCTGCGCAACAGCTGGAATTCAATCATCAAAATGCTCTTTCCAATTACTTGTCTACCGCCACAGCGCATCTGGATATTTTGCATATACATGCGGAATTGGAAGATGAAATTCTTTGGCCCCTGGTAAAGGAAAACGGAGGAGAGCTGGTTCGTAAGTTAGAGACAGATCATGTGAAAGATGCCGAATTAATAGAGCAATGCCGCGCTGCGCTGAGGAAATTGGAAAATAGCACTTCTGCAGAAGACTTTACTCAAAATCAAATCGCACTGATTTGGGAATTTTCTGAACTCCTCGCTTTCAATCTAATGCACATGAATATCGAAGAACAACAGATTCATCCATTGTTATGGGAAAAATACGATGATATGGAGCTTCAAAAGACTTTGGGACTCATGGCCGGTAAAAGTCCAAAGGAATTATTCATGCCCACTCTCGCACTTTTCAAAAAGTCTTGCAGCCATACAGAATTGAGCAATTGGTATAACAGCATTCCGAAGGAAGCGCCAATAAAAGGAATGGTAGCCGAGCAGCTTGGATTTGCGCAAGTAAATTAGTTTTTGGAGCAAGTGTAAGAACAAAGACTTAACCGTGCCTAAACCATAAACTATAAACTGCTAAACCAGGAAGCTATAACCTATTTAAAGTTTTTCGCTACAACGAGCTCTTTGGTGCCATGACTGTAATCATAGAAGCCACGTCCTGACTTCATGCCCAAATCACCCGCGATGACCATTTTCTCCAGGAGTGGGCAAGGGGCATATTTCTGATTTCCAAATCCTTCGTAAAGCACGTTCAGGATAGAGTAGCAAACATCCAAACCGATGAAATCAGCCAATTGCAATGGTCCCATTGGATGAGCCATTCCCAGCTTCATCACGGTATCGATCTCTGCGACACCTCCCACCCCTTCAAACAAGGTATAAATGGCCTCATTGATCATCGGCATTAAAATGCGATTGGCCACAAAACCAGCGTAATCCTCTACGAGTACCGGGATTTTACCAATGGCTTTCGACATTTCCATGATGGTGGTATTTACCTCTTCAGAAGTGTGGTAGCCTTTAATCACCTCCACCAGTTTCATTACCGGAACGGGATTCATAAAATGCATTCCAATCACCTTTTCGGCCCGCTTGGTTTTAGCTGCCAATTTGGTAATGGAGATGGATGAAGTATTGGTTGCCAGGATACAAGCAGGAGGAGTTATTTCATCCAATTGCTTAAAAATGCTCGTTTTCACATCAAAATTTTCAGAGGCTGCTTCAATCAACAGGTCGGCATTTTGGGCTCCCTCTTTCAAATCTGTATAGGTCTTCAGGTTTTCAAGGGCCTTTGCCTTGTCCTCCTCACTTATCAATTCTTTTTGAATCTGGCGATCCATGTTTTTACGAATGGTTGCCAATGCCTTTTCCAGGGCTGCCGGATTCACGTCCACCAGCGATACCTGATAGCCATTTTGTGCAAAAACATGCGCAATACCATTGCCCATTGTACCAGATCCGATAACCGTAATATTCTTCATAAATTCAATCTAATTAATCCTCTTACTCACTATTACCCGCAAATGACGGGAGCGCAAAATAAAAGCTTTCAAGGTTAAGAAACCGTTACCTTATCCATTTTGTTCTATTTCTTTCCGCAATTGATTGGCTGTTTTGGTTTTTCCATCATGACTCCATCCCGGCGCAGAAAAGAAATAGCGTAGTTTGTCTTTTACTGAGGAGCAGCGCGCTAAGTCATCTGCCAATAAATAGAATTCATGCAAAATGGCCCGCAAAGGATGTCTTGTTTCGAGTGGTTTGGTAAGTCCGTACACCGGTTTTTCTTCCGGTAATTCTTCCTGAAAGGTTCCGAATATCCGATCCCAGATAATGAGCACCTGTCCCATATTCCGATCCAGGTAGCGAATATTGCTGGCATGATGCACCCGGTGATGAGAAGGGGTAACGAAGATAAATTCAAACCAACGCGGCAATTTCGGAATGGACTCGGTATGCAGCCAGAATTGGTAAAATTGATTGACCGCATAGATAAACATAATGGTGAGTCCGTCGAAACCCATAAATGCCACCGGGATATAAAACAAAAAGCGGTAAAAGGGCTGAAAAACACTGGACCGTAGAGCTACCGCGAAGTTATAATTAGGAGAAGAGTGGTGGTTGCTGTGTACAGCCCAGAAGATTCGAACAGAATGTTCGCTTCTATGAAGCCAGTAAAACGCAAAATCCTGTCCGATAAATACAAGAATCCAGGCCAGTACCGGATAATGTTCCAGCATGTTCGGAATGAAAAGCGCATGCTCATTGCACCAGTTCAATACAGCAAAGCATGCGCCTTTCATCAATAGATCCAAACCGGCTCCTGCAATGGCAAACCAGAAACTCATCAGGGTGTCGGGCAACGGGTATCCCTTGCGTTCCTTTTTGTTTTGATAATATAACTCCACCGCCATGGCAATGAAATAAAGTGGCACTACCACCAGAGTAAAAAGCTGCTCCCGATTCACGCTGCAAAAATAAGGGAAAAACAAATTGACGGATGAAAGAATCGCATGCCGAATCCGATCTTTGCTATCCCTTGGTCTGACTCAGTTTCCATGCGAGGTTCACAGGAAAGGAGTCCTTAATAAATTTGGGCGGAGGATTTCCACATCCATGTGGGCAAGTTATGCCTTGAGAAGGGCTCAAAACGCCTTATTTTAGCGCATTCATCTAAACAATGGCAGACGAAAATAATCTTAACGAAGAAACTGGAGAAAAAATCATCCCAATCAATATAGAGGATGAGATGAAGACGGCCTACATTGATTATTCGATGTCCGTTATCGTTTCCAGGGCCCTGCCCGATGTACGTGACGGTTTAAAGCCGGTACACCGCAGGGTATTATATGGTATGACGGAGCTTGGCCTCGCGTCGAACCGCTCCTATAAAAAATCGGCACGTATCGTAGGTGAGGTGCTTGGTAAATACCATCCGCATGGAGATAGCTCTGTTTACGATGCCATGGTGCGTATGGCACAATCATGGAGCTTGCGCTATCCTTTTGTAGACGGACAGGGTAACTTTGGTTCCATCGATGGTGACCCGCCCGCAGCCATGCGTTATACGGAAGCCCGGATGCGAAAAATTGCAGAGGAGATGATGGTAGACATCGACAAAAATACCGTGGATTTCCGCGGCAACTTTGACGATTCCCTCGAAGAACCTACCGTGATGCCGGCAAAAGTGCCGAACCTCCTCATTAACGGAGCTTCTGGTATTGCTGTCGGAATGGCCACCAATATGGCGCCGCATAACCTGTCTGAAGTGGTAGATGGAGTTAAGGCCTATATCGATAACCACGATATCACCACTGAAGAATTGATGCAGCACGTTACCGGACCTGATTTTCCAACAGGAGGTACCATTTATGGTTACGATGGCATTCGCGATGCCTACGAAACCGGACGTGGAAGAGTAGTGGTGCGAGGAAAAGCAGAGTTCGATGTAACCAAAACAGGTAAAGAGCAGATCATCATAACCGAGGTGCCTTACCAGGTGAATCCTTCCAACCTGATCATTCGTGCCGTTGAATTGGTGAATGAAAAAGTGATTGATGGCATCAGCGATATCCGGGATGAGTCAGACCGTCACGGACTGCGTTTGGTTTTCGATCTGAAAAAGGATGCGATTCCGAATATCATCCTGAATCAGCTATATAAATATACCCCACTCCAGACATCCTTTAGTATCAATAATATCGCATTGGTAAAGGGACGTCCGGAACTATTGTCGCTTAAATCGCTCATCCTTCACTTTGTGGATCACCGCCACGAAGTGGTAGTGCGCCGCACCGAGTACGACTTAGAAGAAGCAAAAAAACGCGCCCATATCCTCGAAGGCTTATTGATTGCCCTCGATCATCTGGATGAAGTGATTGCCTTAATTCGCTCTTCTCAAACACCCGATGAGGCACGTTCCGGATTGATGGATAAGTTCGGACTGAGTGAAATCCAGGCCAAAGCCATCCTCGATATGCGTTTGCAACGTCTTACCGGACTGGAACGCGATAAAATCAAGGAAGAATACGAACAATTGATGGTATTGATTGCCGATTTGGAAGATATTCTTTCCAACGAGCCACGCCGGATGCAAATCATCAAAGATGAGCTGGATGAGGTAAAACAGAAGTTTGGCGACGAACGCCGCACCGATATTGTTCACACTTCGGAAGACATCAGCATCGAAGACATGATTCCGGATGAAAACGTGGTGATTACCATTTCACATTTGGGATATATCAAGCGTACCGCCTTGACAGAATACCGCGTTCAGAACAGGGGAGGTCGTGGAAATAAAGGAGCAACCGCCCGGGATGCCGACTTTGTGGAACATCTCTTTATAGCATCCACCCACAATTATATGCTCTTCTTTACCGAGCATGGCAAGTGTTTCTGGATGAAAGTATACGAGATTCCGGAAGGTGCCAGAGCCACCAAAGGACGGGCCATTCAAAACCTGATCAATATTGCTCCGGACGATAAAATTCGGGCCTTTATTAATGTGGACAATCTGAAAGAGGAAGAATACCTCAGCAAGAACTACATTATTATGTGTACCAAAAACGGTATCATCAAAAAGACAACCCTGGAGGCATATAGCCGCCCACGTCAAAATGGCATCAATGCCGTTACCGTCCGCGATGGCGATGTTCTACTGGAAGCACAGCTCACAGACGACGACAGCGAAGTGCTGATTGCGAAGAAATCCGGAAAAGCCATACGCTTCAGTTCTGGCGCTATTCGTCCGATGGGACGAACCGCCTCCGGAGTGAAAGGAGTTACATTGGAAGGTCCGGAAGATGAGGTAATTGGTATGATATGTGTCAATCCTTCCAACCGGGATACAACCATTCTCGTTGTTTCAGAGAAAGGATTTGGAAAACGTACCTATCTGGTAGATCCGGAATCAGGAGAAGATGTATACCGTGTTACCGGTAGAGGAGGGAAAGGTGTTAAAACACTGAATATCACTGATAAAACCGGGGCATTGATTGCAATCAAAGATGTTACCGAAGAGAATGATATAATGATCATCCTGAAATCAGGAATTGCGATTCGGATGTCGATGCTCAATCTTCGGGTAACGGGTCGTGCCACCCAGGGTGTGAAATTGATTCGTATGAGTAAGAACGACGAGATTGCTTCGGTGGCTGTGGTAGAACATGAGGAAGAAGAGGAAATTGAAGAAGGCATGGAAGGAGTTGAAGGCGCAGAAGGACTGGTGAATGAGGCAATCGACACAACTGCGGAAGGAGATGAAGATGCCGAAGAAGAAGAGGAGGGAGAAGACACCGAAAATGAGGACGAAAACTAGATAAAACGGCCAGAAGGCTGATATTTGTACAAATTGATCAACATGAAAAAATTATTCATTACGGTATGTGTTCTGCTCACCGGACTTGCAGTTCAGGCGCAGAAATTCAATATCGAAAGTGCCTTGATTGAATTGAATCGGGGAAGCTTGCAAGAGGCAAAAGATTACATTGACAAAGCAGCAACCAACGAAAGCACTTCCAACAATATCAAAATGTGGTATGTGCGCGGACAGGTGTATTTGGCAATTACCCAAAATGCAGACATTTTGAAAACCTATCCGGATGCCGGCGTAACGGCAGTGAAAAGTTTCATCGACTGTATCAAGCTTGATAAAGAAAACCGCCGTCCAAGTTACCGCGACGCAGAAGAGAAAATGCTTCAATCTGTTGTTCCGGCCTATAACTATGCCATTCAGGAATACCAGGATGGAGGCAATTTGTTGGAAAGCGACCCAGCCGCAGCCAAGGCAAAAATTAAAAATGCCGTTGATGCCTGGGAAGTAGTAATTGGGGCCTACGCATACGATTCCAACCGCCAGCTGGAAACAGCCATGAATCTTCCAAAGAATAATATGTTCCAACTGATGGCCGATGCGGCGATCAAGATGGGAGATAATGAGCGGGCTTTCAAATTGTTCAATGACGTAATTGCTAGCGAATCCCCTGTTCCTTATGCGTATACGCGTTCTGCCTTGTTGCACATGGAATTGGGCGATACCGCAAAAGCATTGGAAGTGATTGAAGCCGGTAAAGTACGTTTCCCTGAAGAAAAAGACCTCACCACTTTACAGTTGATGGTGTATCAGAACCAGGGCAAAGAAGATCTGTTGACCGACAAGATTACAGAGGCTTTGGAATCTGATCCGGGCAACCCCATTTTATTGGCCAACCGCGGCAACCTCTACGATACACGAGCCAGAAATACGGTAGAAGAATTGAAAAAAGAGGTGGAGCATAGCTATAAACTGCACAAGGATATGCGCAAGGAGCCCAATGCGAAGAAGAAGGCGGAGATGAAAAAACAGGTGGAAGAATCAGATGCCAAGGTTCAAACCTTGCTGAACAAAGTAAATCATCTCGACAGCCTGGCAATCAACGATTACAAGGCAGCTTACGAATCCAACCCGGATGCCTTCGACGTGCTTTTTAACCTTGGAGCCATTTATTCCAATGGGGCGATTCCATTGATTGAAATGGCAAACAACCTGCCGGCAGACGGCAATTACGATAAGAACTACACCAAACTAAAAGACGAATGGACAGAGCTCTATAAGTCTTCGTTGGAGTGGTTCCTGAAAGCAGAAGAACTGAGACCCGATGACAATCAGGTTTTGATGAGCATCCAACAGATCTATGCGCAGCTGGGCAATCAGGAAAAAGCGATTGAATACAAGAACAAGCGCGAAGGAAATTAATTCGAACCCACACACGTTTATTTAAATAGTGCACGGCCGGGAGAGCAATCTTCCGGCTTTTTTGTTTGCCCTACGGGCGGTCATCGCAACTATTAGCCGGCTTATGCATCACGGAGACGCGGTTGCTGATTCTCCGTCAATTTTGTCGCGAAGTCATATCTTCACAACTTGCATTAATTCGTCTGACGTCTAGTTTCCGCTGATTCATTTACTTCGCTTATTTCGATTACGTCATTATATGAAATCTTAACGTCATGTTTCCTAACTTCGTAAAAAGGAAAGGAGTGAACCATGAATTATCCCGATTTATTCGCCGCATTGGGCGCCCTGTTTTATGCGGTATCAGCAAGCGACGGACAAATAGCTGAAAAAGAAAAAGAGAAATTAAAAGAGCAGACCCGAAAAATTTGGTTGGATTGGGAACACTCGACCGACAAATTTGGGAGCGATTCCGCGCATTATATCAGTTTTGAATTCGAAACCCTGCTGGATGAAGATGCTGATATGGACTATGCCTGGAATCAGTTCAAAGATTTTTACCATATTCATCACAGTGCATTTAATCCGGCACTCAGGAAAAGAATTCAGGAAACAGCTGCTGCCGTGGCATTGGCAAAATCTGGTTACAACAAAGCCGAACTGGGAATCCTTACAGATTTGCATTTGTTGATGAACTGAGGTTAAGATTAATTCCTGATATTCATCGAAACCGATAAAGCCTGAGAATCGCGAATTTGATAACAATCCGCTCAGTAGGGCGGAATATTGAAAAATTCAACCTGCTATAGTAGGTTTAAAAAGTGTCCAGATGACAAAAATAGGCGAGTGTTCTAAAATAGAATTTAACATAATATTAATTATAGGACAAAACGATATTGAGTTGTCTATAATAGGTGTTTAAGCGTTTCGTCAACTATAATTAGACGTTATGCTAAATTGCCGCTTCGGCAAACCCCGCAAATTGCTTTTCAAAATCTTTTGCTTAAAAAATTGCAAAACATTTTTCACGCACAATTATCCAACGCTACCCAGCCCTAAGCCATCACACAATGCCATTTTTCTTTTTTTTTGCCACCGCACGAAAAAATTATTCTTTCTAAAATTCTCGTATTCTATAAAATATACAGGAATGAAAAGAATACGAGATTCTCAGCGATTGTAACACTCCCCTAATTTAAGACCATCGGGTTAGTTAAGAAATCGAAATTAAATTTGACTAACCATGACAACAAAAAGAACGCGTCGGAAATTTTCGGCAGAA